>NZ_PDKH01000009.1:0-32022 GCF_004116575.1 Arcobacter sp. AHV-9/2010 | reverse complement strand
TAAAGCTAAAAAGCTCTACCTTTACACGACTTCGTGGATTATCAGCCCACTTAAGTTATTTTTACATTCTCTTAACGGTGAAATTATACAAGAATTAAAAATAGTTGTCAACATTTTTAAATACTTATATTTTTTCTACAGCTTCAAGCATTTGTGGATTTTTAAACCAAAATGGTGTTTTAGCTTTTATAGGTATATTTCTAAAGCCTTGAACTAATACTATTATTTCACCAAAAGGTAAAGAGAGTAGTTCATCAGTTCTTATAAGAGGAACTCCTTCTAAATTTTCATTTGATGAGCTTGAACCACTATTAGAACTAAAGAAATCATTATTTTTACTTTTACTTGTACCTTTTTTAATTAATCTAGTTGTGTTTCCTATGCTATCAGAAAATGATTTTGCAGTTTGAGCTTCATTTTGTGTTAAAATGATTTTATAAGCTGTTGTAGCATCTAGCTCTTCCATTCCATGCCTTTGATATATTTCAGTTATTTGTCCATTTGATTGAAAGAAAAACATAGCTAATAAGCCATAACTTCTTCCAATAGCTGGAAGTTTTAACAAAATTGGGATACTTCCAAATCTTGGAAATTCATCTAGTAAAAATAATATGTTTAAATCATCTTTTTTCTTCTCTTTTTTTAGCAATGTTTTTACAAAAAAATCTAAAGTTAATCTTACTAAAGGTGCTAGTCTTTCTGTATCTATCTCTTTAATTTTAAAGTAAAAAGATATATTTTCTTCTCTCAATTGTTCTGGAGTAAATGAATTAAAAGAGAATGATTTAGCAACATAATCATCTTGAAAAACAAGTAGTTTTGTTTGAAAAGTTGAAAAAAGACCAGAAAATTCTTTTTCAGCTTTTTGAATTAAAGCATTTCCTAATTCTCTTGCAAGTTGTGGTAACTCTTGATTTTCTTCCAAAATTTCAAAAATATGTTCTTTGAGATTTTGACTAGAAAGAGCAAAGCTTCTTATTCCTGGAATGGAAATCACAGTTTTGTTTTTTTGTGAAATAAATATCAAATAAATAGCTATGAAAACAAATAAATTCTTTGATTCCAAATACCAATGGCTCATATCTGAATTTGAAACTTTGCTATTTTGAAAAATTAATTCAGCAATTTGGAGAACATGTTGATTTATTTCATTTTGATCAAAGTTTTCTATAATGCTTTTATCAAATGGATTAAAACCAGTTTTATTTTCTTTATTTGCTGGATCAAAAATAATTATTTTTGAAAAGTTACTTCTATAAGCAGCTGTTTTTTCACTAATCTCACCTTTTATATCAAGAACAAATAGTGATTGTTCATAAGCTAAAGCATTAGGAATAGTAAAACCAGCAGATTTCCCAGTTCCTGGAGGAGCAACACAAAGTGTACTTAGAGGCTCTTGACTTCTTAAAAGTCTAGTTCCTCTTTGACCTAGTATTATTCCACTTTTTGAATCTAGTTTGAATTTTTTTATATCATCAAAAGTTGCATATCTTGCATATCCATATTCATTATTATGTTTATTTTTAAATAAACTAACAATAAATAGTATAGGTAAAAATATAGTTGCAATAATATATACAGTTAATATCATAATAGAGTCTGGATATTTTGGATGTTGTGATTTTAAAAGATATAAGATTGTTTCAAAATTTGGAATATTGTTTATACTTCCAAATTGATGATATAATCCAAAAAATAATATGGCAATCATAAAAAACATTATTGCTATGATTGATAATAATATTTTCATATTAGTTTAACTCCTTTAAAGTTGCTTTATATGTAACTCTATCTATTCTTTTTAGATGAACAATAATATCAAGAGCATTTAAAATATATTTTTCTATAGCTCTTTCATTTCCACCAGCTCCAGCTAATGAAATATTCATAATTAGTGCTTCAATTGATTTATCTACACTATCAGCATGAAGTGTAGCCATACTACCTCCATGTCCTGTATTTAAAACTCTTAGAAAAGGTAAAGTATTGTCAATATCTAGCTCACCTAAAATAATTCTATCTGGTCTTAATCTAACTGCACTATTTATTAGATGAGCATAAGTTGTTTTTGCTATATCTGTTCCCATTTTACTTTTTAATAACCTTGTAACATTTGGTTGTGGAAGTTCAAGCTCTTTAGCATCTTCAATAGTTAAAATTCTCTCTTCGTGTGGTACTAAAGATAATATAGAGTTTAAAAAAGTAGTTTTACCACTAGAAGTTCCTCCAGCAATTAAGATATTTTTTTTAGTTAATATTGCATTTTTTAAAATACTTATCTCTTTTTCATCAAACCAAGTTTCAAGAGGGTATATATTTGCACTAGCACATCTTATAGCCATTGCAAAATTAGTATCTACAACACTTTTACCCATAATTTGAGTTCTATAGTTATATATAGGTAGAGTACAAGATAGTATAGGATGATATTCACCAAATTTTTGGTTTACAGTTGTTGCTAATTGTTGAGCGAAACCTTCTAAATATTCAAGAGTTAAAGAGTTGTCTTGAATATATTTAAATCCATTTTTTGTTTCTAATATTATCTCTCCTGGCTTGTTGATTATTACTTCAACAAGCCCTTTTGTATTTAAATATTTTTCTAGTGGTTCTAGAGTTCTTTGCATCAAAATATGAGTTTTCATCACGGCACAGCCCTATATCTTGTTGAGTTTGTAATTGTTAGTTTTGTTCCATCAATTCTTAGATATTCTGTTTTATTTTCAATTTTTTCTAGATTAGCCGATAACCCATAAGCAAAACTGTGAATATAACCATTTTTCTCTCCCATATAACAACCAACACCATAAATTCCAATACCAACAACTTCCCAAGAATCAGCTGTAGATTGCTTACTACAACCAGTATCAATGTTTGTTTTATATGTATTAATAGTTTGAATGATACCCCTATCTATGAGATTTCCATTATAATAATACACATCATTTGTTCTAGTAATTTGTGGACTTGTTGCAGAAAATTTACTTCCAACTTTTTCGCCAACGAAAAGTATAGAATAAGCAACTGGTTCGCTATAAAAAAAGTCCTCTCCATTTGGATATATTTTTTTATTTATAACAGTATCAATAAATGATATTCTTAATTTTCTAACTGAATGTTTTAACTCATCATTGTGTTCCCAATTTCCAGCCTCTTTAATATGAGGGAAATTAACATTATCTCTCACTGCATTTGTTAGATATTTTCTATCGTGAGTAACTGGGTCTATGTAGTAATCTCTTACAAGCCTATAAGATTGATTATTATGAAAGTCGTGTTCATATCCAACAAACTCTTGCTCTACTTTTATTTCATCGCTAATTGGACGGCATTCACTAATATATTCTATAGTGTCATCATATAAATTGATTGCATTTCTCTCAAAAACAATTACTTTTCCAACAGAATTAACGATATTACAAGTGGCTCTTGTGTTGTAGTGATTATAAACAATATTACTATCTCTACATTCACTTACATATTGTCTATCTCCATCTTTCATAAAATAAAATCTCTCTTGTTCATAAGATTTTTTATTTTGAAAATCGTGTCTTTTTTTACACCCTTCATAAGTAGATTTTAGCTCTTGTCTTTCCTCTTCATATTTACATCCTTCAACTTCAATTACTTTATCATCTAGCCTAGTTAGGGTTCTATAGTTTTCATATACTTCTTTATTTACATAATCAATTTTATTTTTACAAGCTTGATCATACTCTTTAAATAAAAGTAGCTCAAAAGTATTTTCACTATTTCCACACTCATTTAACCATTTTTTTTGACCATTTTGAGTGTAAAATGCTCTATGTTGTTCTATACCAATTTTTCTTTTTCTATCAATAACATTAGAACAAGTTTCGTTTGTCCATTTAATACTTTCTGTTTTATTTGTTTTTTGACAAGCTCCAATATATTTTCTACCAGTTTCTTGATTTACATAAGGTATTGTTGCAATAGTTACATAACCTTTTTCAAAATCAACAAAAGGTTGACATTGCTCTTCATCATAATAGATTTTTTGCATATCTTTGAAAGGACGACAAAGTCCATTTTCACTAGCAGTTTCTTGATAAGTTCCACCAGTCCAGTCAATAATAGGTTGACAACCTAAATCACCTTTAAATTGCTCTATAGGAGCAGTTTTATTACTGTTTACACACTGTGTTACATATACAGGTTCACTGTTATAGTGAAAAAAATATCTTTTCTGTAAGTTTGCTGTTTCATTATCAAGATTTGCTTTCCATTCGCAACCATTATGAGTTTCAACCAAATTGGCAGTTTTATCAGTTTTTTGACAAGGAGTAACTAAAATTTCTACTCCCATAGGCATAGCATAAGTTCTAGTACTTATTCTTGCAATATTTTTATCAAAATCTAATTCTTGAGGGCAACCTTGAGCAGTTGTATAGATGCTACTTGACATATTTGTAGGTACACAAGAACCATCAATATATTCAGTAACTGTATATATTCCATTTTCTATTATCGGTGGACATTTACTATATCTTGTTGAACTATCATTATTAGAACCACCACTTGAACTACCCCCACTATTAGAACCACCATTGTTTCCACTATCTGGAATAACTACAGGTGGAGTTGTATTGCTTCCTCCAGTTGAACCACTTCCCGAGCCACCGCTTCCCCCACTAGAAGAACCACCTCCAGAGCTTCCACCACCCCATCCACTAGATGAGTTTCCACTAGAGCTAGAGTCATTTGAATCAGAACTATTTGTAGAATTATTACCAAAGCCACCATCTGAAGCTAAATTTTCTTCATTACCACTTGTTAAATCTTTAACTGTATCACTAAAAGAGCTATCATTATCCATATTTCTAATTGCATTTGTAAGCTCTTCAGTGTTTCCAACAGCTTTTACAACAGTACCTCCAGTAATAGAAGTTGCTCTTGATGATACTTTTGTTAAAAATGGTGGTACATTTGCACTTTTTTGACCATCTCTTACAGTTGACCATACTATAGTTGTTCTAGTTTCACCATTACTTAGTTTTTCATAGTTAATATTTCCTTGAAAAATTGCTCTTCTAAATTCAGAACTAGCATTGCTTCCTAAAGAAACAAAATTAGCTCTAGCAACTTTTGATTTATTAATAGAAACACTATCAATTAATCTAAGTTGTATAATATTATTGTTTGCATTTGCAAAAACAAAAACTAAAAAAATTAGTACAATAATTTTTTTCATTTTTTATCTCCTTTTTCATTGTAATATGGACTTGGCAAGACCGTACCACTTGAATTTATAGGAAAATATATGTCATGAACTGGATTTATAAAAATTCTAGTTCCAGCTCTCATTGTTATTCTAGGTTTTACATTTAATTGCTCCTTTAAAATTTGTCCAGAAACTTCAGCAATACCATTTGTATAAGTAGTTGCAGTGTAAGCTTGATTTGGATCACTTGATTGTTTACTAATTGCATATCCAACAGCTGCATTAATAGTTGATAGTAAAATTGATAGACCATATCTTTCTGAAAGCCTTCTATCAATTTCTCCATAACCACCACTTCTTCCCATTGTATCAGCTAATTGTGAATCTTTTAAATTAATATTTACTCCTTCAGGAGTAATTATTCTATCCCATGTAGCAATTAATCTCTCATCTCCTATTCTTTGAAGAGGTAAATATCTTCCAACTGCTTTTGAACCTTTTGGAATTAAAATATCTCTTCCATGGAATCCATAAATATCATCTTCAATTTGTGCTGTTAATTTACCTTCAATATCAGAAACAAGTTCATTTATTAAAAGAGCTGGTATCATTCTATCAGCTGTAATAACTCTATTTAGATATACACTCTCACTAGCTTTATCTGTATCAATTTTATAGTGACCTTCCATTCGTGTAAATCCATAACCTTTTTCATTTTGTGTTAAAGCCATAGTTTTACCACTTGTAAATCTTTGCTTATTGATTTTATCAATTAGTTCCTGGTTTGGATTAGAGATAATTTGATTTTGAACAAATACATCTCTTGGAGGAGGAGGTGGAGGAGGTGGAGCTTTTTTTACCACCTTTTTAACTGGTTTAGGTTTTTCAACTATTGGTGGAGGAGGAGGTTCTTCTATTTGACTAAAAAAAGATGGATCTATTTCACTGTAAACATTTAAATCATCTTCTGTCACTTTATTAAAAAAAGCTAATTTTATTATAAATGCAATTATTGCAATAGAAGCTAAAACAACTATTGCAATTAAGATTAATTTCTTTTTATCTAAAGAGGATTTATTGAAATTTCTAATTTTAGATTTCATTTTAATCTTCTCTTTTTATACAGTGATGAGCTGTTCCACTTCTTAAAGTCCATCTTTTAGATAATGTTTCAGCAATGATAAAATCTCCTTCTATTCTAGAATTAACTGGAGTATCATAATCATCAACTACTCTATATACAACTGGTAGATTTTTAATTTTTCCATTTTGTGATTTAAAATAGAAATATGTAAATTTACCATCATCAAAAACTGTATCAGGTTTTATGTCATCACTTCCATTTAATGAGATATAACCAAAATTTGCATTTTGCATTTCTACTTTATTGCTCAAGAAATGAGATAACTCTTTTTTGTTTTCACTAGATATTTCTAAACTTTCAAAATCAGTTTTAAGTGGTTTAGGAGATGGTATTTTTCCATCTTTGCTTATATAGATTGTAAATATTGGTAAAAAAGGACTATCGTGATTGTCAGCTCTTAGGTAGAACTTATAAATTTTTCCACTAGCACCAACAACAATTAAATTTGTATCAGCTCCAGCTGTTTGAGGTCTTACTGTAAATAAATTTTCAGTTTGATAGTTTTTTACAATAATTGGTTTATATTTAAAAACTAAACTATCTCCTAAAGAGTAGCTAATTATTTTTTCACCAGGTGGTAAAACAAACATTGTTTCAACTGCTGTTCTAAGTCGAACTTTGTAAGTATTTTCATCTTCATATTTATAAACAGCTACATTTTCGTGCATATTTGATGTGTTAAAAGCTTTTTGAACACTATTTAAAGATGATGGAAACATATCTTGATTTGTATTGTTATCGCTTAATGATGTTTCATCTCTAAATGCATATGCAGATTGTATAAATAATAATACAATTATTAAAATTTTTTTCATTTTTACTTCCTTTGTGCTATAGAATATTCTTCAACTATTAATCCAAGTGGATTAAAATCTTTATCTTCATAATTTACATCTCTAGTTTTAAAACTCATTTTTAGAGTTGCAACCCAATAACCTTTTGATTGTTTTTGAGAAGTAGTACCAGCTCCATATATATCATTTGTTTCAAATTCAACTTGTCGTATATTATGACTTAGTTCACTAACTCTTAAAATTTTTATAGCTCTTTTAAAATCATTTTTTACATAAGGTGATTTTGAATGAGTAAAAATTGCTATCATATCATTCCAAGTTTTTTCATTTGATACAGATTTTATATATTCATATCGAATTTGTTCATCTACTTTATTCCATGTTTCTCTATCAACAACATATTTTTTAACAAAGTAATTAATCAATAAACTATCTGATTGAATATTTTGGTTCGGCTCTATAACTCTTACAAAATTAGAAGTTCCATCTACAAATTCAACAACCTTTACTTTTGTATCTTTTAGTGGAAATAGTGAAATAATCACTATTCCTAAAATTAATACAATACCTAATAAGGCAACTATTACTCTTTGTAGAAGAACATTATTAACCATTGCTGCTTTATATGCAACAGGACTTATAAGTTCAATTTCTTTATCCGCCATAGTAATCTTTCTCACTATCTAATGAATGATTGTTTTTTTGTATAGGAGCTTCTCTACAAGGACTTTTTAAAAGACCATTGCTGTCTTTTCCAACACAACCATTTACCACTAAAGCAAGTAATATATAAAACATAATTTTTCTCATTTTTTCTCCTTATTTTTTATTAAACATTTTTAGTTGATCTGTAAAAAACCTCTCATCTTCACAGATAAAATTCCAATTTAGTTTTTCAGCTATATAAAAAGAGCAGATAACAAATTCTCTTAGAGTTAAATTTTGAATATCTTTTTGAATATCCTTGAAATACTCTTTTGTTATATAGCTTAAAGATATTTTCATATGACTGTTTTCACTATCTTTATCTAACTCATTTAATATCTCCTTAGTAAGTTTTGCTTCAATATATGCTTTATGAGCAATTTGATTGATTTTTTTAACATTTTGTTTGTATTTAAGAGGTATTTTTATTGTATGAGATTTAATAGGATTTTCATTAAGCATATTTAAACTCCTCTTGATTTATAAAGAGCATTTTTTGCTTGAATATTTTTCATTAAATCTCTTTCTAGTACTGCATTTGAATAAGCTATTCCAGCAACACCAAGTTTAGAAGCTCCCCAAGCTCCTTTACCAGCCATTTTCCCATATTTTGGAGCAGATTTCATTATAGCAAATGAAGTACCTGCAACTGCAAATGATGTTGTAAAGAAGCCACCTACACCAGAAGGTTGTCCACCAGTTAATGCAGCAGCAAATTCGGGAGCTTTTAAGTGAAAAAATATAGATAAAATGCCTATAAACATTGCATTCGCAACAGCTAAATTTAAAACTCCATTTTTTCTAATATCTAAGTTTATTAGATCTTCGATTGCTGCATTTAGAAATTTAATACTTATTGCCATAACAATAGACGCAAATATAGGAATTAAAGCATAGTTTAAAATAGCTCTTAACCAAGCATAAAAGATAAATCTTGTTTTTGGAATTATTGCTAAAAATAAAGGAATTCCACCAATAACAAAAAATACAAAAATTGCAAATGTAGAAAAAATTACAAGAACTGCAAATACCAAATATAAAGCACCAAAAATAACACTTAAAACAATTAATACAAACATTGTTAGAGTACCATCTGAACTAAATATTGAAGTTCCTTCCCATAATTTTCCTATTTGCCCATAAAACAATTCAAATGTTTTATCTACTCCAGTAAAAACTTGAGATGGTAAACTTCCATCCATAGTTAAAAAAAATCCTTGAATTTTAAAACTTTGAAGCAAGATAGTATCCATTATCCAACTCTTATAAATACCATAACTAAAAACAATGCCAGTTATGAAAGTTGAAAGAAGAACTGTAATAAATAGCTCTTTTCCTTTTTCACTTTTCCCTGACAATATTATCCATCCAACAATCATAATGTAAATTGTTAAAATAATTATTGCTAAAGGTTTAAATGCTTCTATAAAAGCTTGATATTTATCATCCATAAAAGCATTAAAAGTAGTCATCATTTTTTCATAAAAATCTACAAACATCTTAATACCCAAACATATAGTTTATGTCATATTCATTTGAAATTTTATTGACATTATCAATTTTAGTTTTTTGATCTTCTAGATATTTTTCTTTTCTTGTTTCATCTTCATCATTTAAAGCATTAATTCTTTTTTGAAAGTCTTTATGATTAACTCCATGATATTTTTCTAATGACATAGCAAAAGCTAAATCATTTTGAAGAGCTATGGACTGTTGTTGCATTATAATCATGTTATATAGAAGCATATTTGTAACTTTTTGCATCTCTATCATAGATGGTTCACTATCATTAAAAACAGTTTTCATAATGTCATTTACTACTTTATTTGTATGAGATAAACTCTCCTCTAAAAATTCATATCCAGCTACTATTTTGTAGTGAGCCATTTGTTGAGTGTCGTTTTTTAAACTTTTTCTAAGTTGTTCATCATTTAGATGAAAAAATTTAGCAACATCCATTGTTCCTGTTGTTTCAAAAAATCCATCTATCATTTTTGCCATATCTTCATAAAAGAAACCTCCATCACTAGAATCTGTAGTAATAGAGTCTTTTTTATATGAACCAATTTGCTTAAAAGTTTCACCAACTTTACCACCAGCTTCACCAAGTTTTTGACCAGCCTTCATAAGTCCCATAAAAGCATCTGTAAATTGCTCTTTAACTGTGTATATCTGTTTTTTTACATCATCAGTAGCTGTTTTAATTCCACCCAAAGTTTCAACTTGTTTTGTCATAAGCTCAACTTGTTTTTGAAATTCTTTCATTTGTTCGATGTAGTGTGTATAAGAGATAGGATCTGTTACAACTTGTGCTGCACCAAAAAGATTTGAATTAAGATAAAAACTTATAGCTATAATAGTAGTAAATTTTTTTGCTCTCATTTTAAAAACTCCTTTATCCAATTATTTGGATTACTTCTGATTAAATTTTCTAATCTAATTTTTTCAGTATTAGAAGAGTTAAAGCATTTAAGATGTTCCTCTAAAGTAATTAAATCAACATTTAAAATAACACTCTCTCCACCATTTCTTTTAAAAAGTATTTTTCTTGTTTCTCCAGAGTTTTTAATCCAATTAATTTCATTATCATTAAGTTGAAAATCTTTTGATAATGTATCTCTATCAGCTAAAGGGTCTGGATAAAATATAAAGTTTGCAAAACTTCCTAAAATAGATTTTCCAATACTATGATTTGTAAGGGCTTGTGGTGTTTGAGAAGCTCCAATGAAAACTCCATCAAGTTTTCTATGCTCTAATACAGTTTCTTTTACTCTTTTTGCAAAGATATCGCTCTCTAGTAGGTTAGGTAACTCATCTGCAAATATAAGATGAGGTTTTGGTTCCTCCCCATCTTTTGGTAGAGCTAGTAGTTTTATTCTATAGAAAATATAGTTTAGAATTATTCCTAATAGCTTTGGTTCAGAGATTAAAGTATCCATATCAAAAGCAGTAATTCTACTTGCTTCAAAGTCCAAACTATCTTTTTTTGCATTTAGATAATTTCCCCATTTTCCTTTTTTTGTAAATGGAAGTAATAATTTATCCAAAGCAACTTCTTTATCACTCATTGGAGCAAAAGCAGTTATTCCAGAGTCTAAATTCCTTTCACTCTCTTTAGTAAGTCTAGAGTAGATTAAATCTATTGCAGTATCTATATTGTGATTGTTCTCTTCTAGTTCAGCCATATCAGAGATTAAACTACTTAAAAATGTTTTATTCTCTCTTGTACCTGGAAGAGAGAAAGGATTTAAAAATTCATTATCATCTGAAAAAGTTGTATAATTTCCACCATGAGTAAGAGTGAAGATTTTTTGACCTTGAAGTCTATCAAAAGAGATTATTCTTAATTTTTCAAATCTTAAAGCTTGAGACATTAAGAAATTAATCAAAGTAGTTTTACCACTATTTGATGCTCCAAAAATAAGTGTATGACCTAAGGCTTTATCATTTTCTGAATTATGAAAACAAAATCTGTAGATTGTATTTGAACTTGTAAGAAATTGAGTAACATAATTGTTACCCCAAGAGCATCTCTCCAGTCCTTCTCCAACTGTAGAAAAATTTGCCAAATCTGAAATATTTTCACTTGTTAAATATCTTTTTCTAACCATCAAATGCTCTAATCCAGCAGTCAAACTCCAAAATAGAGGCTCTATATTTGTTTTTTCTCTTATTGTTCTAAAACCATAAAAGTCAACAAGAGTTGATATCTCTTCAATATTCGCTTCTAGTTCTATTAAACTTTTAGCTTTAACTTGTATTGCAAAACCAGTAAAAGCTAAAGATACTTCTTTATTTTGAATTCTTTGAATAATTTCATTAAATTCAATTTCATTATCTTCACTATATCTTAACCAGCTTTGTGCAGTTCTATGTTTATCATCTAAAATAAAAAGAGCTTTTTCACTTGTTAAGTTTTGAAACTGACAATATAATGAAAATTCAAATTGAAATTTCATGAGTTCATCAATCATTTTTTGAGTTGTGTTATCTTCATAAGATTTTATTCCAATCCAAGCTGAGAATATCTGTTTATTCCCATCAAAAGAGTGATAATTTTTTTCTCTATCAAAAACTAAATCACAACCACCAAGTAAATTTCCAAAAATATCAGAATATTTTTGATGCACTTCTTTTCCATTTAAGTAACTTGATATGAATGATATTAAAGAATTACCTTGTAATCTAATAGCCCTATATTCTCTTAATCTATTTTTTATATCTCTACTAGTCTCTTCTAGTATAGATTTTGCTCTAAAGCCTTTATCTTCTTTGTTACTATGTAAAAGAGCAAGTTCATTTATCATGCTTGAGTTTGTAGTTGTAAGCACAAGAAAATGTCTATTTTTAAATGAATGTTGAAATTTTTTATTCCATTTTTCATTTATCTCTTTAGCAACTTTTACATCACTAAAAGCATAGCTATCTTCAATTGTTTCTCTAATTCTTTTACTATGAATTGTTGCAATTACATTGCTAGGAAGATGTTTAAAAGCTTCATTTCTAATACTATGTAGTTGAATAATTTGATTATCATCAAGACCTGTATAATCTTTTCCTAAAATCTCATAAACAACAGCCAAATGACCACTTTTTAATATAAGAGTGTCTTTATCACCGTTTGGTAATACACCAACAATTTGTAACATATCCTCAATTTTTTGTTCCATTGGTAAGGGTTTCCACCATTTAAGCAACATATTTTTGACTCTCTTTCAAATGTTTTAATTTTGAAATTAGTATTAATATATAATCTGGATCTTGAATAGAGATAATCTTCATCACAATCCAAAAAATTCCTAAAAACAAAATAGTTATTAAAATTCCAAAAAGAGGATTAAATAAAATCCCCATCAAGGGAAGTAGTGGAGTAACTCCTATAATTACAACTAATAAGGCAATTCTAGGAATTCCACCAATACTTTGTGGCTTTACCACTGTTGGATAAAGTACATGTTTCATTTTAAGCCAATAGCCAATTTGCTAAAGCTGGAGCTGCTCCAAAAACTATTCCACCAGCAATAATTTTTAGTGCAGTAAATTTGCTAAATGTTCCCATAATAGCACCAATAGAAGCTATCATTACAACTATAGTAATAATTACAATTCCAAGTGTATTTAATCCATTTTGAAGTTCAGTTGCTTTTGAGTTAACCGAACTAAATAATGCACTATTTGCATATAAATCAGGTGCTATAAATATAAATAAAAATGCAAAAATAAGAAAATATTTATTCATTGTTTTCTCCTTCATCTATAGACTCTTTTTTGTCTAAATATGTAACATCTTCAACAATAATTGAATGTTTGTTTTTATTAGTACCATCTTGAGCAACCCAAGATTGAAAATCCAATTTTCCAACAATTGCAATACGGCTACCTTTATGTAAGTATCTGTTTGCATTTTCTGCTGTTTTTCCAAAAAATGAAATATCTATAAAAATAGTCTTTTCTTTTTCAGTTCCTCTAAATTCATTTATAGCTAATGAACTATTGGCAATTGCCAAACCATCTTTTGAGTATTTCAACTCTAAATCTCTTGTAAGATTTCCTATTAAAATAATTTTGTTCAATTTTTTCTCCTTATATTTGATTTAATGCTTTTATTTACTTGAAACTCTGCAATTGACTTTTTGGGAAATAAAATTTTATTTCCTAATTCAATATAGGCTAAACCTATATTTTTTGTTATAAGCATATGTAAATGACTTCTGCTTATTCCTAAAATTTTAGAAGTTTCTGTAACACTAAGATTTAATTTATCTTCAAAGCCTAGTCTGTTAATTTCTTCTATGTAATAATTTATATCTTCTTGTATTGGCAATACTTCCTCCTTATTTTGTTTATTTTTTATGAGGTGGAGACTGGTACATTCATAACTTCTCCTTTATCTTTGATTTTATGTTTTTCCATAAATGCTAAAGCTCTATCTTGATAGTTTTCTAGCCACTCTTTAGAGGCTTTTGTATATTGTTTGATTGGTAAGTAATATTTGATTTGTTTATCTGTAACTAAGAAATTATAGATTTGTCCATGTTCTGAAATGTATGAGCTAAAGAATAGATCATCTTTTTTCTCAAGCTCTCTAAATGTAAGTATCTGTTTTTTGTGTGGAATTGTTTTTTCTTGCTCTTCAATACTAAACTCAAGTTGAGCTTCTATCTCTTCTTTTTCTTTATTTTTAAGAGTTTCATAATGCTCTTTAGCACCTACAAATTCACCTTTTTTCATAAGATTTATAATTGATTTTTGATAGCTTTCTTTATTTGCTATTTTTCCAGAGAAAATTTGAGATTGAACTTTGTCGCTATTCATAATATGATTTGCAACTTTTTCAACATCTTCACCTGGTATCTCTTCATTTATATTTTCTGCATTTACCATGCTTGAAAGCTGTTGTAATCTTTTTGCAAGACTCTCTTTACTTATATTTCCTTCTTTTTGAAGTCTTACAAGCTCTTCTAGTTGATTTAATGCTAAATCATTTTGCTCTTCTTCAGTTACAAGCTCTTTTTCATTAAAGAACTCATCATGCTCTTTAAGGTATTGCTCTTTTTTCCATTCTAAATCTAAAATATGATCAGTAGTTTGTTTTCCAGCTTTTCCAGTTGTAACAGTTCTTAAAATACCTTTTTCTATTAAAGCTCTTTTTGTAGCTTTAACTGTATTTATTCCATATTTGAGTATTTTTTCTTTAAATCTCTTTTTCTCTTCTTCTGTTTCTAAAGCTTTGTATTTTTCAAGTGTTTTGCCCTTTTCAATCAAATCATAACCACAATAAAATGCAATTGTTCGATTTGATGGAAAAGAGTTTTTGCTTCTATCTCTCATATCTGCATAAGTTAAAATAGCCGAAACAACTTTAATTTCATTATTTGTTAAATAACGATGAAACCAAGGCTCAATTTGAACTGGTCTTGTTTTTGGCTTTATAATTTTTAAACTCATTATGCAATAACTCTTACTTTTTCTCTAAATAAATAGTTTGATACTTCTTCTGGATCATAAACTATAATTTTTCTTCCAGTTTCAGAACCACCAGATAGTTGTATAAAAGGAATTTGTCTAGCTCTTCTTTTCTCATCTATCATTCTCTCAGTCAGTCCTGTAAGTTTTGAGAGAGTTTTTTTATCGCAAGTGATTGGTTTCATCTTATCAGCCATAAGAAAAAACTGTAAAATTAAGTTGATTGGATTTTCATCTTCTTTTAGCTTTTTTAGTTGTTCTATAAACTCTTTAGTTAGGTTGCTTGTTGAGTATCTAATAATGATTTGATTAATTAAGCTTTGCTCAACATTTAAATCTTTTAGCATACTTTCTAAACTATAGTTTGTAAAATCACCATTTACAGTATATTTCTCAAAAAGTTTCATTTTATTTCTCTTTTCCTTCATTAGTTGAAGATAATGTTTTTATAAAATTTAGGACTTTTTCTAAGTCATATCTATATGCTCTTCCTATTTTTGTAAAAGGCATTTGTTTGTCTTTTCTTAATTTATCTACATCATAAGCAGAGATATTTAGTCTTACCGCTAACTCTTCTTTAGTTAATAATTTTTCATTCATAATTTGAGTCCTTTATCAAGATTTGTAAGGTGTTGGATTTTTTGTAGAGCTACAATAAAGCTGTTGAGATTGTTTTGTGATATTTTCATGCTATCAGAAATACCATCTGTAAATTTTCTTATAGTTCCATCTTCAGATTTGCTATACATTTTAAAGTCAATTCCATTTGTGAAGCAATCACTAATCACAATATAATCAAAATCATTCAGTTGAATTTTTATCTCTACAGCCATTTCAAGCTCTTTTTTCTAAGTCTATAAATATTTTGAAATGTTGTTCAAGTTTTTTTGCACAATATTTAACTTGAAAGCTCAATCTGCTAAGTTGTGATTTTAGTTCCAAAACTTCGTTTAGTGATAAGTTGTGAAACTCTTTGTAAATATCTTTTTCAAGGTTTAAAAAATCTTTTCGATTTCTTTTGAATCTCTCTAAAAGATACTTTTTTTGGCTATTTAGTGTTTTTTTTGTATTCATAATAGTCTTCCTAATTATTTATAAAATTAAGTAAACTTACAAATAAGAAAGAATCCAAAATATGCTTTTTTTATAGATATTTTGGTATCCTTAAAGATTAAAATGTAAATAAATGTAAGTTTAAACAATATATTGTGAAGTATAGCACATAATATTGTTTATTGTCAAGTAATAAAACATTAAATTGTTTAATAAGGAACAGTATATTGATTTTTCAAAGAATTAAAGAATTGAGAGAAAAACTTGGTTTTTCAAGACAAGATGAGTTTGCAAAGGCTATAGATATATCTTTTAGAACATATCAAACTTATGAACAAGGACAAGTAAAAGTTATTCCTCATACATTTATAGAAAAATTAAATAAACAATATAATGTTTCTTTTCAATGGTTATTAACAGGAAATGGTTCAATGTTTGAAAGTGAAGTAGGGGATAAAGGAAATATATTATTTAAAGATGAACTTATAAATGATATACAAAAACTCTCACCAAAAAGACAAGAATATTATTACCATAAAATAAAAGCTGATTTAATAGAGGAAGAGTTAGACAAATAAGATTAATTTATTAGGGGAGAAATTAAAGATGAAACGAGCAGAAAGATTTTATAATTTATTTTTAGAGTTAGAAAAAAATAAAGAAATTAAATTGGTTAAATTCTGGACAATATACTTTAATACAACAGATTTAATGTATATATACAAATATTTAAATAATTTATATAGAGAAATCCATTTATTAGAAAATGATATTAAAAAAATAAATTTAGAAAAAAATAAACAATTTATTACAGTTTTACTAACTTTAAAACAATTATTAGAGATTACTACTCTAAATAATGAAATCAAATCATTACCTTTAATAAATCGTATTCCAGATATAAATAGTTTTTTTGAAATTGTTATAACTATTTACAAGTCAAATGAATTAAATGATGAAGATGAAGTACCTTTAGTTGATTTAGATAATTTTAAAAATATGTTAGAGAAAGAGATTGAAAATTTAAAAGGTTCTGATTTAATCATTGAAGATAAAGATTTCTTTTTATCATTATTTGAAGATTTTGATGAAGCAATAGCAATGTATAAAATAAGTGGTTTAGAATCTTTTAATAATGCAATAAAAAAGAATTTATGCAAATTGAAAGTAATTGATGAAGATATTAAAGAAAATGATAAATTTCAACCTTATATAAAAGCTTCAAAAAAGATTTTAGGAACAACTTTTTTTTGGATAATTCAATATGGTAAGAAAAAAGCAAATAATATCTTGGAACATAAAATAACAAACCTTATTGAAAATAAAATTGAAGAATGGAAAGATATAGATAAACCATCTAGTGATAGTGATGATACTATTGATGTTGAAATAGAATAAAAATTAAATTAATTAATAAAGGATATGTGAGAATTGTAATGATGACAGAATTACTAACTTTTGAAGAAGTATTAGAGCGTACAAAAGAACATACAAGAAATTTATTATTAGGAAATGGATTTAGTATGGCTTTTGATATAAATAGATTTTCATTTACAAACTTACTTCAAAGTGCTGTAAAAGATAAAATTATAGAAAAAGATTCAGAACTTCATAATATATTTAAATCTCTTGGAACAAGTGATTTTGAGAATGCTATTAGACTTTTAGAATCATCATCAGATGTTCTTGCTATATATAATCCAGAATCTAAAGATATGATAAATAAATTAAAACTTGATGCAAGTTCTCTAAAAAAACACCTTGTAGATGTAGTAACAAATAATCATCCAGAAAATGCAACGAAAATACCCGATGCAGAATATTTTAACTGTATAGATTTTATAAAAAAATTTGATAGGATTTTTACATTAAATTATGATTTACTTTTATTTTGGGTACTAATGAAATTTAATGACTTAGAAAAACAAAATAAATTTATAGGCGATAAAGATTGTAGATTAAAAGTTAGTGATGGATTTGGAAATTCGGAATATGGAAGTGATGATGAGTATGTTGTTTATAAAAATAATGATTCAAATTTTTATCAAACAATTCATTATTTGCATGGAGCGTTACATATATTTGATAAAGAGTCTGAAATAATAAAAAATACATATTCTAGGACTGAAAAAACATTAAGACAACAAACTTTAGATAATCTTAATAAGTCAATATATCCAATTTTTATTTCAGAAGGTACAGCAAATAATAAAAAAGCAAAGATTATTCATAATTCGTATCTAAATAATTCGTTTAAAACTTTAAGAACTTTAAAAAATAAAGATCGTAAATTTAAAAAAGAAAATTCTATTATAATCTTTGGAACAATGTTAAAAAGTAATGATACCCATATTATTGAAGCAATAGTAGAAAGTGGAGTTAAAAATATTTTTATAGGAATAAGTTCTTTGGATAAGAAAAGTGACTTACTAGTTTTTGAGGAATATTTAGCTACTAAAAAAATAACTTTACAATATTATGATTATAAAACAGTAAAAGTATGGAGATGATTTTAAATATAGAATATAAAGTGTAAATATAATAAATATTAATAAAGAAGGAGAAAATATGGAAAACTTAAATGAAAAAAAGATTATACAAAACAATAGAAAAAAATATAATCTCAAAAAAATTGACACAAAAGAGATAAGAAATACCATTAAAACATCGATGTATTTTATTATAATTATATTCATGGCAATTGCTTTTTTTATTCCATTTCAAAGTATTCTATTTTTATCTGTTATTCTTATTATTCTTTTTACAATTGTTTCACTAACAATATACACTTTTACAAAAAATGAAGAAAATAGAAAATTATTAATAAATATTTGGAGAATGTATGCTCCAAGTATTATAGTATTGCATTCTATTTTATTTAGTATGTATGGTTATATTTATAATATTGAAATGGATTATATAAAAACAGATTTAAATTATAATTTACAATTAAAAAAAGATGGAAATAATCAAAATATAAATGATAAATACAATAATTATAAAAAACATATGGAAGAGTACATAAAAGTATATGATAAAATTCATATAAATACATTATTAAAGAATACTTATAGTGATGATAAATTCAATTCAAATGATGAAAAATATATTTTTTGGTGGGCTCAACCAATTCTTTTAATAATTAATTTATTGACCTTATTTATGTGTATGAGATTAATCAATGAATTGAATTTAAAAAAAAGAGTAATTAATTCTAGTAATAGCTTTGACATTATCAGTAAATATTACTGATTTAATTGAAGAATTAGATAAGTAAAAATTAAACACAAGGAAATAAAATGAAAATAAAAAATGTGGTAGTACATATCATTGATAAAGAACAAGCATCAAAACAAAATCCTTCACCAAGAGCAAAAGTAGAACTATCAGATCAATTATTTGATGTAACAAATACTACAGTAGAAGGTTTTTCTGAAAAACTTGCAATGACTTATTTTGATAAAAAATCAAGATTTTATACAAAATTCAAAGAATCAGAATCTCAGCCATTATTTCAAGATAATTTGAATAAATCATTAAACAAAGAATATGATTTTCTTAAGTTTAGTAGAGTAATTGCTGATAATTTAAAAGAAGAGATGGATAGTGAAAGAATGTCATCAGGAGGGTATTTAATAATTATGGACTATGAGTCAACAAATAATTATAAATATTTATTTGTTGCTTTATTAAATAATAAAATAGAATATTCAATAAGTAATGATCTTGAATTAAGTCAGTTTTTATCTTTAAATATAGATAAAATGGCAATGGCAAGTGTTATTAATATCTCAAAATACACAAAAGAAGAAGATAATTATATAACTTTTTTAAAAGGTATTAGAGAAATTCCAGATTATTTTATTAAATTTATTGGTGCAGATAAAGATATAAAAAGAGACCTTAGAGAGCAAACTAAAAAATGGATAGAAGCTATTAATACATATCTTAAAGATGAAAATGGTAACGAAATAAAAGATATCCAACTGATTATGCAAGACTTAATTCAAACAGTAAAACTATTGAAAAAAGAACAAAAATTTGTATCAGCAAATACAATTGCAAATATTATTGAACCAACTAATCCTGATAAATTTATAACATATATTTATGATGAAAACAATAATTTCCAATTAAACCCAGAATTAGAAACAATGGATACTACTATTTTAAATAGCTATGGAATAATTAGATATGAAAATAAACAAAAAGATTTTTTACTTAAATTTTCTAAAAAGTCTATTGGTGCTATAATATCATTGGATAATAAAAAAAATATAGTTACTATTACAGATAAAGATATAGTAGAAGGAATTAAAACTGAAATTAATAGCCAAAAAGATTCTTAGTAAAGACTATACTTATAATTTAGAAGAAACAGTATTAGGTATTCAGTTATTGATATCTGGAGTAACTAATACTTCAGAATTTTCTAATTATAAAATTCAAGATCTTACAATAAAAAAAAAGAATGTATATATACCAGAAAGTTTTTTTACGGATAATGATATAGTCTTTTTTCTTAATCATGAAGAATTCATAAAAACTTATCCAAATTATTATAAATTAGAATTAGAAAAAAAAGAAGTATTTTTTTTAGAAACTAAATCTTTTTTAATTGAAGAAAAAAATAAATTAATAAAATCATATAAAAAGATTAAGTATTTAGATCTTCTTATAAATAAAATTGCTATTGATAAAAGAGATACTGAAAATCATACGATAACTTATGAAAT
Organism: Arcobacter sp. AHV-9/2010; assembly: GCF_004116575.1. Classification (NCBI taxonomy): domain Bacteria; kingdom Pseudomonadati; phylum Campylobacterota; class Epsilonproteobacteria; order Campylobacterales; family Arcobacteraceae; genus Arcobacter; species Arcobacter sp. AHV-9/2010. Next base: position 11,442 of record NZ_PDKH01000009.1, on the reverse strand, counting down.
AATTCAAAAGAAAAAGTTATCTATAAAAAACTTTCTAGATTTGGATTCAATCAAAAATATAGATAACAAGATTCTAAGCCTTATGAAAATATCTTATTCAAAATTTAATACAAAAAGTGAATTAGATAAAGAAATAAGAATAACTTTTTTAAAAAAAGCTATAGAAGATACATTTTCAGAAGATGAAATAACATTTGTAGATGTAATAAATAAATTTGAACGATTAATACAACAATATGAAATAATAGTTAGAGCATATATAGAAGAACTAAATACAGAAAAAATTAAATATGATTATGAAAAAAGAATTCAAGAAATTAATGAAAAATTATCATCTATGGTTGGAGATATCCATACAAAACAAATCATTTTACCAATAGCTTTTGTAATTGGTGTTGCTCAAATAAAATCGGATACCTCATTTTTTATAGCTATTATGATTCTATTAGGTTTGACACTATTTACTTCTTTATTAACTATGTATAGTGGTACTCAAAAAAAACTAATTCATACTATTGAAAAGAATGTAGAATACTGGGAAAGCTTCTATGAAAATAATTTAAATTCATTATATATAAATGATATATCTTCAAGAATTAATAATATAAAAGATATTATAAAAAAAGTTAAAAATAATATGTTTTGGACTATATTCTTTTCTTGGTCGCTTATTGTACTTTTTATGGTTTATATAGTTTTCAAATATTAAAAATAAATTAATTTGATTAGAGAAATTATGTATGAAATTTTTATCTTAAGTGAAAAAGGTTCAATGTTTGAAAACGAAGTAGGGGATAAAGGAAATATATCATTTAAAGATGAACTTATAGATGATATACAAAAACTATCACCAAAACGACAAGAATATTACTATCACAAAATTAAAGCTGATTTATTGGAAGATAAACTAAAGGAAATTAATGAATGAAGCTTTTGTAAAAAAATTTAAAAAAAGTGAATATGCTGATTCTATATATTATGCTGATTTATTTCGCATTAATAATAAGATTTGGATGATTATGGGTTATGGAAAAAGTGAAGCAGCAAGAATTGCTTCATATAATATTATAGAAGATGATATTTCAAGAGACTCTACAGCAGTTAAAGTTAAAGACAATATATTAGAAGCTAGATATGATATAGGTGCTATTAACACAGAGCTTGATGATAAATTTTTAGAATTTCACAAAGTTGATTATATCGCTTATTGTTTGTCTCCTGAACAAACTTCAGAAATTTGTATTGATCAAAAAAAATTATGGATGTTCCTTTAGATATAATGTCTATTCTCTCAACTACTTATTGGTATACAGGAATTGGTGTCAATATGGTTTTTTCTCCAATGGAAGTTATGTATTTAAATGATAGAGAAAGAAGAATTAAAAAATTTAAAGAAATTGTATCTCAGGCAAAAAATATAAAACTTTTACTTGTACCTTATATGGAAACTTTAGAAGAAAAAGCAAATTTATATAAAGAATATAAGTAAATAAATATTGACATCTAGTTTGAATTAGTGTACAATTATTTTGTGAACGAAACTTGTTCAAATTCGATAGGACGAATATGAATATTGTTAGCTACCAACTGACAATAACTTCAAGTGATATAAAGCCGAGACATTAGTTTGTTTCGGCTTTTTTTATGGTTGGCTTTTTTAAGTGTGAGGGGTTGGAGGATCTTATCACTTGGAGTAATAAATGTTAGAAATAATTTCATTTTTAACTGTCCTATCGTTGCTTTTAGGAATTGTGTATAGAGTTTATAAACTATACATTCTTTGGAAGAGTTCATCAACTAAAGCCTAATAAGACAAACGGAGTTCAAAATATATGGAGTAAAAGATTTGGTAGGTCTTTTACTCCTGCATATTAAAACATTTAAGCTAAATAAAGACAAAAACTACAAATAAATAAAACAACTACAAATAAAGACAATAAAGACACTTTTTAAGCCTTCTTTAGGGCTTTTCTTTTTATTTACATTCTTATTCAAATCGTATAAACTTAGATAGCTTGGCAAGGCTTCTTTAAAATAGCTTGATATTAATTTGTCAAGCTATTTTACTTTATAAAGATTCTAAAAATGATTGAAGAAATTGATAAGCACAGGTGGAGAGCAAAAGAAGAAAAAGATCTACCTACTCTAAGATATAACAATTACAATTATGTAAAAGCATTAATCTCAAACAAACCACAATCTGTTGTTAAAGTAATTGGATATAGAGAAGGTGCAAAAGAAACAAAAAATACTTTAGAATATATTGCAAGAGCTGGAAAAGAAGATGAATTAGAACTAGAAGATGAAAATGGTTTTAAAATAAAAGGCAAAGATGCTATCGCTGGACTTGTAAATGAATGGGCAGAAGATTTTGATGAGATAAATGAAGATTCAAAAAGAAAAAATAGAGATAGCACTCATATGATGTTATCAGCTGACATTGAACCAAATGAAAAAAATAAAGAAATATTAGAAAATGTAACTAGAGAGTATTTAAGAAGAGAATTATTTGATAAAGGTTTTAGCTATACATTTGTAGCTCATATAGATACGCAACATCCTCACGTGCATGTAGTAATAAAAAATAGACCTATAATGATGGAAATTAAAAAAGGAGTTTGGAAAAATAGAAAACTAGAATTGAATCCAAACGATTTAGAACATCTTAGAGAACAATTTGCAATAGAGATGCAAAAAAATGGTTTAGAGCAAGTTGTAACACTAAGAAAAGATGATCCAAATAAACATCTTGAAGATATTAGAAAAAGACTTTTTGGAGATAAATTTAAAAATTACAAAGGAATAAAAGAAAAAATAGAGTGGTATCAAGCAAAACTTCAAGAAAAAGATTGGAAGTTTGAAGATAAAAATATAAGACAATATTCTGCTTATTTGCAAATGGAGCTTATGAGAGTAAAAGAACAAATCAAAAAATCTAAAATATCTATATCTGAAAAAACAAAATTAAATATTGAACATAGAGAGCTTATGAAAGCTCTAGATTTAGCAAGAAAAAATCAAGAAGCAGAGCAACTTAAACAGATGATTCAAAATTTTAAAGATAAGACTCTTGATAAAGTAGAGCAGTATCAAAAAAGAAATTTGACTTTAGTTGAACTTTTAGAAAGAAATATAGAATCATATCAATCTGTAAAAAAAGAAGCTGGTTTAAAAATTGAAGAGAAACTTATAAAAATTAAAGAAAAACTACAAAGTGATTTTCCATCTTTGAGCGTAAAAGATGCACAGTTTTTAGGAATAGATACTTCAAATCTTATAACATTTACTAAAAAAATATCGCATAAAGAAAAAGTATTAGTTAGCGATATAAAAGCTTCTAAAGATATTTATGAAGAAGTTGATAAAAGCTATGAAATAGAAATGGTAGATTTAAAATCATTGGATTTAAAAAATATAAATTTAAACCAAGATAATAGTAAATTAAAAGATGAAATAATTCTTAGACAAAAAGCAAATAAGATATCGAAAACTTTAATAAAAATTACAAAACAATTAGATAAACAAAAAGAGAATTTAACAGAAAATCAATACAATTTTTTACAAAAAAGAATTACTAAAATTCAAGAAAAACTTATTTCAGATTTTCCATCTTTAAGCGTTAAGGATGCACAGTTTTTAGGAATAGATACTTCAAATCTTGATAAATTTGAACAACAAATAAATTATAAAGAAAAAATTTTAGCTAGTGATTTAATTACAAAAAAAGAGTTTGTAGTAGAAGAGATAGAAAAAAACTTTACAGTTGAAAATATAAATTTAAGCAATTTAAATTTAAAAGATATTGAATTTAAAAAAAATGGTATTAATGAATATTTAAATAAATCAAAAAAAGCATTAGCTATTTCAAAAGGTATTGATAATTTAATTCAATCTTTAGATATTGAGCTTACAAATAATCATATTTCAGCCACACATTGTTATAAACAACAAGAAAAGCTATTAAATATCAAAAAGAGATTGGAGAGTGATTTTCCATCTTTAAGTGTAAAAGATGCACAATTTTTAGGAATAGATACTTCAAATCTTCCAAAACTTGAAAAGTTTGAGTTAAAAAAAGAAGATGGATCTATATTTGTAATTGAAAATATTGATTTAGAAAAGTTAGACTTAGAAAAATTATCTAAAAATATAGATATTGATTATAAACAAGAGATAATAAACTTAAAAAGTTTAGATATTGAAGATTTTAAAGATGATAAATATTTTGATAAATATTCAACAGCTTCACAAAAAGCTATAGAGAATAAAGATCTAAATAGCTTTGATGAATTACAAAACTTATATAAAGTTGATAGCTCTGTTACAGTAAAAGCTTATGGAGAGATATTAAATATTTCACCAAGAGAAGTAAATATTTCTCTTTGGGAAAAATTAGGAGAGAATAGAGAAAGCTATGATTTAGAATCTCTTAAATTGATTATTGAAGTTCAAAATAAAGATTACCAAAAAGAGTTTGTAAATATTTATATAGATAAATTAAAAACAGAGTATGCTTTACAAAAAGAGATGCCAGAAAATGAACATGAACTTGAATCATATTTTAAGTCTCTTGATAATTTTGAGAAGCTTTGCGATCAATTTAAAATAGAATTTAATGAAAATAAAGAAAAATTAGAGAACTTCAATAATATTAAACATCTATTAGATACGGGACAATTTGTAAGTGCAAATAAATTATTAAACTCTTTAGATGAGTTTGATAGATTGGCTCTAAAATCATATTATGAAAAAGCTATAGATATACATTCACAAAACTTTGATGAAATGGATATTATAAAAAACAAAATTGATTTTGAAATTGAGCTTAGAGATAAAGAATATATTATATCTTCTGAATTTGGTGAAGAGTTACCAATATCAAATACAAAAAAAATAGATGTAGAGACAGTTAAATTTGAACATCCATTTGATAAAGTTGAAATTGATTTTGAAGTAGAAGATAAAAAAGATATTGAAATTGCACCAGGTGAAATATTTGATTTTAATAAAGCTATAACAGTTGAGAGAAATGCAGAAAAATTTAGACAAAAAATAAATGAAAAAGAAAAATTAACACAAGATGAAAAAATATTAAATAGATTGGAAGAGATTAAAAGGAATATAAATAAAACAAATCCAAATATATCGATAAATGATGCAAAGTTTTTAGGAGTAGATACAAATAATATAGAAAAATATACAAAAGAGATTTCATATAAAATATTTGATTTTTCTAGCTCTCAAGAGATTAAAAAAGAGTTTGAAGAATTTACAAAATCATTTCCAAAATTTTCAAAAGATATATTAGATGAAGCTATAAACAAACAAGAGATAAGCTTTGAAAAGCTAGAACTAATAGGAATAAAACCTACTCAATTTAAAAATATATCAAAAGATGATTTTGCAAATAAAAAAATAGATTTAAAAAACAACATAGAGATGCTAAAAGAATTTAATGAATTATCAAAAAAATTTCCAGAACTTGCAAAAAATGAATTAACTAAATCATTTGAAAAAGGCAATATTACAACTGGAAGATTAGCAAAATATGGAATGATTCCAGAGAGATTTTTAAATTTTAAAGATGTACAAATAAGTGAAAAAACTGTAAAAATTGATTTTGTAGATTTTGAGAAGAATAATATTTTTAAAAAAGATTTTCAACTTATAATACCTAGTGAACAAGAGATTAATATAACTAATAATATTAAAAACATAAAAGCTTTTACAGTTGAAAAAAGTGATTTTTTTAAAGAAAAAGATTTAAATCTTATAAAAGAAGATGACTTAAATCTATATAACTTAAAACATTTAAAAGCTTTAGAAAATAGCGAGATAGGATATTTTACAGTTAAATCTACAAGTAGTAAGATGCTACAAGCTCAAGCTGGATTAACAAGTTTATTATCTCAAGCAAATGCTATTGAAAAATCTTTTGATGAAGTTGATAAAAGTAAAGTATCTATTATTGAAAAAATTGATCATAAAAAAATATTAAAAAATCTAAAAAAAGATTTTATAGAAAACATAGCAAAACTATCAAAAGATGCAGAAGTTATACTTGATAATTCATTATTGATTCAAAAAAACAAAGATGTTGAATTTGAAAATAAATTTATAAATGAAGGTTTAAAAAATTTTAATGATAACCCAAAAAAACTAGATGATGCCTATGTAAAAGAGTGTAAAAAACAAAAAAATTTTAATATTGACTATGAAGAATTTAAAAAAGTATTTTTAAAAAATGAATTAAAAGAAGATAAAAAAAGTTTAAATACTACATTGGAAAACTATAAATATACATTAGAAAAAAGCTTAAAAGTGATTAATAAAGAACTTGGAATATTTGATAAAGCAAAAAGCTCTGTTGTGATAAAAGAGCAGCTTAAAAAGATTGATAAAGTTCTATCTAAAGGAATAGAATTGACATAGAGTTTTAATAAATTTTGTTTTAAAATTTGTTTTTCTAAAATAAAGTGGATTTGGATATAATTTTTTGTGAGGTTTTGCCAAAGGCTGCAACCTCTGGCAAAAATTCTACCTCTCGAAAAGAGGTGAGATATTTGTCTCGAATTATTTTCATTGTAATTATACTATTTTTCATAATAGTAATCAAGGCTTACTAAGCCTTGCCCCTTTTGGGGTTACTTTGAATTAATTCCTCCTTTGGCAGTTGAAAATTAAGACTATTAGTTTGTAAAGCAAGTAACTCTAAAAGGATTGATTACCCTTAAACTCTTTAGCTTCTTGCATAGCTTTTAGAGTATCTTTATTGATTAAATCTTTTTGTATTTTATGAATTTTTGATTTGATTTTACCTTTTCCTTTAAAAAAAGGGTTAATCCATATTAATTCACCATTATAATTTCTCCAGTGTCCTCTAACAATGAAAGTACAGTTAAATCCTCTTATTTCTTTTTTAATTTTAAGTAAATTTAACTGTTTAATCTCTTCTATTCTATCTTCATCTTTACGAAAGTTTATTATATATTGAAAAATTGAAAAACAATTTAATATAGTTTCATAAGATGCAATACCAATATTTTGTCTTACTAATATATCACCAATTCTTTCTTTAGAGGATATATTAAGCAAAACATCTTTTAAAAAACTTTTGCTTGAAAAAGTTAATATGTTATTGATTTCATGAAAATAAATTTCAATAAAGTTATTATCTTCATTTATTAATTTAATTATTCCTTCTTTGAATGGTAATTTAATATCATCTATTAAAAAATTAGAAAATATAACTCTTGATTTTTCTGAATTAAATTCTTCATTATAAGCTTCAATAATTATTGGAATTTCTTTATTTTCTTTAATAATAAATGGTTTTTCTCCATTACTTATCCAATTTTCTAAAATAACTCTCAAGTCATTACGATATTCATCTTTATAAAATTCTTGTAAAGATATTTTTAATATATTTTCTATTTTAATATATTCAAAGTTTAGACCGAACCAGTTATTTTCTTCTAGCCCATTAATAAATTTAATATAACCTAAGTCCGTTGAATAAGCATAGTAATATTTATCAACTTTTAACATTTGTAAACTTTTTGCAAGGTTATCAAGTTGTTCTGAAATATATTTTAACTTATTATTTTTAATTTTTTTTTCATCAATTAAAATTTTTATTCCATATTTTATTTTTGATAATTTCATTCTAATCTTCCTAATATTATAACTCACTTACTAACTTATAAGGGCTATCTAATATAAAAACCTCTCAATTTTGCAATAAATTTTAAAAGTTCATTAGCTTTAATACTATATTCAGATTCTTCTATAATAATACTATTACGAAGAAGTATCTGAGCTTCATCATTATATTTATTTAACTTAATAATTGGACTATTTTAAAATTACCCAACCATCATCAGAAAGCTTTAAAACAATTTTTTTATTTTTTGTTGTATCTATTTTATACCAATTTGGTAAGTTTTCAAGTTTTAATTCATAATCAACTTCAGTAACTTTTTGTCCCACAAAATCAACTGGTTCAGTAAAACTAACAATTTGTTTTAGCTTAGGTTCTCCGAAACAAAATTGTTCATTTTTATAATGCTCTTTTCCAAGTTCTGTTAAATCATATGTATTGATTTCAACTTTTATGTCTTGACCCATAAAAGCACCTTTATGCATTTTTACTTCAGTTTCTTCTGTAATTAAGCCTAAATCTACATATTTTTGAAAATGTCTTTTTCTTAATCCACCATTATCTACAAAAGGAAAATTATTTCCTAAATATGAACAAGAAAAATTATCCTTATTTTCAGATAAGTACTTATTAATAACTGGTTCAAAATTTTCTTTAGTAGCTGCTTTTGGATCGCTACAACCTAATAAAATTAATGCTAAAATAGTTGCACTAAGTATTTGTTTTTTCATTTATTTTCTCCTATATACTTTATCATTAAATTTTTAATATCTTCTACATTTTCCATATTAATCATAATAAACCTTTTTACAATTCATCAAAATTAGGAATATCAGCTCTTAATAATTTCCTAAAATAATCTTGCCTTACAGAAAAACCAATCTCTTTTATCTTTTCATCTATTGCAGCTAATTGACCTTGCGAAAGATAAATATTAACTGGAGTATTTAACTTCTTTGTAAACTTTTTCGGTCTTCCTTTAGAAGAACTAGATTCTTCTAGCTCTTTTGTTTCAATAGAGATATTTAAATCATCTATTTTAACTGCTTCAATATTTCTCTTTGCCAATTTAACTCCTTTATATTAATTAATATTTAATTATACTATATAATATTATTAAATACTAACTTAATCTATATTTTTTTTAAAAAATAGATATACAAAAAAGCAACTAATACAAAAATTGAAAAATATTATAGTAGATATAGCAATATATTCATTTTTCATATTTGCTCATTTCTAAAATTACAAATCAGTTCTTCCAGGAACTTATCTATATTAATATATTTAATCTCTTGCTCAAACTTGTTTTTCAACTCTTTTTGTTTAGCAGCTTCATCAACTAATTTTCTCATCAAATTAGTTTTTGGAAGATACAAAAGAGGAAATCTAATAAATCCGTTTACTTCAATATGCTCATTAAACTCTTTTATCTTCTCTTCTCTTATTGTTTTATCTGTAATAAATGCACCGTTTAAAACAAAAATTATTTTAGCTCTTAAATTACTTTTAGTTATTAGATGAGCTGTTCTCATACTCTCACTAATACTCTCATAATCATCAAAAGATGGAATGATATAAAAATCACTTTTTAGATCAAGTAATCTCTCATCAAAATATCCACCTAAATCACAAATCAAGTAATCAGATTTTGTAGTAATTGTTTGCTCTGTTTTACTATCTCTTAAAATTAAACTATTTTCTTCTCTTTGTATAGTTTTATTTTCTGGAATATTAATAGTTGAGATAGCATTATATGCTTCGCTATCTCTTTTTTTATCAAAATTCAAAATAGTTGAATTTAACTTTTCAGCTAAAAGTCTTGCAATAGAACTTTTACCACCACTTCTTAAATTTGCTAATGTAATTAGTTTCATTTCAAACTCCTTAATCTATTTTTAGAACTTCAATTTTATTTATTGTTCTATTTGAAAATTTCTTAAAACATTTTGCTTTTGCTTCATCAATCTCATTTGCTTCAATTGTAGTTATTGAAATGATATGTGAATATGGCAATTTAAAGCTAACTCTAAATGTAAATTTTTTAAAATCCATTTATTTATCCTTTTTATATAGTTTTAGCTTTTTCAATTAAGAAAGCAAAAGCTTCTTCAAATGTTTCAAAATTTGCTTCATAATCAACATTATTAAGACTTACTTGAAGCACACATTTATGTTTATTTCTAATAAGCTCACCTACAAAATATTCTCCATCAGAAATTGAAAAACAATTTTTAGTTTCTCTTCTTGTAAAATATTTATCACTTTTATCTATTTTATGCCAATCATCACTAATAGGCAGCTCTTTTAGCTCTTCAACTGTTTTTATAGTTAATTTTGTCATTTATATTTCTCCTTTTTAATTTTTAACCAATTTTTGGCTATAGTTTGCTCTTAAGAATTCAAAAAATTCTTTTACTGTTCCAATTCCATTCTCCAACGCCAATTTTTGAATGTTTTGGAACTCTTCAAAGCTCTCAAATACATATTTCCCAAATTTCATATTTGTTCCTTTAGATATTATTTAGTATTAACTAATATTTATTAATATTAATTAATACTTGTTAAAATATTACTTTATTTAATATTAATTAATACTTAAAAATATTAATAAATATTAATTAATATTTTCAATATACTCAAAATCACTTCCACACAAATTACAAGTAATATCCAAATCCTTTTTCCCCCAAACGCTGCAACCACATTCGCAACAATATTTACTTTTATTTTTACTCTCTTCCAGGACAACCTCTTCAATATGTAAAGTATCCTTTACAATATCGCCAATAGTTGTATATAAAGATGTTAATATCTCTTCTTCATTGTTTGTATCAATCATCTCTTTTATATCTTCTTCATCAAGCTCTTCATCATTTATTATAAAAGTAGATTTATTTGAATATCTATCAAACCATTTTAAAAATAGACCTTGTTTAAATATATCAATACATACTTTTTCAAATATTCCATTTTTTAGAGGATAATCATTCATCTTTTGACCAGTTTTTTTCCCACCAGGAACTCCAGTTGAACTAGGAACTAATCCTAAGCTCTCCATTTTGTCAGCCCACTCTTTATTGTGATAACTTCTTTGTGAAGGAGTACCAAATTCATATTGCCAAAGATGAACCATTTCATGCACTATTGTTTGAAATATTTCTATGAAGTTAGAGCTTGAAAAATATGAAGGATTTAATGCTAACTCGTGATTTTGTTTACCTTTATTGTTTATCCATCTGTTTGGACTAAAATATTCCATTACTCTTTTTTGTCTAGTAATAGTAATAATACAATTTGGAAGTTCATTTGAAAAAAGTTCTTTATTGAAAATATTATATATCTCTTGAAAATACTCATAATATTCTAAAGTTGTAGATTTATTTTTTTGCATACATCTCCTTTTATATCGTACTATATAAACGAAATATTAGAAAAATTTAGAAATTAAAAAAAGAAGTATAAAAATTTTATATTGTGTGGTATAAAAAATTTATACTAGTCAAAATAAATAAATTATACTAGGTAGTATAAAAAATTTATACGGGGTAAAATAAATAAAATATATGGGGAGGTATAAAAAATTTATACCACTTAGCAGTTAAAAGTATTATATGAAGATAGCTTGAAAAATCTTTTTGCTACAAATACAGAGTTACAATTACAAAGTTTCATATAAATAGTTACATCTACAATAATGAAAAAAGCTATTGCTGGAATAATTAAATGATTTTAAAAATGATATAGATTAGATGAGTTTATAAAATTGGGACCGTTCAGAA
>NZ_PDKH01000008.1:0-55347 GCF_004116575.1 Arcobacter sp. AHV-9/2010 | reverse complement strand
GCTCCAACAGAAGCTCCAACAGAAGCTCCAACAGAAGCTCCAACAGAAGCTCCAACAGAAGCTCCAACAGAAGCTCCAACAGAAGCTCCAACAGAAGCTCCAACAGAAGCTCCAACAGAAGCTCCAACAGAAGCTCCAACATTACCACCAGTTATTTCGATAGTTGGAAGTACAGTAACAGAAGTAAATACAGGAGAAGTTACAGGAAATAGAGTTGTAGGACAAGTTACAATTTCGATAGATGAGCCACAAGATGAGGATTTGACTATTACATTAAGTAATAATCAAGTTGTTGTTATTCCAAAAGGTGAAACGGAAGTAGTTGCAAATGTTGAAACTTCAAGAATTGATGATGCTTATAAGCAAGGAACAACAAATGAAACAGTTTCAATAAAAAGCACATCAAATTCAGAAATAGTTATTGAAAATAAAATAGCAACTATTACAGTAAAAGATGATACTGATCCAATAGATGTAACAATAACAGCAACTGTTACTACTCCAAAAATTATTGACGTTAATACAAAAACTGATGGAACAACAGGAGTTAAAGTTACTGGATATAATAGTGATGGTAAAGAAACAGATTTATCAATAATTAAAGGTACAAACCATGATGGATTTGGAGTGGAAGGTAAAAATCTTTCAAATGGCGATACAAAAGAGTTAGGTGTTGGAGAAAAAATTGTTGTTGAATTTACTGGTGGAAAAGATGTAAATTCTCTTGATGTCTCTTTTGCTTGGAGAAATAACAATGAAACAGCAAAACTTACATTTGTAAAAGATGGAAAAATTGTTGGTTATGCAACTGTAGATGGAGATGGTTCTAGTACTACAAAAGCTATTGTTAAATATTATGATGAAAATAATAATTTAATAAAAGAAGTTAATGCAAAAGGTAGTTCAGACAAAGTTGACGAAGCATTTACTTTTGAATTACCAGATTCAAATGGCGGAATAGTATCATTTGATAAAGTTGAGTTCTCTGCTCCATCAAATAAAGATGATTATTTAATTCATGAAATTAAATATAAAGAGGTTTTAGATACTGATGTGACTGATATTGTGACAAATGGTGGGGACGTAACATTTAATATTCAAATAGATGAGAATTATCCTCCTCAAGGTAAAGCAACGGCAGTTGTAGAAATAAATGGAAAAGAATATATTGTTGAATTAAATGCAACAGGTAGAGGAACTTTGACTATAGACTCTAAAGAATTGGGTGATTTATCAAAAGTTGTTGCAACAGTTATAAGAGTTGAAGGAGGTAATTATGAAGGAGTTAATCAAGGAACTGCTGAGTTTGATTTTACACCAGATATAGATACTCCAACATCTTCAGATGATATTATTTATGTAGAAGAAGATGTTTCATATACTTTAAACATAACAGATTTTGGAGATAATTTATCTGCAAATACAGAAGAGATTAAAATAACACAACTACCTGAAAATGGTAAATTATATTTAACTATTACAAAAGGTGAAGTAATAATAGATAAAGAAGGTAATCAAACAGTAGCAACTGAAGATATGAAAATTGAAATTACAGAAGATCAAACTATTACTTTAGGTCAAATTGCATCAGGAAGTGTTGAGTTTGTTCCAAATACTAATAGTGATGTGGATGGAAGTTTTAACTTCCAAGTTGGTGATGGTAATGGAAACTTTAGTGAAGAATATACAACAACTATTGATGTAAAAGCTGTTGCTGATGCTCCAATAGCTACTATAGATGTTAGAGAATCTTTAGTTATTAATGATATTAAAAGTGAGTCATTAAATGTAAACCTTAATGCTAGTCAAAGTAATGGAAATGGTGGAAATAAAACTAGCTCATATAAAGTAGATTTAGATGAGTCTATAAGTGTTATTAATATTAGTGTTGATAAAGTAGAAAATGGAGAGATACGATTCTATGACAAAGATGGAAAACAGGTAGGAGAATCAGTTAAGATAACAACTAAAGATGGAAATTATTCTCCTTTAAATGGTTCAGAATTTAGCAGTTTTGAAGTTGTAAATCTTGGAGGACAAGGACAAGGAACAGCAGCATTCAAATTTACTGGATATAGTTATGAATCAACTGAAAATGGTCTAAAATCTTATGAAGTTGATATTAATGCAGCTTTAACAGATCAAGATGGAAGTGAAGCTTTAAGTGTGACTATTAAAAATGTACCAGAAAGTGCAACTTTAGAGAGTAGTAAATATGAAATCATAAAAAATGAAGATGGAAGTTATACAATTAATGTACCATCAGAAACTATTGAAATTTTAGATTCTCTTACAATGAAAGTTCCTCAAAGTTATAAAGGAGAGATAAATCTTGAAATAGAAGCTAAAGCAACAGAAGCAAATGATAATGAAGATGAAACTAATTTCGCAATATCAAATGCAAATGATTCAATTATAGATACGATTGATGAAACAAGTAATATTACTGAAAATAGTAGCGATACTAATTTAATTCTTACATTAGATGTTTCAGGAAGTATGGTTAGAACAAATATTGGAGGAAAGTATGTTGCAGTTGATCTTGATGGCAAAGGAAGTACAAGATTTGATGTAGTTAAAGAATCTATGATAGATACTATTGAAGGGTACAAAACAGCTGGAAATACAATGGTAAATTTAACACTATTTGCTGGTGCTGCTAAAAATATTGGTTGGATGAATGCTGATGATGCAATAGATTATCTAAATAATTTAACTATGGGACAAGATGCAAAAGTAAAATATGATGGAGAGCAAATTAAAGGTTTAAGTACAGGACAAACTGATTATAAGGATGCTATAGATGCTACTAAGGGTATTGATATTAAAGATAGTTCTCAATCAAATGCAAAAGTAGTTGGATATTTTATATCAGATGGTGTTCCAAATGAGCAGGTTAATAGAGTAGATAGTGACAATGATAAAACAATAGAACAGTGGAGAAAATTTATTGATGATAATAACATTGATTTAAAAGTAATAGCCGTTGGAACACCTGAAAGTAATAAAGATGCATTAAAATATCTTGAAATAGTACAGGTTATGCCACAAGAGGAAGTTATTGTAATAAATGAGCCTACAGCAATAAAAACTACTATTTTAGGAACAGTTGAGGGTACAATACTTGGAGATGTATCAGATAATATATCTGGAGGAGATGGTAAAATTACAATTGACAGTATTGAGGTAAATGATATTGTATATACAAGAGAAAATATGCCTAAAAATGGACTTCAAATTGATGGAGAAGGTAAACTCTTATTTGATTTTGAAACTGGAAAATATGCTTATAATGGTAATGGTATAGAAATTACAGAAAATAAAGTCAAATTATTTAAAGTAAATGTAAGTGATGAAAATGAAGATTTATCATCTTTTGAGATTAAATTTGAGTTAAATACACAGATAAATGATGGAATATTTAAATTTGATGAAGAGGGACAGATAAATTTAAATTTTGATAATATTTCTAATCTTAAAGAGATTGATATGACAAATGGAAAAGAAAATGAGTTAAATCTAGATTTAAAAGATTTAATAAAAGATACAAAAGAAGATAGTTTAATTAAAATTTTAGGTGATGATAAAGATAGCGTTACTCTAAAAAATAGTGAAGGTTTTGAAAAACAATCTTCTGAAATTGATGAAAATGGTAATAGTTTTGACATTTTATCAAATGGAAATTTAACATTAATGATTCAAGGTGGATTATTAGATGATGATTCATCAAATGATAATGGTGGAATGTAATTTTATAAAATTACATTCCTAAATAAAAAGGCTTATTATTTAAATAAGCCTTTTAAATCTATGCACTATCATTAATAGAAAAATTAAAATAATCAATTCCGCTAAAATTTATATAATCTTGAATAGTTCTTCTATCTCCTAATCCATATATTGAACTATTTAATTCACCTAAAATTAATTTTTTGATTCTATTTTTTGCTCTTTTTTGTAGATAAATCCATTCAAAATCTCTTTTTTTTGTAATTTCACCACTCCAATGATGTGATTGATATTTTTGTTCGGATTTTTTATATAAATGATAAAGAGGAACCCATTTAGGGTGAAATATATCCCACCCTTTTGTATAGGATCTAATAGCTAAGCTCTGTTCCTCTCCATGAAAATATAAATATGGATCATAGGGAACTTCTTCTATAAAGTTTCCTTTTGTAAATAAAAAACCTGCTGCTAAATGATATCCAAGGATTGGCTCATTTGAAATTTCATATTTACCTCTAAACTGTAAAACTAAATTATCTTTATCTATTATTGCTTCTTTTTTTGGTTTTAAAACTAATATATATTTATTTGATTGTCTATTGCATACTATTTTATTATCTGTTTCAATAGAGAATCCTGGAGGATAAGTTGAAATTATAGGATTTATAGATTTTTTTAAAAGAGTATGGTATTGATTAATTAAATTCTCATCCCAATTATTTTCAAAATATGTGTGAGAATCTATTTGTAAAAAGTAGTCTTCATTATCATAAAGTGAAAAAGCCAAATGTCTTGCCCAAGATACACCTAATGAATCATCTGGAAAGATGTGGCAATATCTTATTTGATTTGAGAATTCAAAAGATTTTATATGCTCTCTATTACTTACATAATTTTGATCAACAATACCAAAAATAATATTGTCTTTATTTTTAGCACTTTTATATGCACTTTTTATTGTAAATT
This sequence comes from Arcobacter sp. AHV-9/2010, assembly GCF_004116575.1. Classification (NCBI taxonomy): domain Bacteria; kingdom Pseudomonadati; phylum Campylobacterota; class Epsilonproteobacteria; order Campylobacterales; family Arcobacteraceae; genus Arcobacter; species Arcobacter sp. AHV-9/2010. Next base: position 50,652 of record NZ_PDKH01000008.1, on the reverse strand, counting down.
CTAACATATCATCACAATATGAAGCTATACTAATAAATATTTTATTAGTCAAAATAAATCCCTTTTATTACTTTAAAATCAAAGCTAGAGATAATCTATCTTTAACATCTAATTTTTGAAACATTGAACCAATATGTTTCTTAACTGTAATTTCAGCAATATCAAGCTCTTTTGAAATTCTAGAGTTAGAATAACCTTTTGAAACAAGTTTTAAAACTTCCATCTCTTTTGGTGTTAAAATATCCAAATTTTTATCTTTTTTATTTTCTTGAGTTATTCCAACTTGAGAAATTAAAAATTGCATTAATTCAGGATATAGATATATATTTCCAGTTATCACAGACTCTATTGCACTTTTCAGAATTTGATAATTTGAAATAGAGTGCAAATAGCTTTTATAACCAAGCCTTAGCAATTTACAACCTTCTAAATTTGTAGGAGTATTTGATAGTGCTATTAAATAAATATTTTTATATTCTTGAATCTGTTTTATAAAGTATTCAATATCATCTTTAAAATCATTTAGATGGTGTAAAATAACCAAAGTTTCGGCATGTTTCATCTCTTTTTCTATAATTCTTAAATTATCACTTACAATTAAATCTTTAAAAAAAGAATCATCTTTTTTTAACTCATCTTTTATAAAATTTGATTTTGAATACAATAATATTTTCATCTTATCCCTCGATTTGTAGAGTTTTTAAGACAGGCCTTAAAATATAGTCTAAGATAGTTTTTTTACCAACAATTATATTTGCATCTAATGTCATACCAGCTCTAATATAAAGTCTTCTATTATCCTCATCAAGATATTTTTTATTTGATTTCATCTGTACTATATAGTACTCTTCTTTTGAATTTTCATCTAAAATAGAATCAGCTGAGATATATACTATTTCAGCATCTAATCCACCATATAAAGTAAAATCATAAGTGTGAAACTTAAGATTTACAGGTAGTCCAACATCTAAAAATCCAATTTGAGATGGTAACACTTTTGCTTCTGCTAAAATGTACTCTTTATCAGGGATTATCTCTACAAGAATTTTACCAGGAGATATTGCTTCACCCTTTGTTTTTACTGTGATAACATTTACAGTACCATCGTTTGGAGCTTTTATTGTAGAGTTTTTAATCTTATCGCATAGTAATTTAAGCTCTTCCTCTACTGTTTTAAGTTGAGAGTATGATTCAACCATTTGATTTTTTGCATCATTTCTATATTTCTCTTTTGCATCTTCAATATTTTCATATAACTCCTTTATTGAAGATTTTAAAATAGGAATCATAGATTTTGTATTTTTTAGTTCTAAATCTGTGTCATTGAATCTTTTTCTAAGTTGAAGATAATCAACTTCAGAAATTATTTTATCTTTTACTAGAACTTTTTTTATATCTATCTCTTTTTGTAAGAGTGCGTGGCTATTCTCTAAGATAATTAATTTACCTTCATTCTCTTTTAATTCACCCTTTTTTTGTTTAATTTGCTCATTTAATATTTTAATAGAAGTATTTAATTTGCTTAGATTACTTTTGAAAAGTATTATTTCATTATTCATTATTTCAAAATTGTTTTCTAGGATATTATTTGCAGGAGTTATATCTTTCATATTCGCTTCTGCATTAAGTCTAGCTATTTTTGCAATTAGTGATAACCTCTCAAGCTCTTTTTTTTCAAAATCAGATTTTACATCTTCTGTTGAGATTTGCAATAGGATATCTCCTTCATATACAAAATCACCTTCTTTTACATACATCTGCTCCAATCTTCCTGAATAAATTGTTGAAATTGTTTGAATATTTTTTGTAGGGATAACTTTACCTGTTGTTTTTACGATATCATCAATTTTAGAAAAAGATGCCCAAATTAGAGATAGTATAATAGTAAAGAAGATTATCCATAATATCTTTTGTAGATTGCTAGCATTTTTAAGTAATACAGCAGCACTAAGACTTGGCATAAAATCTAAAATATTTTTACTATATTTCTTTTTAAGAAAATTCTCTTCATTAATTTTTTTTAATCTTTTTTCTTGTGTAATATCATTACTAGCAAAGATAAATCCTACTAACTCATTTTCATCGTCAAATAAAGGTGTAATTATTGTATCAGTCCAAATAGTATTATCAATTTTTGAAGAGTGTTTTATCTCCCCCTTCCAAATTGCTTTATTCTCTTTTGCATCATCAAATTGAACTTTGAAAGTTTTAATAGAGTCTTTTGAAATTAAAAAAGTGTAAGGCTGTCCAATTAATTCAGAGCTTTTATATTCAAATATTTTACATAAATTGGTGCTAACATGATTTATAATACCATTTTCATCAACTATTGCTAAAATAACATAATTATCCAATAGTTCTCTATTTTGAAATTTAAAACTTTTGTTTAACTTATCAGTTTTACTCAAATTATTACTTTCTGTACTCAAGCTATATTTCCTTAAAACAAATTCCTTAAAATATACCATATCAACATAAAATAAGTTCTTAAATTATTAAAAACTTATGATTTTTTTAATTGATATTTATCAACACTTCTTTTTTGTTTATTATGTAAAATTTGATTTTAATTCTAAGGAGAGAATATGTTAATAGATAAAAATAGCCTGCCTTTGGTTGATGAAGATTTTATGAATAATACACATTTTGAAGATGTAGATTTGATAAATAAAATTTATGAAGATATTTTAGTGTATGAAAAAAACAACTCAAATGATAATTTACAGAATCTAAAAAAATCTTATTTATCTTGGATAAACCATACAGTTAATCACTTTAAAACAGAAGAGGATGAGATGCAAAAAAGAGGTTTTTTTGCTTACCCTTTTCATAAAGGTGAACATGATAAAAATATAGAAGATATAAAAGAGGTTTGGGAAGATTTCTATCAAAACAAAGATATAAAGAGTTTAAAAAACTATATTGAGTATGATTTAGTAAATTGGCTTATAAATCATATAAAAAGTATGGATACAGTAACAGCAAGATTTTTTAAAACAGGAATGAGCCCATGTTCAATGATGTAATTTTTGTAAAATTAACACAAAATTAACACTTATTTAATACTATTCAAAGAAAAAAAAGGTGTTAATATGAAAAAAATTCTACTTCTAATCTCTCTAGCAGCAACATTTCTAACAGCTTCAACTATTGAAGTAAAAGATGCTTATGCAAGAGCTACTCCGCCAAATATGAAAAATAGTGCTGCTTTTATGGTTTTGGAAAATAGATCAAACAAAGATATGGCAATTGTAAAAGCTACTTCAAATGTAGCAAATGTTGTTGAGCTTCATACTCATGATATGAAAAATGGTGTTATGACTATGTATGAGATTCCTCAAATTGATATAAAAGCAAAAAGCACAACAGTTTTACAACCAGGTGGTTTACACATTATGTTAATAGGGCTTCATAACTCTTTAGATGTTGGAGATAAAGTTGAGATTGAACTAGAGTTTAAAGATGGTTCAAAACAAAAAGTTGTTGCAGATGTTAAATCTGTAATGAGTGGAATGAAACACCACTAATATTTATGCAAAAACAAAACAGCAGTCTAAAAAGTACAATAATCTCAATAGTTGTTGTACTTTTTATTGTAGGCTCATACTTTTTAATTGATTTTAATCAAATTCTTCAATCACTTAAAGGTGAAGTTGATTATGTAACACAAGATAGCTCTTGTAATCTAAAAAAAGAGTCTTGTAAAATTGTAATTCAAGATGGTACGGAGTTTATTTTAAGTGTTGATCCAAAAGAGATTCCACTTATGAAAGAGATTACATTTTCTATAAAAAGTAATAATCCAAACTTAGAAAATCTAACTTTAAATATCTACTCAACAACTATGTATATGGGAGAGTATTTTTTGGATATTAAAAATTTAGGAGATGGAAATTATGAAGCTATTGGAACTTTACCTACATGTTATGTTGATAATATGAAGTGGAATGCAGATATAATAGTAGATAAAACTACACACTCTATTGGTGCAAGATTTCAATTTGAAACGAGGATATAAAAATGAGAACTCTATTTAAGATTTTAGCTATTGTTTTGGCATCTGTTATTTTAATAGTTATTTTAAAACCATATGTAAAAGATTATAAAGAGAGAAAAAACTACGATTTTGTTTTGGATACGCACGATGGGAAAATATCTAAAGATGATTTTAAAGGTAAAGTTGTAGCAATATATTTTGGATATACATTTTGTCCTGATGTTTGCCCTACATCTTTAAGCTCTTTGGCATTTGCTTTAGATAAATTTGATAGTTCAAAAATCGAAGATTTTGTTGGAATTTTTGTAAGTGTTGATCCACAAAGAGATAGTTTAGAAAATATAAAAAACTACTCAAAATATTTTCACAAAAATTTTATTGGAGCAACTTCAAATAAAGAGTACATAGATGATCTTACAAAAAGATATGGTTCATATTATGAAAAGGTTGTTTTAGAGGGTTCTGCTATGGATTACTCTGTTGCTCACACTTCATATATCTATATTTTCAATAAAGATGGAAAATTTATATCAAAAATTGACCACTTCTCAAATCCAACAAAAATAGAGGAGATTTTAAAAACTATCCTATAAGATTAAGAATAGTTATCTCACTGCTTGCACCCAATCTCATAGGTGGTCCCCAAAATCCAGTTCCTTTATTTACATAAACTTGCGTGAATTCATTGTGAGTGTTTAGACCTTTTACATATGGTTGCTCAAGTTTTACTAAAAAGTTAAATGGAAAAATCTGACCACCGTGAGTGTGTCCACATAAAATCAAATCAATATTTTGTGTATCTTCCAAAGAGTTTATATATTTTGGTTGATGAGCTAAAAGAACTGTTGGGTGATTTTTGCAATCTTCTAAAGCTTTGTTTATATCTGGAATATATGAGCCATATCTAAAACCAAATCTATCATAAACTCCAGCTAAATAAAAACCTTGATTTTCCTCTCCAATATATACATTTTCATTCTCTAAAGTTTTTATTCCTAAAGAGTTCACATAATCAATTATTGGTTTAACTCCATGAAAATACTCATGATTTCCAACTATAAAGTATGTTCCATAAACTGATTTTATATTTTTTAACTCATCTAAAGCAGCTTTTGCAAACTCTAGTTTGGTATCTACTAAATCACCAGTTATTACAACAACATCAGGGTTTAAAATATTTATTTTTGCTACTAAATTTTTTATAAAATTTTTATCAATCAATCCACCAATATGTATATCGCTTATTTGAACTATTTTATATGGTTTTTTTAGATTTTTAATCTTTACATCTACAACTTCTAGCTCAATATTTCTTGCATTATCCATGGCTTTTAGATTTGTTGCCAAAATAAGTGATGTTGCACCAATATCAAGTGTTTTTTTGAAAAAGTTTCGTCTTTTTGTTGATAGTTTTGATTTTTTGAAACCAATTGAGATGAGGTCATGAAATAAAGTGATAATAAATGTTAAAAATATCACCCCAATTGGTAAGGAAAGGAGAAAATAGAGCCAGTTTGGCACTAGTGGAAAGTATCTAGCAAGAGGGTACAAAAGTGCACCAAAAAATGTTAAATATAATAAAAAGCCAAAATACTTCCTAGTTTTATGTTTAAAATCTAGTTTATCGATAAACCGTTTTTTAATTATATAGGTTTGAAAAGAGAAAGCTATCAGATAAACTGAGAAAAAAATCATAAAACTCATGAAGAAATTATAAATATATTTGATTAATAGTATTTAAATAAAGAGTTAATCAAATATATAATTTAACCTTTATATAACAAACAAATAAATATAATCTTTGCTAAATTTTAATAAAAAGAGATAGATATGTTTAAAAAAGTTATTGCTAGTTTTATAATATTTTTTGCTATTAACTCTTCTGCTATGAGTTTTAATACTGATACTTTTGTAGGAGTTGGAACTGGACTTAGTTTTGTAAAACAGAGTGAAAAGGGTGGAAGTAGAAATGAAGATGGTACGCATACAGCTACTTTACTTATTTTCAAAGCTGGGGCTGTGATAGAGGATTTTAGAAGAGTCTCATTTATTTATAATCCATCATATTTAAGTGGTACAAGAGTAAATACTTTTCTTGGTGCTTTTGATTATATATTGCCAATAGATTATAGTAGGTCAAAGCTATTTTTAGGAGCACATTTAGGATTTACAAATCTTGAGAAAAAAAATCTTGAAGGCTCAAATGCAACAGATTTTGTATATGGAGCACAACTTGGAATTTTAAATGATATTGCTCATAATTTAGAGTTAGAGATTGGGACTAAATTTACAAAATATGATATAGATAAAAATTATAAAGAGAATGGTGCTGATGTAAAATATAAGTTTGATAGAGCTATTGATTTTTATGCAACTATTAATTATAGGTTTTAAACAAAGATAGCTAGAAGCAATCTTTGTTTTTTATAATCTCATTTGTCCCTTCAAATAAATCTTCAATACAGACATCTAAAATTTTTGCTATTTTGAAAAGATGTTCAAGATTAAATTTTTTATCATATTTATAAATTTCTGCTTTTGCAATGTGTCCAACAGAGTCATATCCCATAGCATTTGCAAGTTTTAATTGGCTAAATCCTTTTTTAGTTCTAATATTTTTAACATTTTCGCCAATCTTTTTATAAAAAAGCTCTAATTGTTTATTTTGGTTACACTTTTGCAATATTCTCAATGTTCCATAGGTATTAATTTAATCTGTAAGTTTATATAAGTTAATATCCCTATGCAATGTTCAATAGGACATTTAATATATAGGGAGGAAAAATGAAAAAATCATTAGCAATGGCTAGTTTATTAGCACTTGGAACATCTGCGGTAGCAGTTGAAGTACAACCATTTGTTGGGGTAGGATTTGAAAGAGGAGATATGAATGGAAAATATTCATATAGTCAATCAAATGGATATTCAGAAAGTGATTCAATAAGTGATGATGCTTCAGATTTAAAATTAAAACTTGGGGCTATTTTAGAAAAAACACATAGAGTCTCATTATCTCACATAAATTATGGAATTGAAGGAGGAGGAGATTTTAGAATAATTTTAGGAAATTATGATTATCTAGTACCAATGAATGATAAATTTAAATTACTTGCGGGATTACATATTGGTAATGCAAATTATGAGATAGATGATTTTAAAATGTCAGGATTAGCATATGGATTGCAAGTTGGTGGTATTTATGATATTACAAAAAATATTGAGTTTGAGTTGGGATTAGCATATACACAATATAACTTAGATAAAAATAGTACTGGTACAGTTTTAGGAATAGATTGGAATGAAAAAGTTGAGTTAGAAGATTCAACATCTATGTTTATTGGAATTAACTACAAATTCTAAATCAAATCTTTTTTAAAAAATCGAAATTATAAAAAAGAGATATAAACTATTTTATATCTCTTTTAATCTCATCAACCAAAGCTTTTATCTCATCTTTAGTTTGTGTAAAATGAACACCAACTCTAAGCCATCCTGGTCGATTTTTCATAGATACTTTTTTAAGACCTAATAAATCGTGACCATATGGACCTGCACATGAGCATCCAGCTCTTGTTTGAAAGTTTTCTTTATTTGCTAGATTTTCACAAAGCAAATATGGATTAAAACCTTTTATATTAAAAGATACAATCCCAATATTTGGTGCATCTTTTACACCATAAATTAATAAATCATCAATACCTTTAAGCTCTTTTAACAAATAGCTTAAAAGCTCCTCTTTTCTCTCTTTTATAAACTCTAAACCAATCTCATTTCTAAGTTGATATGCTAGTGCAGCTCTTATTAGTTGAGTAATAGGTGGTGTTCCAGCATCTTCTCTAGTCTCTATATCATCTTCATATATTTGAATAGATTTATTCACATATTTTACAGTTCCCCCACCACAAAATGTTGGTGGAAGTTTTGTATCTATTAAAGATTTTTTTACAATTAAGATACCACATGACCCAACTCCACCCAAAAGTTTATGAGGTGAAAGATAGAGTGCATCATAATATTTGCAAGGAATATTCATATAAGAGCTTGAAGCTGCAGCATCAAAACATACAGTTGCATTATATTTTCGCAATAATTTTGAAACTTTTTTATAGCAAGTAATTATTCCTGTAACATTTGAAGCAATTGTAAATGAACCAATAATCTCTCTATTTTTATTCTTTTCAAGTATTTTTTCAAGGTGTTTTAAATCAATTAAACCATCACTTGTCAGTTTTACTCTCTTTGTAAGAGCAAGAGATTCTCTAAATGATATCTCATTTGAGTGGTGTTCATAAGGTCCTACAATTACCAAAGGCATAGATTTTTTAATATCTTTTAGCCCTTTTTGTTTTAGCCTCTCTTTTGTTTTTGGTGGAATATAAACTCCCAAAATCTCTTGAAGTTTTTTTATAGCTGCTGTTGCTCCAAAACCACTTGGTAAAACTACAAAATCATCATCAAGAGCTAAAGAGTTTCTAAGGCTCTGTTTTGCACCTTCATAATATTTTGTAGTAATTTTTGCATTTGTGCTCTCTTTTGAGTGAGTATTTGCATAGTATTCTAAAACTTCATGAATTCGATTCTCTATTGGTCTAAAACCTAAACCAGAAGCTGTAAAATCAAAGTATTTCTCTTTGTTTTTTCCAATTGTGTTGTATCTTAAATAGTTTAAAATATCAACATTTTCATTTAAAAATGGTCTAAAAATGTCTTTTTGCATAAAAATCTCTTCAAAATTATAATCTTTTATAAAAGTTATAATTTTATCTTATTTTTATTTAATTTGACTTATGAGATTGATTTTATAGTTATTTAACTCTCTTTTAATAATATCATTTGTAAAACCACCAAATATTTTTGGAAGATTCTCACTTAAAACTACACCTTTTAGATGCTTTTTGTTTAAAAGTGAATAGAAGATTAAAATTCCAGATGCAACTCCTGTGGCATATGAGATATAAGTAGAGCCAGAAAAAGGGCTATTTATAAGCTCTGTATATTTACTAAAAGATAGACCAATTGATTCTATACTTTTTATTTTTTTATCATCTTTTATTTTTATCTCTAAATATATATCAGCTATTGCACTAAACTCTGCATATTTTATAGTCTTCTTTTTTATATAATCTTCTATTACTTCAGGGCTTTTCATCTTTGGAATTATATTTTTGATTATATTATTTATTGATATTTTTTCCTCTTTGTTTTCAAAGCAATAGGTATTTGAAAAAAGGTTAAGTTGATATAGATTTTTCATAAGTTCAAGCTCATTTCCACCTATATTTAATCTAATATTTTTTATATTAGGGAAGCTTTGTTTTAAAGATATAAGCTCCTCTTGAAATACTGGATAAACATCTACAATATTTCTAAAATATGGAAACTTATATGGTTTTGATTTTGAAAATGGTGCTAGTTGTTTTATTTTATTGTTTTTAAAAAATATTGGAGAGAATGTAAGCTCATCAATAGCCACTTTTGGTGACCACGAAAAGATTAGTTTTTTTGATTGTATCTCCTCTAGCAGATTTATCTCTACTTTTGTAATTTTTATATTGTGAGGCAAAGATGACAAAGAGTCAATTTTTTCGCCTATTAAAAAATTTGTCATTCCAGGAGATATTCCTAGATTTATAAGTGCAAATAGATTTTTATTTTTTAACTCATCTTCAAGTGATTGTTGCTCAAATTTTAAAGAGTTTATAACTTCATCTTTGTAAATATCACTTGCCAAATCAGCATAGTTTGTATTAAACTCAATTGCAAGTTTCATAACCTTTAAATTGTAAGAAGGGGTTGAGCTATTTATAAAGATATCAAAATTTTTTAACTCTTTTTTATATTTTTCTGGATTTGAAAAAATCTCTTCAAAGTTTGATACTTCTAAAAAGAGTGACTTATTTAAAAGATTGCTATTTTTAAATAGATGTTTTTTTGCTCTTCTTTTATCTCGCACAATAAATAAAAAATCTACAAAACTATTTTCACTTTTATTTGCAAGTTCATCAAAAAGTGTTGCCATAACAGTTGAAACCGCACCTAAGCCAAAAAAAACTACTCTCATATAAACCCCTAAAATTATTTAAAATATGATATATTTTTGTATTTTATTTTAAAGGTACTTAATATGCAAAGAAATAGACCATATTTACAAACTTTTCCAGATGAGAATGGGTTTTTTGGTAAATTTGGAGGATCTTTTATTCCACCACAACTTGAAGAGCCATTTAATGAGATAAATGAGGCTTATAAAAGGTTATCAAATGATTTTGAATTTTTAAATGAGTTAAAGAAGATTAGAAAATATTATCAAGGAAGACCAACTCCAATTACATATTGTAAAAATTTATCAAATTTAGTAGGAGGTGCTAGAATCTATCTTAAAAGAGAGGATTTGAATCATACGGGTGCTCATAAATTAAATCACTGTATGGCTGAAGCACTACTAGCAAAATATTTGGGTAAGAAAAAATTAATAGCTGAAACAGGTGCTGGACAACACGGTGTTGCACTAGCAACTGCGGCTGCTTATTTTGGTTTGGAGTGTGAAATACATATGGGTGAAGTTGATATTAAAAAAGAGCATCCAAATGTTGTAAAAATGAAAATTTTAGGTGCAAAAGTTGTGCCTGTGTCAAAAGGATTAAAAACTCTTAAAGAGGCTGTTGATAGTGCTTTTGAGAGCTATTTAAGTGATACAAAAAACTCTATGTTTGCTATTGGAAGTGTAGTTGGTCCTCATCCATTTCCAAAGATGGTAAGAGATTTTCAAAGTGTAGTGGGAATTGAAGCTAAAGAGCAGTTTTTAGAGATGACTGGAAAACTTCCAGATGCAATAAGTGCTTGTGTTGGTGGTGGAAGTAATGCTATGGGAATATTTAGTGCATTTATTGAAGATAGTGTTGAGTTATATGCTATTGAACCTGCTGGAAAAGGCTCAAATATAGGTGAACATAGTGCAAGTATTACCTATGGGAAAGAGGGAATAATGCATGGATTTAACTCTATAATGCTAAGTGATGAAAATGGAGAACCAGCTGCTGTTCACTCAATTGCAAGTGGGATAGACTATCCATCTGTTGGTCCTGAACATGCATATTTAAGTAGTATAAAAAGAACAAAAGTAGGGCTTTGTAGTGATGATGAGTCAATAGAAGCTTTTTATACTCTTTCAAGATGTGAGGGAATCATTCCAGCACTTGAATCTGCACATGCTGTTGCATTTGCTATGAAATGGGCAAAAGATAAAGAGAATTTTGGAAAATCTATTTTAGTAAACTTAAGTGGAAGAGGGGATAAGGATATAGATTTTATAATCGAAAATTATCCAAGAGTTTAAGCTTTTAGCTTAACTCTTAGCTTCAAAACCAATAGAAGATAGCTCTTCAACTAGATTTTTTGCATTTTGTGATGGAACATCAAGAATAATAATATTTGCTTTGTGAGTAAGTTTTATTTTTGTTGCTTTGCACTTCTTTAAACTATCTATAAAAATTTCAAAATCTTTACTTGAAATTTTTGGATTTTTAACCTTACATCCAATATATGAGAAACCATCTTGTGAACTTTTGTTTATTCCCATTCTAGGTTTTCTTGGAATTTCTGATCTATTTATAAAAAGAGTGCTTTTAAATTTAAAATCTAGCATAGAACTTAAAATATCAACAAATACACCTAAAGAGATACTCTTTATAAAATCTTTGAAGCTATTTTCTGATTTCTCATCTCTGTCTCCAAAATCTTTATAAATATTTGCAATTGCTCTTGTAGTATTTATTATTTTTGAAGCACTTATATATCCAATATTTTTATCCAATATTTTAACTGCAAATACAATTTTACCACTCTCATCTTTTGTTGCATTAAAACTTATATCAGGAGTAAATCCAATATCACAACCCTCTTCGTATCCACTAATTGATATTTGTAAAGAGTTTGGAAGATTAAAAAAGTTTTTGTTTGCTACAAAAGTATCATTTATCTTATTTGCAATCTCTTCAACATCATATATTTGAGTACTATCAACTCTATTTGCAGGACATGTTAAAACTCTTTTTATACTATGACTTGATTCAAAAAAACTAGATAGGTTTACCTCTTTTAAAATATTAAAAATTTTAGGTAGATTAAAAAGTTTTATATCTTCAAACTCTATTTTTTGGCAAGGCAAAATATTTAATGACTCATTTGAAAACTCTTTTGAGATTTTTAAAATCTCTTTTAACTCTTTTAATCCTAGCTCTCCTAAATTTATAGGAATTCTTAGAGAAAAGTTCTCTTGTAAGGAGTCTTTTGCATAGACTCCATACCATTTAAAAAGCTCCAAATCTTCATTTGAAATCTTTTCAGAGAAAACTATATGATAGAACAGTTTTGCGATTATATCATCGCTTGATCTATCTTTTTTTAGTTTCTCTATATTTATAACTGCAGACATTTAAACTCCTACTAAAAAATCTCTTTACACTCCCAGTGTGGAAAATGTTTTCTCACAAGTGCGTTAAACTCAATCTCAAAAGCACTATAAGAGCTATCTTTTTTACTTTGATCGCTTGATTTTGCTCTAATCATACCAGCACCAACAGTGTTGTTTGTAACTCTATCTATTATTATAAAACTTCCCATAGCTCTATTTTTTTCATAAGTATCATAGGCAATTATCTGTTCTAAATCAAGTTTTGCTCTTGCAATCTCATTTAAATTTAAAGTATTTGTTGCACTTTGTTGCAGTGTATTAACATCTGTCTTATAATAGAACTGATTTATTGTTCCAACTGTTGTAGTTGTTGCTCTTTTTATAAAATATTGTTTTCCTTTTATTAGTGGATCTTCACTAAGCCATACAATATCTACATCAAAATTTGATGCCTCATCAGCTTGTTCATCACTTTTTACAATCACATCTCCACGACTAATATCAATCTCATCTTCAAGTGTCAAAGTAACTGCTTGTTGCGCATATGCATAAGGCAAATTTCCATCATAAGTAACAATCTCTTTTACTTTTGAGCTTTTATGTGATGGTAAAACTGTAATCTCATCTCCAACTTTTATAACTCCACTTGCAATTGTTCCACAAAATCCTCTAAAATCAAGGTTAGGTCTATTTACATATTGAACTGGAAATCTAAAATGTGTTAAATCTCTATCGCTATCAATTTGTACATTTTCTAAATGTTGCATTAAAGTAACACCATTATACCAAGGAGATTTCGAGCTTCTTTCAACAACATTATCTCCATTTAAAGCAGATAATGGAATTAATGTAATATTGCTTGTAAGTCCTAACTCTTTTGCGAATTTTAGATAATCCTCTTTTATTTTGTTAAAAACATCTTCTCTGAAATCCATTAAATCCATTTTATTTACAGCAATTACAATATGATTTATTCCTAAAAGCTTATTTATAAAAGAGTGTCTTTTTGTTTGTGTTTGAACTCCATATCTTGCATCTATTAGAATAATCGCTAAATTTGCTGTTGATGCTCCTGTTGCCATATTTCTTGTATATTGCTCATGCCCTGGAGTATCTGCAATAATAAACTTTCTTTTATCAGTTGTAAAATATCTATAAGCAACATCAATAGTAATACCTTGCTCTCTCTCACTTTGAAGCCCATCAACAAGCAAAGATAGATCAAACTCATTGTTTGTTGTATTGTTTTTTTTACTATCTTTTTTTATACTAGCTAGTTGATCTTCAAAAATCATCTTTGAATCATGAAGTAATCTTCCAATTAAAGTAGATTTTCCATCATCAACATTTCCACAAGTTATAAATCTAAGAAGCTGTTTATTCTCATGCTCTTTTAAATAACTCTCTATATCTTTTGCAATTTTTTCTTCTAATATACTCATCTTAAAAATACCCTTCTATTTTTTTCTTCTCCATAGATCCAGCACTATCGTTATCTATTACTCTTCCTTGTCTTTCACTTGTTTTTGTTAAAAGCATCTCTTGAATAATCTCTGGAAGTGTTGTAGCAGTTGAATTTACAGCTCCAGTTAGTGGATAACATCCTAAAGTTCTAAATCTAACCATCTCCTCTTTTATAACATCATCTTTTTCTATTGGCATTCTGTCATCATCAACCATGATTTTTACACCATCTTTAAGAACAACAGGTCTTGAAGCAGCAAAATATAGTGGAACTATTGGAATTTGCTCCAAGTATATATATTGCCAAATATCAAGCTCCGTCCAGTTTGAAAGTGGAAAAACTCTAATACTCTCATCTTTGTGAACTCTTGCATTATAAATATTCCAAAGTTCTGGTCTTTGGTTTTTTGGATCCCATCTGTGATTCTTATCTCTAAAAGAGTAGATTCTCTCTTTTGCACGAGATTTCTCTTCATCTCTTCGGGCTCCTCCAAAAACAGCATCAAATTTATATTTATTTAACGCTTGTTTTAGTCCTTGAGTTTTCATAATATCTGTGTGAACAGCACTTCCGTGAGTAAAAGGGTTAATATTCATCTCAATACCTTGTGGATTTGTGTGAACCAAAAGTTCAAATCCCTCCTCTTTTGCTCTTTTATCTCTAAACTCTATCATCTCTTTAAATTTCCATAAAGTATCCACATGTAAAAGTGGAAATGGTAATTTTGCAGGTGCAAATGCTTTTAGTGCTAAATGAAGCATTACAGCTGAATCTTTTCCAACACTATACATCATAACAGGGTTATCAAACTCTGCAACAACTTCTCTAATAATATGAATTGATTCAGCTTCAAGTTGTTTTAAATGTGTTAGTTGTTTTGTATCTAACATCTATTTTCTCCTTTTAAAATTTAGTTATTTATTTACTTTTCTTTTTATAAAGAAAAGTATCAAAAGAAAATCGTTTGCTCGTTCCAAAATAGCTAAAAAATCTATAACAGTTCTAAAATTTGAAAACTCGCTTCGCTCAAACAGTTCAAATTTTTTAACGAACTTTATATAAATTTTTTTTAACGCTATTTTGAAAATGCAAACCTTTTTGCCAAAGGCTAGTTCTTATTATCCTTTGGAGATAAAACATTATTGCCTTTAGGCAATTCCACTGCTTTAGCAAGGGACACTTTGTCTTTATTGAAAAAATCCCTAAAAAGGCAACCGTGTCTCGCTTTTGCACACTTTTTAAAAAGTGTGAAATAAAGAATCACTTTTTATGAAGCCCACACTCTTTATGACTAGGGTCTTCCCACCACCATCTTCCAGCTCTTATATCTTCACCATCTTTTATAGCTCTAGTACATGGTTCACAACCAATACTTGGAAAACCATTATCGTGAAGTTTATTGTATGGGACTTTATTCTCTTTTATATAATCCCAAACATCATCTTCGCTCCAATTTATAAGTGGATTTAGTTTTATTACTTTAAAATTTTCATCCCACTCAATAATTGGCATATTTTCTCTTGTAACACTTTGAGATGCTCTAAGACCTGTAATCCAAATCTCAACATCTTTTAAAGCTCTTTTTAAAGGCTCTATTTTTCTAATTTTGCAGCAATTTTTTCTCTTATCAATGCTTTCAAAGTGACCATTTACACCTTGAGTTCTATATAGGTTTTCAACATCTTCAAATTTTGGAAAAAAAACTTCCATTTTTACACCATATTTTAAATTTGTCTCATCTAAAACTCTGTATGTTTGGCTATGTAATCTTCCAGTATCCAGAGTAAATACTCTACTATTTTTATCTACTTTAAATATCATATCTGTCAATACTTGGTCTTCTGCACCTAGGCTTGAACTAAAAGCTACATTTTTATAATTATCTAAAACATATTTGATTAATTCACTTGTATTTAAAGAGAAAATTTTTTCTTCAAGTTCTTTTAATATATTTAAACTCATAAAAATCCTAAATTTGATAATCGTTTGCTGTTGGTTTTACTATTCCAAATTTTAGTTTATTCCAAACTCTTTCATGAAAATAGTATAAAATCATTTTTGTAATAACTTCAATTGAACCAATTGAAGCAGCCATAACTAAATTTCCCGTAATAAAATAAGAAATGATTATAGTATCTAGTGTCCCAACTGTTCTCCAAGAGATAGTTTTTGCTACTGATCTATAAGGTTTTTCGTGCATATTCAACCTTTTTTATAATTTCCAAAAGGATAATTTAAAATATGCTATGTAGAAGATTACTCTTCTATATAGTCATATAAACCTGAACTTAAATATCTCTCCCCTGTATCACAAAGAATTGTAACTATTGTTTTTCCTTTGTTTTCAGGTCTTGAAGCAACTATTTTTGCTGCAAGTGCATTTGATCCTGAAGATACTCCAACTAAAAGACCCTCACTTTTTGCTAACTCTCTTGAGCTCTCAATTGCATCATCATTTGCAATTTTGATAACTTCATCATAAATTTTTGTATTTAAAACATCTGGTACAAATCCAGCTCCAATTCCTTGAATCTTATGTGGTCCTGGGTTACCACCACTTAAAACTGGACTTGCTTCTGGCTCAACTGCAATTATTTTGATATTTGGATTGTGTGCTTTTAAAACTTCACCAACACCTGTTAATGTTCCACCTGTTCCAACACCAGCTATAAAAATATCAATTTTTCCATCTGTATCTTTTAAAATCTCTTGTGCAGTTGTATTTCTATGAATTTCTGGATTTGATGGATTTTGAAACTGTTGTAAAATTACAGAGTTCTTAATCTCACTATTTAACTCATTTGCTTTATCAATAGCACCCTTCATTCCTTTTTCAGCAGGAGTTAGTACTAACTTAGCACCTAAGGCTTGAAGAAGTCTTCTTCTTTCAATACTCATTGAAGCTGGCATTACAAGGATTAGTTTTAATCCTAAAGCTGCACTAACACTTGCAAGTGCAATTCCTGTATTTCCACTTGTTGGTTCAATTAAAGTAGAGTCTTGATTTATTACACCTTTTTTTAAAGCATCTTTAATCATATTTGTTCCAATTCTATCTTTTACACTTGAACTTGGATTCATAAATTCACATTTACCTAAAACCGTAGCTCCGCTTATATTACTTGCATCTTGTAGTTTTACAAGAGGAGTATTTCCTATTAATTCTGTTATATTGTTTGCGTATTTCATTTTTATTCCTTTCTAACTTTAAATGTTGTAATGTAAAAACTCGTTATATTTACCTTCGTACTTATCTAAATCAGCCAAAGTTAAATCAAAAATCTTTTTTGTTTTCTCTTTTGACTCTTCAAAAAGAAGATTTAAAATTGGGTTATCAACTTTTGAATCCACAATTTTAATATCATCTTCAAGAGCAACTAAAATATCAACTATTTTTATCTCTTTTGAACTTTTTGCCAAAAGATAACCACCTCTAGCACCTCTAATACTTGTCACTAAATTGGCTCGTCTTAGCTTACTTAAAAGCTGTTCCAAGTAGTTTTGAGGTATAGAGGCATTTGCTGAAATATCTTTTATTTGCATGGGAGTATCATCTTTGTGTTTGCTTAACTCATAAATAGCTGCCAAACCATACACCCCCTTTGTTGAAATTAACGGCATAATAAACTCTTAGTTTAGTGCTTGATTTAAATCTTCAATTAAATCAGCTGTATCTTCAAGTCCAATTGACAATCTAATTGTAACTGGATTTACCCCAGCTTTTTTTAGCTCTTCAGGATTCATTTGAGAGTGAGTAGTTGAAGCTGGATGAACTATTAAAGATTTACTATCACCGATATTTACAACAACACTAAATAGTTTTGCACTATCAATAACTTTTTTAGCCTCTTCAAAACTCTCTACTTCAAAAGATATTAAACCACTTGCAAGACCATTTTTAAAATATTTTTGAGCTTTATCATAATATTTATCACCTTTTAATCCTGGGTAACTAACTTTTTTTACTTTTTTGTGTGATTGTAAAAACTGTGCAATTTTTAAAGCATTATTAGAGTGTTTCTCAACTCTCAAACTTAAAGTCTCTAAGCTTTGAATTAAAAGCCATGAGTTAAATGGTGCAGGAGTTGCTCCAATATCTCTTAAAAGTGATAATCTAGCTCTTAAACAAAAGTTTGGAAGTGGAACATCTGTATATACAAGTCCATGATAAGAGGCATCAGGAGTTGAAAAGTGTGGATATCTAGCACTGTTTTGTTTGAAAAACTCTGCTAAACCATCTCTTTCAACAATAATTCCACCTAAAGCTGTACCATTTCCACTTGTATATTTGCTAGTTGAGTGAACAACAACATCAACTCCCCATGAAATTGGATTAAATAGTGCTGCTGTTGCAACTGTATTGTCACAAATTGTGATAATTCCATGTTTTTTTGCTACTTCAACTATTTTTTCAATATCAGGAATTGCAATTTGAGGGTTTGATAATGATTCAAAAAATATACCTTTTGTTTTATCATCAATTAAACTCTCTAAATCACTAGCATCATCATTTTTGAAAGTTTTTACACTAATACCAAATCTTTTTAAAGTAAAATGAAACAGAGTTACACTTCCACCATAAAGCTTATCAGAGATTAAAATATTATCTCCAGCCTCAGCAATATTTGCAATAGAGTAGAAAACAGCACTAGCTCCACTTGAAGTAGCAAGTGCTGCTGCACCGTTTTCAAGTTGAGCATATCTTTGCTCTAAAATATCGTTTGTAGGGTTATTTAATCTTGTATAAATAGGTCCTAACTCTTTTAGTGCAAATAAATTTGCCGCATGCTCACTATCTCTAAACGCATAAGCTGTTGTTTGAGAAATAGGAATTGCCATCTCTCCATTTCCACTTTTTTTATCATATCCTGTATGTATTGCAATTGTATCTTTTTGCATTTTTTTATCCTTTGCTTTTTAATCAAGTTTAAATTTATGTGGAATTATAAACAGATTTTTTTTAATTGTCAAGCTTTTTAATCAAATTTATAAAGATATAGAATACATAGGGCTTTTAATTAAACCATAGTTATTTAATCAACTTTATAAAACTAGTTAAGTAATATTTTGATAAAATACCAAAAAATCAACAATTAAGAAGATAAATTGATAGAAAAATATAACATTTTTGATGAAATTACCATAGATAAAAATGAAGAGAAATTTTTTGAGATTTTTCAAAATGAGAAGATAAAAATAGAAAAAATTGTATCAAATGGACAAAAATCTCCTCAAGATTTTTGGTATGAGCAAGAAAAAAGTGAGTATATTTTGCTTCTTGAAGGTTTTGCAATACTTGAATTTGAAGATTTTGAAGTAGAGCTTTTTAAAGGCGATTGTTTAAATATAAAAGCTTTTCAAAAGCATAGAGTAAAGTTTACAAGCCTTGATAAACCAACTATTTGGTTTGCAGTTTTTTATTAAGTTTATTTAAACCTAATTTGTAAATTTAATTTTAAAAAATATTTATTATCTTCTTTATAAATATCAAACATTTTATATCTTGTTGAACTAGGACTATCTAATTTAATATTATCAATCAAATATTTATCAACAATATTTTTATAATATATTAAATCAAGTAAATATATTTCTCCTGTTTTTGTTACAAGGATTATTCCCCCATTAACTTCATTTTCTCCATTCCATTTTTCTGCTGCTCTCATTCCAAATGTAACAGCATTTGCAAAATCTCCAATTTTCTTTTTATAAAAATTTATTTCATCTTCATTTTTTGAAATTATAGAAATAAGTTGTTGTATATCCTTTATATTTCTTGAATATGATATATAAAGCATATGAGCTAAAAAATTATCCAAGTTTGAATCTATTAATTTTAAATTATATGCAAAAGTATTACTTTGAGTTTTAACAAAATTTATAGTTGCATTACAAGAATTTAAGAATGAGCATCTATCTAGTAACTTGTTAGATGTTTGTATGTCATTACATTGATTCATAATATTATCATTAATTCCTATTACTTCATAAATAAAGTTTGTATGATTTGAAGCATTTAAAAGTGTTGCAGGACTTCCTAAATTTGATTTTATATTATACGAAATGTTAAAATTTTGGTTTCTTTTGTTATCTAAAACATTAGCTGTTAAATCCCCTTTTATATTAGATGCACCCTTTGGTTTTTGAGCATCAAAAAAATCATCAATTAAAGGTTGGATTTCACTAATATCAAATGAGCCTTTTGCACTTTTATGGATTAATATTTTTTTTAATAGAATTTTATTTTTCTTTGATAAATCACTAATATTATAGTTTTTTGTTTGACCATTACTTAATAGTTTTACTATGTTTTGGGTTTGAATTTTATATTTTTTATCAGTTAAAATGATTTCTAATATTTTAAATAATGTATTGTTAATAACTTGTAAGTTCTCATCTACTATAACTAGATTTGGATTTTCTAGTAGATATAAAAATGTATATAATTCTGACCACTCTCCTTTATTAAATCCCATTTTTAAATTCCTCTAAAGTTTTATAAATATATTTTGCGATTTCTTCAATTACTGGAATTGATACACTATTTCCTAGTTGTTTATATTGTTGTGTTTCGCTTACTTCTTTGGGAAATGAAAAAGTATCAATTTCATTTTTTACAAAAGCATAATCTTTAAATCCTTGAAGTCTCGCCCACTCAATAGGTGTCATGACCCTTATTCCTTGATTATTAATAGGTGTTTGTTTGCTTCCAAACATTTGTCCATAATATTCGGGTTTTTCTTGTAGCACTAAATTTCTTTCTTTCCCACTTCCACCTGTTGCTAAAATTGTATTTGCTATTGGATTATCGCCATTATTTACAATCATAAAACCAAAGCCATTACCTTTAGATTTATGATTTTCTTTATGTTTTTCAAGGGATTTTATATATTGCTCTGATAAATAATATTTTGCTGACACATCTTTCTCTAATAAGTCGTATAAATTTTTAAAAATTATTCTCTTTGATTTTAGAGGCAAAGATTTTAACTTATAATTTTTAGGAACAATATCATTAGAAAATCCAACTATGTAAGTTCTTACTCTTTTTTGAGGTAATCCAAAATCAGTAGTTTTTCTCAGGAAAGATTCTGCTGAATATTTTAATTCACCATCGATTTCATCAACTCCAACAACTTTATAATTCAATTCTTTAACTAATGTATTAATAATTATTTCAAAAGTTTTACCTTTATCATGCCTAAATAAACCTTCTACATTTTCAAGTAAAAAAGCTTTTGGTTTGGTTTCTTTAATAATGTCCGCAACATGAAAAAATAGTGTTCCTCGTGTAGTATCTTTAAAGCCTTTTTTTTCTCCTGCTATTGAAAATGATTGACAAGGAAAACCAGCCAATAAAATATCATAATGAGTTTTTCGTACTTTTTGTTTAAATTCCTCATCTGTCACATCATTAAGAGGATTTTCCCCATAAAGATATTCATAAGTTATACAAGCAAATTTATCAATTTCAGCAGAAAGAACATTTTGGAAATGATTTGTGAGCTCAAAACCTTTTCTAACTCCACCTATGCCACAAAATAAATCTATTGTTTTATATTTCAAATTGTATACCTTTCATAAAATGTATGGATTATACCCTAAACAAAATTACAACATAAAAAATATTACAAAATGAAATAAATTTAAGTTTTGATACAATTACAAAATTTTTAATAAATTAAAGGAAAATTTTGAAAATAGCAATAATAGGCGGTGGAGCTGCTGGAATAATGGCAAGCATAACTGCTAAAAGATTAAATAAAGATTTACAAATAGATATTTTTGATGCAAACAAAAGTATAGGTAAAAAAATCCTTGCAAGTGGAAATGGAAGATGCAATATCTCAAATACTACAATATCTTCAAAAAACTATTTAGGAGAGAGTCCATCGTTTGTAGATTTTGCTTTAAAAGAGTTTGATTTTAAAGCATTTGAGAAATTTTGCAAAACTATTGGACTAATGCTAGATATTAAAGAAAATGGAAAGGTTTATCCTCTTTCAAATGAAGCAAAATCTGTAACAAATCTTTTTTTACTGGCTCTTGAAGAGTTAAATGTAAATATATTTTATGAGCACTTTGTGCAAAAAGTGGAAAAAAAAGATGATAAATTTATCATTTATGCAAATGATAAAGAGTTTAAATCCTATGATAAAGTTTTAATCTCAAGTGGGCTTTGCGCTGCTCCTCAACTAAATTCAACTGAAATAGGTCTACAAATCGCTTCAAGTTTTGGACACACTTACAATCCTACATATCCAAGTCTTGTTGGACTTCAAACAAAAGAGACCTACAAAGGAAAACTTCAAGGAGTAAAAAAAGAGTGTAGTGTAGGATTGCATATAAATGGAAATTTTGAGCAAGAGATTTTAGAAGATGTGCTGTTTACAGCTTATGGAGTATCTGGTTTTGCTATTTTAGATATCTCTCAAAGAGCTGTTTTGGCTTTGAGTCAATTTTTGGATGTAGAGCTTAGAGTTAATTTTTTTCCTAAAACTTTGGTAAATGATTTGGCAAATCAAATACAAACTTTGTTTAAAAATTTACCAAAGCAAAAAGCAGTTGATATTTTAACTGGACTTGTATCAAATAAAATAGCTCCAATATTACTTGAAATTTGTAAAATTGATATAAACACAAAAGCCCATGAGATAAATACAAAACAGATAAAATCACTTGCTCATCAGCTAAATTCATGGAGATTAAAAGTAGTAGATACTCAAGGTTTTTCTCACGCGGAAGCTAGTGGTGGAGGAGTAAGAACTAGCGAAATAGATAATAAAACATATGAGAGCAAAATTGTAAAAAACCTATTTTTTGCTGGAGAGGTTTTGGATATTGTTGGAAATAGGGGAGGATTTAATCTTCACTTTGCATGGGCTAGTGGTTGTTTGGCAGGGAAAAGTTTGGCAAAATAAATTATCTTTAAAATTATAAGACTAAGAGTTTTAACTCTTAGTCTTATAATAGATTAGAATCTATAGTTTGCACCTATATAAAATCTTGTACTGCTATCTGAAGTTGATATAGTAAGATCAGTTCCTGAAACTTCTACATCTTGCCACTTTTTATAGTTATAGTCTAAACCACCTAAGATAGAGATATTTTCATGAACTTTAAACTGTTTTATAACTTCAACACAAATCTCTATTTTCTAGTTTATCTTGATGAATTATTATTCCAATATTAACAGTTCTTGGAATTATATTTATATTCTTAATATTACAATTTATAATAAATATTAAGAGATAATTAACCAATTCATAGATAAAATCCATAAAATTTTAAATACCAAAGGTGTTAAGCATGTTAAAAAACTTAAGTACAAGGACAAAATTATTTTTGTTTCCTATTATGTTTATTATAATTGTATTTGTTTCGGCTTTTGTTTATAAGCCATCTATGAATTATATAGAAGAGAGAACAGAAGTTACAGCTCAAACTTATTTATTAGTAGGAAATTTACTTTCTACTAGGGTGGCATTTTATCAGTTCTTGCAAAATCCATCACAAGATTCGAAAAAAGTGATTGAGGATAGACTTCAAGCTTTAATCAAAGATACAAATGTCTTAAAAACTCTTTTTAATTCACAAGCGAATAAAGATATATGCGATGAAGCTGTAGAGTATATAAAAGAGTATCAAAAAGATTTTGGAATAATCTCTAGTTATGTACTAAGTGGAGGTAGTAGTTCTACTAAAGAGCTATTTGAAGCAGCTAAAATAGAAAATTCAAAAAGAGCTCAATTTCTTCAAGATAAATATACAGAAATGAATAAAAGAAATCTTGGCTTGAGAAATGATGCACTATCAAGCATAACAACAAAACTTTTGATTTTATCTGTTGTTGCAGTTGGTTTCTTCATAGGAGTTTCTATCTATATATCTTCAATAATTGCAGGTTCTTTAGAAAATTTTAAAAATGGTCTTTTATCGTTTTTTGCATTTTTAAATAGAAAATCAAGTAGTGTAACTCATCTTGATAGTTCGTCAAAAGATGAATTTGGACAGATGGCTTTAATGATAAATCAAAATATTAATATAATCCAAGATACTATTGAAAAAGATAATGAGTTAATAAACGAAGCAAAAGTTGTGATGATGAGAGTGAAAAATGGTTGGTACTCTCAAACTATAGAGAAAAATACTCCAAATATCCCTTTAAATGAGTTCAAAAATGAACTAAATAATATGATAAATCATACAAAAGAGAGATTTGAAAATATAAATGATATCTTATCTTCATACTCAAATTATGATTATAGACCTGTTTTAAAACTAGGTAGTCATGATGAGAAAGATGGAGTATTAGAAAAGATGATTATAGGTATAAATACTCTACAAAATGCAATTGTTTCAATGCTAAAAGATAGTTTGGAAAATGGTGTAAGACTAGAAAACTCTTCAAGATCTTTAATAGATAATGTAAATACTTTAAACCAAAGCTCAAACGAAGCAGCAGCAAGCCTTGAAGAGACAGCAGCGGCTTTAGAAGAGATTACAAGTACGGTTGTGAGTAACTCAAATAATGTAGTAGAGATGACAGGATACTCAAATGAAGTTAGTAATTCTGCTAAAAAAGGTCAGCAAATGGCTAGAAATACAGCTGTTGCTATGGATGAGATTACAAATCAAGTAACAAATATTAATGAAGCAATTAGCGTAATTGATCAAATTGCATTCCAAACAAATATTCTAAGCTTAAACGCAGCCGTTGAAGCAGCAACTGCAGGAGAAGCTGGAAAAGGATTTGCCGTTGTTGCACAAGAGGTAAGAAATCTAGCTGCAAGAAGTGCCGAAGCTGCAAAAGAGATAAAAAATATAGTTGAAGTTGCAACATCAAAAGCTCAAGAAGGAAAAAATATATCTGATTTAATGATCAAAGATTATGATGAACTTCTAAGTAATATTGAAAAATCAGCTGAAATGATAAGTGAGATTTCAAATGCTAGTAAAGAGCAACAAAGTGGAATTACACAAATAAATGACACTATTACTATGCTTGATCAAAAAACTCAACAAAATGCAATAATAGCCTCAAAAACTCAAGAGATTGCAAATGAGACTGATAGCATATCTAAGAGTATTGTTCAAGAGGTTTTAGATAAGAATTTTGTAGGAAGAGATGAGATAATTCAAAAAAGTAGAAGCAGTATAAAAGCAGAAACAAAAACTACTTTTAAATCTGAGAATCAAAAAAATGATACATACAAATCAAAAAATAAATCTCTTGAAAAAGTTGTAGCAAAAAAGATTGAAGCTACAACATCAAAAGATGATGAATGGGAATCTTTTTAAACTAAAAGTGGGTTTTAAAACCCACTTTAAATAATAGTTTTTTCACTCTATTTCTCCACCCAAAGTTTTAAAAATCTCAACTCTATTTTCAAGCTCTTCAAGATAAGTTTGTGTCAAATTTTTTTGTGAGTTTATATATGCTTTTTGAGCTATAAGCATATTTAGATAACTTCCATAACCAATTTTATAGGAGTTTAGAGATATATTATAAGCCTCCAAAATAGATTGAGTTAGCTCTTTTTGGTTTTGAAGTTTTGTATAGATATTTTTTCTAACCATCAAAGCATCATTTACCTCTTTAAAAGCTGTTTGAATACCTTTTTGATACTCATTTAAAGCTATCTCTTTTTGAGTTTTACTCAAATTTAGCTTTGCACTATTTTCACCTGCACTAAAAATTGGAAGATTTATAGATGGACTTATTTGCCAAAAACTATTTGGAGTTGAAAAAAGATTATTCAAACTAGAACTAGAGTATCCTGTATTTGCCGTAAGAGCAATAGTTGGGAAAAATGCAGCTCTTGCTGCTCCAATATTTGCATTTTTTGCTCTTAATTGATACTCTAACTCTTTTATATCAGGACGATTCAAAAGAACATTTGAACTAATTCCAGATTTTACCAAAGCTAAATAGCTATCATCTTTTCTTAAACTATTTGGAATTAAACTTTCACTTAAAGTAGAACCCAAAAGTAATTCAAGCGAATTTATATCAATTTGTACCAAATTTTCATAAGTAATAATTTGATTTTCGCTCTCTTTTAACATAGCAAAACTAGAGAGTAGATCTTCTTTTTTAACAACTCCAGCTTGAAACTTTTTTTGTGTCAATTCATAAACACTACTTAGATTTTCATATATCTTTTTTTGTAAATTTAGGTTTTCAATATTAGTTGCTAAACTTAAATATGAATTTATAGTTTGTGCTACTAAAGATAGTTTTGTTGAACTAAGAGCATATTGAGTTGCTAAAAAACTATTTTTTGCTGACTCATTTAAACTTCTATTTTTACCAAATAAATCAAGCTCAAAAACAGTTCCAATAGATGCTTTATAGTTGTTTTTTATAATTTCTTCTTTTTTTTCTCTAGAAAAACTACCATTTGCATCTATTTTTGGATAGAAATTTGACTCTTCAACTCTATAAAGTGATTTTGACTCTTCTACTCTTAAGAGTGCAATTTTTATATCTTTATTGTTTTTTAAAACAAGATTTACAATAGTTTTTAAATTTTCATCTATTAAAAAACTATTTAAACTAATATTTGAATTATCTTCTGCTATTTGATAGTTTTTAAAATTTTTAGCAACTACATCATCACTATTTATCTCTAATTTTGGAGCTAAAGATACACAAGAGCTAAAAAGTATTGATATAGCTACAAGGCTTATAGATTTGCTAATCATTTTTAACACCTTTTGAAAATAGTTTTGTAATTATTACAAAAAATAGTGGTACAAAAAATATTGCCAAAATTGTAGCACTTAAAGTTCCACCTATAATTCCTGTTCCAATTGCAATTCTACTATTAGCACCAGCTCCACTTGAAATAGCAAGTGGAATAATTCCAGCAATAAAAGCCAAAGAGGTCATAATAATTGGTCTAAGTCTTAGTTTTGCACCTTTAATAGCAGCCTCTATTAAAGGCATACCATCTTTATATGCGCTATTTATAAACTCAACTATTAAAATCGCATTTTTACTTGCAAGTCCCATAACCGCCAAAAGTGCAACTTGAAAATATACATCATTGCTTAAACCTCTAAAATAAACAGCCAAAACAACTCCTAAAACTCCCAAAGGAACTACAAGTAAAACAGAGAATGGAACACTCCAACTCTCATAAAGAGCTGCTAAACATAAAAATACAACCAATAGTGAAATTGCGTATAGAAGCAGTGATTGATTACTTGCAATTTTCTCTTGATAAGAAGAGCCACTATATGCATACATTGTCCCATTTGCATTCTTATTTGCTATTTTCTCCATCTCGCTCATAGCAACTCCTGAGCTAATTCCAGTTGCTGCACTTCCTTGAATCTCATAAGAGATAAATCCATTAAATCGTGTTAGCTCTTCAGGTCCATACTCCCAAGAGAATTTTGAAAACTCACTAAAAGGAGTCATAGTTCCAGCACTATTTTTAACTTTCCATTTATACAAATCTTCAGGAGCACTTCTAAACGGTGCATCACCTTGAATATAAACTCTTTTTATTCTATTTCTATCAATATAATCATTTACATAAATTCCACCCCAAGCAGCACTTAAAGTAGTATCAATATCTCTTAGATTTAAACCCAAAGATAGTGCTTTTGGGACATCATAAGATATTTTAAGCTGAGGTGACTCCTCTGTTCCATCTGCTCTTACAGAGTTTATATTTGAATTTGTTTTAGCCTCTTGTAAAATAGCCTCTTTAACCTCTATTAGCTCTTCTCTACTTATATTTGAACTAGCTAGTAGTTGAAACTCAAATCCATCACTACTTCCAAGTCCTTGAATTACACTTGGATTTATTGCAAAAACTCTTGCATCTCTTATGAAATATTTGCTATTTGGGTTGTTAAATGCCATCATAGCTCTTTTACTAATACTATCTACATGCAACTCTTTGCTATCTCTATCATCCCAACTTTTTAAAGAGATAAATGCTGTTCCAACATTTTGACCACTACTTCTACTACTAAATCCTGAGATTGTAAATATTGTATTTAAAGCCTCTTTCTCTTCATTTAAAAAGTAGTCTCTAATAATATTTGCAACATCAACTGTTCTAGAAGCAACTGCACCAACAGGAAGAGTGTATTGAACCATAAGGCTTCCTTGATCCTCTTTTGGTAAAAAACTAGTAGGTAGTTTTATAAAAATATAACTTGTAACTACAACAATAAGAAGATAAAAAATAGCCCATCTTTTTGGAAGTTCTATAATTTTTTCAATCCAAGATCTATATTTATTTGTAAAATCTTCAAAATATTGATTAAATTTAAATATAAATCCACTACTTTTTTCACTATGTGGTTTTAAAATTGTTGCACAAAGTGCTGGAGTTAAAGTAAGCGCAATAATAACAGATAGAACCATAGATGAGATTATTGTAACTGAGAATTGTTGATAAATAACCCCCGTACTTCCTCCAAAAAATGACATAGGTAAAAATACAACTGATAAAACAGTTGTAATTCCAATTAAGGCACTTGTCACCTCTTGCATTGAGATAATTGTTGCCTCTTTTGCACTAACTCCTAGCTCTTTCATATTTCTTTCAACATTTTCAACAACAACAATAGCATCATCAACTAAAAGCCCAATTGCTAAAACCAAAGCAAACATTGTTAAGGTATTTATTGTAAAACCTAAAACATTTAATATTGCAAATGTTCCTAAAATTACAACAGGAACTGCAATTGCTGGAATTAAAGTTGCTCTAAAGTTTTTTAAAAATAAGAACATCACAAGAACAACCAAAATAATAGCTTCAATTAAAGTTTTAACAACTTCATTAATAGATGCTTGTATAAATAGAGTTGTATCTCTTGGATATGCTACTTTATAACCTTCTGGGAAAAAAGTTTGAGCGTTTTGTAAAAACTCTTTAACTTTTTTTGAAGTAGATACAGCATTTGCACCACTTGCAAGTTGTATTGAGATACCACTTGCTGGATAACCGTTTAGAGCTGTTACATTGTTGTAGCTTTGAGCACCAATCTCAACTCTTGCTACATCTTTTATTTTTACACTACTTCCATCTAAAGAGGTTTTTAAAATAATATTTTCAAACTCATCAACATTTTCAAACATAGATCTTGCAGTTACAGTAACTGAAAGTTGTTGATTATCTAAAGTTGGCATTGCTCCAAGTCTTCCAGCACTAGCTTGTGAGTTTTGAGCATTTATAGCATTTTGAACATCAAGAGGAATTAGATTATATTTTTCAAGTTTATAAGGATCTAGCCATATTCTCATAGCATACTGTCCACCATAAACGGTAACCTCTCCAACGCCTTCAATTCTTGCGATACTATCTTGAAGATTACTTACTAAAAAATCACTAATATCTGTTCTATTTGCTTTTCCTGTTGAGTCATAAATAGATGCGAGCATTAAAAAATCTGTTTGAGATTTAAAAACTCTAACTCCTTGTCTTTGAACATCATCAGGAAGTTTTGATAAGATTTGTTCAACTCTATTTTGAACTTGAACTTGAGCAATATCTGGATTAACTCCTTGATTAAAAACTACACTTATTCTTGATCTTCCAGATGAGCTTGAGCTTGATGAAAAATATAACATTCCATCAAGACCAGTTAGTTGTTGTTCTATTATTTGAGTTACACTATTTTCAACAGTTTGAGCAGATGCCCCTGTGTAGGTTGCAAAAATATTTATTTGGGGTGGTGCAATATCTGGATACTGTTCAACTGGAAGAAGATAGAGGCTAATAACCCCACTTATCATAATAATAAGTGAAATTACCCAAGCAAAAATAGGTCTAAATATAAAAAACTTTGCAATCATTTTTTAACTTCATAAACACTATTTAAATCTTTTATAGAGACTTTGCTTTGTCTATTTATCTTATTAAGCCCCTCAACTATAATTTTGTCATTAGGATTTAATCTATCTTCAATCAACCAAAAGTTATCAATAGCTCTTAAAATCTTAACTCTTTTTTGAGTAGTTGTAAAATCATCATTTATTAAAGTTATTATTGGGTTTGCTTTTTGATCTCTTAAAACAGCTTGTTGAGGAATTAAAAATCCATCAAACTTTTTACTACTTTGAACAAATGCTTTTGTCATCATTCCAGATAGTAAGCTATTGTCACTATTTTCAAAAACAGCTCTTAAAGTTACTGTTCCACTATTTTGATCAACACTTAACTCTTTACTTTGTAAAACTCCAAATTTCTCAAAATTTGATTCATCTTCCAAAACTAATCTTACTTTTGAACTATTTTGTGTATCAAAACTTACAATATTTTTTAGATTTAAATACTCTTTATATGATATTGTAAGATCTAAATATACGCTACTGTTATCTTTTATATCTACAAGCTCTTGAGTTTGGTTTGCAGTTACAAGTGCTCCAGTTGTGACATTTGAAATTCCAATATATCCACTAATTGGGGCTTTTATATCACATCTTTGTAGATTTATTTGAGCACTTTGAAGTTCAGCCTCTCTTTGATTAACTAAAGCTAAAGCTTGCAAATAGGAAGCCTCTATATCATCAGCTTCTTGTTTTGAAATTCCATCAAATTTTAAAAGCTCTTTTGTTCTATTACTCTTTGCTTTAGAGCTTAAAAGTGTCGCTTTTGCACTATCTAAAGATGCTTTTGCACTATTTACATTTGCTATGTAATCAAGTTTGTCAATTTGGTATAAAATATCACCTTTATTTACATAAGAGCCCTCTGTAAATACTCTTTTTTCAATAATTCCAGTTATTTGTGGTCTTATTTGTGCTATCTCTTTTGCTTTTACTCTTCCAAAAAGTTCAA
The DNA here is from genome assembly GCF_004116575.1 of Arcobacter sp. AHV-9/2010. Lineage (NCBI taxonomy): Bacteria > Pseudomonadati > Campylobacterota > Epsilonproteobacteria > Campylobacterales > Arcobacteraceae > Arcobacter > Arcobacter sp. AHV-9/2010. Next base: position 19,969 of record NZ_PDKH01000008.1, on the reverse strand, counting down.
TCTCTAAATTCAAAGATTGCTCTTTTGGATTTATAAATCCAACTTCAATAGGTTTTGACTCGACTACTTGAGCCTTTTTTTCACAAGATACAAAAAACAAAACAATTGTAAATATTATAAAGGTTTTAAAGAGTTTCAAATGATTTCCCCAAATTTTTTTGGTAATTTTATAATAGGAATATTAACCAAGACTTAATATTAAATATCATTTTCCCCTACAACCTTATCTCTTCCTGTCTGTTTTGCTTTGTAAAGTGCAATATCAGCAAATGCTACTAAATCTTCAGCTTTTTTAGAGTTGCTACTATATGAAGCAACACCTAAGCTCATAGTGATTTTTTTTGGATAAGTTGAAAAAGTGTGTTCCTTGATTGCAATATTTATTCTATTTGCAAGTTTTATAGCATCATCGTGCTTACTATTTGGGCAGATTATTAAAAACTCCTCTCCTCCCCAACGACCAAGTGTATCAGTAGTTCTAATACAAGAGCTTAAAACTTTTGCAGACTCTTTTAACACATCATCTCCAATTTGATGACCAAAATTATCATTTACAGATTTAAAAAAATCAATATCCATAATAATTACACTAAATATCTCATTGTATCTTATCGCTTTTTCAAACTCTGTTTGTAATACACTATCTAGTTTTAATCTATTATAAAGTCCTGTTAGCTTATCTGTAATAGATAATCTTCCTAGCTCTTTATTTTTCTCATAAAGCTCTTTTGTTCTTTGAAAAATTTTATCTTCAAGAGATGTTTGATAATCATGAATTGATTTTGCCATATTTGAAAAAGCAGACGATAGAAGAGAAATTTCATTAATAGATGTATCAATTTTTGAGATACTAAAATCTTTTTTCTCTATTTTTTTGCTTTGTCTTGCTAAAGAGTAGATTGGTTTTGAAATTACTCTTGAGAAGTATAATATTAGAGGAATAGTAATTAATCCTGTGAGTATAAATACAAAAAGAAGCCAAAGTATCTCTTGGTTATATGGTTTTAAAATCTTTTTGTATTCTGCAATTAAAGCTAAATAGATATCTTGTTTATTATTATCAATTTTTATTATTCTAATAAAAAATTTATTATTATCTTTTTCTACAATTTGTGTATTTTCATACTCTTTTAAATCTGATATATTTACAATAAAATCATTAAAAGAGTTATTGTTTTTTGAAAGTGAAGATAGAATTAATTTGTTTGAATTAAACAAATATAGCTCTGTTTTATTTATATCTACATGATTTTTAAAACTATTAAGATAATCTTCAATTAATAGGTCAATAGCAACAACCTCTTTGCCACCTTTAATAGATTTTGCATAAGTTATTCCTGTTGAATTAATATGTGAAAAAGAGTATGGTTCAGTTTTTATAGCCTCTTTAGAGTTTATAGCCTCTATAAACCAAGGTCTTTTTGTTGCAAGATAGGAATTGGGCTCAATTTTATAATTTGTTTGATTTAAATTATCATCATAAAAAAATAGTTCTCTTTTTGTAATATCTTTTCCATCAATTTTTATTAAAAGCCATCTATCAATATCTTTTGCACTATAAGAGCTAATAAGATTTTTATTAACTTTTAAATTTATAAATTCATAAAAACTATTATCTTCATATCCTGTATAAATTGCATATAAATTTGGATAGGATTTTAAAAAATTTGTATAAAATTTTACTCTATCTTGATCGTTTAAAAGTGCCAAAGTATTAACTGTGCTAAAACTTGTATTGCTGACATCTTTTATTGTGTTTCGAATATTTAAAGCAATTCCATCTACTCTTGAATTTATGCTTGAAATTGCTAGTTTTTTACTATAAAAAAGTAGTTGATAAGCTAAAACTAAAATTAATAAGATTCCAATTGTTGAGAAGAGTAAAAGAATGGTAATTTTTAAAGAAACCCCTTTTTTAAAAAGTTTTTTAAATACTAAATCCATCTATAACTCCTCCCCTATTGAAAAAATAGTTGAGATTATAACTTAAAATAATAAATATAAAATAAAAAAATTTATTTTTTAATTAAGATTTAGTTACCATAACAGCTTACAATTTTTAAAGGAATATCATGGATAAAAATTTAGAGAGTTTAACACAATCGGAGTTTAACTGTAATGTTGCATTTAAAATACATTTAAAAGAGTTTAATCAAAATGTTAGAGAAGAGCTTGAAAAAAGAATAAGTGAAGTTTTTTTCTTTACAAGAGGTGTTGATTGGCAGTTTGATAGTTTTGGTATCGAAAAAGCTGGTGAGAGAAAAAGTAATATTTTGGGATATTTTATATTTAGAGCAACAGATATTGAGAAATTAAAAAAGCTATTTTTACAAGAGTTTAAAGATTATTCAAATGCTACAAAAATTTCATGTTCGGTTGCAACTTATCAAAAAGTTGATGAGGAGTTTTTTGAGATTGAAGTTTAGCTAGTATTAAGACAAATAGATGGGGAAAATATCATATAAATATCAGCTAGAGTCTATTGAAAAATTAGCAAAAATAGGATTTTGGGAACTTAATTTAGAGAGTAATGAGCTTATTTGGTCTAAAGAGATTTACAATATTTTTGGTTTAGATAAAAATATAAAGCCAAGTTATGAGTTATTTTTAGATTTAGTTTATAAAGAGGATAGAGAGCTTGTAAATAGTGCATATTTAAAATCTTTGGAAGATAGAAAAGATTACTCAATAGTTCATAGAGTAGAGCTAAGCAACAAAGAGATTAAATATGTAAAAGAGGATTGTCAAACAATTTTTGATGAGAATAGGAAAGCTTTAATATCACACGGAACGGTTCAGGATATTACAGAATTAACAGTTGCAAAACAAAAAATAGAGCAAGAGAGAGCTGCTTTAAAAGAGCAACAAGAGCTTTTAGAAACAATATTTAATAATACAATAGATGGTCTTGCAATAGTGGATAAAGATACAAACTTCCTTAAGGTTAATAAAACTTATTGCAAATTAACAGGATATACACAAGAAGAGCTTTTAAAAACATCTTGTCTTGCTTTAACTGCGCCAGAGGATATTGAAGGAGTAAAAGAACTAAATGAAGAGTTTATAAAAGGAGATATTCAAAATATAACTATTGATAAATCTTGTATTGGAAAATATAGAAAGATAGATTCTAGGATTTTTTTATCTTGGTTACCAAATAAAGAGCATATCTTTATTAATATGAAAGATTTAACAAGTGATAACATATTAAAAGAACAATCTAAACTTTTTTCAATGAAAGGTATGTTAGAGAATATTGCACATCAATGGAGACAACCTTTAAGTATTATAAGCTCTATTGCAAGTGGAATAAATATATTAAAAAAATATGATAAACTCAATAGTTATGACTTTGAAAAAGATATGAATCTTATTTTACAACAGGTAAATTATCTATCAAATACCATAGAAGATATTAGCAATTTTGTAGTTGATGATAAGAGTTTAGAATCTACTAGTTTAGTATCTATTTTAGAGAAGAGTTTGAATATTTTTAATCCAATTGCAAATATGAATAGTATCAGTATTGTAGTTGATTTTGATGAAGATTTGGTTTTAAAAGCATATACAAATGAGTTAATTCAATCTTTTATAAATATTTTAACAAATTCAAAAGATGCTTTAATAAAACAGACAGAAGATAGATATATATTTGTAAGTACAAAAAATAATAAAGATTTATTTATAGTAGAGATAAAAGATAGTGGAAAAGGTGTAGATAAAGCTATTATTAATAGAGTTTTTGAACCATATTTCACAACAAAACATCAAAGCTTGGGTACTGGAATAGGTCTATCTATGACTCACAATTGTATAAATATAAGACATAATGCAACTATAGAAGTAGCAAATAGTGAATATATTTATAATAATAAAAAATATAAAGGCTTAAGTACAAAAATCTACTTTAAAAAGTAGATTTAAGCTTTGTAGCTTCTAATTATTAAGTATGAGATAAAAGATAGTAAAGTTATACTAAAAGCTATTATAAAAAATCCATTATCATCAAAATATAGCGCAATAGATGAGATAATAGCTCCCAAACCAAACTGTAAAATACCAATAACTCCACTAGCAACTCCAGCATTTTTTGAGAAGTGCTCAAGAGCAATTGCCATACAATTTCCAAAAACAAAAGCCATCATACTCATATAAGCAGCCAAAACAATAACAGTTTGAATCAAAGTGATATTTTGATGAATTAAAATAAAAATTAATCCAACAACTATTTGAAAAAGTATTGCAAACTTTACAATATCTAAAGCTCTATATTTTTTAAGAAGATTTATATTTACTTTTATCATAAACATTAAAATTATAAAATTTATTCCAAAAAATAGTGGAAAATAGTCTGTTTTTATTCCAAAATATTCAATATATATAAAAGATGTTTTGGCAATTAATATAAAAAAACCTCCAAAACTAATAGCAAGTACCAACATGGCTTTCATAGCTTTTTTGTGAGTTAAAACAGATTTGTATGACTCTAAAACTTTTTGATTACTTTTTACAAAACTCTCTGGCAAATCCTTATAGATTAAAAATGCTACAACTAAAGAGTAGATTGTTAAAAATACAAAAATACCTTCCCATGGATAAAAATGTATTATTAAAGCACCAAAAACAGGAGCTAATAAAGGCGCAATACTTCTAATAATCCCAATCAATGAAAATACCTTTGCAGCCTCTTGCCCTTTAAATCTATCTCTTACAGCAGCAGCTGCATTTACAACTGTAACTCCTCCAAAAAATGCCTCTAAAAATCTATATATCCAAAGTTCATAAACATTTGAACTAAAAATTATTAAAAAGCTAAAAAAAGCAAAACCAATAAGACCTAAAATAGAGCCAAATCTTCTTCCATATCTATCAGAAATTGGACCACCAAAAATCTGTCCAATAGCAAAACCTATTAAAAATATTGATAAAGATAGTTCAATTTTATGTATATTTACATCAAAATATTTTGCAATTTCTGGAATAGATGGAAGATAAGTATCTGTTGCTATTGGCGCAACTGAAGATAAAATAGATAATAGAATAATTAAATATATATGACTAGTTGATTTTTTCATAAAGACTCTTTAAAATGTATTGTATATAAGTGAGTTAAAAAAAAGAGGATGATTAAGGGAAAATCCCCTAATCACTATTTTGTCATGCTAGTTAGCATCCATAAATCTTTTTCAAGTTTTGCAACTTTTTCATCTGCAAAAGCTTCTGTTCCTTTATCTGCATTTTCACCTGCAAGAGTGCTTAGTTTTTTAAACTCTTCTAAAAGGTATTTGAAATCTTCAGTAATTTTTTCAACAATCTCTTTTGATTTAAAACTATCACCTGTTTCAGTTTTTATATTTGTTGTTTTTACTAAATCATCAATTGTTAAAAGTGCTTTTCCACCTAACATTATTGCTCTTTCAGCAGCATCATCAAATAGAGTTGACATATCATCATATACACCTTCTGTGTAGTTATGAACTGGATGGAAATCCATACCTTTTACATTCCAGTGATAATTATGTAATTTTACATAAAGTGCATGTGCGTCAGCTTGAATTTGATTTAATTGTTTTATTACTTTTGACATTTTTGAATCCTTTATTTTAAAATGGACCCTATTATATAACCATAAGTATCATTTGTCAATATTATTTGATAATATTTATAATCTCCAAAGGCTCTTTTACAATATAATCAGCACCATGCTCTTTTAGCTCTTTTTCATCTCTAAAACCCCATAAAACACCAATTGCTTTCATGTTTGCACTTTTTGCTGTTTGCATATCAACTTTTGTATCTCCAACAAAAAATATCTCACTTGGATTAATTTTTAGTTTTGAAGCAATATTTAGTGCTTGAATGGGGTCTGGTTTTTTTGCTAAATGCTCTTTTTGACCATGAACCTCTAAAAATGGATAATCTTTAAATATTGTTTTTACATACTCTTTAGTCATAAAATCTGGTTTATTTGATAAGACTGCTAAATTGCAATCTAATCTAACAAGCTCATCTAAAAGCTCATAAATACCCTCATAAGGATTTGTATTTTTATGAAGATTAAACTCATAAAGTTCTTTAAATCTCTTTGTAGCTTCATCTTTTAATTCAATACTACTCTTTAAAGCATTATCTATTAAAACATCCATTCCACTTCCAACAAAATATTTATATTCATCTATTTTATAAGTATCTAATTTTAAGCTTGTTAAAACTTCATTCATACACAGTGCAATATCATAAATAGAGTCTAAAAGTGTTCCATCTAAATCAAAAATTAGTGTTTTTTTCATATTTCACCTTTATAATAAAAATAGAAGTTTAACCAATATTTTCATAAATTGAGATTTTATGTAACAAAATTTATGTAAATATTATGAAAATAAAAAGCCCTAAAAATAGGCACTCTAAACAAAAGTGTAACTTTTTTACAAAAATAATCTTTAGATTGAAAAAAAAAGTTGCATATTAATAAAACTAAACTATATTATGGCTATAATAGCAACTGTTTATCAATTATATTTTTAAATATAAATTGAGATTGAATTTTCATTAAAAACGGTTAATTATAAAACGGTATAATTAAATCATTATAAAATTTTTGGAGTAATAAAATGAATGCATCAGATTTATTTGTAAAAGCATTAGAAAACGAAGGTGTTGAGTACATTTTTGGTGTTCCTGGTGAAGAGAATTTAGATTTCTTAGAAGCTATGAGAAAATCAAATATTAAACTTATATTAACAAGACATGAGCAAGGTGCAGGATTTATGGCTGCAACTTATGGAAGATTAACAGGAAAAGTTGGAGTTTGTTTAGCAACTCTTGGCCCTGGTGCTACAAACTTTGCAACTTGTGCTGCTTATGCACAACTAGGTGGAATGCCTATGATGATGATAACTGGTCAAAAACCAATTAAAAAATCAAAACAAGGTAGATTCCAAATCATTGATATTGTTAGAATGATGAGACCTATGACTAAATTTGCAAAACAAATTGTAAATGTTCACAATATCCCTTCGGTTGTAAGAGATGCATTTAAAATTGCAACAACTGAAAGACCAGGTGCTGTTCATATTGAACTACCTGAAGATATTGCACATGAGCCAGTAGATGCTGATACAACAATCTATCCAGTTTACAATGTAAAATATCCAGCAGCAGTTGATGAGGTTATTGATGAAGCAGTTGCTATGATTGAAAAAGCGAAAAGACCACTTTTATTAATTGGAGCTGGAGCAAATAGAACAAGAATTGGAAACACTTTAACAGATTTAGTAAATAAAACTGGTATGGCATTCTTCTCTACTCAAATGGGTAAAGGTGTTATTGATGAAAACCATCCAATGTGTTTAAGTGCAGCAGCATTAAGTAAAGATGACTTTGTTCACTGTGCAATTGATAGAGCAGATTTAATTATCAATGTTGGACATGATGTTATTGAAAAACCACCATTTTTTATGTCAAATAAAGAGGGTGCAACAAAAGTTATGCATGTTAACTTCTTCCCAAGTGAAGTAGATGATACTTACTTCCCACAAATGGATGTTGTTGGAGATATCGCAAGTAATATTGCAAAAATAACTGAGAAAATAAAAGTTCAAGATCACTGGGATTTTGATTACTATACAAGAATGGCAGAAGAGATTAGAACAAGATTATCAAAATATTTTGGTGATAATAGATTCCCAATCTTACCTCAAAGAGCTGTAAGAGCTATTAGACAAACATTAGCTGCTGAAGATATTGTAACACTTGATAATGGTGTTTATAAATTATGGTTTGCAAGAAACTATAGATGTGCAAAACCAAATACACTTTTATTAGATAATGCACTTGCAACTATGGGAGCTGGACTTCCTTCTGGAATGATGGCAAAAATGATTAATCCAGATAAAAAAGTTGTTGCTGTTTGTGGAGATGGTGGGTTTATGATGAACTCTCAAGAGATGGAAACAGCAGTTAGATTAGGTATTGATATGACTGTAGTTATCTTAAATGATAATGCATATGGAATGATTAAATGGAAACAAACAGGAATGGGATTTGAGTCATTTGGACTTGATCTTGGAAATCCAGATTTTGTTAAATATGCAGAGTCTTATGGTGCTCATGGATATAGACCAAAATCGGTTGAAGAGTTTGAAGCTACTTTAGAAAAATGTGTAAATAGTAAAGGGGTTCACTTAATTGACCTTGCAGTTGATTACTCTTTAAACCACTCAATCTTGAATGAGCTTTTACCACAAAAAACTTGTTTAGTTTAATCTAAACAATCTTAAAAAGGGGCTTTAGATTTAAAGCCCCTTTTTTAATCTTTAAAATTAAAATTCAAAGGAGAAAATATGAGTACTATAGAAGTTACATCACCATTTGATGGAAAAGTAGTTGGAACTGTAAAATTTAACACTTATGAAGAGGTTGAAGCAGCTATTGATTTAGCGCATAAAACTTTTTTAGATAGAGATAATTGGATTCCAAAATATAAAAGAGTTGAGATTTTAGAAAATGTTATGAAAATTATGAGTTCTCAAGTTGAAGAGCTTACAATCCTTTGTGCAAGTGAAGGTGGAAAACCATATATTGACTCTAAAGTTGAAATTCAAAGAGCAATTAATGGTATTAAAATTGCTATTGAGCAAATTGGACTTCAAGAAGGTCATGAAATTGCTATGGGTCACACAGCATCAAGTGCAAATAGAATTGCATATACAATGAAAGAGCCAATAGGTGTTGTTGCTGCAATTTCTGCATTTAACCACCCATTTAATCTTGCTGTTCATCAAGTAATTCCAGCAATTGCTGTTGGATGTCCAGTAATTATTAGACCAGCAACTCAAACTCCTATGAGTGCAATTAAATTAGTAGAGATTTTAAAAGAGGCTGGTTTACCAAATGGTTGGGCTCAAGCTGTTGTTTGTGATAGAAATGCTGGAGAGTTATTAGTAACAAGTCCTAAAACTGCATTCTTTACATTTATTGGTTCAGGACCTGTTGGTTGGTATTTAAACTCTAAATCATCTCCAGGAACTAGAAGTGCATTAGAGCACGGTGGAGTTGCACCTGTAATTGTTGAGCCAGATGCAGATATAGAAGCTATGATTCCAGATTTAGTAAAAGGTGGATTCTATCACGCTGGTCAAGTTTGTGTATCTGTTCAAAGAATTTTTGTTCATGAATCAATTGCCAATACAGTTGCTTCTAAAATTGCCGAAAAAGCTTCAAAATTAGTAGTTGGAAATCAACTTGATCCAAAAACTGAAGTTGGACCACTAATTAATCACAATGAAGTAAACAGAGTTGAAGAGTGGGTAAATGAAGCAGTTACAAAAGGTGGAAAAATTTTAACAGGTGGAAAAAGAATCGGTGATTCTTGTTTTGAACCAACTGTTATTGTAAATCCATCTGATGATGCAATTATCTCTCAAAAAGAGATTTTTGGACCAGTTGTTTGTGTTTACTCATATAAAACATTAGATGAAGCAATAGAAAGAGCAAACCAACTAGATGTTTCATTCCAAGCAGCAGTATTTACAAAAAATATTGATACAGCTTTAAAATCTATAAAAAGATTAAATGCAACAGCAGTTATGGTAAATGATCACACAGCATTTAGAGTTGATTGGATGCCATTTGGTGGAGCTAAAACTTCAGGATTAGGGCTTGGTGGAATTCCTGATTCTATGAGAGAGATGCAAAATCAAAAAATGATGGTTATTAAATCACCAGTTTTATAATCAGTAATTTATGATTTTTTAAAAGCTAAGGTTTTAAAGCCTTAGCTTTTTTTATTTTTAAATATTAGGAAGTACTATGACTTGGGAAGATATTATAAATTTAGAGAAACAAAAAGATTATTATAAATCTTTAGAAAAAGAGATAAACAAAAGATATGAAACATCTACAGTATTTCCTGAAAAAGAGAATATTTTTAAAGCTTTTTCTTTAACAAAACTTGATAATCTAAAAGTTGTAATATTAGGACAAGATCCATATCATGGCTTTGGTCAAGCTCAAGGATTAGCATTTTCAACTCCAGCTAATATCAAAAATCCACCATCTATGCAAAATATCTTAAAAGAGATAGAGAGTGATTTGGGAAAAAAATCTCTTTGTGAAGATGGAGATTTAACATCTTGGGCAAAACAGGGAGTAATGCTTTTAAATACAATATTAACCGTAGAAGAGAGTAAACCAAAATCTCACCACAATTTAGGTTGGGAAGTTTTTACAGATAATATAATTAAATATATAAGTGATAATTGCGAAGATACTGTTTTTATTCTTTGGGGAAGCCCTGCTATTTCAAAAACAAAATTAATAGATAGAAAAAAACATCATATTCTAACAGCTCCACACCCAAGCCCACTCTCATCTTATAGAGGTTTTTTTGGATGTAAACACTTCTCTAAAACAAATGAAATTTTGATTAATTTAAAAAAAGAGCCGATAATTTGGTAAGAGCTTAGATAAAACTGCTATCTTCTTTAAAATTCACTAGCTAAATATATTGATAATTCTTGATTTTACCTTGCCTAAAGAGAGTTTTATAGCAGAATATTTCATAACTTTTGCAATATTTTTCCATCTATCTTTTTCATAACAAGGCTTTGGACAATTTCTACATCTAGGTTTAATTTCATGAGGACAATTTTGAAGTTTACTAAATGAGTAGTTAATTGCTTCAAAACACTCTTTACAAAGATATAAATCTATATCTATTTTTAAATCTTTATATATTTGAATTTCAGATTTATTATATTGATTTTGATGCTTATCTGTACAATACAACTCATAAAACTTCTTAAGAGTTTTAACTTCACTTATAAATTTTTCACTTGTCATAAAATCTTCTTTACTCTATTTTTATAATTTTTGCATACAATACAAAATATTTTCTTGATAATTATCAAGACAAAGGAGCAAAATATGGCAAGAGTAGTAGATGATTATGAGTTTTTTAATTTTTTAGATAAAAAAGATTTAGATAGGTTAAAAGAGATATCATTTAAAAAAAAGTATCAAAAAGATGAGATACTTTTTTACAAAGGTGATGAACCAAAGTTTTTACACCTTTTAACAAAAGGGATAGTAAAACTTTATACTCACGATTTTAAAGATAATGAGATAATAATCCATAATCTAATAGCTCCATCTTTAATAGCTGAAATTGTGAACTATGAAGAGATAAATTTTTTAGCAAATTGTTCTTGTGAGACTGATTGTGAAGCTATTTTAATAGATTATAAAAAATTTAAAGATGAGTTTTTATTAAAACCACAAATTGCTATGTTTTTTATCAAATCATTAACAAAAAAGATAAAATATTTAGAGAGTTTTATAAACTATAATGTATCTTTAAATAGTATTGAAAAAATAGCTAAATTTTTACTAGATAATGAAGAGTTATTGAAGAACTTAAGACAGGTAAAAATTGCACAAATATTAAATATAACTGCTGAAACCTTCTCAAGACAACTTGCAAAGCTAAAAAAAGATGGTGTTATACAAAATGATAAAGGTCATATAAAAATTTTAGATCATAATAAACTTTTATCTTATGTTGGTAATTTTTGATAAAAACCTTTTGTTTCTTGCTATAATCTTGCAATTATAGAAATAGGAGAAGATATGAAAAAAATAACAAAATCAATAGTTGCTGCAACACTACTTACTACAAGTTTAAATGCAGCTAGTTTTCAAGTTTTAGGTTCAAAAGCAACTTCAATGGGTGGAGCTGGTATTGCTACATCGCCATCATCACTTGCAAGTTATAATAATCCTGCACTTTTAGCAAAAAATAAAAAAACTTTTGCATTTCATACAGGAGTTGGAATTGGATATAAAGATAATGGAGTTTTAGATACAGTTAGTCAACTGGATGATTTAAATTTTTCTGATTTAGTAAAAAGAGCTGAAAATACAACAAATTTAACTGGAGTTTCAATTGATGATTTAACAAAATTAAATCAATCAAAAAATATTATCTTAGGGGCAAACAATCAATCTTTTAATGCAACACCAACAGTTGATATTGCATTTGCGGTTAAAAATGTTGGTTTTGGTGTTTTTGCAAGTGCAGATGCTGCTGGAACTTCAAAAGTAGATCAACAATATGATAAATTAATATTTGAAAATAGTGGAAGCTATTATGAATTAGATTCAAATAATAGTGTTACAGGTAGTACTCAAACAGCTTATGAAGATAGCTCTTTAATTTATGCAATGGATGAAGGTGTTGGAAATACAGGAGTTCAGCTTGATGCTCTTGCTCTAATTGAGATACCAATTGCCTATGGACATGCTTTTGGTACAGATTTTGGAGATATCTATTTAGGAGGAGCTTTTAAACTAATGAAAGGAACTACATATAGTAGTTTTCATAGTTTTTCAAGCGATAAAGATATAAGTGATGATTTTGACAAAAACAAAAAAGATTCTACAACAGTTGGTTTAGATTTGGGATTAGCCTATAATCCATCTTTTGATGAAGATTTAACTTTGGCACTTGTAGGAAAAAACTTAAATTCTCCTAGTTTTGATAGAGTAAATGGTGGAGAGTTTAAACTAGATCCAATGGTTAGAGCTGGGGCTGCATATAAGATTAGTTTTGTAGAACTTGCTTTTGATGTTGATTTAACTGAAAATGAGTCAATAAATGGTATAAAATCACAATATGTAGGTGGAGGTGCTAGTTTTGATCTATTTATTCTTGATTTAAATGCTGGATTAATGAAGAATTTATCAAGCAATGATGACTCAGGTTTAATTTATACAGCTGGGGTTTCTATGGGACCTGTTGAATTATCTGCTCAAATGGCAAGTAAATCTACTCATATAGATGGAACAAAATTACCAAAACAAGCAAGTGTTAATTTAGCTATTGCATTTTCTTGGTAAAAATTAGGAGATATCTCTCCTAATTATAATTATAAAAAAAGAGTTTAAAATGAAAATACTATTTTCTCCAAGTGAGACAAAAATTTCTGGTGGTGATAAAATATCTTTTAGTAAAGATAATTTTATATTTCCAGAGCTTTTTAATAAAAGAGTTGAGATTGTAAAAGCATATAATGATTTTTTAAAAACTGCATCAAAAAGTGATTTAGAAAAACTTTTTGGAACAAAAAAAGATGATGTAATAGAAAAATATAGAGTCGATATTTTCTCTTTACCTCTTAAAAAAGCAATTCAAAGATACGAAGGAGTTGCTTATGATTATTTAAATTATAATAATTTAGATAAAAATGAACAAAACTATATTGATGAAAATGTTTTGATTTTTTCAAATATCTTTGGGGTTATAAAAGCTAGTGATATGATTCCTGATTATAAATTAAAACAAGGCGAGAGTTTTAATAACTTAAAAATAGAGAAGTTTTATAGTGATAACTTTACCAAAGCTCTTGATGATTATTTAGAAGATGAAGATATCTTAGATTTAAGAGCTCAGTTTTATGAGAAGTTTTACACTATAAAAAAACCATATAAAACTTTAAAATTTATAAAAGATGGCAAGGTTGTAAGCCATTTTGCAAAGGCTTATAGAGGAGAGATTCTAAAAATTATTGCTCAAAATGGTGTTAAAACATTTGAAGATTTTATGAATTTAGAGCTAAAAAATTTAAAAATAGAAGAGATAAAAGAGCAAAAACTTAAAACAGAAATAGTTTACTCTATTAATTAAAAGGAAAAATAGTGAAGAAAGTTCCATTTTTAGGATTTTTAATCGATAAAAAAGGCTCTGCTTCAGAGTTAAAATATGAAGAGCTAAATAGTATTGATAGAACAGAAGATAATATTTTATGGGTTCATTTTGATTATTCACAAAAAGAAGCAAAAAATTGGATAAGAAAGCAATTTAAAGATTCTATTGTTGCTAATGCACTTTTAGCTGGTGAGACAAGACCGCGAACTACTATCTTAGGGGATTCTTTACTTATTGCATTAAGAGGTGTTAATTTAGAACCAAACTCAAAACCTGAAAATATGATCTCTATTAGATTATATATATCTGAAAATATGATTATTAGTACAAGTAGAAGAACTTTGATGTCTATTGAAGAGATAGTTGAGGATTTAAAAAAAGGTATTGGAATAAAAAGTAGTTCAGAGTTTTTGGTTGAATTAACTAATCGTATGATTGATAGAATAGATGATGTTATTGATGAAATTCAAGATAGAACAGATTATCTAGAAGAGAATATTATGAATATGAAAAAGCAAGATTTTAGAATTAAAATTTTAAATGTTAGAAGAGAGACTATTATTTTAAAAAGATATTTAACTCCACAAAGAGAGGCTTTAATAAAATTAACTAGCGAAAAAATCTCTTGGATAGATGAGTATAGAAAAATAGAGATACGAGAGACAAATGATCAATTAATAAGGCATATTGAAGAGCTTGATACTATTAGAGATAAGGTTATTTTAATACAAGAGGAGTTGACAAATAGTTTAAGTGAAGATTTGAATAAAAAAATGTATATTTTATCAATTATCTCTGCAATATTTTTACCACTCACATTTTTAACAGGTCTTTTAGGAATAAATGTTGGTGGAATACCAGGTGCAAATAACGAAAATGCTTTTTATATTTTTACTACTATTTTAATTTTAGTAATATTTTCTCAATATATGATTTTTAGAAAGAAAAGATGGATTTAGTTTAGCTCTATATTTTTTGTTTTTTTATAAAAAATAGTGATATAAAAGATAACATTGCAAAAATAAAACTGTATAAAAACAAAAACTCTCCATAAACAGCACCTGAAACAAAAGCTCCAATAAATCCACCCAAACCATATCCAATACCAAACATAAACTGCTGAGCCAGTTTTTTATTATCATAAAGTGAATATAAATAGATAACAGCAGCACTATGAAATAGAGCAAAAGAGAAAGCATGAATAGCTTGAGTAAAAAATACAATTTCAAGTGAATGAGGATATAAATATAGAAGTAACCATCTAAAAGATGTAACTGCTACACAAAATTTAATTATATTTAGTAGATTGTTTTTCAAAATTGGTGCTTGGAAATATAACATCAAAATTTCACATACAACACCAAATGCCCAAAGATAAGATATTGTCTCTAAAGATAAACCATGTTCAAGTTCGTAGATGGTGAAAAAGTTATAAAATCCACCAAAACTCACCTGCATAAAAAATATACTTGCCCAAAATGCCCAATGTTTCAAAAATGAGAAAACTTCATCACTGCTTGAACTAATCTTTGCTTCTAAATCATTTTTCAGTAAAAGAAAAGCAAATATTACAGTTAATACTACAATTGCTAAATAGTAATGAAGAGCAACAAATACAGATGTTAGAAATTTTGCTAAAACAAGTGCAATAATCATAAAACCAATTGAGCCATAAAGTCTTGCTTTTCCATATCTATCTTTTCCTAAAACTGTAATTGTAGTAACTTCAAGATATGGCAAAATTAAAGATAAACAAGCTGCTAAAAAAGCATTATTTAACATAAAAATATAGAAGTGTTCAATTGTTATATAAAATAGGGCAACAGCTAATACTGTTAAAATAAGTGCTTTTTTAAACATAGATTTATTTAAATTTATATGTTTTAAAAATAAAAAGGGCATAGCAAATTTCATTAAAGGAGCGACTGCTAGAATTAAACCAATATCAAAAGTGCTATATCCAATATCGCTTAGAACTTTTGGTAAAAATATTACATATATTCCAACAGCTGCAAAATAGAAGAAATAGAATGCTGAAATATTAAAAAATAGCATCTTTTTCGTTTACAATATCTGTTTTTGAAAGAATATCTTGGATTGTTTTTCTATCTTTATTAAAATAGGCAAAAAACAAAGGAGCAAATAAAATTATAGAAAATAGGGTAATTAAATATCGAATAAGCACTTGTAAAATAGTTACTCTTGATTTTGTTTCTCTATCTACAAGCTTTAAATCATAAGCTTTTAGACCAGGAGTTTGACCATTTTTTAGCCAAAAAATAGCAATAATAAATAAAACTGTAAATAAAATAATAGCCCAACCAGCTAATCTATTTTGAGAAAACTCTACTCCTCCACCCATTATTAAATAAAAAACAATATAAACAATTGGAGTTGTGATTAAAAAAAAGTCAGTTAAAAAAGCTTTAAATCGTGTAAAAAGAGGAACAAAATTGGAAGATGATTGTAAAACAGTTTTGGCTTTAATCTTTTTTGCTCTATTTTGTTTTACATCTCTCCATTTTGCCATTAGTTTCCTCTACTACCTGGTTTTATAGCAACACTTCCGTCTTTGCATAAAGGGCAGTTTTCAGGACTATACATCTCAAATGCAAAATCCTCTAGTGCAAAAAGCGGTTTATCAAGTGGTAGTTTACAGTTATCTTTTCTTGATAATTTGCTTCCAACTCTTTGACAAAAACCTCTATTTGCTAAAGCTGCATAAGCCACAACTTCACCACCACCTTTTACAATCTCTTGAGCAGCTTCAAGTGCGCTTCCACCAGTTGTAATAATATCTTCACAAACAAGATATTTTTCACCCTCTTTTACTTCAAAACCTCTTCTAATACTCATTTTCCCATCAGATCGTTCAGCGAAAATAAATCTTACATCTAAAGCAGTTGCAAGTGCAAATCCAGCTATTAATCCACCAAGAGCAGGAGCACAAACAGCGTCTATTTGTATCCCTGATTTTTTAATTTCAATTGCTAATGCTTCAGCAAGCACTTTTGCAGTTTTTGGATTTTCAAGCACTTTTGCACTTTGTAGATAAAATTGTGAGTGGTTTCCACTACTTAATTTAAAATGCCCTTCAAGTAAAGCATCTGAGTCTTTGTATATTTGTTCTATATTCATAATTAAACCGTTAAAATCTCTTTCTCTTTTGTTTTTAAAGTTTCATCAGCTTTTGCTACAAAACCATCAGTTATCTTTTGAATCTCATCTTGAGCTTTTTTGCTATCATCTTCAGTAATCTCTTTATCTTTTAGAAGATTTTTTACTTTTGTATTTGAGTTTTGTCTAATATTTCTAATAGCAACTTTCGCATTATCAGTCATTATTTTAGCTTGTTTTGCAGTTTCCTGTCTTTGTTCAACTGTCATTGGTGGAAAAAACAGTTTAATCACTTCACCATTGTTATTTGGATTAACTCCAATATTTGCAGTTTGAATAGCTTTTTCAATAACTCCTAAAAGGTTTTTCTCCCAAGGGCTAATTGTAATTGTTGTTGCATCTGTTGCTAAAACAGAACCAACTTGAGATAAATCAGTCATTGTTCCATAATAATCAACTTTGATATTATCTAAGATATTTACACTTACTTTACCTGTTCTTAAAGTTTTGTAATCTCTTTTTAAAGCCTCAATAGATTTCTCCATTTGCTCTTTTGTTTGTGAATAAATTTCATTCAACATAATAAAACTCCTTTAAATTTTTACTTAGTTTGTGGTGCAGCTGGTGCTGTGTTCTCTTTTGTTTCAGTAATTGGACTTGAAGGAATTAGCGATTCAATTTTTACGCTATCAATTGCACTTTTATTTCTCTCTTGATTATATAAATAACCCAAAATTAATGTATTGATTACAAATACAATACCTAAAGCCATAGTTGCTTTTGATAAAAAGTTAGCAGGACCCTTTGCCCCAAACACAGAGTCATTGCTTCCGCTATATGCTCCTAAACCAATACTTGAGCTCTTTTGAAGTAGAACTACAATTACAATTAGCACCGCTAAAATAATTTGAACTATTAAAAGTGTAGATGTCATTATCTATATTCCTTTTTTAAAAATGGTGTTTATTTTATCCAAAACTAAATTTAAAATAGATAAAATGTAGATTAAATTTTTTTTTAAAGAGAACAATGCAAAAAAAAAATCAATTCTCAAAATATGCAAAAGAGTATCAATCATATAATATAATTCAACAAATTTGTGCTAAATCTTTGATTCGTGAACTAAAATCAAAACCTAAAAATATTTTAGAGTTAGGTTGTGGCAGTGGTCAGGTTTTTTCAAATATCAGTTGGGATTTTGATAGATACTTAGCCATTGATGGGTCAGCTCAAATGTGTGATCTTCATCCAAAAGCAAAGAATCTAGAGTTAAAAAGTTTAAATTTTGATTCTCAAGAGTTTATAGACTACACAAAAAATCAAAACTTTGATATTGTATTATCTTCATCAGCTCTTCAATGGTCTGCAAATTTAGAAAAATTAGTAGAACATCTATCTAAAATTACAAAAGAGATAAATGCAGTTTTATTTACCTCAAATACATTTAAAACAATTCAAAATATAAGTGGAAATAGATCACCAATATTAGATGAAGATAGTATAAAAAAAGCTTTTAATAAATATTTTGTTTGTGAATTTGAGACTATAAATTATAAATTAGAGTTTGATAACAAAAAAGAGCTTTTTGATTATATTAAAAAATCAGGTGTTAGTGGAAGTAGTGAGCTTTCATATGAGAGCGCTAAAAGATTATATAAAGAGTATAACTTAAACTATTTAGAGTTTGAAGTTATTTTTGTTAAAACGCTCTCTAAAATATAGAGTTCATATCTTATATATTTAAAGTTTTCACTATCTTTTATTGAAGTTAGTTTTGTAAGCTCTTCTAATACTCTAGAACTCTCTTGAGCTCGTTTAAAGTTTGCAATTAAAATTGAGTTTAAATCTTCTCTATTTTGTTCACTTTTAATAGACTCTCTTAAAACATCATTTTGTACATCTCTTGACTCTAAAATCTCATAAAAGTTTTCAACTCTTGCAAGATGTCTTAAATTTTTTAGTTTAGTAGATAACTCTTTATCATTATATACATATCTAAAAATATCCTCAACAACTCTAATTCCTTCTCTAAGTCTATTAAGGTTTGCGTCAATTATTCGTAAAAAATTGTTATTCATATTATATATAGTATATTGGGGTTAAATAACCCCAATAAATTACTCATTGTTTTTCATAATACCAAGTATTTGAAGAAGCGATATAAATAGATTGAAGAAATCTAAGTATAAAGATAAAGCTGCTTCAACAGGTGAGTCATAATTTCCTTTGATTATATTTTGTGTATCGTACAAAATAAATGCAGAAAATAGTAATGCACCAACACTTGCAATCGTTAGTTGCATCATTGAAGATTGAATAAAGATATTAGAAATACCAGCAACAATCATAATGATTAGAGCGATAAATAAAAATTTACCCATAAAACCATAATCTTTTTTAGTTGTCATAGCAAACATTGAAATTCCACCAAAAGCAATTGATGTCATTAAAAAAGCTTGACCAACAATTGAAGCACCACCTGGCATTGCAAAAATTGCAGTTAAAAGAGGAGCAATTGTAAGACCTGTAATAAATGTAAATACAAATAATACAGCTAAATTTATACCAGGAGTATGTTTAACTCTAGGAATTACAAAAAATATAAGTGCCAACTCAATAGCAAACAAAACCCACATCATAGGACCAGCTATATAGTTAACAATCCCCAATCCAATATAAGCTCCAGCAGTTGCTGCTAAAAGTGAACCTGCAAAAAGTTGATAAGTAGCTTTTAAAAAGCTCATTATATATGCTTGTTTTGATGATTCATTTGAGTAACTATTTGTCTGATCTGTCAAATAATCTCTATTGTACATAAATCCCTTCCTTATAATCTTAAGATTTTTATTTAATACATATAACAATAAATTGCTATATTATGGGGATTATAATACAAAAAAATTGTAAATAAAAGATTAATATAAAAGAATTTCCAAATTTAAGCAAAATTTAAGCGTAAACCTCTTGACAAAGTAAAATTTTCCTATTATAATTCCCGTCCAATTTGACCAGTACGGTTTAAAATTAAGATCTTTAAAAGTATGATTAGACGGTTTAAGAAGAATGTAATCTTTATAAACTGAATATGAGAAATGTTAAAAAAATATTATGAAGAAACAAGTATAAGTAAAATTATAACTTGTCTAT
>NZ_PDKH01000007.1:0-56994 GCF_004116575.1 Arcobacter sp. AHV-9/2010 | reverse complement strand
ATAGACAAGTTATAATTTTACTTATACTTGTTTCTTCATAATATTTTTTTAACATTTCTCATATTCAGTTTATAAAGATTACATTCTTCTTAAACCGTCTAATCATACTTTTAAAGATCTTAATTTTTAAAAAAATTATAAAATGGCTCCGGCACCTGGGATCGAACCAGGGACCAAATGATTAACAGTCATCTACTCTACCGCTGAGCTATGCCGGAAATTAAAACATTAAACAAAAGAAGTGGCTCCGGCACCTGGGATCGAACCAGGGACCAAATGATTAACAGTCATCTACTCTACCGCTGAGCTATGCCGGAATCTTTCTTTATCCGTTAATGGGGTGGAATTATAGTAAAAATAAAAAGATTTGTCAAGAGTTTTTTCAATAAATTTCAAAATTTATAAAAAAACTCTCAAATAGCTACTATTTATCTACTTTTTACTAACTCTTTGACACTCTTTTACAAAGTGAATTGCATTTTCAACTGGTACATCTGGAAGTATTCCATGACCTAAATTAAATATATGCCCCTCACCTTTCATAACATTTTGAATTGCTTCAACACATTTTGTAGTCTCTTCTTTAGAGTACAATCTACACGGTTCCATATTCCCTTGAAGTACATATTTACTTCCAAGTTTCTCTTTAGCCATTGCCATTGGTGTTCCCCAATCTACTCCAAACACATCAAAGTTTCCATAAACAAGTCCTCTTTCAATAAATGCAGCAACTCCTTTTGGAAACATAATAACTGGAATATGAGGATACTTCTCTTTTATATACTCTGCAATTTCAACCATATATTTCCAAGAGAATTCATCATAACGACCAGGTTCAATTGCAGATGCCCATGAATCAAATATTTGAACAACATCTGCACCAGATTGAATTTGTTTTTCTAAATATAGTTTTATAATATCTGTTAATTTTCTTAGAATTTTATGTAAAAATTCTGGATTTGAGTACATAATTTTTTTGCAAAGATTATATGTTTTAGTTCCTTGCCCTTCTATCATATAAGTTGCAAGCGTCCAAGGTGCTCCTGTAAATCCAATAAGTGCTTTATCTTTAGGCAGTTGTTGTTTTAAAAGTGCAATTGTTTCATAAACATAAGTTAATCTTGAAGCAGCTTCTTCGCCACCAATTAATTTATCTAAATCCGCTTCAGTTCTAATTGGATCTTTAAAAATTGGTCCTTCGCCTTTAATAAAATCTAAATGCATTCCCATCTCATTTGGGATAACTAAGATATCACTAAATAAAATAGCGGCATCAACTCCAACAATATCAAGAGGCTGAATAGTAACTTCAGCAGCAAGTTTTGGATTATGACAAAGATTTAAAAAGTTTCCAGCTTTTGCTCTAACCTCCATATACTCTTTTAAATATCTTCCTGCTTGTCTCATCATCCAAACTGGAGTATAAGGTGTTGGTCTTCTAAAACATGCTTCTACAAAAATTTTTGACATAATTTAAATCCTTTTTATTTTTTTCCAACTTTACCTGTAAAGTAAAGTCCAACTGCAAGTGCAACTATTGCTAATGCAAAATATAGTAGCTCAAGTGGTGTTTCATACTTTGTATGCAAAACTCTTTGAAAATAATTTACTACTAAAACCATAATAATAACTTTTGCTATTTTATCTTTTAACTGATCAAGTGAGCTAATATTTAAAATAGAGTTACAATCTTCTGGAGTACAAGCCGCATCTATTTTTGAAATAAATAGCTCATAAATTCCAAAAGAAAATATCAACAATACAACAGCTATTAAATACAGATCAACTGCTCCAATAATTCCAGCGACAATATCTTCATGAAAATGCTCAGGATGCGTCCCTTCAATGAATGTTGTAAAAATGAACTTTGCTACATTAATTACATCAATGCTTGCAACAATAAATAAAATTACAGAACCCATAAAACCAAAAACAACAGCAAGAATTACTATAAATCTACTTTTCCAAAGAGCATTTTCAATGAATTTTTCTAACACTTTAGATGTCACTTTCCATTTCTATCCATTTTAAACCAATTCTAACTGCATTTGTAGCAGCTCCAACTCTTACTTGATCAGCAACATTAAAGTAGTGAACAATATTTGATGCATAAACATCTTTTCTAATTCTTCCTACATAAGTGTAGTCTGTATCTGTTGAGATTATTGGCATTGGGTATTTTTTATTTGGTAAATCATCAATTACTTTTACATTTTCAAAATTCTCTAATGCACTTCTTACTTCATCCACATTCACATCAACATCGTCATTAAATGTAACTGTTAAAGATTCACTATGAGATCTTAAAACTGGAACTCGCACACATGTTGCTGCAACTTCAAAGTTTTTGTGCATAATTTTTTGAGTCTCATTTACCATTTTCATCTCTTCTTTTGTAAATCCATTTTCCATGGCAACATCAATTTGTGGAATTACATTAAGTGCTATTTGGTGTGCAAACGCTTTTATCTCTGTTTCATCTAATCTAAATGCAAAGAAATCTTGCATCTGTTTTACTAACTCTTCCATTCCAGATTTTCCAGCACCTGAAACTGCTTGATAAGTTGATACATCAACTCTTTTTATTCCATATAAATCATCAAGCGGTTTTAAGCTTTGAACCATTTGAATTGTTGAACAATTTGGATTTGCAATTATTCCACTTTCTCTCCAAAGTCCAATATCATCTGGATTAACTTCAGGAACTACAAGTGGAACTTTTGGATCCATTCTAAAGTGACTTGTATTATCAATAACAACAGCTCCTGCTTCTACTGCAAATTTTGCAAATTTTTCAGAGATACTTCCACCTGCACAAAAAAATGCAATCTCAACCTCTTGTTCTTCAAAAACAGTTTCAGTTAACTCTAAAACTGTAAACTCTTTATTTAAAAAATTAATTGTTGAACCAGCACTTCTAGCACTTGCTAATGGAATAACTTTATTTACAGGAAATTTAAGCTCTTCCATAACTCTAAATATCTCTTCTCCAACAGCTCCCGTTGCTCCTACAACTGCAACATTAAACTTTCTCATTTTACTCTTCCTCTTTATCTTCTAAATCATTTCCAAAAATATTATTTGATTCACTTTGTAGTTGTGTTTGATTATCTATAATATCACCATCTTCATTGTATCTAATTACATTTCCAAACTCATCAAGCTCAATCTCTTCATCCTCTTTTGGACATTTTGCAATAGATACAACTTTATCATCTTTATCCATATTTACAATTATCACGCCACTTGTATTTCTTCCAGCTTTTCTAATTGTTTGCATATCAACTCTAATCATTTTTCCAATAGAAGTTAAAAGCATTAAATCTTGAGTATCATCAACTAAAACTTCACCTATAACATTTCCTGTTTTTGGTGATAATTTCATCGCAATAACTCCACTTCCAGCTCTGTTTGTAAGTCTATACTCTTCAACTGTAGTTCGTTTTCCTATTCCTTTTTCAGAAACAGTTAAAATCTCTTGATCTTCACTATCAATAATCTCAGCATCAACAACAATATCACTATCAATTTTAAATTTAATAGCTCTAACTCCTCTTGTACTTCTTCCTTGCTCTCTTGCCTTATCAACTTCAAATCTAATACATTGACCAAGACTTGTAAATACCATTAAATATTTTGTATCAACTGTTGCAATTTTTGCTGTTACTATCTCATCATCATCATCTAAAACAATAGCTCTTACACCATTGCTTCTAATATTACTAAACTCAGATAGACTAGTTCTTTTTACAATACCATTTTTTGTAAAGAATGTTAAAGATTTAGCTTCATCAAAATCACTTGTTGGAATAATTGCCATAATCTTCTCATCAGCTCTTAAGTTGATTAAGTTTACAACTGCTTTACCTTTTGCAGTTCTGCTTCCTTCTGGGATTCTATAAACTTTTAACCAATAAAGTTGTCCCATATTTGTAACGAACATTAGTGTATCGTGAGTGTTACTTACAAAGAATCTTTCAATAAAGTCATCATCGTGAGTTGTAACTGCAACTTTACCTTTTCCACCTCTTTTTTGTCTCTCATAAGATTTTATAGGAACTCTTTTTACATAACCATTGTGAGTAATAGTAACTACCATTGGTTCATTTGGAATTAAATCCTCTACATCAATCTCATCATAAGAGTCTTCAATCTCAGTTCGTCTAGGATTTGAGAACTTCTCTTTAATCTCATTTAGCTCCTCTTTTATAATCTCATTTAATCTATCTTCACTTCTTAAAATAAGCTCTAATTGATCAATTAAAATCATTAACTCTTGATATTCAGCCTCTAATTTATCTCTTTGAAGACCTGTTAATCTTCCAAGTCTCATATCCAAAATTGCTTGTGCTTGAATTGCACTTAAACCAAATCTTGAAGATAGATTATCTTTTGCCTCTTGGTCATTTGCACTAGCTCTAATAATTCTTACAACTTCATCAATATTATCAACAGCAATTTTAAGACCTTCTAAGATATGTGCTCTTGCTTTTGCTTTCTCTAAATCAAAAATTGTTCTTCTTATAATTACAGTTTTTCTATGAGATAAGAAAATATTTAAAATCTCTGGAAGATTAAATACTTTTGGCTCTTTATTATAAACAGCTAAAAGAATAATTCCAAAAGTTGTCTCCATTGGAGTTGATTTATAAAGATTATTTAACACAATTTCTGCCATTGCATCTTTTTTAAGTTCAATTACAACTCTAATACCATCTCTATCAGATTCATCTCTAACTTCTGAAATTCCTTCGATTTGCTTATCTTTTGCTAAATCAGCAATTTGTTCTATTAATCTAGCTTTATTTACTTGATATGGTAACTCATCAATTACAATAACATCTTTTTTTGATTTTGACTCTATATGATGTTTTGCTCTAATTTTTACTCTTCCACGCCCTGTTGTATAAGCATCAATTATTCCTCGTCTTCCAAATATAGTTCCACCTGTTGGGAAATCTGGACCTTGAATAAACTCCATTAAATCTATTGCTTCAGCAGTTGGATTATCGATTAAATGCAAAATTGCATCTAATAGCTCACCAAGATTATGAGGTGGAATTTTTGTTGCCATTCCAACAGCAATACCTTCGCTTCCATTTAATAGAAGTGTTGGAACTCTTGTTGGTAAAACAGCTGGTTCTCTCATTGTATCATCATAATTTGGTACAAAATTTACTGTATCTTTATCTAAATCTCGTAAAACCTCTTCAGCTATTCTTGTCATTCTAGCTTCTGTATATCTCATAGCAGCTGCACTATCACCATCAATAGAACCAAAGTTTCCTTGACCATCAACAAGTGGTGCTCTCATAGAGAAGTCTTGAGCCATTCTTACAAGTGCATCATAAACAGAAGTATCTCCATGTGGATGGTACTTACCAATTACATCTCCAACAATTCTTGCTGATTTTTTATAAGCAACTTTTGATGTAAGATTTAAATCATGCATTGCATAGAGTATTCTTC
Source organism: Arcobacter sp. AHV-9/2010 (assembly GCF_004116575.1). NCBI lineage: Bacteria > Pseudomonadati > Campylobacterota > Epsilonproteobacteria > Campylobacterales > Arcobacteraceae > Arcobacter > Arcobacter sp. AHV-9/2010. The sequence continues at coordinate 51,525 of NZ_PDKH01000007.1, read as the reverse complement.
TATGAACAGGTTTTAAACCATCTTTTGCATCGGGTAATGCCCGACCAATAATAACACTCATAGAGTAGTCTAAATATGAAGTTTTTACACTATCTTCAATATTGATATCTATAATATCTTGATTTTCAAAAAGGTTTTCCATAAACTAAGGCCTTTACACTAAAAAATTGGTTTGATTGTATCTAAGTTTCACTTAGCTTTGCTTTATTACAATTAAAAAAGGGAAGATAGACTCTCTATCTTCCCTTTAGCAAAATAAAATAGAAACTATTTTTCAGCTTTATATTTTACGATCATTGCGTAAATTTCATCTTTAAGTTTAAGCTTCTCTTTTTTCTTTGTATCTATTAAAAATTGATCTGCGTGAGCATTCTCAAGATTAATAATTTCATGATCCAACTCATTGTGTTTTTCAAACACTCTTAAAAAGTGAGTATCTTTTTGTCTTAATTCAGCAATTGCATCTCTATGTTCGTGAAGCATTCTCTATCCTTGTTAAAAATTTTAAAAGGGATTATATAAAAAGAGTTCTTAAAATTAACTTCTATAATCCGCGTTTATCTCTACATATTTATAACCCAAATCACAACCATAAGCTGTGAATTTTCCACTACCAACTCCTAAATCGCAAATTATTTTATATTTATCTTTTTTTAAAACATCTGCTGCTTTTGCTTCAATTGTAGCATCAAAGCAGATTTCACCTTTATTAAATACAACTACATCATTATATGAAATTACAAGTTTCTCATCATCACAAGTAACTTGTGAAGCTCCAATTGTTGAAGCTATTCTTCCAAAATTTGGGTCCTCTCCAAACAGAGCTGTTTTTACTAATAGAGAGTTTGATAAAGCTTTTGCAGCAATTTCAGCCTCTTTGTCATTTGCTGCATTTACAACTTCAAAAGCTGCAACTTTTTTTGCACCCTCACCATCTGCAACCATTAACATAGCCATATCGTGCATAACTAATCTTAAAGCTTCACTAAAAGCATCTTTTTCATAAACATTTGATTTACTATTTGCCAAAACCATAACAGTATCATTCGTAGATGTATCACCATCTACAGAGATTGCATTAAATGTTGTATGAGAGTTTATCTTTAAAGCCTCTTCTATATCTTCATAAGGAGCTGCTGCATCTGTACAGATAAAACAAAGCATTGTTGCTAAATTTGGATTTATCATTCCAGCACCTTTTGCGACAGCACCTATTTTAAATGATTTTCCATTTTCAAGTTTAACTTCATATAAACAACTTTTAGAGTATGCATCTGTTGTCATAATTGCTTTGCTTAAATTTTCACCATTTTTAGATTTTAAATTAAATTTTTTTGCACCATTTACCAATTTTTCAATTGGTAATCTATTTCCAATAACACCTGTGCTACTCATAACTGGATTAATCAATTTATCATCACCAAAATTTAATTCAGAGAAAAGGTTATCTATATCTTCAATACCTTTTTTACCTGTTAATGCATTTGCATTTTTTGAATTTATAAGTACAAAGTTTGTTTTAAAACCTTTTTCATAAGCCAAAAAATGTTTTAAAGGTGCTGCTTGAAATTTATTATTAGTAAAAATTGCAGCAACTGTACAAGGCTCTTTTGTGTAAATAAAACCTAAATCATTATTACCATTTGGTTTAAGACCAATATGAATTCCATCACAATAAAAACCATCTATTTGGTCAATATAACCTTTTATTGGTAAAATAGTAAACATTTTTATAACTCCTTTGGTTGATTAATTAAATTTAATACTCTTTTTGCTCTAGTAATACCTTTTTGTGAACCAACAAGAAGTAGTTTTGAGTTTTTATTTATTACTTTATTTCCTTTTGGAAGTTGTATAAAAGCTCCACTCTCTTCAGTTATTCCAATAACAGATATACTTAGTTTTTCTCTTAAATCAAGCTCTTTTAGCTCTTTTCCTATACTCCAAGCATCCTCTTTTATAAGGATCTCTTCCATAGTAATTGGGCTATCTTTTTTATATAAAAACTCATCCAAAATATTTTCCATATCAGGACTCATAGCAATTGCACTTACTCTTTTTGCCATTAATGAAGGTGTTGCTACAACCTTATCAGCTCCAAGTTTTTGAAGCCTAATTTTTTCATTTCTAGTCTCTGCATTTGATATTATTAAAAATGGACTTCGTCCTAACTCTTTTTCATAAAGCCTTACAGATGCTATTAAAGTAATATTGTCAGAGATATTTTTTGATAAAGATATAGCTCCTTTTGCAGAGCTTAAATGTGATTTGAAAAATGCACTCTCTTGATATGGCTCATCTTTTATAAAATATGGATATTTATTCTCTCTAGCTATCTCTTCTATATTATCACTTGGATCAACAACCACGAAAGGTATATGATTCTCTCTAAACTGTTTAGCAACTTGTGCTGTATATTCATTGTGATAAAAAAGCACAAAATGTTTTCTTAATCTTGCTATTTTATAAAGCATCTTTCTCTCCTTCAATAAAGCTCTTAAATTTCCATTTGTAAAAACATCAATTATAACCCCAACTCCAAAAATAAAACTAGAGAAACCAGCAATCATTAAAAAAACAGTAAAAAATATAGTCTCATTTTTAAAGTTTGATTCATTTAATGCTCCAAAACCAGTATTTGTAATTGTGTAAGATGTTTGAAATATTGCATGCATAATTGAATAATCTTCAAAGTAGACATAACCCAACACTCCTATCATCATAAGAAGCTGAATAATTATTAAGGGTAATCTTAGTGGTTTTAGTTTTGAATAAATTACAGAGTTTAAATCATATTGAGGCTTTGAACTTGAAAGTTCCCAGCCTAATATTTTTTTAATATTAGTAAAAATGCTCATCTAAGCACTTTTGCTATACTATTAAGAGTGTTTTTTAAGAGTTCTTAGCTCTTTTGCAGAAATTTTTAGCTTAACAGTTGAACCATCTTCAGTCATAACTCTAATAGTTCTAATATTTGGTAAAAATCTTCTTTTTGTTCTATTTTTTGCGTGACTTACGTTGTTTCCAACCATAGGTCCTTTTCCTGAAATTGCACATCTTCTTGCCATTTTCTTATTCCTTTTTTTTAGTGAAAAATATTCGCGTATTCTACCTTAAAATTCTTAAGTTAGAGTTAAATTTTTAATAAAATATCATCAAATTTTGCAACATTTTGCTCTAAACTCATCTGTTTTGCAATTTTTCTATTCTCTTTTTGAATCTTTTTTAACTCATTTAAATCATAAAGAACTCCATCTATTTTAAAAGGAGTGCTTGGATCACTTGGGCTATCCATTGTTGCGTAAATATCTAATATCTCTTTAATATCATTATTAATTGGAGCAAATACTACACATTTGCAAAACATAGCTTTTATTACGCTACTTGCTATATTTTTATTGTGAGTTGGTAATAAAAAAATATCACTCAATAAAAATATCTCATCTGAACTATCTTTGCTCTCATCAAGCTTTATAATCTTTGATTCCAAACTTTTATACTTTGGTAGCAAAAATTCCAAAGCATTTAGTTGTTGTTTATTTCCCAAAATCAGAAGTTTAAAATCTATATAAGATAGATTTGAACAGATATCTAAAAACTCTTTTATTCCTGAATTTTTAAAATTTTTTGCACTAAAAAGAATTAATCTTGTATTTATAGTTAAATCAAATCTCTCTTTATATTTCTCTCTTATCTCTTTTGGTTTTTTATACTCTAAATCTACACTTGGATAGATAACATCAATTTTATCTTTAGATATTTCTGTTTTTTCTACAATTAAATTTAAGTTTGAAAAAGAGTTTGTAATTGTAAATTTTGCATTTTTAATCTTATCAACACTATCTTCATCTAAAATTCCACTATGAAAATAGATATCTGCATATTTTTTTTTGCCAAAAAGTTTGAGTATTTTTGAGGGATTTTTTACAACTTTAATATAATCTCTTTTTTTTATCTCACTTATTAATCTATTTTCTGTTTTATAAAATATAGTTGTGTTTATCATATTTTTTCCTATTTTTTAAAGTCATAATTATAGTTAAAACTGCTTTATGATACTATTTAATCTTAAATTTAGAGGATTTTATAATGAAAAAAAAGATTATCTATCTTGATAGAGATGGAGTTATAAACGAAGATTTTGAGTATGTTTATAAGATTAGCGATTTTAAATTTGTTGATGGTGTTTTTGAAGCTTGTAAAAAGTTTTTAGATTTTGGTTATGAGATTATTGTTGTAACAAATCAATCTGGAATTGGTAGAGGATTTTATACAAATGAGGATTTTGAAATTCTAACAGATTATATGGTTGAAGAGTTCAAAAAACAAAAGATTGATATTTTAAAAGTTTATCACTGCCCTCATAAACCAGAAGATAACTGTTTGTGTAGAAAACCAAAAGATGGAATGATCTTAGAATCACTAAAAGATTTTGATATAGATTTAAAAAACTCTTGGCTAATTGGTGATAAAAAAAGTGATATAGAGTGTGCAAAAAATGGTAAAATAGAAAACAAAATTTTAATAAGCAAAGATGAAAAAAATTGTGAAGATTTTTTAGTGGCTAATAGCTTATTTGATAGTTTAAAATATATAAAGGAGTAAAAATGAAATATACAGATATAAATTTTAATAAAAAAACAATTTTAATAACAGGCGGAGCTGGATTTATTGGATCAAACTTAGCTTTTTATTTTCAAAAAAACTATCCTGAATCAAAAATTGTAGTACTTGATTGTTTTAGAAGTGGTGAGAGATTTTCAAATGGAAACTTAAAAAGTTTTGGTCACTTTAAAAATCTTGTTGGCTTCAATGGTGTTGTAATAAGTGGCGATATAAATGATAAAAAACTTTTAAAAAGTTTAGAGAAAAACTATAAATTTGATTATATCTTTCATCAAGCAGCAATATCTGATACAACAGCAATTGAGCAAGACATTATGATAAAAACAAATGTAAATGCCTATGAAGATTTATTAAAAATTGCAATAAAACATAAAGCTAATATGATTTATGCAAGTAGTGCTGCAACTTATGGAGATAGTGATAAGTTTGAAGTTGGATTTGAAAAACCAAATAATGTTTATGGATTTAGTAAAGTTATGATGGATAATATCACTTATGAATACCTAAAACAAGAGCTTCCAATATCAATTGTTGGTCTTAAATATTTTAATGTTTATGGACCAAAAGAGTTTTATAAAGAGAAGACATCTTCAATGGTAGTTCAATTTGGGCACCAAATTTTAAGAGCTCACACTCCAAAACTTTTTGAAGGGAGTGATAAAATTCTAAGAGATTTTATATATATTGAAGATATTATTCAAGCAAATATAAAAGCTTGTGAACCTCAAAAATCTGGTGTATATAATGTAGGAACAGGAAATGCTAGAAGTTTTGAAGATATTGTAAATATTTTGCAAGAAGAGTTAGGAATTGATAATGGAAAAGAGTACATTATAAATCCTTATGTTGGTTCTTATCAATTTTTCACAGAAGCAAATATTGAAACTACTAAGAAATTTTTAGATTATGAGCCAAGATTTAGCCTAGAAGATGGAATAAAAGCTTATCTTCCTGAGATTATTAGACTTTTTAATGAAGAGCTTAAATGATAAATATTAGTCTTAAACCAAATATTTTAGTTATTGGTGATCTTATGATTGATCACTATTTGTGGGGATCATGCGATAGAATTTCACCTGAAGCTCCTGTTCAAATTGTTAATGTAAAAAAAGAGAACTCAGTTTTAGGTGGAGCTGGAAATGTAATCAATAATCTAGTAAGTCTTGGAAGTAGTGTTGAAGTTATTAGTGTAATTGGTGATGATAGTGTTGCAAATGAACTTAAAACTTTACTTTCAAATATTGGTGTAGCTTTTGATAATTTAGTTGTTGAAGAGGGAAGAAAAACATCTAAAAAAAGCCGTCTTATGGCTTCAAATCAACAAGTTTTAAGATATGATAGTGAAAGTGTAGATGAGATTTCAAAAAATAGTTCAAATAAAATTTTAGAGATTTTAGAGAAAAATATAAAAAATTATAGTGCAATAATTTTATCTGATTATAAAAAAGGTGTTTTAACTACAACTTTAACTCAAGATATTATAAAACTTGCAAACAGACATAAAATAAAAGTTTTAGCAGATCCAAAAGGTAAAGATTTTAGTAAATACAAAGGTGCTTATACATTAACTCCAAATAAAAAAGAGGCTATGGAAGCTACAAATATAGATATAAAAGATGAGAAATCTTTGATTGAAGCTCTAAAGAGTTTAAAACAAAATTGCAATTTGGAAGTTTCACTTATAACTTTAAGTGAGCAAGGAATTGCAATATTTGATGATGAGCTATTTACAAGCCCAACAGCAGCTAGAGAAGTTTTTGATGTAACAGGAGCTGGAGATACTGTAATTGCTTCAATTACATTTGCTCTTTCTTGTGGAGTTAATATTAAAAAGGCTCTATATTTTGCAAATCTTGCAGCTGGAGTTGTGGTTGGAAAAATTGGAAGTGCAACTGCCACTTTGGATGAGATTTATGAGTATGAATCACAACTTAATAAATCAAGTTCATCAAGCCATATAAAAACATTTGATGAGATTGAGAAATTAGCAAAAAAACTTCACTCTCAAGGTAAAAAAATAGTATTTACAAATGGTTGTTTTGATATTTTACATGTTGGGCATGTTAAGTACTTAGAAGAGGCAAAAAGCTATGGTGATGTTTTAATTTTGGGATTAAATGCTGATAGTAGTGTAAGAAAATTAAAAGGTCCAAGCCGACCAATAAATACTCAAGATGATAGAGCCTATATTTTAGCTTCTTTAGAGAGTGTTGATTATGTAGTTATTTTTGAAGAAGAGACACCTTATGAACTAATCAAACTAATAAAACCGCATGTTTTGGTAAAGGGTGGAGATTATGAAGGTAAAGAGGTTGTTGGACAAGATATAGCAGATGAGTTAAAACTTGTTCAATTTGTAGATGGTAAAAGTACAACAAATACAATAAAAAGGATAAATGAAAATGCAAAATGCAATAATTAAAGAGTTTTTAGCTCACCAAGAGACAATAGCAAAAGTTATACAAACTATGCAAGAGCCACTTTTAGAGGCTTCAAAACTTGCAGTTGAAACATTAAGAGCTGGGAATAAAATTTTACTTTGTGGAAATGGTGGAAGTGCAGCTGATGCGCAACATATTGCAGCAGAGCTTACAGGAAGATATAAAACTGAAAGAAGAGGATTACCTGGAATTGCTCTTACAACTGATACAAGTGCATTAACAGCTATTGGAAATGATTATGGATATGATAGAGTTTTTGATAGACAAGTTGAAGCATTGGCACAAAAAGGCGATTTATTAATAGGAATTTCAACTTCAGGAAATAGTAAAAATGTAATAAATGCTTTAAAAGTTGCAAGAGAAATGGGATGTAAAACTTTAGGATTAACAGGAAGGGATGGTGGAGCTATGAATGAGCTTTGTGATATAAATTTAGTTGTTCCTTCAAATGATACACCAAGAATTCAAGAGATGCATATTCTTTTTGCACACACAATTTGTCAAATTATTGACAATGAGTTAAGTAATTAATTGTTAGAAGATTTAATCTTCTAACAAACTAATAGCTTCTAAAACCTCATTTGCTTTTATCTGCTTCATACAATCATGATGTTTTAATGGACACTCTCTTTTCATACAAGGGGCACAAGATAGGTTTTTTGTAACAATGATTCCATCTGGATTTCTCCACTGATTTGTCTCTTTATATTTTGTTGGTCCAAAAATTGATATAGTTTTAATTTTATAAGCAGCAGCTATATGCATAGGACCGCTATCATTTGTAATAAATAGACTTAGACCTGCTATTTTTTCAATAAGTTCAGGAATAGTCGTCTTCCCAGCTAAATTTTGATAGTTTCGCACTCCTTGTCTAACCAACTCATATTCAATATCTTTTGCAATATCTGTTTCAGCTGGACCTCCAAAAATTACAATATCATACTTTGAAGCTAAAGTTATTGCAACTTTTGCAAACTCTTGGGGATACCATCTTTTTGCACTTCCATAAGTGGCGCCTGGATTTATTCCTAATGTTTTTTTAGGATATTTATATGGAGTAAAATATAGTTTTAAATCCCCTACTTCATTATCTGTTTTTAAAATTTTGTTTACAAAATCGTTATAACGAATAGCTAGATGAATCTCTTGTTTTGTAAGCCTTCTATAATTGAACTTCTTTTTTGACTTTATAAAAAACATCATAAATTTTGATGAGATACTTCTTCTAAAAGATATGGCTAAATCAACTTTTCCAATATTTTTTGCTAATTTGATTAAAGCTTTATATCTATTTTTCTCTTTTTTTGTCTCATCAATTATTATTTGTTTAATATTTGGATAGTTACTAAAAGCTTGTGTAGATACATATGAACCTAAAAGTATGATTTTAGCATCTGGATATGTTTTTATTATATTTTGTATAGCTGGTGTTGCCATAATTGCATCACCAAGCCACGAAGGAATCTCTATAAATATTGTTTTAACCATTTTTTAACCCTACTCTTTTATATTTAACCATCTATTTTTATCTAAAAGGTATGATTCAAAACTATCAATAGCTTTTAGTTCTTCTTCTAATTTAGTTTTTAACTCATCTTTGCAACTAGAATTTGTAATATTCTTATAATTAAACATAATATAACAATCATCTTTTATAAGTCCTATTTGATCACCACCAAAAGTATATACAAATCTATTTTTAGAACTCTCATCAAATAAAGAGTTACCCATTGAACTAAAGCTATTTTCAAACCCTAATAGATCAATAATTGTAGGTTTAATATCATTGTGTGAACCTAAAATATCAATGTTTTTTGGCTTAAAAATCTTTGGTGCATATATTAAAAGTGGAACTCTATAACCTTCTATATTAGAAACTATCTTATCATCAGGTCTTAAATCTTTTGCTATATTTCCCAAAGCATTTCCACTTCCATGATCTGATGTAAATATAAAAATAGTATTATCAAACCAAGGCTCTTTTTTAACACCCTCAATAAATCTCTCTATTGCATTATCAACATAGATTAAACTATTTAAATATCCGTAATAGTTCTTTAAATCGTGAGGATATCTCTCAAATTTAGCACTTGGAAGATGAAAATCGCTATGATTTGTAGATGTAAACATAAAACTTAGAAAAGGCTCTTTTGTAGTGTTTAATTTTTTATGCATAAAATTGAACATATTATAATCATAAGTTCCTGTATCTGGCTCTCTTCCAAGATCAACAACTTCAACATTTGGCATATCTTCAGCTCCATAAAACTCATCAAAACCAGCCAGTGATGAAACTGAATCTACTCTATATGATCTTCTATTTGAACTTTGTGCGGCAAGTGTTGAGTAACCGTTTTGTTTTGCTATTTGTCCTAAATAGCTTAAGTTTGTAAGTTCTAAACCATTTCCTAAATATTGAAATCCAGCTGGTAAAGTTATTCCTGTGTAAACTGATGTTATTCCATAAATAGATCTATAACCATTTGCATAGAAATTTGTATATTTAAGTCCTTGGTTTGAGAGCTTTTTAAAATATGGTGTTACATTTAACTCTTTATATTTTGTAAATCCATCAATATGTTCAGCACCCCAAGACTCAAGCAAAACTATAACAATATTGTATTGATTTCTATTCTCTTTTGTTTTTAAAGCTCTTTGTGCTGGATAATCATCATTTGTAAAAATAAATTTATCACTTTTTAAAAACTCTTTTGCGATTGGCTGTGCTTTCTCAAAATTCATTAAGTTTACTCTTTTACCACCTTTATAAACACCTAAAGTTCTATAAAATGAGTAAAAACCATTTATAGCTAAAACTCCTGAGCTAGTTTTTGAAACAGCATAAGCATCTACAATTCCAAATGATTTTCTCTCAAAACTATTTCTAATTCCTGCAAACAACATAAGAATAATTAAAAAAAAGTAAAAATAGTCTCTCTTTCTTAAAAATTGATTCTTCAAAGGTGATTTAAAAATCTTAATATATAGAAAAATAAGAAAAGCAAATATAATAAATGATGTTATAGTGTAGTAAATTAGTGAACCAAAAGCCATATCAAATATTATATTCATATCATCTGCTAAGCTTAAAAGCTCATTTGAAACATGTCTTTGACTAAACTCAAAATATATAATATCTGCTATACATAAAGCTAAAATAGAGATAAATACTAAACTCCATAAAATTGCTAAAAAAACTCTATAATAAATATTGAATGTAAATTTAAAAGGTAAAAGAAGAAGTAAAATAAATATTCCAACAAATGTAAAAAGAGTAATAATATCAACTCTTAAACCAAATATAAAAGATATAAATGTCTCATAAAATGTTAAATCTTCAAAAAAATATTGATATTTAAAATAAAAAAATATTCTAAGTGAAGATAGGATAAGCAAAGATAAAATGATTGCTGTAAAAGTTTGTGTATATCTATTTTTAAACATTTTCTAACATCTCCTTAAAAGCATAAAATTGTGGGTATTTTAAAATTTTTCCATCTCTGTTATCAACTAAACCATAACCAGGAGCAATTAGTTGATGCCAGAAAACTTTTTTTATTTTTTTTGAATCACATGCTATTTTAAAATAATCCAACATATATTTTGTATAATCTTCACAACTTACACACTCTTTTTCACTTGTAGGTGCATATGGAGCTGTGTTTGATAGTGGCCAGTTTACTTCTGTAATATATATCTCATCACTTGATGTTTTTGGGCTTAATTTTACAAGTGAAAAAAGCATATCTATTTTATTTTTTGTATTAAAAAAACCATACTGAGTGTTTTGTGGTTTGCCTCTTCTATCTACATAAAGTAGTGCTGAAGTTATATCATATTTTATATTTTGGAAATTAAACATCGCTCTTGCGTTGTAGTAGTATTCAAAATCTATAACAGATGGTCCAAGAAGCTTAATATTTGGATATTTTTGCTCTTTTAGTTTTTGTGCAATTTTATAAAAATCAAAAAAATCTTCTACACTGAAAAATCCCCATTTCAGTCTATTTATTGTAGTTCCTATTTGAAACTCATTTGAAATATTTTTAAATTTTTCAAATATTAAATCTAAATTTTTCTCTAAGATTTCATGATTTTCAATATTTACTCTATCTTGAATAATATTTATTAAGATGTTTTTGTGAGTTTTTAAATTAAAACTTTGTGCAAAGCTTACATAAGAGTCAATATTTAAAATATCAGTTAATGGAACTCTAATGATTAGATTTTTTACACCCAACTCTTCAACTAAATCTTGCTGAGTATTTTTACCATCATCTTTATCTAAATTTACTCCAAGTCCAATAAACTCTTGATTTGAAGTTTCTACTTTTCCACGAAATAGTTTCATAAAGATAATTGATAAAGGTAAAATAAAAAGTGAAGTAATAATAAGTTTTATAAAATCTTTTTTATGCTTTTTTCTCATAGCTTTTTTAAAAGCTCTATCTTTTATAACATGGGGTTGATCTGAATACAAATCCCATACAAAAGGCGATTTATTCACTAATTATTTCCTCTAATCTTTTTTCTATTTTCAAATAATCTTCTTTTGAATAATCAGCACTTAACATAAAATTATTTTGATATTTTTCATCACTTATAGTTGCCCATCTTCTACTACTTGCAAACAAACTATCTCCAAAAAATGATAATGTTTTTGAGTTTGTTGCACCTGCTAGATGCATGGGTCCTGTTGAAGTGCTTACAAAAAGAGCTGAAGATGCAATATATTTTGTAAAATCAAGCAAAGTGCCTTTTGAGTTATAAATTGTAGCTTTGAAATCTAGTTTTGATTCAATATACTCTTTTGATTTTTCATCATCAGGTCCAAAAGAAAAAACTATTTCATACTCACTATCTTTAATGCTTCTAGCAAGATTTAAATAATCATCTAAGCTCAAATTTCCATCGCTACTTCCACCAAAACCAGCATGAAAAATCACTCTTTTCTCTTTTTGTACATCAAGCTTTAAAAGTGGTCTTTTAAAATCTAGTTTTAGGCTAGGAAAAATAGCTTTTGCTAAATCAAGATTATATTGCCACTCTGTTTTTTCTACCTTGCTTCTTCTTTGTTTAACCCTAATATTGAAAAATATTTGTGCAATTTTTGTTGCAGGAGCAACTCTTTTTTTGATTCTACTTTTGAAAAGAATTTTTCCTAAAGTTGTATCAATAAAGCAAGAGATACTTGCATCAAATTTCTTATCTTTTATAGTTTGAAGTGTTTTTTCTAAATCGTTTTTATCATATAAAATCACATCATCTATAAAATCTAAACTCTTTGCAAAATCAAAATTTATTTTAGATACAAGGGCTGTTAGTTTTGTAGCGGGGTATTGCTCTTTTATAGCTTTAAAAAGAGGTAATGTTACGCAAAAATCACCAATTTTGTCGTGTCTTGTGATTAAAAGGTTCATTTTTTTAACTCTTTATTTGCTTCATAAAGTTTTATATATTTGTAGAAGTTTGTAACCATATGCGAATATGCAATAATCAAACCAACATAACCATCCCTAAAACCTTGTTTTAAAATATATGTTCTAAAAAATGAATACAATCCATTGAAAAATGCTTTTAAAGGACTTGAAGATTTTTTACCCGCATTATTAGATGCAAAAAGTGTTGAGTATCTGTCTGCTTTAATTATAAATTCTGAGATTGTATGATAGCTATAATGCTCAACATTTCCTTTTAACTCTTCTATATTTAAACCATCAGTTATAATATCCTCATGCACATCATTTGAATTATAAGAAGTTACATTTTTATTATACAATCTTTTGATTTTTTGATTATTCCACCCACAATGTTTTACTTGAATATCTTTGTAAAAAGCTTTAAAATTTAACTTATAAACTGTTTTTTCATCCAGTTTTTTATTTTTTAACTCTGCTAAAAGCTCTACATCAACTACTTCATCGCTATCAATTATTAAAATCCAATCATTTGTAGCAAAAGAAGCTGCATGATTTTTTGTCCAGCCAAAACCTTTAAAATCACCTTGTATTAAATTTACATTTGGAAACTTTTTTGCAATATTTATAGTTTCATCTGTTGAACCATTATCATAAACAACAACATCATTAAACTCAACTAAGCTTTTTAAACTATTTTCTATAGTTTTTTCATTGTTTTTTGCTAACATAACTACACTAATATTCATTTTTTACCTAATCTTTTTAATAAACCTTTAAATTTATATTTTAATAGTTTTGTAGTTTTAAATATTTCATCAGGAGTTTTTAAACTATCACCATCAATTCTATAAATTGCTCCATTAATTCCACTAAAATCTTTATGTATTGCATTTCCAATTCTAAAATTGTATTTATAGTATTTTTTTGCTTCTTTTAAAATATTTTGATTGTATTTTCCAAAAGGGAATACAAAACTCTCTATTTTTGTATTTAACTTCTCTTCTAAAATCTCTTTTGAAACTCTTAATTCCAAATCTAAATCAACATCAACTTCAAGTAAATTTATATGTGAATGAGAGTGTGAACCAAAAACAACTAATCCACTCTCTTTCATCTCTTTCAATTCTTTATATGTACAAAATGTAGCTTTTTGATAATTTTCAAATAAATCATTATGCTCAAAATTCATTCTATTTTCTGCTGTTTGCTCTGTATCATCTAAAATATATTTTGAAGGAATAGCTAAAAGTGCTTTTAAATTATATTTTTTCAAAAGTGGAAAAATTAAAAAATAAAAATCAGCATAAGCATCATCAAAAGTCAAACAAACACTTTTTTGATTTGCTTTTTCACCTGGAAAAATAGTTTTAAAATTGTTTTTTATATATTTTAGATGCTCTTCAAAAATTGATAAATCATTTGAACATCTATCACTATTTACATGATGATACATAATACTAATCAACAATTTTTTTTCCTTTTAATCTTTTTTTAAAATTTATTTTTGCTTTATGTTTATGAGAAAAATCTAAAGCTTTAGAAACTAACTCTTTTTCATTTTTTTGTAAAAACCTTGCATACTCTTTTATGATAACTTCCAAATCTTCATCTTTTGCCCAAAGTTTTGAAAAGTTTTTAAGTCTATCACTTAGTTCTAAATCAAAAAATTTCATTCTATTTATATCAACTATTTTAAAAATAAAATTACCATTCTCTTTTTTTATTAAAATATTTCCAGGACTGTAATCTAAATGATAAATTCCATTTTCGTGTAAATCAAATGTAAATTTTGCAAATGCTTTAAATATTTCATTTTTATTTGGAAAGTTTATATCTAAAAGTGGCTCTCTAATAGTAAAATCATAATCAAATTTTTCACTAACAAAATAGCTATCATTGATTAAAAAATTCTCATAAAACTCAATATATCCAATAGGTTTTGGTGTAAACTTCTCAATCTTTAAAGCATAGTCGTAAGATTTCTTAGCTTTTGAGCTTTTAAAAAAAGTGTATACGAATTTATTAATTATGTGGGGGACCTTAAAAGACTTTACTACAAAATCTCTATTCTCATAATTTATAACTTTTATCTCATTTCTTGCTTTATGAATTGTATTGTTGTTTTTTTGGAAAAAGATTTTTATATTTTTTACGAAATTTTTAAGAGTCTTAAACTCTTCATTTACCTCTAATTTAAACTTTGACAAAGGCTTTCCTTTTTTAAAATGGGTAATATTTTAGCTAAAAGCCTTTTAATTTATATTTAAAATATATTATTTAAATTTATATAATATTACATGATTTTAATGCTAGTTGATAATAAATTAAAATATTTTTTTAATTCATCAAAATTATTAGAAACTAATAATCTATAATTATTTACACTTTTTCTATCAACTATAAATAACTCTTTTTCTTTAAAGTTTGTACTAAAAATATCATTTAATAAGCCTTCGAATTTTCCTGATTTTTCAGTACAATCTTTCTCATATTGCTCTTCATAAGAAACCATTTCTGCTGAGCATAAAGCACACAATAGTGTATGTAATCTACTGCTATGAACTATTCTATACATTTGTATTTCTTGAATATACAAATCCATTGCATTTCTTACAAATGGTTCTTTTGATATGATATTAAGACAATCATTATTAAACCATATAGTATTTGGAAATAGCAAAATCAACCAATCTCCTAGATGATTTATATTATACTTTATTTTAATATCATTTTTTAAATAAATTTCATTTAAAAAATCCATATCTTGTTTATATCTTAAAAAAATATTATCAAATCTATTCATACATTTAATAAATAGTTTTTCTTTCTTTAATAGCTTTTGATAATATTGAAATCCAAAAATACCAACAACTTTATTAGCTTTTGATAAATATTCATAAAAATCATTATTTATCATTTTATGATAAATGCTATTTCCTGTTCCAATTATCAATAAATCATATTGAGATGGATCTTTTGATAGTTTCTTCTAAATCATCATAATCAATAACTTCAACATTATCTAAAAATGATAGTAAAAAAGTAATATTGTGGAATCCTAGCCTATCTCCAAAATTTCTCATAAAGAATTTAGAAGTTATAAGAATTTTTAATCCTTTACTCCCCCCCCTTTTTTTTATCTCTTACACTATTTTGCCTATTAAAATTAGCAATTCTATCTGAAATCATTAATGAAGAATGTTCTTTAAATAAAACTTCTTCTTTAATTAAATATTTTATATTTCTTAAATATTTTCTAAATGCTTTTATATATTTAATCATTTTTTACCTTTATATAATTTTTTATAAAACTCATCAAAACTATCTTTTATTATTGAAATTTCTATTTCTTTTGTACCAAATTTTAATTCTAAATTTTTATTTTCAAAAAGCGTTTTATCTTCTTGAAAAACAATTTTATATATTCCTTTTAAAGGCTCTACAAGTTTTGGATTTGTATAAGTAAAAACACTAAAAATTGGAGTATTTTTCGCTACTGCTATATGATAAAGACCAGTATCTGGAACAATGATAAAATTACTTAATTTAATTAAAACCGCTAAATCTTCTATTGATAAATATTTTAGTTGTATGTGTTCTATATTATTTGGTATCAAAAAATCATTAATTAATTGTTGTTGTAGATACTCTTGTCCAGGATTTAAAACTATCGCTGGTATCATATTATAATTTTCATAAATATATTTTATTAACTCAAAAGTTACTTTAATATCTAAAACTTTTTCAATTCCACCTGAACCTAAAGATATAAGATAATTATTACTATTTTTAAAAGATTTCATATATTCTTTAATACTATTCTCAGATATTTTGTTTGTATACATCACAGGAGTTGTATCTAAAGTATCTATTTTAATATTAAAATATATTAACAATTGAAATAATTTGTTTGTTAAATGATATTTATTTTTAAAATTTAACTCTGAATCATCTTTAAAAAAAATTTTATTTGTCCAAATCTTATCTTTCTTGAATCCTATTTGATATCTTGCTAAGCTTAATCTAGTCAAATTATAAGATGAACTACCACCATACAAATCAATTACCAAATCAAAATATTTATATATTACTTGAATTTGAACTTTTAATTTATTATAAAGGTACCTCAAATAATTTCTCTTTTTTCTATTAATAACAATTATTTCATCAATATCTGCGTTATTAATTAGTACTTCTTTACCAATAGGATCTACAATAACTGATATTTTAGAATTTGGATAAATTTTTTTAATCTCTTTGATAACTGGTGTTCGCATTAGAACATCTCCAAGTAATCCAAGCATTATTATACAAATACTTTCAATTTTCTCTTTTTGAAGTTGTATCATATTTTCAAATCTTTTTTAGAGCTAACAATTGTAAATGAAACTATAAATAAAAAGAAAATCTGAGAAAATTTCCAGTATAAAAGTGGTTCAGATATAAAAGATACCATGAAAACAGTAATTCCTATAATACTTATGTGTTTTAACTCAATATCATCTATTTCTAACTTATATAACTTATAGTAAAACAATAAAAATAAAAATAATGCAACAAGTCCACCCTCTGCTAAGAACATCAAGTATTGATTGTGAAAATGTGCTTCTGAAATAAACTTTGTAACAAATTCTGAAAAATATGGATATTTATATTTTTCTATCATACTTTGTGCAACAAAATTATGATCCCCTAATCCATGCCCAAAAATTGGAGATTCTTTAAATGCATCATAAGTTACAACCCAAAAACCAGCTCTTATTCCCCAAGAACTTTCAAAATCTTTTTCTAAAACTACTTTATGAACATCTGAAATAGCTGCATCAACTCTTTTTTTGAATAAATCTAAACTATTATAAGCCACAAAAGATATTGTTATAGCAAAAACTACACTTAATATTATAGCTTTTAAAGATACTCTATATTTTATTATAAACACTATAAATAAAGTTACAAAAAATGCTAGCTGACCAGTTCTTCCTGTTGAAATCATTAAATTTGTAGTAGTTATTAAGAAAAATAAAAACAATACAACTTTAACTTTTAAAGATTCATCTTCAAATAAAAATCTATACAATAGCACCAATGATGTAAATGCCAAAAAGATACTATAATGAATAGTACTCATAAATGGTGATGGATTTGAAGGTCCTCCATTAAATCCAGTTAAAATCTCAAAATAAATTCCATATGAAATCATCTCACTAATAAACATTCCAACTAAAAAAGCATTTAAAATTTTATATAACCACTCTTTTTTTGTAAGAATCACAATAGCTGGAACAATAATCCAATAAAGATAGTGTCCTAAAAATTTAAATGTATATTCTTCATATTCAGACCAAAGTGAACTTATAAATCCATATAAAATTATTAATCCTATATATAAAAATATTTTATTCTCTTTTAAAACATTAAAACTATTTTTATAATCTTTTTTTAATATTATTAATAAAATAAACCAAAATATAAAAAAGCTAATAGCTGCTTTTGATAATGGTAGAGTTAATGCAAATAACAGTAATGAATAGTATGAAACTTTATCAAATGAAATAGACTTAATTTTTTCAAACATACTAATTGCCTTTTTTTAATAAATCTTCATTTTTTGCATGAGTCCATTTTCCTCTTGGTTTATCCATATATTGAAAATACTCATTTGTAAAACTTCCTTGAATACAAACATATTTATATAGTTTATAATTTATTGTTTCATTACCTATTGCTTGATTTAGTGCCATAGGTCCTGTAAGACTATAAACACCCTCTTCTACTCTTCTATTTTCAATATTATCAACTATTAAATCAAGTGTATTTTTAAAGTGTTTATTATTTGGAGCAGTTGCTAAAAAATAGTTGTTGTATCTAACTTTTGATTTAATAAATAGCTCTTTATCCTCTGGTTTAATTAGTTTTGATAGAGGTAAAACAATATGAGCATCTATATCCATATAAACTCCACCAATATTGTTTAAAACAAATAATCTCCAAAAATCAGCTTGAGCTGCACCATCTGTTAATTGTTCAAAAGCATCAATATAATTTTTAGGTGCATTTTGTTTAATATATTCCAATCTATCTTCAGTACTCACATACCTATATTCCCAATCTAAAGACATAAGTCTATTAAATAAATAGTTTACATAAACAGGAAGAGTAACAACATTTGAGTAGTTTGTTTGCCAAATTATTTTAGGTACAAGAGAATTTGTTTTTGATGATATTTTTGCTTTACTAACTTTTGGAATTGTAAATCGAAGCTTTGGAAAAATAAAATAAATTATATAAGATAAACCTTTTAAAAGTGCACCGAAAATTTTACATAAACGATTTATTAATATTGCAAAAAACATAACTTTGTTTCCTTATTTGAAATGAGTTTGAATGATATCAAAATTTATATTAAAATTATCATCCAACAAACCAGATGCAAAGTAATTGTAAACATAACAGCAGTTGAGCCTAAATCTTTAGCATTTTTAGCAAGTGGATGAATCTCTTTTGTACACAAATCAACCACATTTTCAACTGCAGAGTTTAAAAGTTCTACTATTAAAACCAAAATTCCAGTAACCAAAAGTATGAGCTTATTTGTTAAAGTTGTATCAACATATAAAATTAAAGCTACAATAAATATTGCACAAAATAGTTCAAGTCTAAAAGAGCTCTCTGTTTTTATAGCAGTTATTAATCCTTGCATTGCATATTTCCAATTTTTAAAAAAACTATATTTAGGTTTATTTTGCATATATTCTACTTTTTATAAATTTCATCATTATAAGCTTTGAAACGCTTATGTTGCCAAAGCCAAAAATCTGGTTTTTTCAAAATTTGATTAGATACAATATCGTTTTGAATTTGTGTTAACTCTTTTATTTTATCTTCACTTTTAAACTCATAAGTTTTAACATCTATTGGCTCTTGAACCTCTATTGTCCAATCTCTAAAACCATTGTTTACTGTAAAAATTGGAATAATAATTGCATCAAACTTTAGTGCAACTCTTGCTGTTGAGTCTGTTGCTTTTACTTTTTGTCCTAAAAAATCTATATCAATTCCACTACCTATGTGTTGATCAATAACTACAGCTATACTTTTATTCTCTTTAAAAGCTGTTAGCATACCTTTTGCAGCACTCTTTTTCTCAAGCATTGTAATACGGTTTTTACTTCTTGCTATCTCATATTTTTTTTGAATATGTGGATTATCCATTCTTCTATTTACAACAGCAATTTCACCAAACATCATAGCAATATATGGTAGTGTTATCTCCCAACCACCATAATGAGCAGTTATATAAATAATTTTTCTATTATCTTTAAAAGCTTTTTCTATTATCTCTTTATTTAAAATTTTTGCTTTTGAAAAAAGTATCTCTTTGTTTACTCTTTGATTCTCTATATGCTCATACATATTAAAACATAAAGATTTATATGAGTTATAAATTATCTCTTCTTTTCTATCTTTAGTTAAACTATCTTTAAAAACTAAATCAAGATTTGCTCTTGCAATTTTAAGATGCTTTTTATCTACTTTGTAGGCTAAAAAAGCCAAAAATCTTAAAAATTTCTCCATTAAAAACTTCGGAGTTATAAAAAATAGAGATAGAAAAATATAGTATAAAATAAGTATAAAATAGTCTTTAATCTTTTCTATCATATAAAAGCTCCTTTGCAATTTTTATAATCTCTTCTTCATCTATATCTTGAATTGAAAAATCATTTTTATCTATTTTATAAGGGTTTACAATAGATTTTGATTTTACAGTTTTGCTTATATTTGTTCTATATGTATTTCTATAAGCTGGAGTATTCCCAAAAATAGTTATTGTTGGAATATTTAAAGCCCAAGATATATGAGTTGGTCCTGTATCATTTCCAATAGTTAAATCAACTTTTGAAATCAAGGCTTTTAAACTATTTAAATCTAGTTTTGGCAAAACTCTTGCGTTTGAATTTTGCTCTATAAACCTAGCCATCTCTTTTTCTTGCTCATTTCCCCAAGCAATTAAAAAATTCTCATCTAAACTTGAAGCAATTTTTGCAAACTTCTCTTTTGGGTAAATCTTACTTGGCCAACTAGCACCAACAACAAACAAAATATTTTTTCTATCTTTTTCTAAATAGTCGTAGATTATACCACTCTCATCTTTAAAAAATAAAAAAGGCTCTTTATTTACAATCTCATCTTCTGTAATTTCAAAATCCAAAGCCTTGCTAATCAAATAGCAGTTTCTATCAATTACATTTTTATCATACGATATTGATATCTTTTTATTATAAAAACAACTTGCTATCTTTTCTCTAGTTGAGTTTTTACAAAAACCAGCTCTTTTTTTCCCAAGCAATCTAGCTACAATTGCAGATTTCAAAAGACCTTGAGCATCTATTACTAAATCATAACTGTTTTTTTTAAAACTTTTAATCAATTTTATTTGATTAAAAATCTCAAGTTTGTTTTTTTTTATACTTTTTAAATTTAATTTTATTATATTATTTACATCTGGATTATTTTCTAAAACGCCAGCAAATCCCTCTTCAACAAACCAATCAATTTGGATATTTGGATATTTTTTTTTAATAAATTGCAAAGCTGTCATTGAGTGAATAATATCACCCATTGCAGACAATCTTACAATTGCAATCTTTTTTATCATAAAATTCCAAGCTCCAAACCATCTGGAAGTTCAAGTTTGTCTATTTGAGAGCTCAATAAAAATGAGTTATTTTCAAGCTCAATTGTAAGAATATTCTCTTTTAAAGCATATTTTGTCTTTGGATTTGAGTAGTCAATATTTATTGCTAAGTTTAAAGCCTGCATAAAAGAGAGCCATCTTAGAGTTTCCAAAGGTGGCAACAACTCTTTATACTTTTCAATATCACTCTCTTTTGGTAGAGATTTTTTTGAAAACTTCAAAATATAAGCAACGGTTACTCTTGAAGTGTGTAAAAAATCATAAGTTAAACCATTTAAAATAAAATCAAAAGCATTATCATTTGATTTATAAAAGTTTAATCTAACCCCAATTGAATGAAGTTTTGAAGCAACAACTAAAAGTGTTGCGAACTTATCATCAAGCTTATGAAGTGGTTTTAAAACTTCAAAAATCTCTTTAGCACTTCTTCCCAAATATGCACTTTGTTTAGGAGATATTTGAAATCTATCAAGCAGACTTCTAACACTTACATTAAAATTAGAAGGAAACTTATGATTTTGATTTCTTAATAAATCTGTTAAATAAACTCCCTCTCTAACTCCTACTCCAGAAGTTACAACAGTTTTAATACCTAACTCATCAATAATAGTTTTAAAGATAAATGTACCCTCTTTTATGGTATCAAATCTATCTTTTTTTACACCCAAAGCCTCTAACTCTGCATTTGATTCTGTTTTTAAAATATCTAAAAAAAGTTTTTGCTCATTTTTTACATCATAAGTAAAACCATGAATTGAGTCAAGTGGATAAGCGTTTTTTTGCATAATTAGTTTTGATAAAAACCTAATACTTCCACCAATTCCAACAACTTTTGAAGGAATATTAACACCACTATTTAAAACTTTTTTTAGATTTTCAAGAATATAAGTTTTTGCACCATCAAGATTATTTTTATTAAAATATAACTCTCTTATTCTAACTGTTCCAATATCAAGTGATAAAGATTTTACTATTTTGCCATCTTCAACAAAACAAAACTCTGTACTTCCACCACCAATATCAACTGTTACAAAGTTATCATCATGAAGCAAATTTGAAGTAGCTACTCCACCATAATATGACTCTTTTTCACCATCTATAATCTTAATATTTAGACCTAAATCTTGTTTTACTCTACTTAAAAAAACATTAGAGTTTGGAGCATCTCTTAAAGCAGATGTTGCAACACAAAGAATTTTTCTTGATTTGAGGGCATTTGAGATATTTAAAAAAGATTTTAAAGATTCATAAGCTCTTTGCATGGGTAATTCTTGAAGCATACCACCATTTTCATAGCACCCTTCAGAGATTTTTACCCTACTTTTTGTCTCATTTATAAGACTAAATGCAAATCTACTAGACTTTTCTAAAACAACCATTCGCATTGAGTTTGAACCAATGTCGATGATTGTTGTAATTTTAGACATATTAGTTTTCTTCTTCCATTAGTTGGTCATATTTAAACTTCAACTCTTCCATTGTCTCTTCATTATCAGGATCCAAAATTATACAATCAACTGGACAAACCTCAACACATTGTGGTTCTTCATAATGACCAACGCACTCAGTACATCTATCTGGATCAATAATATAAATTGGATCCCCCTCTTCAATAGCGTAGTTTGGGCACTCTTCTCTACATGCATCACATGCAATACATTCGTCCGTAATTATTAAAGCCATCTATTTTTTCCTATTTTTTATTTTGGTTTTGGAGTTATACCTAAAAATGTTTAATAATTTCTTTAAAATCATTAAAACAATCTTTTGATTTTGTTATAAAAATAAGATTATCTTCAACTATTTTATATAAATCTTTGCAAATATAGATAGCTGCATCAATATCAAAAGCTCTTAATTCGCCCTTAAATAATACAAAATCATAATCTCTTGCATTTGCCAAAGAGATAGCCGTTGCTCCTAAAACTCTAAACTTTATATTTTTGTCATTTAAAATTTTACAAATATCTGGATACTTATACCCTCTTTCAAAAACTGCAACTTTTGAGCCACTATTTATTCTATTTTTTAACTCTTTTTTGCTATTTAGTGATAAATATACCACCTCACCATCTAAAAATCTATAAACTAAAGTCTCTAAAGCTAAATTTGCAACAAATCCACCAATAATATCTTCACCTTTTTTTATTGCAACTGATGTTCCATAGTATGGAAGATTTGAGAAAAAATTATTGCTTCCATCAAGTGGATCAATAATAAATGTAATATCTTTTTTAAAATCTTTTAAGCCACACTCTTCACTAAAAACATTTCCAAACTCTTTTAGATGTTCTATAAAAATATCTTCAAAAACAATATCAATTTTAAGTGAGTTATCACCACCAAAACCAATCTGATTTGTATATATAAAATCATCTTTTTTTAAACTATTTTTTAAATAATTTAAAACTTCAATATTTGCTTTTATAACTGCATTTTTTATATTTTCCAAAACTATAAAACCTCACTACTATTTTTTTGAATTTTTTCAAGCTCTATAAAATAAGCATGGCATAGATAAAGAACATAGAATATAGCTACAAAAAGAGTTATAAATGGAATAGTTGAAATTAGATATAAAAAAAATGTTCTTACTCTAAAATAGTTTGAGTTTTTTTCATATATTTTTTTATACTCATCTTTACTTAAAATTGTAGATGAAACATCATAGTTTAAAAGTTTATGAAAAAAGTAGTACAAAGGCAGATACAAAGCCAAAATATTTATTAATGGTATAAAATAGAGTGGTATTAAAACTATATATAAAAATATCATTATAAAAAGAGTTTTTAAAAGTAGATAAATAGAGCCTAAAACTGTTCCATAAGGTTTTAAAATCAAATCTTTATAGTGAGTTTTTTTTAGATAATTAACAACAAAAGGTGTCAAAAATCCAATAATTAACAGCGTCATAATAATACTAAAATGAAAAATAAAAATAATTCCAACTGTATAGATTAAAAAAGCAGCCAACCAAGATGTAATTGAGTATTTAAATAAAAAAACAATTAAATATGTAAACCATACAAAATAAAATGGTGCACTCTCATCAATAACTATCTCCCCACCATTTTGTGAATTTTGAGCAATAATTTGCAAACTATCTATTCCAAAACTAGCCATTTGAAAAAATATTATATATAAAATTGTCATTGTAATAAGAAGTGGAATTAATGCTAGTTTTAGCATTGAAGAGCTAAAAAAATCACCTATACTTCTTTTTAAAATCTCTATTTCATTCATACTATTCCTCTTTATTTTTTATATCAAATCTTACTCTATATTCACACTTTTGACAAAGCTCTTCAACTAAAATATTGTTTTTAAAACCATCTATCATAGCTTTTGCCCTAATACTTTGTAAAATATCTTTGATTGAATTTTTATTTGCATCTCCAAGATTTATACAAGCATCTAAATCCAAACAACAAGGAACAACAGTTCCATTTGCCAATATTCCAAAATGAGAGCTTAAACCATAACAAAAACCTTTTTGGCTAACTATGCTGTTTTTTAAACTTGGCCAAGAGAAATATTCATCAAAATTTATAAATATTTTTCTAGCAACTCTAATATTTTTTGGTTTTGTGGCATAAATCTCATCTATATTTAAGTTTGAATTGAAAAACTGATTTAATCTATTAAAAACTTCGTTATTAAAATCAAAAGCACTCTTTTTATCATCTAAATTCCATATTCTAAAGTTTATAAAGTACTCATGACTATTTTGTATTGCAAACTTTACAAAATCTAAAATAGGTTCAAAATAGTCTTCAAAACTCTTTTTATGTGAGTTTGCATTGTATGAGTTTATTGAGAAATTTATCTGCTTTATAGCACTATTTAACAAAGCTTTGTAGTGCTTTTGTGAAATATTATTTGCAGTTGTTGTAATATTTACTTTAAGATTATGTTTTTTACTAATATTTAAATACTCTTCTAAATTTGTCAAAACCAAAGGATCACCAACTATATGGTATGCAAGTTCATTTGTGAACTCTTTTAGCTCACTATTTAATCTATCAAAAAACTCTAAACTCATAATTTTGTTTGGTAAATTTTTTGGAGGGCAAAATGAACACTTTAGATTGCATATATTTGTAAGCTCAATATGAACTTTTTTAAACTTTGCTATATCAATTCCTTTAGTTTTTGCAAAAGTATATCAAAAGTTATAAAAATCATCGCTTGAAGAGTTTGTGCTATCTATTAATATTTGCATTGGATCTTTTCTATTATTGTTCTGTTTTTGATTCTCTTTTTTTTGCTCCACTTTTTCTTTTTTATTCTCTTTTTTTTCAATATCTTCTAAACTCTTTTGTAAGTAAATATCCTCTATCTCTTTAAGTTGTGAAAGCTTTTCTCTAATAAAACTAACTCCTTTATTTTTTGGAACAATATATGGAGTTACTATAATTACTAAATTACTCTTTTTATTTAGTGTTACACTATTTCTAAAAAGTGTTCCAAGAATTGGAATATCTCCCAAAAGTGGGACTTTCTCTTCTATGTTTTCATTTTTATTCTCTATTAATCCACCTATTATTACACTCTCTCCATTGTTTAAAATTGCAGTTGTATTTATCTCTTTTTTTAAAGTATCAGGATTATCACCAGCTCCTACTTTGTTTAGTTTTACAGCTTCTAATAAAGCACTTATTTGTAAAGCAACTTTATTATCTTTTGAAATTCTAGGTTTTACTTTTAAAGTTAATCCAACATCTTCTCTTTCATAATCTGATTTAGATCTACCTCCATCTGTTAGACTACTTGAAGTTTGCATTGAGATTTTTTCACCAACATAAATAAAGCTCTCTTTGTTATTTATTGCTAAAATTGAAGGTTGTGAGACAATATCCAAAGCACCTTTTTGTTTAAGCAAATTTAAACTTGCAGCCAAAGATACACCACTTTTTAAATTTTGATTTTTTATATCTATTCCTAAACTTCCTATTGCTTCATCAATTGCAAATGAACCACCATTTAACTTTGTACTTAGCGCCATAATTCCACCACTTGAACTTGAAGCTGCACTTACTCCATAAGATACTCCAACCTTATCAACAAGCTCATTATTAACCTCTATAATCTTTGCTTCAATATAGACTTGTAAACTCTCTTTATCAAGACTATCTATAAGCTTTTTTATACTATTTAAACTCTTTTGATTTGAAAAAACAATTAAAGAGTTTGATTCAATATTTGGAACAATAAGAGTTTTTTCATCACCATTTAAACTCCTCTTTTTTAAAAACTCCTCTAAAATTTTATATATAGTTTCAACTTCACTATTTTTTAATTCATAAATCAAAATATCATCTTTTGAAACTATTTTTGACTCTTTTTTTGTAATTTTATAAAAGGAGTGAAAATCCTCTAAAACATAGTTGTTTTCATTTAAAATTGCTCTTAAAATATTTAAAAGTTCATCTTTATTTAGGGTTTTATTTGATACAAAATCAACTTTAATATCTAGTTTATCGGATATTAAAATATCTTTTTTAAGTATCTTTGAACTAATTTTTATAAGTTCATTTAAATCAATTTTTGAGAAATTTATATTTATATTATCATTTGAGAAACTAAGATTAAAAAAGAGTATTAAAAGAAGAGAGTATCTTGCAAAATTTTTCATAAGTTCCCCCAGAAAATTTAATAAGAAAAAATTATATTAGCAAAATAAAACTACAAAGTAAAGAAAAAATTATTTAAAATATATTTTTGAACTCTCTTTTAATTTTTTAAAAATATCAGAAAAATTTGCTGGATAGACTCTAGTTTGAGCTATTGTTGTAATAAAATTTGTATCTCCTATCCATCTTGGAACTAAGTGATAGTGAACATGTTGTTCAATTCCAGCTCCAGCTGCACGACCTAGATTCATTCCAATATTAACACCCTCACAAGGCATAATATCTTTCAAAAGCCTAACAGCTTCTTGAACTCTTTTTGAAACTCTTTGCCAAACAATATCCTCTAAATCCTCTATATTTGATGTGTGAAAATTTGGTACAACCATAATATGACCTGGACTATAAGGAAACTTATTCATAACAACAAAACAAAGCTCATCACTAAAAACAACTTGATATTTCTCATCATCTCTGTTTTTTAAAATATGGCAAAAAACACAATCTTTAATCTTCTCTTCGCTTACATATGAGTATCTCCAAGGTGCATAAAGATGTTCCATAAAAATCCTTAAATAAAATTTGGTGCATCATTTGCAAATAGAATCAAATCACCACTTTTTGTGCTACTTGCTAATATATTTTGCATTTGTGATTTATCTTTTAAAATAAATATTTTCTCTTTATCTATATTTTGACTTAAAACCTCTATATTTAAACTTCCAGTTAAGATTACAAAATCAAAAACCTCATCTATTTTTAAAGCTATTTTTTTGTTTGCTTCAAGAGTTGATTCAACAAGTCCTGGAGTAATAATAACCTTTCTTCCACTATAAGTTTTACAAAGATTAAAAGCTTCCATCATTCCTTCAAAATTTCCGTTAAATGAGTCATCAATTATCACTTTACCATTTGCTTCAATTTTTTGAAGTCTGTGTTCTACTTGAGGAAGAGTTTTTAAAGACTCTTTTATGCTTTTTATATCTATTTTTAAATAGTTTGCAACTAAAATCACAGCACTTAAATTTATTGCATTAAAACTTCCTAAAATTGGGGCGAAAAACTCCTCTTTTTTATCATTTATCTCAAAACTAAATCTAATACCATCTAAACTACTATCTAAAATCTCTAAATTTTTTGGAAAAATCTCAATATTAAAAGACTCTTTTGCATCTGCACTTTTGTGAACATATGCTTTTTCTAATCTTTTTGAACCTAATAACTCTTTTTTTGTATTTTGAATATTTTCTAAACTTTTAAAATACTCAATATGTTGCTCTCCAATCGTTCCAACTACACAAATTTGAGGTTCAAGAAAGTTTGCTATTGTTTTTATATCACCTTTTACTCTAGCTCCCGCTTCTGCTATATAAATTTGAGTATTTAAAGGTAAATCCATATTTACATCTAAAACAAGCCCTGCAATTGTATTTACACTTCTTGGAGTTTTGTAAGTGTTAAAATGATCTTTTAAAATATGATATAAAAAGTTTTTTATAGATGTTTTTCCATAAGATGCGGTAATTGCAACAATCTTTAAATCTTTTATATTATTTAGTTTTCTTTTTGCAATTTTTTTATAAAAATTAAACATTAGTTTTTCTGTAAGATTTGATAATAATATTGTTAAAAAAAGAGCCAATAAAAAGTAGATTTTTGAAGCAAAAAAGTATCCAAAAATCAAAAGAGTAGCTAAAATTATAAAAAATCTTTGAACTCTTTTTGTATAAACTAAACTTCTATCAAGTTTTTTTGCCCAAAAATATAGTGCTATTAAGTATAAAACTAAAATTGGTGCAAAATATATCTCTTTTGATACTATCCATAAAAGTAATGGAAAAATAAAATAAAAAAGATGCCAAACTTTTTTGTGATGATTTAAAACAACTCTTTGTAACTTATAGTTATACCATTGAAGATTTAGTATTAAATACCAAGATAGAGCAAAAATAGCTATAAAATTGATAAAAAAGTTAAAATAGTTCATATTCTATTATTTCGCATATCTGTTTTGAGTGTTTTAAAAAGAAGTAGTGATCTCCACTTAATTTATAGAAAATTGAGTTCTCTATAATATTTGAAATTTTTTCTCCTGATTTTATAGAGGTAGCTTTATCTTCTAATCCCCAAAATATAAGTGTTTTATTTCTCTGTTTTGCAAAAATAGGAGTAAAATCCTCATCTACAACATTTTTAAATGTTTTGTACATATTTTCACTCATTTTTGATACATCTTTACTTCTAAATCTTTTTGTTAAGCTTTTTAACTTAACTTTATTAAAAAATTTTGCCAAAGATATTTTTAATCTAACTTTTAGTGGTTTTTTCTCTATTATTCCAGCACTACTTAATAAAATTAAATTTTCTGGATTTAATAAAGTTGCAACTTTACCACCAAATGAGTGTCCTGCAACTGCAAAAAAATCTGAATCCAATTTTTTTAAAAACTCTTTTATAATTTGTGCATAATCTGCTGTTGTAAGTTCATATATATTCTCACTATTTCCAAAGCCTGGCATATCAATATATATGTGTCTGTAAGAACTTAAAAAAGTTCCAAATGCTTTTTTCATAATCTCTTTATTTGAGCCCCAACCATGAAGAAAAACTATATCTTTTTTTGCATTTGGATTTATTATCTCATAAGAGATATCAAAAACTTTTCCATCAAGATTTATGCTTTTTAGTGCCAAACTACTTTCCTTTTGCAACTTGAATTTTATTTACATACTCATAATTTATAGGAATAAACTTCTTTTTAGGTAGATTTGAAGCAACTTTTGTAAAAACATCTTGAAAATCTTCAAACAAATAGTTTGCCATAGATCCTGGAATTGAGTTTATCTCATTTAAATATACTTTATTTTCAACTACAAAAAAATCACATCTAATAATTGAACCTTCAAACAAAGTATTATAAATTTTTTTAAAACTCTCTTTTATCTCACTGTTTAATTTCTCACCTAAATCAACCTCTAAAGCTTTTGATGTTCTTGAAAAATCAAGATATTTTTTATCAAAATCCAAAAACTCGGCTTTTTGTGGCTCTTCAATAATTGAGAAAATAAACTCTCCATTTACTTTTGTACCAGCTAGATTGTACTCTTTTACACCACTAATAAAAGGCTCAATTATAATTGCATCATCAAACTCAAAAGCTACATCAAGTGCATAACTTAACTCTTCTTGATTTTTTACAATAGATACTCCAATAGAGCTTCCTAGCTTTACTGGCTTTAAAATAACAGGAAACATATCAACTTTTATACTATCATTTTTTGTATAGTATTTGTATGGTAGAGTTTTTACATCAACACTTTGCGCATACCCTTTTGTGATAAACTTATTTGAACTAACAACACAAGCCTCTGTTCTTGGAGCTATAAAAGGGATATTATAAAAATCTAAAACTGAAGATAAAACTCCATCTTCTCCATCTCCACCATGAGATAGATTTAAAACTACATCAAAATCAATATTTTGCTCTTTTTTAAATAATCCAGATATTTTATAAAATCCACCCTTTTTTAAAAAAACTTTATCAAATTTCAAATACTCACCACTACTAAATAGTTTTGAATTTATTTTAGAACTTGGAATCTCATATAAATCTCTATTTTTATCTATAAATATATATATTAACTCATCTTTTAAAACATCTTTCATAGCAATCGAACTTACTATTGAAATCTCATGCTCAAAACTTATACCACCAAAAACTATTGCTATTTTCATTTTATAATTTCCCTTTTATTTTTGTAATTTCTTAAGTGCTTCTCTAACTAATTCAGAAGTTGTTGAGCTTGTACAAGTTTTTAAAATAGTTGAAACTAAATCTTTCTTAAATCCAAGTGACTCTAAAGCTAGTGAAGCTTCAAGATTAATATTTGGAATATCCCCAGTAGTAGTTGCTTCAACAACAAATCCACTAAGCTCTACTAATATTCTACTAGCACCTTTTGGACCAATTCCTGGAACTCTTTTTAACATATTTACATCACTTGAAGATACAATTTGAGCAAAAGAGCTTGGTGTAAAAGTAGAACAAATTGCAAGTGCAACTTTTGGTCCTACTCCATTTATTTTTATAACTGTATCAAAAAGTTTTTTTTCATTTAAATCTAAAAAACCATATAAATTGTGTGCATCTTCTCTTATAATTTCAGTAATCTCAAACTTAACTTCATCAGAAGTAATTTTTGAACTACAATTTAAAGATACAAAAACTTCATAAATAACTCCATTTACATTTAAATGTACAACTGTTGGCTCTTTTTTTACAACTTTACCTATTAATCCTACTATCAATGCAATCCCACTCTATATTTTTTTATATCTATCATAAATTAATCTTAATCTTAATTTCATTTTTTATAGATTTTCTCACTCTGTTTTAAAGTTTTTAAGTATATAATAATTCTACTTAAAAATTAAGGGTTAGATATGTTGGATTTTATAACAAAAAAGATTAGTAATAAAATTATGGTTGCGCTTTTTTTACTTACTTTTCTAAGCAGCAGTTTTATCGTTTATTCTACAACTACAAAGGTAACTGAAGACTCTATATCAAATGCAAAAGAGAGTTTGGAGATGCTTAATGCATCAATATTTCAAACTTTAAGAAATACAATGAATACAGGAGATCCTGATTTAATAGCAAAAGCAGAAGAAGAGGCTAGACAGATAAAAGGTGTTAAACAGTTAGTTGTAGCAAAAAGTAAAGCTTTAATGGAACTATATCCAACAACAGTTCCCTATACAGATGATTCAAAAGTTTTAGAGAGCTTTGAATCAAAACAAAATCAGTTAATTCAAACAAATGATGCCGATGGACATAATATTAGAATGATTAAACCAATGATTGCTACAAGTGAGTGTATGATGTGCCATGCAAACCAAGAGGTTGGTGATGTAATTGGGGTTATGGATTTAACTTTCTCTCTTGCAGAAACAGATGCAAAAATAAGTAATTTATTAAAAGATATCTCTATTGCTTCAACAATTTTAGGTCTTATTACAATAACTTTAATTTTCTTTATTGTAAGAAGAGCTACAAGTCCAATAGAGAGCCTAAAAAATGGTTTTGAAGAGCTTCTTACATCAAACGATGCAAATATAAAATTAAATGTAAAAACTGATGATGAGATTGGAGAGGTTGCAAATTTATTTAACTCTTACATGAATAAAGTAAGAGATGGATTAAAACAAGATGAGATTGTAATTGAAGAGGTTAATGATGTTATAGAGAAGACTGCAAATGGGTTCTTTGTTTATAAAGTTGAAAATACAGCTTCAAATATTCATGTAGAAGATTTAAAAAATAAATTAAATCTAATGATTGAAAGAACTAAAGAGACTTTAGACAAAATAAATGAAGCATTAAGAAATTATGCTGAATCAAAATATGACTTTATTTTAAAAGATGATAATATCTTTGGAAACTTAGGTTCACTTGCAAGTGGTATTAAGCTTGTAGGAAACAATACTTCAGAGCTTCTTGCTATTGTTATGAATACAGGAAATGCTCTAAAAGATAGTACACAAACACTTTCAGATACATCTTTAAGACTAACAAGCTCATCAGCTGAACAAGCAGCTAGTTTAGAAGAGACATCAGCTGCACTTGAAGAGATAACTGCAACAATTCAAGCGAATACTCAAGCAGCTATTCAAATGGCACAACTAGCACAAAATTTAACTCTATCTGCTAAAAAAGGTCAAGATTTAGCGAATCAAACATCTAAATCTATGGATGACATCAATAAAGAGGTTAGTTCAATAAATGAAGCTATTGAGGTAATTGATCAAATAGCATTCCAAACAAATATTCTATCTTTAAATGCAGCTGTTGAAGCTGCAACTGCTGGAGAGGCTGGAAAAGGGTTTGCAGTTGTTGCACAAGAGGTGCGAAACTTAGCAAATAGAAGTGCAGAAGCTGCACGAGAGATTAAAGAGATTGTAGAAAAAGCGACTCAAAAAGCGAGTCAAGGTAAGAGTATTGCTAATAATATGATTGATGGTTATAGTGAATTAAATAACAATATTTCAAACACTTTAACAACTATTGAAAGTGTTGCAACTGCTTCAAAAGAGCAAGAAGTTGGGATATTACAAATTAATGATGCAATTGGCTCTTTAGATAAATCTACACAAAAAAATGCTCAAGTTGCTGAACAGATATCAAATATGGCAAATTCAATTGCATATATGTCAAGTTATTTAGTAACTGCAGCTTCAAGAACATCATTCCTTGAAGAGAGTTTAGAAAAAGTTTATGATGTAGATTTAGTATTTGATACCGCTTTATTAAAAGTTAATATTCTAAAAAGTAAAGATGAAGTTTATTCAAAACTTGGAAATAAAAAATCGTTTCAAGTAGCTAATAGTAACTATGTTAAAAATTGGCTAAATAGTGAAGAGAACTACAATAAAATAAAAGATGAAAATATATTAGATAGTATAAATAAGTTAAATCTCAAATTTCATTCAAGCCTTCAAGATTTAGTAAATTCAAATGCCGCTAAAGATAAAAATGAGATTTTAAATGCTACTGCGAATAGAGTTGAAAAAAGTACAAATGAACTATTTGAGAGTTTAGACAATATAAAAACTAGCAATAAAAGTTCAACTCCATTTAATGTTTGAAAAAGGTAAGATGGTTTAAACCCATCTTACTACTGTTGCATCTGTCTAATAAGTTCTTCTAAATCATCTTTACTCATGCTATCTTCTGAAGCACAAATTGTTTTTGCACTAGGTGCTATATTATATTGAGATTTATCAATATCATTTTTATCACAAACAAAATTAACAACTCTCTCTATTTTTTGTCTATGTAAATCTTGCCTTTGTAGAAGTCCATATATATTTGAAATAAAATCCCCTAATTTCTCTCTTTTATGCCTTGGAATATCAAGATCATCAATAACTTTTGAAATCTCTTCAGTGTTTTCAAAAATATCAATTGAATCATTTTCGGTCTCTTTTATAACCTCACAAAGTTCAGTTATTAGCTCTTCATATCTCATTTGTTACCCTTATGTTAATGTAAATTCGATACTAGCAAAAAATCACTTAAATAATTAATGTATAATTTCAGCTATAAATTCCGTTGCGTATGAGCCTTTTGGAAGATAAAAGTTTAATTCCATATGGTTTTTATCCTCTTTGTAATTACTTTCTATATTTTCTGGAAATATAAAAGCAAATCTTCTTGCTCCATCTTCACTCATTTGCACATCAAACTCTTTTTCAATCTCATAAGCAAAGCCTTCAGATTTTTTAACTCTTTTTCCACATAAAAGTCCTGTTGGAACTCTATCCTTTTCAAAAAACTTTTGACTCTCACTCTCTAAATCATCAATTATAAATATTCTTCCAAATGGATAATGAGACAGTAAATCTCCTGTAATAATTTTAAATGGATGTGGCTGTTTTTTTGCTCTTTTTACCTCATCAAGTGGAAGATTTAACTTTTCATAAATCTCTTTTGGTTCAAAAGCTTCTATTAGTTTTGAAATCTCTATTCTTTTTGAAAGCCAAGAGTTAAAAAGATAACTTTGATAAGCATTTATAAACATCTGTTTTAAATTTCTATTTCTCTCTTTTAATTTTCCCTCAACAATAGCTTGACCTTTTTTGTAGTTTTCACCATCAATTCCAAATCTTTGAAATCCAAAATAGTTTGGCATACCATAAGTAGCAATTTGTCCTAAAGCCTCTTCAATTTTTCTTTTTTCAACTAAACCTACTCTTTTTAATCTAATAAAAAAGTTGTTTCCTTTTAAATGCCCAATTTTTATCTTATTATTGTGATAAGTTGTTTCAAGAATTTTTATATTTTCATGATTAAAATTTTTTAATGCCTCTTCATATTTTTTATGAATTGAAATATGCTGAATTGTCATTGCATTTTTATCTTTAAGTCCTGCATAACCAAACTCTCTTGTACTACATTTTAAATAGTTTGCTAAAATCTCTATAGCATCCCAAGTTGCTAAATCTTTTTTTCTAAGTTTTAAAATTAGATGTTCACCATCACCACTAAATTCATATAAAGGTACCTCATTTACAACGAAATCATCTTTCGTTTGTTTAAAAAGTACATCTATTTTTGAGTGGTTTAAATATCTTTGTAATTGCAATTTTTTTCCTTAATTTTTAAAATGGTGGTTTGAAAGATTTGTTCTAAAACTTCCTTTTACAGCTTTTGCAAAGAAGTTTAATTTTGTTTTATGCTTTTTTGCTATTTGCTCAATCTTTTTTAGATTTTTTTGACTACATGAAAAGAGTATCTCATACTCCTCGCCAGAACTAGCAACATCATTATCAATTTTTCTAAAAATATCAAATCCAATATTTGAAGCAATTGAGAGTTTTTCTAAATCCAAAAACAATCCATCACTAATATCCATAGAAGCATTTATATATTTTGAAGCCTCATAAAAAAAATCAGCTTTTAAAACTGGTTTTATAAATTTAGATGATTTTTTGATTTTTTTCCCGCTTAATAAAGCCTCTAAATCTTTTTTACTATCTCCTAGTTTTCCTGTAAAACAGAGATAATCACCCTCTTTTACACCACTTCTATATATAGGTTTTGAAGTTTTTGAAATAATTGTAATACTAATATCTAATTTATAATTTTCAATTGTATCGCCACCAATAATTTCAAAATCAAAATCTTTGGCTGCTTTTTTAAATCCATCTGCAAGCTCTTGTAAATCCTCATTTGTATAACTTTTTGGAATAGCTATGCTTATAAGTGCATATTTTGGTTTTGCATTCATAGCAATTGCATCGGATATATTTACAAGCATTGATTTATATGCTATTTGTTTTAATGTAAACCAATCTTTTTTAAAGTGTACATCTTCAAAAAAAGCGTCCATGGAGTAAACATACCCATCTATAAACGCACCATCATCGCCGTTGTATTTACTATTTTGTATACTATTTATAAAAAATTGTTCTTTATTCATAAAGAAGTGTATCAAAATTTTGCAAAAAGAATTGATTAAATTGTGTAAGTTTAAAACAGTGTTTTCACTGTTTTAATTTTTTATTAGTTTTTTATAAAAGAGCAACAGTAATCAACTAATGAGTGAACTCTTAGTTTAAATTTTGTATTCTCTGGAACTTCAAAAGATGCAGGTCCTTCATATTTAACCCAATCAGATGCTGGTAGAAGTAACTCTAATCTTCCTCTTTGAATATCTATAATCTCTTTATTAACAGTATTTAACTCATACTCACCAGGTAACATAATTCCTAAAGTCTTTTTTGAACCATCTTCAAATGTAATTGCTCTGCTTGTAATGTTTCCATCATATAAGATATTTGCAGCTTTAGCAATAGAAACACCTCTAAAATAATCCATCTGTTCTCCTTAATTTTTCTCAAATAAGTATATCCAAATTTTTATGTGAGAATATTAAATATAGTTACAATTTTCTGCTATAATCCCTCAAAATTTTAAAAAGGTTACAAAATGAACAAACAAGAAGAGCTAAAAGATTTAATAAAAAATGTTGTTTTAGAAGATGTTGATGACTATATTGATGAGCTACTAGAACTAATTGCTTCAAAAAAAGATGATGAAGATACAAAAGAAGAGTTAAACTCTATGCAAGAGATGAAAAAAGAGTTTTTGGAACTTTTAAGTGAGTTAGAAGCTGGAGAGATTGATGATGAAGAGGCAACTGAATTAATTGAAGAGATAAATGATATGTTAAATGAGGATATTGATTAATAGTATATGCAAGGTTATATTATTGATATAAAAGCTGTTAAAGATGATGATTTAATAGTTACAATTTTGTGTGAAAAAGAGCTTATAACAACTTACAGGTTCTATGGAGCTAGACACTCAAATATAAATATTGGATATAAAATAGATTTTGAATTAGAGAAGACTAAATCCTCTATTTCAAGATTAAAAGATGTTATGCAGCTTGGTTTTCCTTGGATTTTAAATAGTGAAAAGATGTATGCTTGGCAAAGATATTTAAAACTATTTTACAATCATTTAAAAGAGTTAGAAGAGCCTGATAGTTTCTATTTTGAAACACTTGAAGAGCTAGTAACTAAGATTAATAAACAAAATGTTTTAAGAGCAATTGTTGAATCATATATTTTACTTTTAGAGCATGAGGGAAGACTTCATACAAACTTTGAGTGCCTTATTTGTGAAATAGAGGTTGATTTTAACTTAGCTTTAATTAGGGGATTTATTCCTGTTCATAAAGTTTGTGTTAATAGAGCAAAAAGCTTTGAGATAAATGGGATAAAAGAGCTATTTAATTCAAAATCTTCTATAAATTTAGAGGATGAAGAGGTAGAAAAGCTTTGGGAAATTATTCTACTTGGACTTTAAAATCTAATAAATATTTTCATTTTCTAATCTAGTTTTTAAAGTCTTAATTGCTTCTATTAATGCTTTATCATTTAATTTATACTCTTTAGCCTTTTTAATTGCGATATTGATTGATTTTTCACTTAAAGGCTCTTTTATATCTGAAGCTGTTTTAATCACATCTAAAATCATAGCTTTTTGTTTATATTCACTTGGTGATTTTTCTACATCATCAACAAACTCTATGCTATTTATTAACTCTTGACTAAGATTCCAATGTTTAAAAATGTGAGCAGTAACATATGAACTTGAAAATTCAAA
This sequence comes from Arcobacter sp. AHV-9/2010, assembly GCF_004116575.1. Lineage (NCBI taxonomy): Bacteria > Pseudomonadati > Campylobacterota > Epsilonproteobacteria > Campylobacterales > Arcobacteraceae > Arcobacter > Arcobacter sp. AHV-9/2010. The sequence goes on along the minus strand of NZ_PDKH01000007.1, from coordinate 14,038 downwards.
AAAATCTTTCTCTATCTCTTGTAGTGATTTTAAATTTTCTAATACCTTTTTATAAAAATCGCCCTCTTTATTATTTGAAATAAGTACATCTGAAATAATATATTTACCAATATCTTGTAGTAAAGCTGGAAGCAAAAGTTTATCTTTTAACTCTGGATCAACTTTGTTTAACCATAAATTTGTAAGAGCTAAAGCTATATTTGAAGCCTTCATAAAATCATCATTTGATAGACCATAAGGTGACAATGAAGATATTAAAAGTTTTTGACTACTTGTAGAGATTGCAACAGAGATTGTAAAGTTTATTCCCAAAAGAGTTATTGCTCGTAATGGTGTTTCTACTTTACTTCTAAATCCAAACATTGCAGAGTTTGCAATTTTTAAAAGATTTGTAACTAATAAAGCATCTTTTTTAATAATTTCATATAACTCTTGTATCTCTTTTTCTTCTTTTTTTCTATACTGTTCGATTTCAATAATAGTTCTTGGAAGAGGAGCCAAGGACTCAACTCTTCTTAATACCTCAGATAATTGCAAAATAGCCCCCTATTTTATTTTTTGAAATCAATCTCTTTTATACATTAAATCTAAAATGCATAACATCACCATCTTGAACGATATAATCTTTACCTTCAAGTCTTAATTTTCCAGCATCTTTACATTTGGCTTCTCCACCAAATTTAACAAAATCTTCATAAGATATAACTTCTGCTTTTATAAAACCTTTTTCAAAGTCATTGTGAATCACTGCAGCTGCTTGTGGAGCTTTTGTATTTTTTCTAATTGTCCAAGCACGAACCTCTATTTTACCAGCTGTAAAGTAACTTTGAAGACCTAATTTATCAAATGCTTTTTGAATAATTTGCTCTAGTCCTGATTCAGCAACTCCTAAATCATCTAAAAAAGCCTTTACCTCATCATCTTCAAGACCCACAAGCTCCTCTTCAATTTTTGCACATAAAACAATAACATCAGCACCAACATTTGATGCATGTTCCTTTACCATCTCAACATAATCATTTGTTCCAACACTTAATGTATCTTCATCAACATTAGCACCATATATTACATCTTTATTTGATAAAAATCTAAGCTCTTTATCTAAAGCTATAAATGCTTCATTATCACTATTTTCAAATGTTTTAACAGGTTGCAGCTCTCCTATGTGAGCATATAACTCTTCGGCAATTGCAAGTTGAGCTGCTGCTTCTTTACTCCCTTTTGCTTGTTTTTTAAGCCTTTCAATTTTTTTCTCTAATTGAGAAATATCTGCATATATAAGCTCTGTTTCAATTATCTCTATATCTCTTAGAGGATTTACATCACCCTCAACATGAACAATATTTCCATCTTCAAAACATCTAACCATATGCAAAATAACTTCAACTTCTCTTATATTTGATAAAAATTGATTTCCTAGTCCCTCACCTTTGCTAGCACCTCGCACTAAACCAGCAATATCAACAAAATCAATAGTTGAGTATTGAATCTTATCTGGATTTACTATCTTTGCTAACTCATCAAGTCTTTTATCAGGAACTGGAACTATTGCTTTATTTGGCTCTATTGTACAAAATGGATAATTTTCCGCTTGTGCATTTTGTGCTTTTGTTAAAGCATTAAAAGTTGTACTTTTCCCTACATTTGGAAGTCCTACTATTCCTACTCCTAATCCCATTTTTATCCTTTATTTTTTTATAGGCATTATTATAGACAAAAATTACAAAATAATAGATAAATAGATATATACAAAATTAAGTCATTATTGACAATTTACTTAACTTTTATTTTATATATTAAGTAGTAGACTTAAAAGTTTTATTTAAAAAAAAGGAATCGCTATGAACAAACTATTATGGGGTGTAGTTGCGGTAATTGGAGCTGTATGCTTTGGTTATTTAGCATTACAAAATGGTGAAACTGTTTCAGCTATGTATTTAGTTGTAGCAGCTATTTGTATCTATATGATTGCATATAGATTTTATGGAAGATTTGTTGCTTATAAAGTTTTAGAACTTGATAAAAATAGAGCAACTCCTGCTATGATAAATGATGATGGAAGAGATTATGTTCCAACAAATAGATCTGTTTTATTTGGTCATCATTTTGCTGCAATTGCTGGTGCTGGTCCACTTGTTGGTCCAATTTTGGCAGCTCAAATGGGGTATTTGCCTTCAATGTTATGGATACTTGTAGGTGGTGTATTTGCAGGTGCAGTTCATGATTTTGTGGTTTTATTTATATCTTCAAGAAGAAATGGTAAATCTTTGGGTGAAATTATAAAAGATGAGTTAGGAACATTCGTTGGTGGTGTTACTATGATTGCTATATTTGGTATTATGTTAATTATTATTGCCATTTTATCAATGGTTGTTGTAAAAGCACTTGCAGAGTCTCCTTGGGGACTGTTTACAATTGCTATGACTATTCCAATTGCAATTTTCATGGGTATTTATATGAGATATTTAAGACCTGGAAAAGTTGGAGAGGCTTCTGTTATTGGATTTATTCTTTTGATTTTGGCTATTCATTATGGAAGTGTTATTGCAGCAGATCCTGTATGGGCAGCTAGATTTACTTTTGATGCTTCAACTTTAGCAATTATTATGATGGCATATGGATTTATAGCTGCTGTTTTACCTGTATGGTTTTTACTTGCTCCTAGAGATTACTTATCAACTTTTTTGAAAATTGGTGTAATTTTACTTATGGCAATTGCAATTGTTATTGTTGCTCCAGATATTCAAATGCCAAAAGTAAACTCTCAATACCTTGATGGAACTGGTCCTGTTTTTGCAGGTGCTATTTTCCCATTTTTATTTATTACAATTGCTTGTGGAGCTATTAGTGGATTTCACGCTCTAATTTCAAGTGGAACAACTCCTAAAATGTTAGAGAACGAGACTCACGCACTTCCTGTTGGATATGGTTCAATGTTAATGGAGAGTGCTGTTGCAATTATGGCTTTAATTTGTGCAACAATTTTACATCCAGGACTTTATTTTGCTATTAACTCACCAGCTGCATTTATAGGAACTGATATTATTCAAGTTGCTCAAACAGTCTCAAGCTGGGGATTTAGTGTAACTCCTGAAGAGATAATTTCTTTAACAAAAAATATTGGTGAAGAGACAATTTTATCAAGAACAGGTGGGGCTCCAACATTTGCGATTGGGGTTGCTTTAGTTCTTCATGAGTTATTTGGTGGAATTGATATGATGGCATTTTGGTATCATTTTGCAATTTTATTTGAAGCTCTGTTTATTTTAACTGCAGTTGATGCTGGTACTAGAGCTTGCAGATTCATGGTTCAAGATATTTTAGGAAATGTTTACAAACCTTTAGGAAATACAAATAACTATGCTGCTAGTATTTTAGCAACTTTTTTAAGTGTTGCTGGATGGGGATATTTCTTATATCAAGGAACAATTGATCCAAGAGGTGGAATTTATTCATTATGGCCACTATTTGGTGTAAGCAACCAAATGTTAGCTGGAATTGCTCTTTTACTTGCTACTGCTGTTTTATACAAAATGGGGAAAGCAAAATATACTTGGGTTACTGTAATTCCAGCAGTTTTTGTATTAACTGCAACAATGTATGGTGGTGTTCAAAAAGTATTACCATATAAAGAGGGAGATAGAGTTCATAATGCTGTAAGTCATGTTGCAACTGCTCAAATTCACTCACAAAAAATTGCTACTTTAGAAGCAAAACTTTTAACTACAACAGATGTAGCTGAGATTGAAAAAATAGAAAATAGTATCTCTATTTCAACTCAAGTTAAGTTTTCAAATATTATAAATGCAATTTTATGTATATTCTTTATGTTTGCAACTACTTTAGTAATAATTGCAACTTTGGGAATCTGTTTTGGAAAAATTAAAATACCTTTAAAAGAGTCTCCTTATGTAAGAGTTGATTCTCTTCAAAAGGCTTAAAAGTGTTTAAACATATTAAAACACTTTATGAAAAATCTGAAAAGTTTTTTCATCCCCTTGTGGGACTATCAAGTTATGAAAAATATCTTGAGCATATGAAAAGAAACCATCCAAATGATAAAGTTTTGTCAAGAGGTGAATTTTTTAATGAAGCACTAGATAGAAGATATAACAGTGGTGGTTTTAAAAAGTGTTGTTAAAAAATCAAGAGTAGAGGCTCTACTAAACATACAAAAAAAGGTCAAGATTTTTCTTGACCTTTTTTATTATCTAATTTATAGAACTATTTGATTTTAAAGCTTTGGCTCTTTTTTTCTTTAATCTATCATAATAAAGCATATATCCTGTTATTACAAATAGTGCCATTAAAGAAGATGCTAAAAACATCAAAAATTGTCCAATCCAACCAAAATACTCTCCACTATGAAGAGGCAACATACTACTCATAAGTTGTTCATTTAATTTTTTATCTTCAAATTTAGACTCTTTTACAACAGCTAATTTTGAAATATCTATTTGTATAGAGTTTGATTCTTTAAAGTGAGTTGCATCTGCATATAAATATGTTATTGTATATAAGCCATCTTTATTTGGTGTTAATGATAATCTTGCATTTTTATAATCTTTTGAAACATTTTGATTAAATATATCAACTACTTTTTGATGATTATCAAAACTAACAGCCTTTATATCCTCTTTTTTATCTATTTTTGTTTGTTGAGAAGATGCTGCTCTTTTTGCTTGTTCAACTTGCATTACTGTAAATATAGCACTTCTATACCAATCATAAGACCAGTAAAGTCCTGTTAGACATAAAAGTAAGAAAAATGGAATAACCCACATACCAACAGCACTATGCATAGTTGATACAAAAGCCCTTTTTTTGTGTTTAAAACTAAATGTAAAGCTATTTAAAAAGTTTGTTTTAATTCTTGGCCAATATACCACTAATCCACCTATTGTTAAAATCAAACAAACAATAGTTGTAATAGCAACTATATTTTTACCAATAGTTCTAGCCTCTCCCTCAAAAGCTAACCATCTGTGTAAAACGAAGAAGAATTGAAAAAAATCTTTTCCTTTAATATCTGGCAAAACTTCAGCTGTGTAAGGATTTATAAATATATTTTTATCTTTTCTATTATTTGGATCTGCTAGGTTTAAGACTACACTTTCACTTTTATCGCTAGAAAAAGAGATGCTATTTATCTTTGCATCTTTATTTAAAGATTGATACTCTTCTAAAATCTCTTTAGTTGTTAAGATTTGTTTATCTGAGGGAATTTTTACACTATATGTATCTTTATTTATAAATCTTAATATCTCTTTTTCATAAGATAAAATAGCTCCTGAAATACCTACAATAAACAAAGTAAGTCCAAAAACTATCCCCAACAACCAGTGAAGTTGAAACCAAAATGACTTGTGCATAGATTATCCTAATATTATTTTTAGAAATAAAATATTACACAAGTAATCTTAATGAAATATTAATAATTGATAATTAATATTGTTTTTAATAAACATCAAAAGTTTTTGACTCTAAACCACTCTCTCTTAACTTTTTACAAATTGGTAAATCTTTAACTAAATCTACTTCTAGCTCAATTTTTAAACCATTTATACTATTTTTTATCTCCAAACTAACACAAGAGTTTTTATCGCTCATTCTTAGTTTTTCAATATCCCAATTTGTAGAACCTATATTTAAAACATCATTTATATCTTCAATTTTTTGATTCAATAAATAGTAGCTTTGAATAGAGTTTATTGCTGTAGAGATATCTCTTTTTAGTGTTGATACCAAAGCACTATCTTTTGTATCCATAAGTTTTGGAGCAGCAAATGAGACTATTATTCCCAAAATTACAATCACAAATATAATCTCAATCAAAGAAAAAGCCCTCTTCATCTTATACTCCTTATGTAAGTTTAAAAAATATCTGGAAAATCCACCTTTGTCTCTTTTGATGTATCTGCAATTGATTCAAAAACAACTTCAACAGGTGCTGCACCAAAGTTTTCATTCTCTTTATCCATAAACTTAGTTAAAGATTTATGAAAATCAAGTTTAACTGTAGCAATTGGTCCATTTCTTTGTTTTCCAATAATTATCTCAGCCTCTTCAATAGGTCTGTCTATAAATTTAGATTTATAATCCTCACCCCTATCTTTTGCCTCTTTCTCTTTTCTAGCCTCATCTCTTTGCTTATAAACATCATCTCTGTAAACAAACATTATAATATCAGCATCCTGCTCGATAGCACCTGATTCTCTTAAATCACTTAACATTGGTCTTTTATCAGGTCTATTTTCTAAACCCCTATTTAACTGAGAGAGTGCAACAATTGGAATTTTAAGCTCACGCGCAAGCATTTTCAAACCTCTTGAAATATCAGAAACCTCTTGATGTCTATCTTTATTTCCAAGACCTTGCATAAGTTGAAGATAATCAATAATTACAAGACTAATATTATTCTCTTGATTTTGAGCAAGTTTTCGCACTCTTGCTCGAAGTTGGTTAATATTTATACTTCCACCATCATCAACAAATAGTTTTTTACTATTTAAATCATCAAAAGCAGCACTTAAAATAGACCACTCTTTATCATCCATATCACCTTTTCTAAGATTTTGTAAAGGAATTGATGTTTTTGCAGCAAGCATTCTTAGCATCAGCTGTTCAGCTGGCATCTCTAGTGAGAAAAATATTACACCTTTTCCTCTTTCAACATTTTTTAAAGCCATATTTAAAACAAGTGCTGTATTATGAGTTACAGTCATATCTTCCAATAAAAACAATCTATTACCATCTATTTCAAAACCAAAATACTCATCAACAATATCTTTTTCTATTTTGATTCCTGTTTGATTCCAAGTTCTATTACAACTCCATTTTTTTGCTTTTTTTCTTTTTACTTTTACTGGAATTTTATCTATATCACCAAAAAATCTTACTCTAAAAACTTCTACTTCATAGTTTATCTTTTTAATTTTAGCAACTTTACTTTTTATTGATGTTCTAAAACCTAAAGTATCACATAGATATTTTACTTGTTGCGCTAAATCTTCATCTTTTAAAGTTATCTCATAACCATTTACTTTTTTATCATAGTGTCCATCACTATCTATTAAACCAGCTAAAAGTTCAAGTCTATTTTTTGTTGAATTAATTAAATAGTTATTTGGAATATGTTTATTTCCTAAAATATTCTCATCTCTAAGTAATTTTTGTAAAGAGAAAGCTGTTTTACCATCAACTTGTTTTTTGTTTGTTATAGAGTATTCAGGACATCTGTTTTCAGCAATATATTTTCTTAATTCTAAACCTAATCTTTTTGAATAATCTTCTAAATAATCTACAACTTCTTTATCTTTAGTATAAATTGAAACTTTTGACTTTGATCCATCTCCCAACCAAAGCCCCAAAAAATATGGCTCAATTTTAAGCTCTTTGTTTTCAAATTCAACTGCAACTTTATAGCCTTTGTAGTTACTTTTGAATTTCAAAGATTTATTTAAATAATCTTTTATATTTATATTTAAAATATCTCCATTTTTATGGGAACCTTCATTTCTACTTCTTTTTAAAGATAAAATGTGAGACTCATTTACTCTATAATCAATAGCTTTATTTTGTCTAACCCAATACATCTGTTCTTTTCCAGTTGTTACAGATAGTACATTTCGTGGCTTTGAATCATCTCCCATAAGCTTATCACCAACTTTTACATCTTCAACACTCTTTAATGTTCCATCGAACATAAGAACTTTTGTACCACGACCTAAACATTTACCCATAGCTGGTCTTGCAGCAATAATTACTAAATCACCCTCGTTTAATCCTGTTGTTCTTTTATCAAGTGAATCAAAACCTGTTGTTTGACCAATTAGATATTTGTTACCAAGTAGTTTCATCTTTTTAATATAATCTAAAGTGTCACTTGTAACAGTTTGCATATCTTTTAATTCACTAGTAGCACTATTTGTAGATATTTTATAAAGTTCACCTTGAATAGTATCTAAAGCTTCATTTGCGCTAATTTCATCTTCAATTGCAACTTTTTTTATTGTTGTTGCAAGTGTTGCTAGCTCTCTTTTTACAGCACTATCTTTTATCTCTCTTACATAAGCGGCTGTATTTGTAATAGGATTTGCACTTAAAATTTCAAGTAAAACCTGATCATCAGCACTTTTTTTATCAACTCTAGTTCTTACAAAATCCTCATCAATTGGCATATCTTCTTCATGAAGTTTTACCATTGCTTCAAAAATAGCCCTATGAGCTGGAAGATAAAAATCTTTAGGTTTTAAAACTCCTAAAACATCCTCTAACTCTTCAGGATTAAAAAAGATTGAACTTAAAACAGCTCTCTCAATGTTTATGCTATAAATACTATCCATTATGCTTTTCTTTTCGCTTCAAATTCAACTTCTTCAACAAACTTGTCTATTAAAGCATCTCCACTAAGTTTTGCAATAATCTCACCTTTTTTCATAACAAGCCCACTTCCTTTTCCAAAAGCAATTGCAACATCAGCACTTTTTGCCTCTCCAATAGCATTTACAACACAACCCATAACTGAAACATCAAGAGGAGTTTTAATATGAGCAGTCCTTCTTTCAACCTCTGCAACAGCGCTTACTAAATCAGCTTCAATTCTTCCACAAGTTGGACATGAAATAATATTTAAGCCCTCTTTTAAAACTCCAGCATCTTTTAAAATAGCTCGACCTACTTTAATCTCCTCTTCAAGCTCTCCTGTCATAGAGACTCTTAAAGTATCTCCAATACCATCTAAAATCAGACTTCCAAGAGCAATTGATGATTTTATTGTAGAGTGAAAAGCAGTTCCAGCTTCAGTTACTCCCAAATGAAATGGATAGTTATTCATAGGTCTTAACATTCTATAAGCTTCAACCGTTCTTTGAACATCAGATGCTTTTAGAGATATTTTAATATCTGTAAAACCTAAATCTTCAAGATATTTTATATTGTAATCAGCACTTGCAACCATACCTTTTGGCGTTTGACCATATTTGTTTTCAAACTCTTTTTCTAAACTTCCACAGTTTACTCCAACTCTAATTGGGATATTTCTTTCATTACAAGCACGAACAACCTCTTGAACTCTTTTTTTATCTCCAATATTTCCTGGATTTATTCTAATACAATCCACAACTTCTGCAGCAATAAGTGCTAGTTTATAGTGAAAATGAATATCTGCAACAATTGGTATTTGAACCTGTTTTTTTATCTCTTTTAAAGCTTGTGCATCTTCAATATGAGGAACAGCAACTCTTACAATATCAGCTCCTGCAAAATGAAGTCTAGTTATCTGCTCAACAGTAGTTTTAATATCTGATGTTTTACTAAATGTCATAGATTGAACACTTATTGGTGCATCACCACCAATTAGGACATTTCCTACTTTTATCTGTTTTGTTGGGTATCTTTTAATCATAAGTGTGATTTTATCTAAAATAAATTAAATAGAAGTGAAGTTTAATTTATAAATAAGAGATTATTTTATATGCTTAGCTTTATTAAAAAATTATCACAAGAGCAAAAAATTGGAAAGAAAAAAAAGTATTTATCTAATAGGTTTAGGATTTATAATATCTGTAATTTTAGCAATAGTTTTAACAAATATCTACATAAATAGTAAACAATCAAAGCTATTAAAATCTATTTATGATAGTACAAATAAAAATATATTTGAAAAAACTCAAAATTTAATAAATGATAAACAAAATACATCTTTGGCAATTGCAATTGCTCTATCAAAAGATGAAAATCTTTATAATCATCTAAAAAATAGAACTTTTAAAGATTTAAACTATGAAAAAATTGCAACATTAATAGAGACACATTCAAAATATAAAAATATTTGGATTCAAATTTTTGATAAAAATTTAAATAGTATTTATAGATCATGGACTAATATAAGAGGAGATCTTAAATTTAGACCTGATTTAAAAAAATTATCATTACTACAAAATATATCAACTTCAATAAGTGCTGGACTTTTTAATGTTGGAATAAAAGCAAGAACTCCAATAATTGATGAAGATGGAAAATTTCAAGGAGCTTTAGAAGTTGTTACTCACTTTGACTCAATAACCGAAGATTTAAATAAAAATAGTATATCTCCTGTTGTAATAGCAGACAAAAGTATTAGAAAAAATCTTACAAATCCTTTATTATCAAAGCTTTTTATAGATGACTATTATATTGCAAATGCAAATGTTGATATAGATTTATACAACTACATAAAAAATAATGGAATTGAAAAATATATAAATATAGATAGTTATATTGTTGAAAATGGTTACTTAATATCTAAGTATCCACTTTTTGATGAAAATGGAAAAAATCTAGCTTATATATTAAATTTTATTAAACTTAATAGCATAAATTTAGAGAGCTTAAACCATATAAAAATTCAAAGTATTTTAGCTTCATTTATAGCTTTAACAATACTTTTTGCGCTCTTTTTAACATACTATATAAAAAATATAAGATATGAAGATAGAAAAAATAGAATCATTTTAGATTCTCAACCAAATATTATAATTATTACAGATGGTGAAAAAATTGTAACTGCAAATCAACAACTTTTTAACTTCTTTTCAGGTGTGAAAAATATAGATGAGTTTAGAAACAAGTATGTTTGTATCTGTTATAAATTTGAAGATATGAAAAGTGATGAGTATCTAACAAATAGATTTTATGATGGTAAGAACTGGGCTGAATACCTATTTACAAATAACAATAAATCATTTAAAGTTGCAATTAAAAACTCAAATAATGAACTAAGATACTTTAGTGTTAAAGCATCTACACAAAAAATTGATTCAACTTTTTTAATTACTTTTATAGATATTACAAATGAGATTTTACAAATTGAAAAAGAGAAAAATGAACAAAAATTGATATTTCAACAATCAAAAATAAATGCAGTTGAGAGAACTTTAAATAATATTGCACATCACTGGAGACAACCTTTGAGTGTTATTAGCACAATTTCAAGTGGAATGAGACTAAAAGAGGAGTTAAATCAACTAGACAAAAATGAGATTTTAGAGTCTTGCGATAAAATAGTGCTAAATACAAAAAAATTATCAACTACTATAGAAAACTTCTCTACTTTTTTTGATAAAGATGCTAAAAATAGCTCTTCAATAGTTGAAATTATAAGTAGTGTAATATCTTTTTTTGAAACAATTTTTGAAGAAAATGGTATTGAATGTAAATTTACACACAATGGTGATTTAATGATAGAGTGCAATAAAAATGATTTTACAGACTCTATTTTAAATATTATTGATAACTCAATTTATGCTTTAAACAGTGAAAAAAACTTAGAAAAAAAAGTTATTTTAATAGATTTTTCAAACAAAGAGTTAACAATTCAAGATAGTGCAAATGGGATAGATGAAGAGATTTTACCAAAGGTTTTTGAACCATACTTCACAACAAAACACAACTCTTATGGAATTGGTCTTGGACTCTATACCGTTCATGAATTTTTTGTAAAAACATTAAATTTGACAATACAACTAGAGAATAAAAAATTTACTTATGATGGTAAAAACCTCAAAGGCTTGAACATTAGAATAAATTTTAATTAAACTTTAATTTTATCTTTTTTAGATAAAATTCACGAATTATTCAAAAAGGAACTTTTATGCAAGATATTGCAATGTTTGATATAGTAATTATTTTAATTACTCTTTTTTTAGGATTAAAGGGCTTATTTAAAGGTTTTATAAAAGAGGTTTTTGGTCTTTTAGGTATTGTTGGTGCTATATTCATAGCTTCTAGAATATCTTTAGAAGTTGGAAATGTTGTAGCTTCTGTTTTAAATATAGAGAATGAATCTACAATAAAACTTTTAGGTTTTATAATATCTGTTATTGCTATTTGGTTTGTTATTTATAGTTTGGGTATTATTGTTAGCAAAATTTTTAGTGCAAGTGGACTTGGAATATTTGATAGAGTTTTAGGGTTTATTTTTGGTGCTGCTAAAGTGTTTTTAATTTTCTCAGTTATAGCTTATGCTATAAACTCTATTGACTCATTTAAAAAATCAATAGATGAAAACTTTTCAAACTCTATAGTTATGCCTCATTTAATAAGTGTTGGTTCATACATTATGAAAATTGATACAAACTCAATTAAAGAGCAAATAAATGAAGGTACAAAAGAGATTCAAGAGAATGTTTCAACTGTAATTGAAGGTGCAAAAGATGAGGCAGTTCAAATGGAGCAACAAGCAAGTGATTTTATAAAAAATAGAGCTGCGCAAGAGTTTGAAAAAGAGTTAAATAGACAAAAACAGCAGTTTGAAGATGAATTAAAAAGTCAAAAAGATAGATTTGATAGTGTTAATAATCAAAATAAAGAGGATTAGAAAAGGATTAAAAATTGTTTGAAAATAGATTTATACAACAAAGAATAGAGAAAGTTGAAAATTTACGAAATTTAGGAATAAACCCTTACCCAAATGATAGTAAAAGAGATTGTACAATTGCAAAATATTTAAATGTAAATAGTGATGTATTTAAACTAGAGTCAAAAAGAGATGAGAATAGAAACTATACAATATCAGGAAGAATAAAACTTTTTAGACTTATGGGGAAAGCTAGTTTCTTAAAAATTGAAGATGAAAGCGGAGTTTTACAAGTTTATGTAGCAAGAGATAATTTAGAAGAGAATTTTTATAATGATATTTTCAAAAAATTTGTAGAGGTTGGAGATATTGTTGAAGTTAGTGGTTATCCATTTGTAACAGGTCATGGAGAGTTATCACTTCTTGTTACAAACTTAAAAATTCTTACAAAAGCTATATCTCCACTTCCAGAAAAGTATCATGGAATCCAAGATAAAGAGCTAAGATATAGACAAAGATATCTTGATCTAATTATGAATAGTGAAGTGAGAAAAACATTTCATATTAGAAGTAAAGTAATTTCACTTACAAGAAAATTTTTTGAAGCAAAAGGTTTTTTAGAAGTTGAAACCCCAATGATGCATCCAATCGCAGGTGGAGCAAATGCTAAACCATTTGTTACTCATCACAATGCTTTAGGAATTGATAGATACTTAAGAATAGCACCTGAATTATATTTAAAAAGATTAATTGTTGGTGGATTTGAAGCTGTATTTGAGATAAATAGAAATTTTAGAAATGAAGGTATGGATGCAACTCATAATCCTGAATTTACCTCTATAGAGTTTTATTGGGCATATAAAACTTATGAGGATTTAATTGAGCTTACAATTGAGTATTTTGAATATCTATTTGAAAATTTAGATCTTCCAAAAATACTTCCTTATGGTGATTTCAAAATTGATTTTAATAAATTCACACAAATTCCACTAATTCAATCTTTGTATGAAATTGGTGGAGTTCCACAAGATATAGTTGAAGATAAAGAGAAAATTTTAGATTTTTTAAGAGCAAATAAACTTGAAGCAAATCCAAAACTAAATCTTGGACAACTTCAAGGTGAACTATTTGATGAGTTTGTTGAAGCAAAGCTAATTAATCCAACATTTATTACAGAGTATCCAGTTGATATCTCTCCACTTGCAAGAAGAAATGATGCAAAACCTCACTTAACAGAGAGATTTGAACTATTTATTGCTGGAAAAGAGATTGCAAATGCGTTTAGTGAGTTAAATGATCCACTTGATCAACTAAGTAGATTTGAAGCTCAAATGGCTGCAAAAGATAGTGGTGATGATGAAGCTCATGAGATGGACGAAGATTTTGTAAATGCTCTATCTTATGGTATGGCTCCAACTGCTGGTCAAGGAATTGGAATCGATAGACTTGTAATGATGCTTACAAATCAACACTCTATTAGAGATGTTTTACTATTTCCAGCAATGAAACCTGTAAAACAAGAGATTGATTTATATAGTGAAGATGAAGAAAAAAAATAGAAAAATGGAGAATAATATGAACTACATAACAAACGATAATTTAGAAGTAGCAGATAAAGAGGTATTTGATATAGTTGAAGCAGAACTAAAAAGACAAACAAACCATCTTGAGATGATTGCAAGTGAGAACTTTACAAGTCCA
>NZ_PDKH01000006.1:0-69742 GCF_004116575.1 Arcobacter sp. AHV-9/2010 | reverse complement strand
TATTAAAGCTCAAATTGATTCTGACAAAAAAAAGGATAAAATAAACAAACCTTCTTATCCTAAATCCAACAACAATAACGCTATGAAAGATAAAAATATTAATAACTCTTCTAAGTGATATGTTTTTATCATCTTATAGTATTGTTTTTTTCTTTTTTGGGAGAGCCTTTTAAACTCTCCCTCTCTTTCTCTATCTTTACTTATGCTCTCTTTTCTTATAATTACATCTTTTTATTTATTTTAGAGTCTACTTTTTTTGCTTTTACAATAAATTTTATATATTTTTTTAGTTGAAAGTGGCACTATAAGTTCTATTAATATTAGTTTTTAGGAGGTATGGTGGAGATGTGCGGGATCGAACCGCAGTCTTAAAACAGTTTATATAAGCGTCTACATGCTTAGCAAAGTTGAAAAATTTCACTTTACAACAGCTCAACTTCCAAAAGCAATCATAAAGCTAAGATTTAAAATTTCTCTTCGAGTTTCAATCAACTCCTCAAAGATAATCTATCTATTGTGAACCAGCATTTATCTACATAGATAGAATCTGTAGTGCTAGCCTCCGAAGACTCAAGGCCGTAAAGGCCGAGTCAATAAGTTGTTAAACTTACGCAGCTTTTGCGTAAGCTGGAGCGTAATTAGTATTATTTGCGTCTAAAAAAAATGAACCGCGTAACGGCATGTTCAGGCCGACATGCAACTTATACTCACTGCTCTAATCGATACCAAGTCATCCCCATAATGAAACGAGATTGTAACTAAAAATATTAAAAAAGTAAAGTTAAAACTATAAAAAGATATAATGATGACTATATTAAAATTTTTGGAGAATTTATTATGAGCAAAAAAGGGATTTTGATAATTGGAGCAGGTGGTGTTAGTCAAGTTGCAACTGTAAAATGTGCTATGAATATTGATACTTTTGAAAAAATCACATTAGCTTCAAGAACAGTTAGTAAATGTGATGCAATAGCGGATTATATTTTTAAAAATCAAGGCGTAAAAATAGATACTGCAAAAGTTGATGCAGATAGTGTTGATGAATTAGTAAAACTTATTGAAAAAGTTAATCCAAAATTAGTTTTAAATGTTGCTTTACCATATCAAGATTTAACAATTATGGATGCTTGTACAAAATGTAAAGTTGATTATGTTGATACTGCAAATTATGAACATCCTGATGAAGCAAAGTTTGAATATAAACTTCAATGGGAAAGAGATGCTCAATTTAAAGAAGCTGGAATCATGGCCCTTTTAGGTTCAGGATTTGACCCAGGTGTTACAGGAGTATTTTGTGCTTATGCTCAACAAAACTTATTTGATGAAATTCACTATATAGATATTATGGATTGTAATGCTGGAGATCATGGTTATAAATTTGCTACAAACTTTAATCCAGAAATTAATTTAAGAGAAGTTAGTGCAAATGGAAGATATTGGGAAAATGGAGAGTGGATTGAGACAAAACCACTTGAAATTAGAGTTGATCATGATTATCCAGAAATTGGAGTAAAGGCTTCATATCTACTTTATCACGAAGAGTTAGAATCTTTAGCTAAAAATATTAAAGGTTTAAAAAGAATTAGATTTTTTATGACTTTTGGTGATAGTTACATTCAACATATGAACTGTTTACAAAATGTTGGAATGTTAGGAATTGAGCCAGTTCTTCATCAGGGACAAAAAATAATTCCAATAGAGTTTTTAAAGACTTTATTACCAGATCCTGCATCATTAGGTCCTAGAACTGTTGGAAAAACAAATATTGGATGTATTATTGAAGGCCTTAAAGATGGAAAACCAAGAAAAGTTTACATCTACAATGTTTGTGACCATCAAGAGTGTTATAGAGAAACTGGAGCTCAAGCTGTAAGTTATACAACAGGAGTTCCTGCAATGATTGGTTCTAAATTACTTTATAAAGGTATTTGGAAAGACAAAGGTGTATTTAATATTGAAGAGTTTGATGCAAAACCATTTATGGATGAGTTAATGACTCAAGGTCTTCCTTGGAAAATCCTTGAACTTGATGTGAAATAGTTATGAATAAAAATTATGAAATAGTTGATAGCTTTGATAAGCTACCAAGTCCAGCATATGTTTGTGAAGAGGAACTTTTAGAAAAAAACTTAAAACTTTTAAAAAGAGTTCAAGATGAAGCTGATGTAAATATTCTTTTAGCACTAAAAGGATTTGCAATGCATTCAACTTTTGATTTATGTAAAAAATATTTAAAAGGTTGTTGTGCTTCTGGTCTTCATGAAGCTATTTTGGCAAAAGAGGAGTTCGGACTTGAAGTTCATACTTACTCACCTGCTTTTAAAGATGAGGAGATTGATGAAATTATTTCAATATCTCATCATTTAGTTTTTAATTCGTGCAATCAACTTCATAGATTTAAAGACAAATCTTTTGGAAAAGTTTCACTTGGAGTTAGATTAAACCCTGAATATTCAAGCGTTGAAGTTGATTTATATAATCCTTGTGCACCGTTTTCAAGACTTGGAATCACAAAAGCAAACTTTGATGAATCAGTTTTAGAGTATTTAGATGGTTTTCACTTTCACGCTTTATGCGAACAAAATGTAGATGCTCTTGAAGGAGCGTTAGCAAACTTTGAAAAAAACTTCTCACAATATTTTGATAGATTAAAATGGGTTAATTTTGGTGGAGGTCATCATATTACAAGAGCTGATTATGATGTTGAAGGCTTGATAAAACTTTTAAAAGAGTTTAAAGCTAGATATCCACACTTAAATGTTTATTTAGAGCCAGGTGAAGCTGTTGGTTGGCAAACTGGTTATTTAGTTGCTACTGTGCTTGATATTGTTAATAATGGAATGGATTTAGCAATTCTTGATACAAGTGCCGAAGCTCATATGCCTGATACTTTAGCAATGCCTTATCGTGCAGCTATAAGAGGAGCAGGTGAAGCTAATGAGAAGAAATATACCTATAGACTTGGTGGAAATACTTGTTTAGCTGGAGATATAATTGGCGATTACTCATTTGATGAAGAGTTAAAAGTTGGGGATAAAATTATATTAGAAGATATGATTCATTATACAATGGTTAAAACAACTACTTTTAATGGTATAAAATTACCATCAATTGTTATAAAAACTAAAGATAATAATTATAAAATTATAAAAAATTTTGGATATAATGATTACAAATCAAGGTTATCTTGATAAAATTACATAGGGAGAACGCATATGGGACACGATAGAAGCTTAGTTAGACATGCATTTGAGGATGACAATTCAGTAATTGATACAAAAGATGATATTCCTCATGGAGTGGATAAAACTAGACCTAGAAAAAAGTTAAAAGAGAAAGTTCAAGATGGTGAAACAAAAGTTCAAGTTTGGATAAAAAAAGATACATTAGAGTACCAAAAACAACTTACACTTTTGCAAATTGAGTTATTGAAACTTCAAAATCATGTTAAAGAAAAAGGTTTAAAAGTATTAGTAATCTTTGAAGGAAGAGATGCTGCTGGAAAAGGTGGAACAATAAAAAGAATAACAGAGCACTTAAATCCAAGAGGAGCAAGAGTTGTTGCTTTGGAAAAACCAAGCGATTTTGAAAAAACACAATGGTATTTTCAAAGATATGTACAGCATCTTCCAAGTGCTGGTGAGATAGTTTTATTTGATAGAAGTTGGTACAACAGAGCAGGAGTTGAACCTGTGATGGGGTTTTGCACAAAAGATGAGCATTTGCAATTTTTGAAAGATGTTCCAGAATTTGAAAAGATGCTTGTTGAATCTGGAGTTATATTATTTAAATTTTATTTTTCTGTTTCAAAATCAGAGCAAGAAAAAAGATTAAAAAAAAGAGATAGCGACCCATTAAAACAGTATAAATTATCTCCAATGGATAAAGAGGCTCAAAAAGTTTGGGATAAATATACAGTTGCAAAATACTCTATGTTAAGAGCTTCTCACACTCCTGTTGCTCCTTGGACAATTGTAAAGAGTGATAATAAGAAAAAAGCCAGATTAAATTGTATTAGACATATTTTAAATGCACTATCTTATGATAAAAAAACAAAAGATGATAATATTTTAAAAATTGATAGAAAAATTATTTTAAATGGTGCAGTAGAGATAGAAAATATGGAGTTTAATCAAGAAGTTTCAAAGGTGAATAGATGAATTTAAGTGATTTTGACATAACAAGTTATAGTGGATTATATATATCAAAAGATTCTCATCCAAAGTTTGGAAAGAAATATATTGCTAGATTTCAGTATGACAAAAAAAGGTATGTCAAAGTATTAGGATATGAAAAAAGAGATAAACTTACTCTTGATAGTGCAAACAGACTCATGGAAAACTTTAAAGATTCGATATTAAAAGATGTTAAGCAAAATATAAAAATAACTCAAAAAACAACTAAAAATAATTTTGATGAAGAGATTGAAAGGTTAAAAGAAGAGAATCTTTTTTTTAAATCTATTTTAAAAAATTATAAATCAATACAACCTGAAGTTTTAGAAGAGGGTATTCAAAAAATTTATGATTTACAAGAGTTAAAACCATATCAAATTGAGTTAATTAAACTTCAAGATTGGCTTGAAAAAGAGAACAAAAGAATGATAATCATCTTTGAAGGAAGAGATGCTTCTGGAAAAGGTGGAGCTATTAGAAGAATAACTAGATATATGAATAATAAACATTATAGGGTTGTAGCTCTTGGAAAACCAACAGAGACTCAAAGAAATCAGTGGTTTATGCAAAAATATATTGAGCATTTTCCAACTGGTGGAGAGATAGTTTTATTTGATAGAAGTTGGTACAATCGTGCTATGGTTGAGCCAGTTTTTGGATTTTGTACACCTGAAGAGCATGAGATTTTCATGGAAGATATTGTAAATTTTGAGCAAGATTTAGTAAGACAAGGAATGATTTTAATCAAACTTTATTTCTCTGTTTCAAAAGAGGAGCAAAAAAGAAGATTTGATAGAAGAATAAATGATCCATTAAGACAGTGGAAATTCTCTGAAGTTGATATGCAAGCTCAAGATCTATGGGATGAGTTTAGTGAGAAAAAATATGAAATGCTTAGACGAACTACTTCAAGAAGTGCACCATGGCATATTGTAAGAAGCGATGATAAACATCTATCAAGAATTGAAGCTTTAAAAATTATATTAAACTCTGTTGATTATGATGGAAGGAATTATGCTTTAAATTTTGAACCAAATGAAGATGTAAATATATCTGTTCAAAAAGAGTTACTTCAAATGAGAAAGACAAAAGATTATTAATAACTTTTGTCTTTGCTATTTTTACCTTAATAAAAACCTTATAAACTTTTAGATAAAATAATTGCTAAATTTAAAAATTCGGAGTAAATTTAATGGAATTTAAAACAAATAGAGTTGATGAAGCAAATATTGAAATAGTTGCTACATTAAAAAAAGAGAACATTGAAAAAAAACTTGATAAGGTTGCTACACAAGCAGCTAAAACTATGAATATTCAAGGATTTAGAAAAGGGAAAGTTCCTGTTGCAGTTGTAAAACAAAGATATGCTGATAAACTTTTAGAAGATGCTGAAGGTGAAGCTATTAGAGATGTTTTAAGTAGTGGATTAAAAGAGCTTAATGTTAAAAATGAAGATTTAATCGGAGAGCCTACTATTTCAAAGTTTGATAAAAAAGATAATGGAGATATTGAAGTTGAAATATCAGTTGCTACAAAACCAAATATTGATTTAGGTGATTATAAAAAACTTTTACCAGATGTTAAAGCTATTGAGATTGATGCTAAAAAAATTGATGAAAGAATAGAAGAGATTGCAAGTTCTTCAGCACCTTTGACAAAAATTGCAAGAAAAAGAGCAGTAAAAGATGGTGATTTTGCAGTTATTGATTTTGAAGGATTTGTAGATGGTGTTGCATTTGAAGGTGGAAAAGCTGAAAAATATCCACTACAAGTAGGAACAGGTTCATTTATTCCAGGATTTGAAGAACAAGTTATTGGTATGAAATATGAAGAAGAGAAAGATGTAATTGTAACTTTCCCAAAAGAGTATCAAGCAAAAGATTTAGCTGGTAAAGAGGCTGTATTTAAAGTAAAACTTCACGAAATTCAAGAGAGAAAAGCTGGTGAAATTACTGATGAGTTTGCTAAACAAATGCTTCCAAATGAAAAAGATGCAACAGTTGATACTTTAAGAGATAGAGTAAAAGAGCAAATGGTTGCTGGTGAAAAAGCTACTTATTATAGAGAAGATTTAAAACCAAAATTCATTGAAAATTTAGTGAAAAATATTAATTTTGCTCTACCTAAAACAGTTGTTGAACAAGAGATTAATTTTGCACTAAATAATAAAATAAGAAGTTTTACAGAGGAGCAAATTAATGAGTTAAAAGAAGATGCTTCTAAAATTGAAAAAATAAGAGAAGAGTTAAAAGAAGATGCTGTTAATTCTGTAAAAGCAACATTTATTGTTGATGCTTTAGCAAAAGCTGAAAAAATTGAAGTAAATGATCAAGAAGTTACACAAATTTTATACTTTGAAGCTTTACAAATGGGACAAAATCCACAAGAGTTAATTAAACAATATCAACAAGCTGGATATTTACCTGCTATTAAAATGTCAATTATAGAAGAGAAAGTTCTTGCTAAACTTTTTGATGAGAAAGCAAAATAATTTTTAGGATAAATGATGAGTTATATACCATATGTAGTTGAGAAAACTGGTCGAGGTGAGCGAAGTTATGATATCTATTCACGACTTTTAAAGGATAGAATTATCATGCTTAGTGGAGAGATAAATGATGCAGTATCTTCAACAGTTGTTGCACAACTTCTTTTCTTGGAAGCAGAAGATCCAGAAAAAGATATCTATTTATATATAAACTCTCCAGGAGGAGTTGTAACAAGTGGAATGTCAATATTTGATACTATGAACTACATAAAACCAGATGTTTGTACTATTTGTATTGGTCAAGCTGCATCTATGGGAGCTTTTTTACTTAGTTCTGGAACAAAAGGTAAAAGATACTCTCTACCAAATTCAAGAATTATGATTCATCAACCACTTGGTGGTGCACGAGGTCAGGCGACTGATATTCAAATTCAAGCACGAGAAATTCAAAGATTAAAAGATACTTTGAACTCTATATTAGCTTCTCAGACTGGTCAAGATGTTCAAACTATTGAAAAAGATACAGATAGAGATAACTTTATGAGTGCTCAAGAAGCTTGTGATTATGGACTTGTGGATAAAGTTATTGAAAGACACAATTAAGAGATATAGATGATTAGAGAGATAATTACATATCCAAATAAATTACTTCGAACAAAATCAAAAGATGTAGTGAAGTTTGACAGTGAACTTCACACTCTTTTAGATGATATGTATGAAACGATGATGAATGCTTCTGGAGTTGGACTTGCAGCTATTCAAGTTGCTGTTCCTTTAAATGTTCTTATTATAAATCTTCCAAATCAAGATGATGTACAAGATAAAAATGATTTAATAGAGGCGATAAATCCTGTAATTACTCATAAAGATGGTACTCAAGTCTATCAAGAGGGATGCTTAAGTGTTCCTGGATTTTATGAAGATATTACTAGAGCAAAGCATATTATTGTTGAGTATTTTAATAGATTTGGAGAAAAGCAAGTTATGGAGTGCGAAGACTTTTTAGCTGTTGCTTGGCAACATGAGATGGAGCACTTATCAGGACATGTTTTTATAGAAAATTTATCTTTTATAAAAAGACAAAAATTTGAAAAAGAGTATAAAAATAGAAAAAAAACTAAAAAATAGTTTAACTATTTTTATAATCTCTTACTTATAATATTTAATATTAGAATTAATAAAAAACTATTCATAAAAATCCAAACTGACCAGAAAAAAAACTTTTCAAATAGTGTTGCAAAAACATCTTTAAAATTTATTGGACAAGATTTAAACGCTAAATAAATTGCTAAAATAGTTGCTACTATAAAACTATAAATATTTATTTGAGCAAAAATAACAGTAAAAATTGAGAAAAATGGAGCAAAAATAGTTAAGGCAAAAAATCTTCCATAATTTTTTCTTCTTTTTTCACCATTAAAATAACCAACTGTATATTTGCAATTTGGGCAAATTGTACCCATCTGTGATAAAATTTCATTACCACAATCTGGACAATTTATAATCTCTGACATAAAAATTCCTATTTTTATTGAAATTATATCTTAGCAACATTAAATAAACTCACTCTTGTTTTATAAGCTCTTCATAAATTTTTGACATTTTTTCAATCTCATCTCTTGAAGCTTTTCTTCTGCAAGATAGATAACCTTTTGTTCCATCGCATGAAATAAATGGATAAACAGTTGCAAAAACCCAATAAAAATTACCATTTTTTGTAGTATTTTTTACATAACCCGTCCAAATTTCACCTTTTTTAACGGTATCCCAAAGATCTTTGAATGCAACTTTTGGCATATCTTTGTGTCTTACAACACTATGAGGTTTCCCAATTAGCTCTTCAATTTCATACTCAGCAATAGTACAAAAATCTTTATTTGCAAATCGTATAACACCCTTTTCATCAGTTTCGCTAACTAAAAATGTATAATCATCTAAAATTATCTCTTTATTGCTCATAGATTATCCTTTAAAACTTTTTACTTTTAGCATCTTCTAATGCTTCAGCTGCCATTTGTGAAACTACATTTGATATATCATTTATAAGTATCGTCTCTTTTTCATTCTCTTTTGATATTTGATCTAAAATAGTAATAGTTTCATTAACTTGATTAATTCCAACCATCTGCTCATTTGCTGCATCACTTACGCTTTGAATAATATTTAAAGTTTGTGATATATGAGAATGTAGAGATTTATATCCATCTTGCATTTTGCTTGATATTGATTTTCCTTCATAGGCTTTTGAATTAGCCAATTCAACTAGATTTTTTATATCATTTGCTGCTTCTGCACTTTTATTTGCTAGATTTCTCACTTCACCAGCAACAACTGCAAAACCTTTTCCAGCTTCCCCAGCAGTTGCTGCTTCAACTGCTGCGTTTAGGCTTAAAATATTTGTTTGAAATGCTATTTGATCAATAATTGTAATTGCTTCGTTTATAGCTGTAACTTTAGCATTTATCTCATCCATTGATAGAGTTGTTTGGTTTGCAAGTTTATAACCATCTTCAACGGCTTGTTTTACAATTTCTGCTAGATTTGACATCTCATTAGTATTTTTAGAGTTATTTTTTGTAATTTCTGAAATTGTTTGCACAGCTACTGTTGTATCTCTTAGGCTATCAATCTGTTTTGTAATTTTTGAACTTAAACTCTCAAGTGAGTTTTTTAGTATTTTTGAATTATTTTCTAATACATTTCCATCTTCAAGTCCATTTTTGGCTTGAGTTGCTAAAGTATTTCCCAAACTATTAACACCCTCCATAACTTGTAATAAGTTCGATGGATTTAATATTTGCTTACTAATTTGTAATCTATCTTTATAATCATTTATACTATAAGATTTAAGAACTTTTTCAATATCTTTCATATGAGTTTCTAAGTCATCAATAGCTTCATTAATTGTATTTTTTAATGTATTAATCATAGGATTAGAACTATCTGATTTTACTCTACAACTAAAAATACCCTTTCTTAATTTATCAAAAGTTAAAACACTCTCTCCAAT
Organism: Arcobacter sp. AHV-9/2010; assembly: GCF_004116575.1. Lineage (NCBI taxonomy): Bacteria > Pseudomonadati > Campylobacterota > Epsilonproteobacteria > Campylobacterales > Arcobacteraceae > Arcobacter > Arcobacter sp. AHV-9/2010. The sequence continues at coordinate 60,069 of NZ_PDKH01000006.1, read as the reverse complement.
AACTCTCATATCAATTTTGAATTTATTATCAAACTCATCAATTGCACTATTTATATCTTTTGCCATTGTTGAAAATTCACAATCACCTTTTATCTCTTGTTTATTAATTCTATTTTGTTTATATGTAATAAAATTTATAAACTCTCTAAAGTGCATAGAAAACTCTTTTATTCTATTTGTGATTCCTTTTGCAATAAAGAAAAATATAAAAAGTTGTAAAATAATAATTAAAGCACCAAGAAGTACAATTTTATAAAAGAACTCAAAATATATATCTTCTAAATAGTCTTCTTTGTTTATGCCTGGAACCAACCACATTTCCCACTCAGGAATATATTTGTAATATATGATTTTATCTTGATTTGTTACATCTGTGTAGTACTCTATTATGCCACTTCCTTCATTGCTTGAAGTTATTGTTTTAATAAAATCTAAAGATGATAGATTTTTTCCTTCAATAGTTGGGTGTATTGTAATATTTCCATTTTTATCTACAAAATATATATAACCACTTTTTCCAATTTTTATCTCTTTTATAGCATTTTTAAATTCATCTTTTTCATAACCTTTTGGGTCATTTTTTGCATATAAGGATGCTAGTGAGTATATTGACTCACCAAGAGTTTCTAAATCTTTATTAATGATAAGTTCAATATTTTTTTTAGCAATAAAAAATGATATAGAAATTATAAAAACCAAAGTTATTATGTTAAAAAACATAGTCAAAAAAAGTTTCTTACTTGTAGACATATTTTCCCCTTTAGCCTAAATTAAGATTTAGATTTAAATTCTATCATAAAAAATACATTTTTGCATTATTTATTTAAATATTGTAAAATCAAAAAAATCTTAAAGAGGATATAATGAAAGTTATAAAATCTGCAACGCTATCTTCAATTGACGCAACTGTGGTTGATGTTGAATCAACATTTACAAGGGGAATGCCAAGCTTTACAATAGTAGGGATGGTAAGTGCAAGTATAAATGAATCAAAAGATAGAGTTAAATCTTCACTTTTAATAAATGAGTATAAATTTCCTCCTCTAAAAATAACAATTAATTTATCACCATCTGAGTTGAGTAAAAAAGGAACACATTTTGATTTAGCAATAGCTTTGCAAGTTGCACTTTTTAATGAAACAAAACTATTTTTTGATGATATATTTTTCTTTGGAGAATTGGCACTTGATGGTAAAATCAAAGATACAAATCATATATTTGCAATAGTATTATCACTTGCAAAACAAGGAGAGTTGAAAAAAGTTGCTGTATGCAAAGATAGTGCAAAAAAGTTGGCAAATATTCCAAATATTGAGATTTTTGTTATTGATAATTTAAATGATGCTATAAATTTTGTAAAAAGTGATAAAAAAGAGCAATTTTTATATCAAAATCAGATTTTACCATATAAAAAAATTATTATAAATGATGAAACTTACTACTATGATGAGAACTATTTAAATGATTTTAGTGATATTTTAGGTCAAGATATGGCTAAATATGCAGCTGTTATTTGTGCTGCTGGAAATCACAATTTTATTATGGAGGGAAGTCCAGGTTGCGGTAAATCTATGATTGCAAAAAGATTACAATATATTTTGACTCCCATGAGTTTAGAGGAGATTTTAGAGAAAGCAAAACTTCAAGCTCTTGATATGCTTGAAGTTGATTTTAAACCAATAAGAGCATTTAGAAATCCTCATCACACTGCAACAAAATCTTCAATTTTGGGTGGTTCAAACTCTATGGGAGAAGTTGCTCTTAGCAACAATGGAATTTTATTTTTTGATGAGTTACCACACTTTCCAAATCATATTTTAGAGGCATTAAGAGAGCCACTTGAAGATAATAAAATATTAATATCAAGAGTAAATAATAAAATAGTTTATGAGACAAAGTTTATATTTATAGCAGCACTTAATCCTTGTCCTTGTGGAAATTTACTTTCAAGTGTAAAAGAGTGTAGATGTAATAGCTTAGAGGTACAAAGATATAAAAATAGGCTTAGTGAGCCATTTTTGGATAGGATTGATCTATATTTAGTTATGAATGATAGTTTTAATGATAATAAAAATATTGTAAGTTCAAAAGAGCTTCATGAAACTGTTATAAATGCTTTTATCAAACAAAAACAAAGAGGTCAAAAAGAGTTAAATGGGAAACTTAGTGATGAGGATATAAAAAAATATTGTATTTTAGATGATGAGAGCAATGAGATATTAGAAAAAGCAAGAATAAACTACTGCTTATCTTTTAGAAGTATAAATAAAGTTTTAAAAGTTGCAAGAACAATTGCTGATATAAATAATAATGAACTCATTACTAAAAGTGATTTATTAAAAAGTTTAAATTTTAGAAGAAGGTAGTTAAAAATGGAGTTTTTCTTAATTTTGAAATTAAAATTATGTTACTATTATAACTATTTATTAAAAAAGGCAAATTAATGACAAAATGCGGATATGTTTCAGTTGTAGGAAGACCAAATGCAGGTAAAAGTTCACTTTTAAACTGGCTTGTTGGTGAAAAGATTGCTATGGTTTCACACAAAGCAAATGCAACTAGAAAAAGATCAAATATTATAGTTATGCACGAAGATGACCAGATTGTTTTTGTAGATACTCCAGGAATTCATGAGACAGAAAAACTTTTAAACAAATTTATGCTTGATGAAGCACTAAAGGCTATTGGAGATTGTGATTTAATACTATTTTTAGCTCCAGTTACTGATAGCTTAAAATATTATGAAGATTTTTTAGAGAAAAATAAAAAAAATACAAAACATATTTTGCTTCTTACAAAAATAGATTTTGTAAACAATGAAGAGCTTATGAGTAAACTTAAAGAGTATGAAAAATATAGTGATAAATATGAAGCAATTATTCCAATATCTATAAAAAAAGCTACTAAAAAATCTGATATTTTAGGTGAGGTTGTAAAATATTTACCAGTTCATCCATATTTATTTGATCCAGAGATTATGACAACAGAGCACTTAAGAGATATATATAAAGAGTTTATAAGAGAAGCTATTTTTGAAAATATTAGTGATGAGATTCCTTATGAAGCTGATGTTATGATAAATAAAATTGAAGAGAAACCAAATGTTGATGTAATAAAGGCAAAAATAATTGTACAAAAAGATAGTCAAAAAGGTATGATTATTGGGCAAAATGCAACAGCAATCAAAAGAATTGGAAAAGCTTCAAGATTAAAAATTGAGAAACTTAGTGGTAAAAAATGTTTCTTGGAACTTTTTGTTAGTGTAAAGAAAAATTGGACAAAAAATAAAGATGCTTTAAAATCTATGGGGTATGAATTCGATAGTTAAACTTATTTTTTAAGGGGGTTTAAATTGTCTTTTATCGCAACAGTTTTGGATATAACTATTGTTGATTTTGAGGTAAAAGAGAAGATAAATGATAATTTTCTAAAAGATTATATATCAACAAATTTAAACCTAAAAAATATAAAAATTGAAAAAAATCAGAAAATTTTTATAAATTTTGTTGAAAAAATAAAAGAGTATCAACTCTTTATTTTGGATAAATCGTTTAAGTATTTTGAATATGAGATTATAAAAGAGATAAAAGAGTTTGATTTTATAGGTTTTTCTCTATTTATTTGCGAAGATTTTTTTGTAATTTTCAAAGATAAAAACCTATACTACCTTCAAAAAATAAATCAAAAAATTGAAAACTTTGAACTTTTAACATTTTTAGATAAAAAATTTAATATAGATTTTAAATATATAAAAAATTTATCAAAAGATGATTTAAAAATCTTAGAAGATGATTTTTTAAAAAAATCAAAAAAGAGCTATAAAGAGGAGTTAAAAAGAGTCAATCTATCAAAAGATTTTAGTTTTTATCTTTTTGTTCTATATATTTTTATTTTTTCAATTTTTTCAATAAGTTATTTTAAGAATGAGTATGAAAAAGAGTTTGCTTTAAAAAATATAGATCCAAATATGATATTAAAAAATCATCAATTTTTTAGCTTTGAAGAGAGATTTTATAAAGTTTTAAAAGATGCAAATTCTACTTTGGTTGATATTGTTATTTTTGATTATAAAACAGATTTTGCAAAAATTGTTGTTGAATCTTCAAATAAAGATGAGATTAATAATTTTTTAAATAGTTTTAACAAAATAGAGAAAAGTTCAATAAATTTTTTAGATGATAAAGATATCTTTAGGGCAACAATAGATGTTAAATTATCTAAATAATAGCTTCATTAACAGCAAAATAAAAACAAAAACACAGCTAGTATTACTTCCTATTTTAATATTTTTTTTAATCTTTACTATTTTTAATAATACTATTTTTCAAAATAGTTTAAAAAACGAAGATTCTAAAATTTATGATATTTTAAATAAGAAAAACAGTACACCATTAATAGAGATATCAAAACAAATTGGTGAAATAGCAAATGAAAACAAAGTTTTTATTCAAAAAATAGAGAATTTTAAAGATGAGATTAGAGTAGTTGCAAAATCATCAAAAAATAGTTTAATTAAGTTTTTAATAGATATTGAAAATTTTAATGACTTTTCAAATATAAGTAGTTTTACTCTAAAAAAAGTTAAATCTGATGACTATTTTTTTGATTTAAATATAGATTTTTCAAAATATTATATAAAAACTAAACAAAATATTATAAGAGATTTAATCTCAAAAAATAGTGATAAAAAGGATTTAAAAAATAAGATACCAAAGCTTACTGCTATTATTGGAGACTTTGTTTTAATAGATAATATTTGGATAGAAAATGGTGATTTTTATAAACATTATAGAGTAAAAATTGTGAATAATAATATTGTTTTATTGGAGTTTGAAAATCAAAAATTAGAACTAAAGGTGCATCAATATGAGTCTGTTAAAAACTAAAATAGATTTTTCAATATTTACTAAATATGGTGTTGAATTTTTCTTAAAAAATGAAATAGTTCCAATTTATGAAGATGGTATATCCTTGACTTTGGCTATTTGTGAAGATTTTGATATTTTAAATTTTGAACATAATTTTGTAAAACATATAAATTTTCAAAGATTTGAAAAGAGAGAGATTCTGTTTTTGCTACTAGATATTGAAAGAAAAATATCACTTTATGAAAAAGCAACAAGTGCATTAAAATTAAATAGTGAAAATCTATCAACTGCTAGTTTTTTGGATAGCTTGATTCTATTTTCAATAGAGAAGAGAGCTAGTGATATACATATTGAAGCTTATGAAAATTTGACACTTTTTAAGTTTAGAGTTGATGGAAAATTGAGTATATTTTTTAGTTTTTCGATTGAATTTTTTAAGATAATATCCTCTTATATAAAACTAATTTGTAATCTTGATATGACGCAGACACGGTTGCCTCTAGATGGAAGATTTTCAAGAGTTATAGAGGATAAAAAGTATGATTTTAGATTCTCTTCTATGCCAACTATTGATGCTGAATCAATAGTTTTAAGAATTTTGGATAATAAAAATATAGATAAATCACTACAAACTTTGGGTTTTAGTCAAAATATTTATGATAGTTTAAAAAATATATTAAAATTAAAATCAGGACTTATATTAATTAGTGGACCAACAGGAAGTGGAAAAACTACAACTTTGTACTCAATTTTAAAAGAGTTAAATAGTGAAGATAAAAAGATAATCACAGTTGAAGATCCAGTTGAGTATAAAATTCCTTCAATCAATCAAATATCAGTAGATAATAAGTTAGGACTTAGTTTTGAACTTGTTTTGAAAAATATTTTAAGACAAGATCCAGATATTATATTTATTGGTGAAATTAGAGATAAATTTTCTCTTGATATTGCTCTTCAAGCTTCACTTACAGGTCATTTAGTTCTTGCTAGTATTCACTCAAATAGTTCATTAGAAACGATTACAAGACTACTTGATTTACAAGCAGATCCATATTTAATTTCAACATCACTTAAAGCTTCACTAGCTCAAAGATTGGTTTTGAGTTTTTGTAAATATTGTAAAGCACAAGGTTGCAAAAAGTGTAACTACACAAAATTTTATGAAAGAGTTTGTATAGCAGAACTTCTACTTGTAGATGAGGTAATCGCATCTTTAATTTTTAAAAAAGCAAGTAGCCAAGAGTTTTGGCAATATTTAAAAACTATAAATTATAAAACAATGCTAGATGATGGACTTTTAAAGGTAAAAAATAGTGAAACATCTATTGAAGAGCTTGAAAAATTGGTATGTATAAATGAAAAAATATAAGATAATATACCAAGAAAATGGTGATATAAAAAATCAAATTGTAACAGATATTGAACTTGAATTAATAAAAAAAGAGTTTGATATATTAACTATAAAACCAAAAAAATCTATATTTGAAATTAAATTTAAAAATAGAGTGAAAGTTCCAAAAAAAGAGCTTTTATTAATCTTTTTTGAGTTAAATTTAATGCTTGAATCAAATATAAATATAAGTGATGCTATAGATATTTTAATTAAATCAAAAAAGAGTAAAAAAACTCAAAAATTTTTACAAGCTATTAATTATGCACTCTCAAACTCTATGCCAATTTCTGAAGTATTAGATGAATTTGCAATAGAAGATTTTGTGAAAGATTTTTTAAATATCTCTCAAAATAGCTCAAATTTAGGTAGAAATGTAGATGCTATTTATAATCTTTTAAAAGAGCAAGATAGTATTAAAAAGAGTTTTTATAAAGTCTTAGGCTATCCAATTTTTCTATTTCTTACATTTTTAGCTTCTTTGTTTATTATTTTTAGTTTTGTTATTCCAAGTTTTAAATCTATTTTTCAAAATCAAATAGAAAATCTTCCACAAAGCACAAAAATATTATTAAATATGGAGATATTTTTTCAAGAGTATTTTCTAATTTTCATTATGATTGTTTTTTCTTCGATACTTTTTTTAATTTTTTTATATAAAATTAGTAAGAAATTTGAGTATTTTTTAGATTATATTTTTATTAAATATATTCCAATATTCTCAATAGTTTTAAGAAATTTACAACTATATAAACTTTTTTTAGTCGTTGATATTATGCAAAAATCAAAGTATGAATTTCACAAAGCTTTCTTAAATAGTAAGCTTTTAGTAAAAAATAAATATTTATTGGATAGAATCCGCTTAATTGATAGTTTGCTAGAAAATGGAAAGAGTATTTGCTTTGCTTTTAAAGATGTAAATATTTTTGATAATATTATTTTAAATCTACTAAATACAGGTGAAGTGACAAATAGTTTAGAAATTGTTGTTCCTGAGATAAAAAATATATATAAACATAGATTTGAAAATAGTGTAAATCTTATGATTTCCATAATCCAGCCACTATTTTTACTATTAATTGCTAGTATGATTTTATTTATTGTATTAGCAATATTTACACCTATTTGGGAAATGGGAAGTTTAATAAAATAAAAAGGACTCTAATGATTAGTTGTTATGTAAAAAAAGGCAATAGATTAAGTGTAATACAAGGTTTAGAGTTTTTAGAAAATATTGAAGATAGAAAGAGTGTTATTTGGATAGATATGTTTTCTCCAACTTTACAAGAGGTAAGAGCTGTTGAAAATATTTTTACTATAGAGTTTCCAACAAAACAAGAGAGTGAGGAGATTGAGCTAAGTTCTAGGTATTGGGAAGAGGGAAATAGAATAGAGATAAATAGTTATTTTCTTATAAATGATAAAAAAGATCCAGTTAATGAGACGGTCTCTTTTATTTTACAAGATGATTTGTTAATAAGTGTTAGATATAAAAAATTAGCAAGTTTTGATGCTTCAATTAAAAAACTTCTAGCAAGTCCAAGAGAGTATAGAACAGGTTACTCTATTTTTTCTCAGATTATTGATATTAGAATTGATACAGATGCTGATATTATTGAAGAGCTAAATAGAGATATAGCAGCAATAAGAAAACAGGCTTTTAATGATGATGTTGAAAATGAAGATTTACTAGAGCAGATGTCTGCATTTGAAAACTTAAATATGAAAATAAGAGAGAATTTAACAGATAAACAAAGAATTTTAAACTCTTTATTGAAATCTCAAAAAATAACTGAAGATAAGAGTGAACTTCCTATTATGTTAAAAGATATTAGATCATTAATTGACCATACAAATTTTAATTTTGAAAGAATTGATTATTTGCAAAATATATTTATAGGGCTTTTAAGTGTTGAGCAAAATAAGGTTATAAAAATCTTTACTATTGTAAATGTAATTTTCCTTCCTCCTACACTAATTGCAAGTATTTATGGAATGAACTTTGAGATTATGCCTGAACTTAATTGGGAGTATGGATATCTTTTTTCAATAGGAGTTATGATTTTAGCTGCTGTTACACCTTTGATAATCTTTAAGAAAAAAGGTTGGATATAAAACTATTGTAAAGGAATTATAAATTATGAAAGAGATTGAGTTTGAGAATTCAATAAAAAATATTTTAGAGTATATTGAAGAAGATGTAAATAGAGAGGGTCTTTTAGATACTCCAAAGCGTGTTAGAAAAGCTTATGAGTTTATGTTTAGTGGATATAAACTTGACCCAAAAGAGATTATTCAAAAAGCACTTTTTACATCTACAAATGATGAGATGGTTGTTGTAAAAGATATAGAGTTTTACTCTTTTTGTGAGCATCATATGTTGCCAATTATTGGAAAAGCTCATGTTGCTTATATTCCAAATGGGAAAGTTGTTGGACTTTCAAAAATTCCTAGAGTTGTTGATGTTTTTGCAAGAAGACTTCAAATTCAAGAGCAGATGACAGAGCAGATTTGTGATGCTTTAAATGAACACTTAAAACCAAAAGGTGTTGCTGTTATGATTGATGCAAGACATATGTGTATGGAGATGCGTGGAGTTGAAAAAATTTGTTCAACTACTGTAACTTCTTCTTTAAGAGGACTTTTTAAATCTGATAAAAAAACTAAAGATGAGTTTTTATCAATAGTATCTTCTTCTTTTAATAAATAAACCATTTTTTGGTCTATTTATTAAATAATATAGTTAATTATTAAGTAATAAAGCTTTTAAGCTCTTTGCATTAAATATTTTTAAAGTATCACTCTTTAGATTTTTAAGTTCATTAGAGCAACCATTTTTTGTAAAAATAACTATAATATCATAAGCTATATCTTCACTTTTTAGATCCTCTAAAAATTTATTAAATTCACTCTTTTTTAATTTATTATCACTATATTTGCACATTCCTACAATAGTTTTTTCCAAAATCGTTTTTGCAACTATTGGAATATTGATATTCTCATTCCAATATTGACCATGCTGTTTTATATTATCTACAAAACTATTTTTTATAAAAGCTAAAGCTAACTCTTCAAAGATAAAATCACTAAAATCTGACTCTCTACTTTTAAATTTCTCTTTAAACTCCTCATAGTTTCCATCTTTAATCCCTTTGTAAATAGGAGATACAAAAGCAAACCAAAATCGAAGAAAAGGATTCGTAAAAATAAGCTTTTTAGCCACTTTTGAATCACCTCTTTTTCCAAGTAAAAAGTGTTCAGAACTATCAATATCTAAAATCTCTTTTTCATACAGTGAGTCAACACACTTCATACCCTCTTCAAAGCTTACATGAGCTCTTTTAAAGGCATTTGTAGTTTTTCTATCTCCTAGTGCAACTCCAGAAAGAATCGCATGATCTACATGGTAACCGCCTGTTAAATGGTTTATTTCGCTTCTATAGTAGTTGTAGTTGTTTAAAATATGTTTTTCTATTAATTCTAAAATTGGTTTTGAAGTATCTATCTCTATCTTAAGTCCTCCAAATATAGTAAAATATTTTATTGCAATTTGCATATCATCTATTTTGTTTACTTTACAAAATAATTTAAACTGCTCTTTTATTGATTTGTCTAATATAATCATGTTTTTGTTTTCCTTAAGATAGATTGAATAACTTAAATTTATTCTCTTTTTCCAAATGTAATATTATAAGCTCGATTTAAAAATCAAAAAGTGGGTTATTTGGAGCACCCACGCATGTTGGAATTTCAGATGGAAAATAGACATCTAAATTACACACCTTCCCCACTATAGCTGTAAAGTTAATGATTGATTTTTAGGAAGAAAGAAGTAGTGTTTGACACTACTTTTGACATTTTTCACAAACTCCATATAGTTGCATTGAGTGATCAGTTATTTTAAATTTATTTGCTTTTGCAATCTTCTCTTGTCTTTTTTCAATCTCATCATCTACAAATTCAACAATAACTCCACACTCTGTACAAATTAAGTGGTCGTGATGAGATTTCGTATTGCTTTCATATTTTTTACCTTCAGTACCAAAGTTAATAGATGCGATAAGATCAATCTCTTCTAAAAATCCTAAAGCTCTATAAACTGTAGCTATTCCAACATTTGAATCGGGATAATCTTTTTTGATTTGATTATAAATCTCTTCAGCAGTCAAATGATCATCAGCTTGAAGCAGTACACTTAAAATTATCTCTCGTTGTTCAGTGTACTTTAAACCTTTTTGCTTAACAATTCTTCTTAGCTCTTCAATTATTTTTTCTTGATCACTATTTTGTTTCATATAAATACCTCTTTAAATTTTAACTTATTAGTATATCTAAAGTTTGAATAAATTTCAAACTTATATATCTTTTGATTTAGCTTAAGCTATATTTATCAAACTTTATATTACAATAATCATTATTGTTTTAAAAAGGTACAAATATGTCTATAAATGATTTAGATTTTAATAAAATAGCTACAATCAAGGCTATAAATTGTGATGATATTTTAAAAAATAGATTTTACTCATTTGGAATAGTAGAGGGTACAAATATTTGTGTAACTGCAAAATCATTAAGAAAAAAGACTATTGAAATAAGAGTAGATAAATCAAAAGTTGCTTTAAGAGATAGTGAAGCCAATAGTATAAAAGTAGAAGTTTGTGAAAACTAAAATTAAGATTGCATTGGTTGGACAACCAAATGTTGGGAAATCTATGCTTATTAACTCTATTTCTAACTCAAGATTAAAAGTTGGAAATTTTTCAGGAGTTACTGTTGAAAAAAAAGAGATAAATTTCTTTTATAAAGATTTTGATATAACTATTGTTGATCTACCAGGCTCATATTCACTTACAAACTATTCAATTGAAGAGAGAGTTGTAAATGAGTTTTTAAATAAAAATAACTACGATATTATTTTAAATGTTGTTGATTCTACAAATCTTCAAAGAAATCTTCTTTTGACAACTGAACTTATGGCACTTAATAAAAAGATTGTAATTGCTTTAAATATGAGTGATGAAGCAAAAAAAGAGAATATATTAATAGATGAAAAAAAGTTATCAAATTTTTTAAATATCTCTTGTGTAAAAACAAGTGCTAAAACAAAAGATGGACTTGATAAACTATTAGAAGAGATTATAAAAACTTATAAAAATAAAGAGGTGTCAAATATAGATATCTCTTCAATTAATCAAAGATTTGAATTTTGTAAAAGTGCTGTAAAAGAGTGCGTAAGTGTAGATAATTTTTCAAATAAGAGTGTTACAGAGAAGATTGATTCTATATTGATGAATAAATATTTAGGAATTCCTATCTTTTTATTTTTTATGTGGATACTTTTTCAATTGACTTTTACATTAGGAGAAGTTCCTATGGAGTATATTGATATTGGTTTTTCAACAATCTCTTTAGAGATTAAAAATCTTTTTGGTGAAAATCAACTAAGTTTACTTCTTTCAGATGGAATAGTTGCAGGAGTTGGTGCTGTTGTTATGTTTTTACCAAATATTTTGATTCTATTTTTAGGAATATCTTTACTAGAATCAACAGGATATATGAGTAGAGTTGCTTTTTTATTGGATGGGATTTTTCATAAATTTGGATTACATGGAAAATCTTTTATACCTTTAGTAACAGGTTTTGGATGCTCGGTTCCAGCTTATATGGCAGCAAGAACTTTAAAAAACCAAAAAGATAGATTGATAACTTTGTTTATAATTGGATTTATGTCATGTGGTGCTAGATTGCCTATTTATGTACTTTTCGCAGGTGCATTTTTTTCAACTCAAAGTGCTGGAAATATTCTTTTTATAATATATATTTCAGGAGCCATTTTTGGGCTGTTTGCTGCAAAGATTTTAAGAGTTGTAGTATTTAAAGGAGTTGATGAACCTTTTGTAATGGAGATGCCAAAGTATAGGCTACCATCATTTAGATTTATTTTTAAAGATATTATAAATAAAGGTTTTATGTATTTAAAAAAAGCTGGAACTTTTATTTTAGCAGCTTCAGTTTTAATTTGGTTTATGAGTAATTATCCAAAAAACTTAGAGTTTCAAGAGGAGTTTGAATCTAAAATTGAGTTAGCAACTACAAAAGAGCAAAAAATAGATTTACAAAACGAGTTAGATTTATATAATCTTGAAAACTCATATTTAGGAGTTATTGGTAAGTTTAGTGAACCTTTGTTTGCTCCTTTAGGTTTTGATTGGAAGATGACAGTTGCTCTTGAGGCTGGTTTAGCAGCAAAAGAGGTTGTTGTTACAACTCTATCTATTTTGTACAAACAAGGTGCAAATGAAGATCCAGAAAATCCAAGTGAAGGCTTAGTTGAGAAAATAAAACAAAACATACCTTTTGCTTCAGCAATATCATTTATAGTTTTTGTAATGTTATATATTCCATGTTTAGCTGCTGCTATGGTATTTACAAAAGAGGCTGGTTCATGGAAATATCTGCTTTATCTATTTATTTTTACAACTTCAACTGCTTGGATAGTATCATTTGTGGCATATAATATTACAAAATTAGTAGTTGCATAACTGTTTGCAACTACTAATCCATTTTAAAAGCTTCCCAAAGGCTCTCTTGGCTATATTTTGCTCTATTTTTTAAAACCTCAAAAGGCATATACTCCTCTTTATATCCCATTGAAAAATGATCTTTAATCCAATATCCTAAATAGATATATGGTATTTTTAACTCTTTTGCAATTTGTATTTGAAACAAAATTGAGAATTTTCCAATAGATAAATCACTATAATCATGGTCATAAAAACAATAAATAGATGAGATTGATTTTTCTAGAATATCTACTAGAGCAACACCAATTAATTTGTTATCTCTAAAATATAAAAACTCTCTAGCATACTCTTTTTCACCCTCTACATAGGATTTTACATAGTCATCTAAATCTATTGGATTATATGGCCAATTCTTTTTGTGATTCATAAATTCATGATATTTGTTATAAAGCTCTAAATGCTCAATTGTAACACTTGGATTTCGTATTGAAATTTTTGTATCTCTGTTTTTTGCTAAGACTCTTTTTTGAGATTTTGAAAATTTAAAGTTTGCTACATCTATTCTCATAGATACACATTTTGTGCAAGATCTGCACTCAGGCACAAAATGAACCTTACCAAATCTTCTCCAACCTCTTTCTAGCTTATTTTGGTAGTTTTCACTACTACAACTATTTAAAAATTGGTATCTAATATCAGATGATTCATTGTCAAAATAGGAACACTCTCTATTCTCTTCAAAAAACTCAAAATCTTGGTTAAAAAACTGCATCTATTCGTTTATTTTCTCTTTTATCTCTTTTGCCAAAGAAGATATTTTTTTGATTTTTTCACTACTATTTAAACTATCATCAAGCAGATGTTGAACAAAAGCACTTCCAACTATAACTCCATCAACATCTTTTGATTTTTCCTTACAAGTTTTTTCATTTATTCCAAAACCAATATATAAAGGAGTTTGTGAATATTTTCTTACATTTTTTATAAGTTGTGATAAATCCTCATCTCTTCCGCTTCCTGTAATTCCAGCATAAGCAACCATATAGATAAATTTTTGTGAATTTTCTACAAGTAGTTTAATTCTATTCTCAGGTGTTGTAGGAGCTACAAATGCTATATTTGCTTTATTATATTTTTTGAAAAGCTCTTCATATTTTTTACCCATTTCATAAGGTAAATCTGGAATTACCACTCCTGATACACTATATTCAACTGCTTTTTTTAAGAAGTTTTCCAAGCCATAGTGATAAAATGGATTCATATATCCCATCCACAAAGTATCAATATCTTTTGCAATTTTTGATGAAACTTCAAAAAGATCATTTAGTTTAAAACCATTTTTTAAAGCCAATAAATTAGCTTTTTCAATAATTGGTCCTTCTGCAACTGGATCTGAAAATGGAACACCAAGCTCTAAAATATCAACTCCACTATCTTTTAAACTATATGCCAAATCAATTGTAAAATTGTTGTTTGGTAAAGATGTAGTAATATATCCAACTAATTTTTTCAACTCTTATCCTAAAAATAAATTTTTTGATTTTATCTAAAACCGAATTAAAATCTATTTTTAGCTATAATCAACTCTATTTTAATTTAGGATTTTATTATGAGTATAATTAAACAAAATTTTGAAAAAATGAACATAACGAAGATTATAAATGCAAAAAATAGATTTAAACTAACTGTAATTACAGCATATGATGCTTTGTTTGCAAAACTATTTTCACAAAGTGCTGATATTATACTTGTAGGAGATAGTTTAAATATGAGTTTTGCTGGTAAAGATGATACTTTAAGTGCAACGCTAGATCAGATGATTTATCACACAAACGCTGTTTGCAACGGTGCAAAAGATAGTTTTGTTGTTATGGATATGCCTTTTGGAACATATATTAATAAAGATGAAGCTTTAAAAAATTGTGTAAAAGTTTATAAAAAAACAGCTGCAAGTGCTGTAAAAATTGAGGGTGGTGAGGATAGAGCCGATATTGTAAAACATCTTACATCAAACTCAATTGCAGTTATGGGTCATATTGGTCTTATGCCACAATATGTAAGAAGTGTTGGTGGATATAAGGTTCGAGGAAAAACAAAAATTGATGAAGAGCAGTTAATTCGTGATGCAATCGCAATAGAGAAAGCAGGAGCATTTTGTATTGTAATAGAGGGTGTTATGAGTGATGTTGCACAAAAAATTACACAAGCTGTTTCAATTCCAACAATTGGAATTGGAGCTGGTAAAGAGTGTGATGGTCAAGTCTTAGTTTGGTCTGATATGTTAGGATTTTTTGAAGATTTTAAACCAAAGTTTGTAAGACACTATTTAAATGGTTCTAAACTTGTAAAAGATGCTGTAAATAACTACAGAGATGATGTTCAATCACAAAATTTTCCATCAAAAGAGGAAGAGTATTAAAATGAATTTTAAAAGCGGAGCTTTATAGTGCAAAGATTAGTTGAGGTTGAATCAGTATCTTTTGAAGAAGAGACAAATGAGCAGAGTTTAAGACCCTCAAACTGGGATGATTATATAGGTCAAGAGAAGATTAAAAAAAATCTTAGAGTCTTTATAGATGCCTCTAAAAAAAGAGCAGAAGCACTTGATCATATTTTATTTTATGGACCTCCAGGTCTTGGAAAAACAACTCTATCTTATCTTATATCAAATGAGATGAGTACAAATATAAAAGTAACAGCTGGTCCTATGATTGAAAAAAGTGGTGATTTAGCAGCTATTTTAACAAACCTTGAAGAGGGAGATATTCTTTTTATTGATGAGATTCATCGTTTAAGTCCTGCTGTTGAAGAGATTTTATATCCAGCGATGGAGGATTATAGACTTGATATTATAATTGGTAGTGGACCTGCTGCTCAAACTGTAAAAATTGATTTGCCAAGATTTACACTAATTGGAGCAACAACAAGAGCTGGAATGCTCTCAAATCCTCTTAGAGAGAGATTTGGAATGCATTTTAGAATGCAATTTTATACAGATGAAGAGTTAGCAAAAATTATTCAAAAAGCTTCTGTAAAGTTAGGTATATTTTGTGAAGATGAATCAGCTTTAGAGATTTCAAAAAGAAGCAGAGGAACTCCAAGGGTTGCCTTGCGACTTCTTAGAAGAGTAAGAGATTTTTCTCAAGTTGTAAATGATAAAACCATAAAATTAGATAGATGTAAATATGCACTTGATGAGCTAGGGGTTAATGAGAATGGTTTTGATGAGATGGATATAAATCTATTAGAACTTCTTATTTCAAATAAAGGAAGACCTATGGGATTAGGAACAATTGCAGCAGCTTTAAGTGAAGATGAGGGGACAATTGAAGATGCAATTGAGCCATATTTACTTGCAAACGGATATATAGAAAGAACAGCACGCGGAAGAGTTGCTAGCGTTAAAACTTATGAGATGTTTAGATTAACTCCACCAGATGGTAATAAATTAGATGATAGTTTTCAAGGAAAACTTTTTTGAAACCAGCATATTTTTTAATAACAATCTCTATAGTTTTGCTATTTTTTCTTATAGAGTTATTTAATCCATTTTTAAAATCTATTTTTGTAGCAACACTTCTTACAATTGCTACAAACTCTATGCATCAAAAAATAGAAAGAAGCATTAAAAATAGGGTATTATCAACTTCAATAATAACTTTTGTAATGGCTTCACTATTTTTTATTCCAATTTTATATTGCATTATCTCTTTTGCTACATATTTTAATCAAGTAAATCAAGTGACTTTAGTAAATAATTTAAATGAGATAAAAATATCTTTTTTTGGTATATTAAAAGAGTTTAGTTTTTTAAATGATTTTATGGAGAGTATTACTTCAAAGCTAGATATTGGGAAATTAGTTCAACAGCTTGTATCTTTGAGCGCATATTTAGGTAAAAATAGTGCAAAATTTATGGCTGATATGTTTTTAATTCTAATATTTTTATTCTTCTTTACGCTATATTCAAAACAAATTTCACAATATTTAAAAAATATTATTCCAATAAATAATGAAGATGCAACAATTTTATTTAATGAATCTTCAAGCGTTATGAGCGTAGTTTTTTACTCAATTTTAGTAACAGCTATATTTCAAGGATTTTTATTTGGAGTATTCTTAACAATATTTGGATATGACGGTCTATTGTTTGGTGTTTTATATGGTTTTGCCTCACTGATTCCTGTTATTGGTGGAGTTATTATGTGGCTTCCTGTTTCAATATATGAAGCAAGTACAGGAACTTTATCAAATGCAATATTTATTGCTATTTACTCAATAGTTGTAATATCAATTATTGCAGATACTTTTATAAAACCAATAATAATAAACTATATAAATAAAAAAGTTGTAAAAAATAGAACAAATATTAGTTCACTTTTGATATTTTTCTCAATAATTGCAGGATTATCTACTTTTGGATTTTGGGGTATGATAATTGGACCTGCTATGGTTAGTCTTTTTATATCTGTAATGGAGTTATTAAGAAAGTATAGTGATATTTTTAAGTAAATATCACTACTCTCCTCTTAAAACCTCTCCTTGCCAAGTCATAATTCCATAATCTAAGTTTATAACTCTTTTAAATCCCATATTTAGCATAACTCTTTGACAATAAGCACTTCTGCTTCCACTGTGACAATATAAGATTATAGTTCTATCTTTTTTATTATTTAGTGGCTCAAGAGAGTTATAAAATGAAGTTGTTGGAACTAAATAATCAGTTCCCTCAATTCTAGCATTTACCCACTCCATCCACTCTCTTGTATCAACTAGTAAAAAATCAACCATTCCTAACTCTCTAGCTTCAAGTAGTGCTTCAAGCTCAATTGAACTAATATCCTCTTTGTTTAATAAATCTTCACACTCATTTTTTGTAAGACCTCTGCTATGAGTTACTATAGCCTCTCTTGTATCATGTCCTAAAAGCAACTCATCTGCTTTATCTTTTGTACAAAAGATTCCACAATGACAGTTTCCTTTTGTTGGAATCTCTTTTGTAAGAGCTGGAACACAAGGACAAACTCTATTTTTTTCAGTTTCACTCTCTTTTATTACCATAAAACATGGGCAATATTTCTTTCCATAAATTAGTTGGTTTCTTGTAAGTCCCATCTCAATAGACTCAACAACTTCAAAATCAGGATTAAATACTAAATTGTGTTTTTTTAATACATCTTTTGTAAATTCTTTTGTATTTTCTAACTCATTTTTAAACTCTATTGAATTAATATCAATCTTTGCTATCATAAAAAATTCCTATATATTTAAATAAGATAAAATTATATTAGTAGTTTTAGTAGAGTTGGCTTAAAAAATAGATTAAGCCAACTATTAATTAGAAAATTAAGAGTTAGATTCCATTTGAGCTTTTTGTAAAGCTAACATTTGAGCTTTTACTCTCATCATATCTTCTGTTGGATATTGATTTTCAACATTTCCTCTTGAAACTTTTACATAAAAATCTTCAGAGCTAGTATTAAATCCAAAATTTGTATTTGACATTACAACTTCATATTTGCTTTGAGTTGCACTATCATTTTTTATAGATTCTGCTTTTGCATCATCTTTTGCATTTTCAATACTCTTTTTTTGAATTTGTTGTAGCTCTTTTTGTCCATCAGTTTTTGCTGAGTTAGAAGTAGATTTTACTTGTTGTAGCTCAATAGTAGCATTCTCTTTAAACTGATCAATATTTGGTCTAATTCCAAGTTCCATACAATGCTCCTTTTCTTAAAATTTTCTTATTATACAATAAATTTTAAGTTTTTTCTATAATTTTGGTTATAATCTAATAATTTTTTTTAGGAAATATTTAATGAATAGCACTTTTGATTATGAAAAATTAAAACTTTTTTATATAGGTAAAGAAAAAGTTGAAGATAGTTTTGTTCCTCTTGTTTATCAAAACAAGGATTTATTAACACATGCTGCAATAATAGGAATGACAGGAAGCGGAAAAACAGGGCTTGGAATAACACTTTTAGAAGAGGCTGCAATTGATCAAATTCCATCAATAATAGTAGATCCAAAAGGTGATATGACAAATTTATTATTAAACTTTCCTAATCTAAATCCAAGTGATTTTGAACCTTGGCTTGATAGTAGTGAGATTTCAAACAGTGGATTAAGTAAAGATGATTTTGCAAAAAAAGTTTCAACGAACTACAAAGATGGTATCACAAGAGATTTTCAAGATATTAGTAGAGTAAAAAAACTAAAAGATAGTGCTGATTTTACAATTTATACACCAGCTAGTAGTGCAGGTGTTCAAGTCTCTATTTTATCATCATTTAAAGCTCCAAGTATTGAAGTAATAGAAGATAATGAGCTATTCTCTACAATTATAAACTCAACAGTTCACTCAATTTTATCTTTGATTGAAAATAGTAGTGATGAGACATCAAAAGAGTCAATTCTTTTAGCCTCTATATTTACAAACTATTTTAAAGAGCAAAAAGATTTAACTCTTGAAGAGTTGATTACTTTAATTGTAACTCCACCATTTTCAAAAATTGGAGTTTTTGATTTAGAGACATTTTTTTCAAAAAGTGATAGATTAAATTTTGCATTAAAACTTAATAATATCATTGCAAGCCCATCTTTTAGTAGCTGGTTAGAGGGTGAAACTCTTGATATTTCAAAACTTTTATACAATGAAGATGGAAAACCAAAGGTAAATATATTTTCAATTGCACACCTAAATGATTCTCAAAGAATGTTTTTTGTAACAATACTTTTAAATCAAATTGTAACTTGGATGAGAAGACAAGAGGGGACAACATCTTTAAAAGCACTGTTGTATATGGATGAGATATTTGGATATTTTCCAGCACAAGCAAATCCTCCTTCAAAACAACCAATGCTTACACTTCTAAAACAAGCAAGAAGTTTTGGAATAGGTGTTGTTTTATCAACACAAAATCCTGTTGATATTGATTATAAAGGTTTAAGTAACATTGGAACATGGTTTATAGGAAGATTGCAAACAAAGCAGGATATAAATAGAGTAATTGATGGATTAAGTAGTGCATCATCAAGTGAAGCTTTTGATAAAAATGATTTAATTTCAAAATTAACTTCACTACCAAAAAGAAATTTTATTTTAAAAAATATAAATGAAAAAAATTTAAAAGTTTTTGAGACAAGATGGGCACTGTCTTACTTAAAAGGACCACTCTCTAAAGATGCTATATCAAAACTTATGAGTCATAAAAAGCAAAAAAGTTATAAAAAAGAGGAAAATAGTTTAAATGAGAACAATTTTGTTGATATTTCCAAAGGAAAAGCAAAACAAGTTATTGCAAGTGGATTAAAAGAGAGTTATTTATATAAATCACAAAATAGTGCTTATTATATGCAAGGATATCTTCTTTTATCTTGTAATATTCACTACAATTTAGCTTCAAAAAATATTGATTTAAAAGAGAATTTAAACTATAGGTTATATTTAGATAAAAATGATAAAGAGCCAAATTTTGATGAACTTGAAGCTATAACTATAAAAGATTTTGAGCAAAAAGAGAAACAAAGTAGTTTTTATTATGAACTTCCATCATATGTTTTAAATGAGTCAAAAATTAAACTTTTGCAGAAGAGTTTTAATGATTTTGTATATAGAAATTCAAAATTAACTTTATATAAAAATGATGATTTAAAACTCTTTTCAAAACAAAATGAGAGCTTGGAAGATTTTAAAATTAGATTACAAGATAGATTAAATGAGAATATAGATTTTGAAATAGAGAAGTTAAAAAGTAGATTAGAAAAAGAGAGTAATCAAATTTTAGAAAAGATTAATAGACTTAATTTGAAACTTCAAAAAGAGAAAAAAGATTTAACAAATGCTTCAGCAAATAGCTTTATATCAATCGCAAATACAATTTTAACGGCTTTTTTTGGAAAAAGTAATTCAAAAATTAGTGCAACAAAAATAAGTAGTAGTGCAAGAGCTACTTCAAAAGTCTTAAAAGAGAGAGATGATA
This sequence comes from Arcobacter sp. AHV-9/2010, assembly GCF_004116575.1. Taxonomy (NCBI): domain Bacteria; kingdom Pseudomonadati; phylum Campylobacterota; class Epsilonproteobacteria; order Campylobacterales; family Arcobacteraceae; genus Arcobacter; species Arcobacter sp. AHV-9/2010. Next base: position 39,302 of record NZ_PDKH01000006.1, on the reverse strand, counting down.
TAAAACTTATAGAAGATGAGATAAATACTCTTAAAACCCTTCAAATAACTCTTCAAGATACTCTACAATATGAGATTGAAAAGATTAATAAAGATAATGATATTTCTAATTTAGTTATAGAAGAGTTTGATATAAAACCAAAAAGAGCAGATATTTATGATTTAAAAGTAGAAATTTTGTGGATTGAACAGTAGTTGTCTTTACTTAAGCAAATTTTAATTTGTAAATGCTTATAATTCCACTCCTTTTTGATACAATTGCTTCAAAAAGTGCGGGAGTAGCTCAGTTGGCTAGAGCTTCTGCCTTCCAAGCAGACTGTCGCGAGTTCGAGTCTCGTCTCCCGCTCCACTTAACTTTTTTTAAGTTAAATCGTTCTTTTATATATCGCGGAATAGAGCAGCTAGGTAGCTCGTCGGGCTCATAACCCGAAGGTCACAGGTTCAAATCCTGTTTCCGCAACCAATTTTTGTGTCAAGGTAGCTCAGCTGGTTAGAGCGCTGGTCTCATAAGCCGGAGGTCGAGGGTTCGAGTCCCTCTCTTGACACCATTTATTTATGGATGCTGGTGTAGCTCAGTTGGCTAGAGCAGCTGATTTGTAATCAGCAGGTCGGGGGTTCGACTCCCTTCACCAGCTCCACTTTTAATAACCTTTTTTTGGGGTATCGCCAAGCGGTAAGGCAACGGTTTTTGGTACCGTCATTCGAAGGTTCGAATCCTTCTACCCCATCCACTTACAATCTTTACAATAAAAATTTCTTTTGTTACAATTCAAAGCCTTGTAAAATTTCTTTTGTTATCTTCGTGTTATATTGAAATAATACAATTCAAAATCAAATTAGGAGGAAGTTATGAGAAAAATAGTAGTATTAGCTACAGTATGTAGTCTATTTGCAACAAGTGCATTTGCATTTGATCCAAAAGAGCTTGCAAAAAGAAGTAGTATGGGGTATAAATATGAGGGTGAAAAACTTGAGTATAAAATTCCAGATGAGAGCACAATCCCAAATAATCAAATGGGAGATATGATTAAGTATGGAAAAGAGCTTATAGTTCATACTTATAAGTATATTGGACCAGAGGTTGATGATAAAAAAATGAGATACTCTGGAAATAATTTTTCATGTCAAACTTGTCACTTAGATGCTGGAACAAAAGCTTATTCAGCGCCATTTGTAGGAACAAGTGCAGCTTTTCCTCAATATAGACCAAGAGAGGATGCAATTGGAACTTTAGCTGAAAGAATCAATGGTTGTATGCAAAGAAGTATGAATGGTAAACCACTTCCAGTTGAGAGTAAAGAGATGAAGGCTATGGAAGCTTATATGTTTTGGTTAAGTCAAGGAGTTCCTATTGGGGCTTCTAATAAGCTTGAAGGAAGAGGACTTTATAAAGTTGATAGAAAAATGATTAAAAAACAAGCAGCTGATCCTGTTAAAGGTAAAGTTGTTTATACACAACACTGTGCTTCTTGTCATGGAGAAGATGGTCTTGGTGTTAAAAATGATGGTAAGGCAAATGGTTATATGTTCCCACCACTTTGGGGGAAAGATAGCTACAATAAAGGTGCTGGAATGTACAGAACTTTAAAAGCAGCTGATTTTATTAGAAATAATATGCCATTAGGTGCTACAAAAGAGCATCCAATTTTAACAGATGAAGAGGCTTATAATGTTGCAGCTTACATGAACTTAGATACTCATGAAAGACCTGAAAAACCAAATAGAGATAAAGATTTCCCATCAGCAGCTGTAAAAGCACCTGATGCTTATATTGAAGGTAAAGACCCAATAGAGAGAAAATTTGGACCTTATGGAAATATCATTAAATAGTAAAAAGGAGTATCTTAAATGATACTTCCTTTTATAAAAACTTACAAAAAAATAGTTACACTTTTTATTTTTTTGGTTCTTTTTTTTATATACTTTTTAAATAAATACAATAATATTTTAGATAAAAAAAATCTTGATATATTTGTATCAAATCAAATTCAAATTATTGAAAATGAGTTAGAAAACCAAAAAAATCAAGCTTTGTCTTTAGCTTTAATGTTTTCACGAAATCAAGAGATTATTAAAAATTTAGAAAATAAAAATAATATAGAGTTAAAAAAAGAGCTTTTAAAACTTTTAAATATAATAAAAACATATACAAAAAATAGCATAGATGTTCAAATTCATACAAAAGATTTAGAGGTTTTTACAAGAAGTTGGGAAGATAAAGATTTTGGATTAAAACTTGATAGTTTTAGAGAGGGTCTTGTAAAGGTTAAAAAACAAAATGAACCTTATGTTTCAAGTGAATTAGGAAAACGATTTAACATAAAAGCAATTGTACCAATTTATAATGATAAAAATATATTTATAGGTTCTCTTGAAGTAATAGTTGATTTTAAATCTCTTGTAAATAGGCTTAAAACTCTAGGTATAGACTCTATAGTAGTGCTAGAGAGAGATTATTTAAAAATTGCAACTTACCATCAAAATAATCAAAAGTTTAAAGATTATGTTATTTTAGAGAGTAGTTTTACAAAAGGCTTATTAGATATTTTAGAAAAAAATCCACAATTTTTAAAAAAAGATAAGTTTTATTATGAAATAGATGATAGGATTTTTACTCAAATTCCTTTAGGAGAGTTCGAAAATAGTAGTGTTGGAGTTTTGTTTATTAGTTTTGATAAAAATATAAACAACTTTAGATATTTACCAAAATATGATTACTTTATAGATGTTGAAATAAAAGATGAAAAAAGTGATACTAAAGATATTTTAAAAAAAGAGATAATAATTAGATGATAAAAATATTGCTACTTGAAGATGACTATTTATATAAAATCTCAATTAAAGAGTTTTTAGAAGAGCTTGATTTTGTAGTTGATGATTTTGATAATGGAGAAGATGCTTTAAACTCAATTTTTGAAAAAAGATATGATCTATTGTTACTTGATATAAGAGTTCCAAAAATGGATGGATTTGAGCTTGTAAAGCATGTAAGAGAAGCCTCTATTGATACTCCAATTATAATATTAACTTCACTTACAGATATAAAAGATTTAAGCCGTGGTTACACTCTTGGTTGCAATGATTATATTAGAAAACCTTTTGATATGATTGAGCTAAAATTTAGAATAGAGGCACTTATAAAAAATCATTTTAACTCAAGTGATGATTGCATTGAGCTTGAGTTAGGATTTAAATACAACATAAAAAAATCTCTTCTTTATAGAGATAAAAAGGTAGTTGATTTATCATCAAAAGAGCTTGAACTTCTATCTTTTTTGGTACAAAATAGAGGTTTTTTTGTATCTATTGAATCTTTACATGAAAATGTTTGGGAGAATAAAGATATATCTTATGCAGATATTAGAATGTGTATAAAAAGAGTTAGAGAAAAAACAGACAAAGATTTTATTAAAACAAAGAGATTTTTAGGTTATAAAATTGATAAATAGCAAATCAGAACTAAAATATATTGTAATTCAAGTAACAATTACACTTTTAATAGCTCTAATTCCAATATATTTTTATATAGATGCAACAAAAAATAATCAAGATATAAAAGATAAAATAGATTTACAAAATTATGCAAATCAAATTGTTTTAAAAATAGATTATTTTGAAAGACAGAACAACAATATATTTTATTATCCAAGATCAAACATATATTTCTCTTCAATTTTTGATAAAAATAGAAATGAAATATTCTCTTCAAATGAATCTTTAGAGTTTTTTTATGAAGATTTTAAAAAGTTTAAAGATAGATTTTGTTATCAAAAAGAGTTAAATCAAAATATTTTAGATGCTTCATTCTTAATTGTTTGCAAAAATAGCGATTATAGCGAGGTTATATATAATGCCTTAATACTTATCTCAATAGTTACTTTTTTTATATTTTTACTCTCATTTTTTGTAATAAAACAGAGCATTGAGCCATATAAAAAATTAAATATCTATTTAGATGAGTTTTTAAAAGATGCTATGCATGAGCTAAAAACTCCAATAGGAGTTGCTAGAATAAATATTGATATGTTATCAATGAGATTAAGAAATGATAAAAATATTTTAAGGGTAAAATCTGCTTTGAAAAATATGACAATTATTTATGAAGATTTAGAGTATTACATGCAGCAACATGAGGTAAAAGAGCTAAAAACAAATATTAATTTATCTTCATTTTTAGAAAAAAGAGTAGAGTTTTTCAATGACTTAGCAGTTGCTAGAAATATAGTTTTTCATAAAAATATAGAAGCAAATATTGAGATACTTTTTAATGAAATAGAGGCTTATAGAATAATTGATAATAATCTATCAAATGCAATAAAATATTCAAAAAATGAGTCAAATATTTATGTTAGTTTAATAAAAGATGATAATAGTATAAGGCTTGTTTTTAAAGATGAAGGAGTTGGTATAAAAGATATATCAACAGTTTTTAAAAGATATTATAGAGGCGATAATATAACAGGTGGTTTTGGAATAGGTCTTAGTATTGTAAAAAATATTTGTGATAAAAATGGCGTAAAAATTGAGCTAGACTCAAAAGAGAATCAAGGCTCAACTTTTACATATATTTTTAGTTTGTAGTAAATTTAAGACCAACTATTCCTATAAGAATAAATAAAATGCTTATAACTCTAATTAAGTTCATAGATTCACCAAAAAGCATAATTCCAGCTATTACAGTTCCAACAGTTCCAATACCTACCCAAACAGCATATGCTGTACCAATAGGAAGAGCTTTTAAAGCAAGACTAAGAAGATAAAAACTAATAATCATAGTAACAATAGTAAAAATAGTTGGAAATAGTTTTGTAAACCCATCACTATATTTTAAACCAACTGCCCAAAATATCTCAAAAATACCTGCTAAAAAAAGTATTGTCCAACTCATAAAAATCCTTTTGAAAAATTTAAGGCCGTCCTTGAGTGAGTAAAGAGGCTAGGTCGTCCTAGCTTTTGTAGAGGCGTATTTTAGTAAATATTAGATAAAATAGAGATAAAAATCAATTAAGGTAAAGCTTTGCAACAATCAACAAAAGCTCATATTTATGTAATAATAGCAACAATTTTTATAGCAGGATCATTTCTTGCATCATATAAACTTTCAAGTACAATAGATGCAATATCATTAACTCTTTATAGATTTGTTTTAGCACTTATTTTTTTATCACCACTTGTAATTTTTAATAAAAAAAGAGTAAAAGCAGTACCAAAACTTTTACCAAAGGCTATGGTTATAAGTCTTTTTTACTCTTTATATTTTATTGGAATGTTCAAAGCTTTGGAACAGACAACAGTTTTAAATACAGGCTCTATTTATACTTTAGTTCCTTTAATGACTGCAATTTTATGTATCTTTTTCTTTAAAGAGAAGATTCCTTTATCTCAGTTGATTGTTTATATTATAGGAATAATCTCTACTTTAATAGTTGTTTTTAAAGCCAATTTAGAACTTTTATTAAAATTTTCTCTAAATCAAGGAGATATTATATTTTTAATAGCCTCTTTATCTATGGCACTTTATTCAATATTTTTAAAGGTTTTATATAAAAAAGATGATGATATTATTGTACTTGTTTTTTCTACTTTAATGGCTGGAATAATCTGGATGAGTTTTACAATGTTGATTTTAGATATTCCTTATGAGTGGGGTAAAATTGAGGGTAATTTACTATTTTCAATGTTATATTTAGTAATTGCAACAACAATTTTAACGCTATTTTTATATCAAAAAGCAACACTTATTTTAGGACCAAAAAAAGTTATGGCATATATTTATATAAGTCCATCTTTGGTTGCATTAATAATGTTTATTTTTGAAAAACAGACAATCTCTTTAGGAGTTTTTATAGGTATTTTGCTTTCAACAATTGCTACAATTATAATTTTAAGACAAAAATAAAAGTAACTTAGTTAAATCTACTTTTTATAAACTCAACAAAAGTTTCAAAAAGTAGGTTTTTTGATTTCTCTTTATGATAAATTAGATAAAACTCTCTATCTAGCTTTAGATTTTTTAATTTTATTTCAAACAGTTTTTTCTCTTCTAACTCTTTTTTCACAACTACTTTTGAAATAGCAGTTACTGTATTGGGGTTGTTTAAAACAATAGTTTTTATCTCCTCAAAATCTTGAAGCTCTATAAAAATATCTAACTCTTTTGCAATCTCACCAATTTTTGCTATAAAAATCTCTCGTGTTCCACTTCCAAGCTCTCTTAAAATCCATTTTTTATTAATTGTATCAATAAAAGCCTCTTTTTTGTAGTTTTTATCACTTGTAACAACTATTAACTCATCATTTGCTAACTTCTCTTTTACTAAATTACTATTTTGCATATCTACTTCAATAAGCCCAATATCTAGCTCACTTTTTAAAATTTTATCTATTATTTTGCTTGAGTTTATTGTTAAGATATCAAGTTTTACATCTCTATATTTTGATAAAAAATCAAAATAAATATTAGGCATAATGTAGTTTGATATTGTTTTGCTTGCAGCTATTTTTATATGTCCAGCTAGTTTATTCTCTTGAAAAATTGTTCTTGCATCAATAAGTGCTAGATAGTGGGAATAGGTCTTTTCTTTAAAATATTTTCCCTTTTCATTTAGGATTAATTTTTTACCAATTCTATTAAATAGTTGTTCATTTAGACTATTTTCTAATGATTTTATAGCTAATGAAATAGCTGATTGACTTATATTTAACTCACTTGCTACCTGTGTTACTTGCGGATTTTCACAAAGTTTATAAAAAAAACTTAGCTCTTTTAGTGTCATATTTTTCCTTATTAAAAATATTTATTATTATATTAAAAATAATATATTTTACAAATTAAAAAAATAAGAATATAGTTTTAAAATTAAAGGAGAATTATTATGAAAACAAATAATCAAGATATAAAATTATTAACAATAGGTACATTAGTAATCTTTGTTTTTGCAATAATATCAATATCTATTTCAAATTTAAAAATCGTTTCAAGTTTTGCAATAAGCCCATTAATTGTTGGAATTATTTTAGGGATATTTTTTGCAAATACAATAAAGGAGAGCTTTTTTGAGAAATATAATCAAGCCATAACATTTAGTGCAAAAAAACTTCTAAGAGTTGGAATTATTTTATATGGTTTTAGACTTAGTTTTCAAGATATTGCATATGTTGGTTTGGGTGGAGTTTTTGTAGCCTTTTTTATAGTTTTTTCAACTTTTAGTTTAGGGTATTTTATTGGAGTTAAAGTATTAAAGCTAGATAGGGAAGTGTCAATTTTATGTAGTTCAGGAGCATCTATTTGTGGAGCTGCTGCTGTTATGGCAACATCTAGTGTTGTAAAAAATGAATCATATAAAAGTGCAATTGCTCTATCTTTTGTTGTTCTTTTTGGGTCAATTGGAATGTTTTTGTTACCTTTTTTATACAATATTGGATTAATACCTTTAGATAATCATCAAATTGGAGTCTATTTTGGTGCAGTTTTACATGAAGTTGCAAATGTTGTTGCAGCTGGAAATATGGTAAGTGATGAAGCTACAAATAGTGCAATAATTGTAAAAATGGTTAGAGTTATGTTTTTGGTTCCATTTTTATTGCTTTTATCATATTTTTTAATCAAGTTTCCAAGCTCACAAAATGTTAAAGAAAAAAGTAAAATTTTGATTCCTTGGTTTGCTATTATATTTATAGTTGTTGTTGCTTTTAACTCTTTTGATTTTTTAAATATTAAAACAATAGAGACAATAAATTATATAGATATGATACTTTTAACAATGGCAATGTTTGCTTTAGGATTAAATACAAATCTTAAAAAGTTTAAAGAGCTTGGAATAAAACCCTTTTATTTAACTTTACTTCTATTTATATATTTATGTTTTATAGGATATTTTTTAGTTCTGTTTTTTGTTAAATAGTGGAAGCTAATGCCCACTATTTAACACTAATTTTATAGTCAGATAGAAGTTTTACCCAAATAACACTATTTCCATCTTTATCAAAAAGTGCTGGTGTTCCTTGAACTCCTAAGTTTGCTCCAAGTTTTAAATGCTCATCTAAAATTTTCTCTAAACTCTCATCTTGAGATTTTGAGTATTTTATACTTTTAATTTTTGTTAAATCATCTCCAATTTCAAACTCAAAAAAAGCATCAATTTTCTCTTTTGTAGTTTTTTGACTTAGGATATATTTGCTAATATCTCTTGCCTCTTTATGAAAATCAAGTGGATAAAAAAATACTTTGATTTTTACTTTATCTTTAATCTGTTCAAAATATGACTCAAATTTTTTACAATATGGACATTGTGGATCTGTAAAAAGTATTAACTCTTTATCTCCATTTCCATAAATAAAAGCCTCTTTATTTTTAAGTGGTGTTAAATCAACAGGAGATTTTAGTTGAGTCCCATTTGAACTATTTATTACCGTTCCACTTATTACATATTTTTTATCTTTTGTTACAAAAATCTCATCTTTTGCACCTTGAGCTGATATTTTTAAAATATATAACTCTCCTGCATTAAAAGCTTTTTCAACAGTTATAGAGTTTCTTTTTAAAAGTTCTAACTCCTCAAATTGTGCATATTCACTCTTTTTTAGTTCAATAAGATTAGCTTGTGATAAAGTTAATAAAAATATTGATAAAAATAGAGCATTTTTTACTCTTTTTAACATTTTTTTCCTTTTTTAAAATTTTGTGCTAATGTTACTAAAATATAGTTAATCTTTAGTAAAACTCTTTAGATAATTAAAGAGAAAAAATATGTAGTAACAAAAGAGATTAAAATACCATAACCAACTATTGCAGAGCTTAATCTTGGAGCAAGTCCAGCCATTGCTGCTATTGCACCTGCTGTTATCATTGGAGCCATAGCAGCTTCTAGTATTGATACAGTTCCTGCAAGATTATTCCACCCAAAAATTTTACAAATAATAATTGCAATAATTGGAGCAAAAATAAGTTTAACAAATAAAGCTACACTAAAAGGTTTTATATCCTCTCTTGGAAGTTTAAGTTGAAGTTGAAGTCCAGCTGCTACAAGTGCAACTGGAACAGTTGTTAGGGCAAAAGCCTCTAATACTTTTGTAATTGTAGGATTAAACTCAACGCCTACAAGAAATAGAGCAAAAACTAGAGTTAAAAATGGTGGGAAAGTTAGAACTTTTATAGTTATTAGTTTAAAAGTAACCTTTGTTTTGCTTGTATATATTGATACTATAAATGTTCCATAAATTGCAAATGCCAAGAAAGTTCCTAGTTGATCATAAACTAGTAAATATGGCATAAAATTATCATTTGGCAAATATGTATCAAGTAGTGGAATACCCAAGAATGAGCTATTTGTCAAAATAGCAACTAGCATTAAGCTTCCAATTACCTCTTTGCTAAAATCAAAAATCTTTGATAGAAAAAGGATTAAAAAAGCACTTAAAGTCATAACAAGCCAAGCAACAATTGCTGGAATCATAAGCTCTAAAGAGAAGCTTATTTTTGGTGTTTGTAAAAGTACAATTGCAGGATATGATACATAAAGTACAAATTTATTTAAAGCAATTGAACCATCCCTTTGCATAATATTTAAACGATTTAACATATACCCTAAAAATAGAGCAAATAAAATTAGTAATATATTTTCCAAAATAGACCTTTTTTCATAAGTAAAGTGGAACTTTATCATAATATGATTTAATTATTTAATATAGAGATTAAGATTATTTTGATACATTATTGTTTTACATAATTTTTTTAAAGGGTATATATGAAAAAAGTTTTAATTATAAATGGACATCAATATTATGATGTAGTTGCCAAAGGTGAATTAACAAATAAAATAGTAGAAAAAGCAACAAAGTTTTTTGAAAGTAATGGTTTTGAAGTTAAATATACACATATTGAAAAAGGTTATGATGCAAAAGAGGAGTGTGAGAAGTTTGAGTGGGCTGATGCAGTTTTATTTCAATATCCTGTTTATTGGATGGGAGTTCCTTGGATTACTAAAAAATATTTTGATGAGACTTTTACTCAAGGAAGACACTATGAAAGCGATGGAAGAAGTAGAAGTGATGAGAGTAAAACTTATGGAAGTGGGGGACTTTTAAAAGGTAAAAAATATATGTTAAGTATCACTTACAACTGTCCAAAGAGTGAATTTAATAATCCAAATGGTTTTTTTGATGGATTATCACTAGATGAAGCAAATGTTGCTACTCACAAAACTTTTCAATTTGTTGGATTGGAGCCTTTAAAAACTTACTCTGTTCATGATATTTTTAAAGGTGATTTGGATTTAAATAAAGAGTTAGCTAAATTTGAAGATACTTTAAGAGAGAATTTTTTATAAAATTACAAAAATAAATTAATAGGAGAAAAATATGGAAAAAACTTTTATGGAAGCTATGGATTTTAGACATGCTTGTAAAATATTTGATGAGACAAAAAAGATTAGCAATGAGGATTTAAATTTTATTTTAGAAGCAGGAAGAAAATCTCCTAGCTCATTTGGGCAAGAGCCTTGGAAATTTTTGGTTATTACAAATCCAAATTTAAAAGCAAAATTAAGACCTTTTTGTTGGGATCAACCACAAATTACAACTTGTTCTCACTTAGTTGTTATTTTAGCAGCAATTGACAGTACAAAACCAACTTCAAGTGAAGTTTTAAGAAAGTTTAATAGAAGAGGATTGCCACAAGATATGGTTGAAGCCTATATTAAAAAATATTCAAGTCACTTAGAGGATACATTTAGTAGTGATGAAAAAACTCTTGCTTGGACATCAAGACAAACATATATTGCAATGGCAAATATGATGACAGCTGCTGCTGTAAAAGGAATTGACTCATGTCCTATTGAAGGGTTTGAAAAACAAAATGTAGAAAAAGTATTAAATTTAAATACAAAAGAGTATCAACTAAGTGTAATTGTACCTTTTGGGTATAGAATAAAAGAGCAGAGTAAACAGTTAAGAGAAGATTTAGACAAAATTGTTGAATATATTAACTAAAGCTGTAAAATGCTAATATAATCAATATTTTTATTAAATAAGGGATTAAATGTTAGTTAATGTTAGTGAGATAGAAAATTGGTTAAGAGAGCATGGTATAAGTAACTACCATATTTCAGATGATTTTTATGTTTCAGTTCAAGGTAATGTAAACTTAAGTGAAAAGTTAAAGGGAGAGAAGCTTCCAATTAAGTTTGATAGAATTGATGGTTATTTTGATATAAGTAACAATGAACTTCCTAGTCTTGAGGGTTGTCCAAAAATTGTTATGAAAGATTTTAACTGTTCATACAATAAACTAACATCTTTATTTGATTGTCCTGTTGAGGTTGGAGATTTTGATTGTTCTCATAATAATCTAAAAAACCTATCTTATGGTCCAAAAGAGGTAAAAGGTTTTTATGATTGCTCTTTTAATGAACTAACATCAATAAAAGCAAGTCCAAGAACTGTAAGAGGTCACTTTAAGTGTAATAATAATCGTCTAACTACACTTGAAGGTGGTCCAAAAAGTATTGATACATATTTTGATTGTTCAAATAATATTTTGGAGAGCCTAATTGGTGGACCAATTACAGTTAAACAAGATTATATTTGTAATACAAACAGAATAAGTGAGCTTGATGGTGTTGCTGATGAGATTGGTGGAGATTTAATTACAGATATTAAACTAAATATCAATCCAAAATCAGAAGAGGAACAAGTATATAAATATAATGGTAGAGAGGCAGTTTCTCATATTTATAGACCTTTAGTTGCTCTTACAAATGCTGAAGATATACAAGCTTGGCTTGATAAGTTTGATATAAAAGGAACTACAATTTTGCCTGATAACTCTGTTGATGTTCAAGGTGATGTAAAACTTTCAAATAGACTTCCAAACTTAACAAAACTCCCTTTAAATTTTAACTATGTTGATGGAGATTTTGATATAAGTGAAAATGAGCTTGTATCTCTTGAAGGTTGCCCAACAAGAGTTGGTGGAAGTTTTTTTGCTCATAAAAATGAGTTGGTATCTTTAAGAGGAGGACCAAAAGAGGTTAAAGGAAGTTTTGTAATTTTACATAACAATATAACTTCACTTCAAAACTCTCCAACAGTTGTAAAAGATGATTATATCTGCTCTCACAATCCTTTAAGAACACTTGAAGGGATAAATACAGTTTTAGGATATGTATTTACAGGAGTTTATATTCCAAGACTAAAATGTCAAAAATATAACTACAAAGGGATTACAACTTATAAATATCCTGGTGATGCTGTTATGAAATATCTTGATGAGGAGTATATCTCTTTAACAGATGAAGAGAAAGCTTTTGAATCTACAAAGAAAAACTTAGAGAAAGTTATAAAAAAGATGTTAAATGCAAATACTTTAACAAAAGAGATGGTAACAGATCAACTTATAAAAAATCTTACAAAATATCAATTAGACCAACTTAAAACAAAAGTTTTATGGATTAAAAATCCACCAAATGAAGATAATAGCGATATTATAAGTGAAGATGATATTATGAAACTCGCTTTTGAGAAAGAGCTTTAAGCTCACTCTTAAGGCAAAAACTTTTTAATTTGGATATAATCGCCAAAAATTAATCAATAAAATTATACAAAATGGAGTTATTAAAATATGGTTCAAACAGTTAATTTAAAAAAATCATTTGGTGCTAGAGTTCTTTTTGCTGATATAAATTTAAAACTTGATAACGGGAAAAGATATGGACTTATAGGGGCAAATGGTGCAGGAAAAACAACTTTTCTAAAGATTTTATCAGGACAAGAAGAGGCTACTGAAGGGGAAGTGCAAATTCAAAATGGTAAAAAAGTTGGAGTTTTATCACAAAATCAATTTGCATATGAAAACTTTTCAATATTTGATACAGTTTTAATGGGAAATAAAAGACTTTATGATGCTATAAAAGAGAAAGAAGAGCTTTATATGAGTCCTGAGTTTACTGATGAGATAAATAATAGATTAGCAGAGCTTGAGATTATTTGTTGTGAAGAGGATCCAACTTATGAGTATGATATTAAAGTTACAAAGATTTTAGAGGATTTAGGATTTCCAGCTTCAACTCAACAAAATTTAATGAGCACTTTAACAGGTGGTGATAAAGTTAAAGTTCTTTTAGCACAAGTTCTTTTTCCTAAACCAGATATTCTATTTTTAGATGAGCCTACAAATAACCTTGATATTGAAACTATTTCATGGCTTGAAAATCAACTGCAACACCATGATGGTACAATGGTAGTTATCTCTCACGATAGACACTTTTTAAATGCTGTTTGTACAAATATTTTAGATGTTGATTTCAAAAAAATTAGAGAGTTTAGTGGAACTTATGATGATTGGTATATAGCTTCTACATTAATTGCAAAACAACAACAAGCAGATGTAAATAAAAAACAGAAAGAGAAAGAGGAGCTTGAGAAGTTTATTGCAAGATTTAGTGCAAATGCTTCAAAAGCAAAACAAGCTACAAGTAGACAAAAACAGCTTGATAAACTTGATATTCAAGCTATTGAAGTGTCAAGTAGAAGAGATCCATCTATTATTTTTAGACAAAAAAGAGAGGTTGGAAAAGAGCTTTTAACTGTTAAAAATATCTCAAAATCTTATGGAGATAAAGTTGTATTAAAAGATATTTCATTTACTTTAGAAAAAGGGGATAAAATAGCTTTAATTGGAGCAAATGGTATAGGAAAAACAACTTTATGTGAAATTTTAATGGGTAATATAAAAGCTGATAGTGGAGAGGTTTTATGGGGAGCAACTATTCAAAACTCATATTTCCCACAAAATACAACAGATATTATAAAAGGTGATATGACACTTTATGATTGGTTAAGAGGATTTGATAGAGAAGCTGATATAGCAGAGATTAGAAACTGTCTTGGAAGAATGCTTTTTAATGGACAAGAGCAAGAGAAAAAAGTAGATGCTTGTAGTGGGGGAGAAAAACATAGAATGATGCTCTCTAAAATTATGTTAGAGCAAGGAAATTTTTTAGTTCTTGATGAACCTACAAACCACCTTGACCTTGAAGCAATTATTGCGTTAGGTGAAGGGCTTCACCAATATGCAGGTTCTGTTATTTGTGTATCTCACGATAGAGAGCTCCTTGATGCTTATGCAAATAGAATTATTGAGATTCAAGCAGATGGCTCAATTTTAGACTTCAAAGGAACTTATGAAGAGTTTATTGAGTCAAAAGGTCTTAGTGCTTAAAATTTCTTTATAAAATATAGTTTATAAGTGAAACTACACATTCGCTTATAAATTAATAGTGTAAGGGGAAACATAAAAAATGAGAAATATTTATATATTTTTCTTTATAACGCTAAATATATATGCAAACACTCCTTTAGATATAGTAAATAAACAAATCCAAGACTTAGAACAAAAAAGAGTATTTGAAGAGCAAAAAGCAAATAAAGCAAAAAAAATGAAAAGCTTTTTGATAAAAAGATAATAAAAATAGATCAAGACCTAGATGAAAAAAGTTGTATAAATATCAAAAATATTTATATAAGAGGTGTTACTGTTTTTGAAGATTGTTATTTTGATAAAATTATCGAACCATATTTAAACAGATGTAATGGTATTAGAAATTTATCAAATTTAAGAGATAAAATTACAAATAAATATATAGATAGTGGATTTATTACAAGTAAAGCTTATATAAAAGCTCAAGATTTAAATAATAATAGTTTTGTTATAGATGTATTTGAAGGAAAAATAGAAGAAATTTTATCAAAAGATGTAAATAGTTCAAATCTTTATTTAAATTATAAAAATAGAGTTTTAAATATAAAAGATTTAGAAGTAGCTCTTATGCAAGGTGATAGATTAAATTCACAAAATCTAGATTTACAATTATACGCTGGTAATGAACCATTTTATACAAAGATATATATAGAAAATAATAGCCAAAAAAATCCATATTATGGAACTATTGGAGTAAATAATTTTGGAACAGATTATACAGGTAAATATCAGATATATAATAATTTAAATTATGAAAACCTTTTAAATATAAATGATATTTTATCTTTTAATTTAAATACTACAAATAATGCCTTAAAAACAAAAAATAAAACTATAGGTAGTTCTATAAACTATTCAGTTCCTATTGAAAGAGCTTTATTTAATCTTTTTTATAATTACTCAAACTATAAACAGATAAATAGTGATTTCTTTGGAAATGATTTTCTTTCAAATGGTGATAATTACTCTTTTGGTGTAGAGATGGAATATAAGCTTTTTCATAATATTAACAATAATCTTAGTTTTATAATTAATTATGAAGATAAGAGTACAAGAAATTATTTAAATAATGCAAAACTTGATTTACAAAGTTATAAAATTAGACCTATTGGATTTGGATATAAACATAGTTATGTATCAAATAGTTTTGATTTTTATAGTAAGCTTTTATATCATAAAGGTATATCAGGTTTAAAAGAGGAGTTTTCTGAACAAAATATCTATTTTGATAAATTTAATTTAGATTTTGGTTTTAATAAATATTTTGATAAATTACATAATTTACAATATAACTTATTATTTAGAGGTCAATATTCAAATAATAATCTTTTTGGAACAGAAGAGATAAGTGTAGGTGGGATTTATAGTGTTAGAGGCTTCAATAATATAAGTTTGAGTGGAAATAAGGGATTTTATTTAAGAAATGAAATCTTACAAAGATATTATATAAGCCAAGTTGTAATTATGCCTTATGTAGGTTTTGATTATGGATATATAGATGATAATATTTATAGTAATGCTGGAAGTATAAGTGGAACAGCATTTGGAAGTAGATTTTATTACAAAGATGTGAGTTTTGAAATCTTTTATAATAGACCTAAAAAAGAGACAGAATATACAAAAGAGCAAAGCTCTGATTTTTATGGATTTAGTATAGTTTATAGTTTTTAGGAGGGGGGAATAAAAATGAAAAATTATATAAAAAAAATAATTTCATTACAAATAACAACAAGCTTGTTTTTACAACAAACTCTAATAGCTAATAATTTGGCAGTAGATACAACTGCACCAAAAAATAATCAAGCAAATATAGAAAAAGCTAGAAATGGGGTTCCAGTTGTAAATATAGTGGCTCCAACTCAAAGTGGTTTATCTCATAATAAGTTTAGCGATTATAATGTAAATAAAGATGGACTTATTTTAAATAACTCAAATAAGCAAGAGGTAAATACACAACTTGCAGGTTATATTTATGGAAATAAGAACTTAAGAAATGGTACAGCAAAAACAATTTTAAATGAAGTAACAAGTAAAAATAGGACATATTTAAAAGGATTTACAGAAGTAGCAGGAGATAGGGCATCTGTAGTTGTAGCAAACCCAAATGGTATTTATATAAATGGTGCTGGATTTATAAATACTTATAAAGCAACTATCACAACAGGAAATCCAAATATTATTAATCATGAGCTAAGAGGGTTTGATATAAAAACTGGACAAATAGATATAGATGGAAGTGGCTTAAATGTTTCAAATGTAAATAAAGCAGAACTTTATGCAAAGACAATTAGTTTGAATGCAAAAATATATGCACAAAATCTTGATGTAGTAACTGGAGAGAATAAGATATTACAAGATGGAACTATTAAAAATATAGAAGATGTAGTAAAAGAGAAACCACTTTTATCATTAGACTCTAGCTCTTTGGGTGGAATATATGCAAATAAAATAAGCTTAATTGGAACACAAAAAGGTGTAGGGGTAAATCTTCCTATTGAGATAATTGCTCAAGATAGTTTAGTTTTAAGTGTAGATGGAAAAATATTTTTAGATAAAGTAAGTTCAGAAAAAGATGTAGAGATAGCTTCTAAAAATGACTCTATAAATACAAATATTGTTTATGCAAATAGTATAAATATGGAAGCAAAAAATGATATAACGAATGAAGAACTTATTATTGCACAAAACAGTATTAGTTTGAAAGCCAATGATATTGTAAATAAAAATGCAATAGCAACACTTAATAAAGATATAGATATAACTGCTAAAAATCTTACAAATTATAATACTATTTATTCAAACGATAGTGTAAATTTATATCTAGAAGATACTCTTTTAAATAGTACAAATAGTAGTGTAGTAGATTTGGCAAATGAAAAGGCAACTATTGAAGCAAAAAATAGTATAAGTATAAAAGCTAATAGAGTTGTAAATGATAAAGCAATAATAAAAACTCAAAATGAAGATATAAATATAGAAGCTTTTAGCCTAGAAAATCTAGCTGGTAATCCAAATATAAAAGGCTCTTATATACAATCTGGAAATTCAAAATCGATTCAAAATGGTACAAGAATAAATACACAAACAATAGCAAGAGATAGAGCTGGGAATACCTACAATGCTTTTACAATATATACAGATGTTATGAGTTATGATAAAAATTATATCTACTCTTCTATCATATCAGGTAATGATATGAATATAATAAGCAATAATATAAAAAATAACTATTCACTAATATTCGCACAAAATAATATAAATATAGAAGCTAATACCTTAGCAAATATATCAACAGATATTGTAAAATTAGTAACAACTCATAAAGATATCTATCAAAATGAGAGGTATTGTAAACATAAAGTTTTAGGAAAATGTGTAGACCATAGTAATCGTTCAGCTTATAGAGGTAGACAAACTACTTACAATGTAGAGGTAATAGATAGTGTAAACTCTACAATCCAAGCAGGTGGTAAAATATTTGCAAATTTAGATAAATTAGAAAATGGAATGCTAGAGAATAAAACATTAGAGTTTGATACATATAACTCTTTTAATAGTAGTTTGTTTAAAAATATACCTTTAAATAAAGATGAAGAGGGAAACTATAAACTACCAACAAATAGATATTCACTATTTACAACAACCAATCCAAATAAAAATCCAGAGTATCTAGTAGAGAGTAATCCTTTATATACAAACTATGATAACTATATAGGAAGTTCATATTTCTTCGATAAGGTTGGATATAGTCAAGATAGAAAAATAAAAAGATTAGGGGATGCAGCCTATGAAACAAAACTTGTAAGTGATGCAATCTTTAGATTAACAGGACAACGAAGTTTAAATTTAGATTTCCAAAATGAGAATCAACAGTTTGTAGTATTGATGGAAAATGCAGTAAATCTTAGTGGTATTTTAGAGTTAGAATTGGGTAAACCTCTATCTAAAGAACAAATAAATAATCTTACAGAAGATATAGTTTGGATGGAAGAGAAAATTGTAAATGGGCAAATAGTATTGGTACCAGTTGTATATTTGGCAAAAGATTATAAAACAAAAGGTGCCTCTATAGTTGCAAATAACATAGATTTAGATATAAAAGATGGTTTAAACAGTAGTGGAACTATAAAATCAAATAAAGATATGAATATAGATGCAAATAGTATCACAAACAGTTCAGGAGTTCTTTTATCAAAAGGAAAAGCAACACTTATTTCAAATGAAGATTTTATAAATAAAAATGGTGGGCAGATTAAAGGAGATGAAATAGCTATTGCTTCAATAAATGGAAGTGTGATAAATGAGACATATTCAAATACCTATACAGAAGATAGTATTTTAAATAAGAAGAGTTTATTTGGGACTAAACAGGTAAAGAATGGTAATTTTACAAATACCCAAATAGGAAAAACAAGTAGTATAGAAGCAAATAATCTTTTAATCTTTGCTTCGCAAGATATTACAAATAGTGGAGCAAATCTAAAAGCAGAAGAAACACTACAACTTCAAACACAAAGTGGAGATATAAATTTAAATGCAATAAAAAAAGAGAGTGGATATAATTTAAATTTTAGTGGTGGGTTTGATAAGAGTAAAGATGTAGAGTATCAAACATCTAATATAGAAGCAAATAATATCTTAATGCAAAGTGGAAATAATATAAACCTACAAGCCACAAAACTAAAAGCAAAAGAGGATATAAATTTAAGTGCTTCAAATGATGTAAATGTAGAGGCATTAAATAATGAGTACTATAGAGATAGACAAACAACTACAAAAGGGTTTATGAGTAAAAAAACAACAAGAGATATGGTTCAAAGATTAGGGGGAATCGATGATATACAGAAATCGTTTGCTCATCAAAAAATAAATAATAACAATATTAAGAATATAAAAGTTGAAGCACCAAATCATGGAATAATTATTTACCCAACAAGTATATTAAATTTATATGAACAACTTATTAATGACCATTCTAATTTAGATAGTAAAGATGTTTGGAAGCAGTTTAATGAAAAATAAAATTATAGCAATAATTTGTGTATACATAATTTTTATTTTTGTTTATATAGATAATAATTCAAATATAGAAGTATTAACTAAAATGTTAATACTATTTTGGATGCTTCTTTTTTTTAATAATAGTGAAGGTAAAAAAATATTTTTTATTTTTTATTTTTTATCAAATTCTGAGACTGATAGACATATGTCCAATTTCTTATTTATAATAATTGGTTTATTGTTTCCTATGTATAGTCTTGTTTCATTAAATATAATAAGAATAAACTACAAGTATTTTCTTAAGTATAATGGTGTATTTTTGATTGTAATATTAGTCTTCTTTTTTAGGGATTATTTTGGATTTAAAACAGGTATTGCAAATATGACATATACTAAATTTGATATATTTTTGTTTATCTTAACTGTGGTACAAATTTTATTTGCAATTTATTTTTCCAAATTAATATTGTTAATTTCTAAAAGAAAAGTTTCTTCAGAAAATTATTTCAAAAATAAAAGGTAAAATTTGAGTATAAACCCAATAGTAAATAAAAATTTATTGTTAAACCTAAAAGCAAGAGAGAGTATAGTTTTAGATAGTTTAAGTGATATAAATATAGTAGGGAGTAATTTAGAATCAGAAGAGAATATAACACTAAGCTCAACGGTTGGAGATGTAAATATATTAAGCTCAACAGATAGTTATAGCCAAAATATAGATGAGAAGCATGGAAGTGTGAAGATAAGCTTAACATTACAAAATGAGTATGTAGAGATAGCACAAGCAGTAGATAGTGCAGTAAAGAGTGCAGAGCAACTAAAACAGACCAAAGAGGATTATAGTAACTATAAGAGTGAAGTAAAAAAACTAGAGAATACTTTGAGTGAATTAAAACAAAGCTATAAGAATAAAGAAGTAGGAGTAGATTATAGTGATATAGAGGATTTAAGTGATTTTATAGATAACTTAAAATCACAAGAGAAATACTATTTAGCAGCAATAGCAAGTGCAACAGCAGATTTGGCAAGTAAAACAACAGCTATTGCAACACAAACAGCAACAGCTGCTGCTTCAAGTGGAACATTAGGGTTTAGTGCAGGAGTATCTTTAGATGTAGATGGAAGTAAAACAAATACCCAAAATAAAACAACAAGCTCAAATGCTTCAAATCTAGTATCAAACAGTATAACAATCAATGCAAAAGAAGATACAAATATAGAAGGTTCAAATTTAGTAGCAAATGATAGTTTGAATATAAATACAAATAAGCTAAATGTAAAAGCAAGTCAAGATACAACACAAAATAGTGAGAGTTTAAATGGAAGTGTAAACCTAACAATGTATGGAGGTGGAGGAGGGACTGCATCATTAGGTGGAGGAAAACAAAGTTTCCAAAGTAATAGTGTAATAAATAATAACTCACAACTACTAGCAAATAATGTGAATATAGATGTAAGAAATGATGCAAATTTAATAGGAGCTTCTCTAAGAGCAGAAGATACACTAAATTTAAATGTAGGTAATAATCTAATAGTTGAAAGCTTAAGAGATGAATATTCTTCAAATCAATCAGGATTTAATGTAAATGCAGGAATGGGTGCAAATACAACAAATGCAGGATTATCTATGAATAATAAAGTAAGCCAAAGTAAACAAACAGTTCTAAGCTCTATAACAGGAAATGAAATAAATATAAATGTAGCAAATAATACACACCTAAAAGGTTCATTAATATCTAGTGATGAAGATAATCTAAACCTAACAACAGATACTTTAACATTTGCAAACCTTTCAAACTCTTCTTACTCTTCAAGTAAGACTTTAGGTGGAAGTGTAAGTAGTAATGTAAAAGGAGATGTTTCAAACCTAGGATATAACTCTGAGAATTCATTAGAAACAAATGCAAGTAAAACCTTAGCAACATTAGGAACAGGGAATATCATAATCAAAGATAAAGATAATTCAGATGATATAACAAAACTAAACCAAGATACAGATGCTATAAATAAAGATTTGTACTCAAGCCAAACTGGAACAAAAGTAGATGCGACTTTGGATACAAGACTTCTAACCGAGGATGGAAGAAAAGAGATAAAAGATGATATTTATACAGCAAGTGCAATAACAAAAGCAATAGAACAAATAACATCAAATGATAAAGTAGGTATAAAAGACTTCTTTGATGAAACACAACAAAATGTAGATGTGTATAATGCGATGAAAACAAAGATAGCAAATAGTGAAGAACTATCAAAATATTTGCAAGATCCAAACCTAGACCCATTAACAAAACAAAATATGCTACAAGAGATAGCAAGTACAGTAATGCAAGAATTGGGATATAAATCAAATGAAGTAAAAATCATAAGTACAGATGAAACAGGAGCTAATAATACACAAGTAAAAGGATATTATGATTCAAATACACAAACAAGTTATGTAAATGATAAAAATAATAACTCAACAAGTGAATTAGTATCATCAACAGGACATGAAATAATGCATGATATGGATAAACAAAAAGAAATATTTATTTCAAATGATAAAGACCAAAATATCTATGCAACAAACTTTGGGAATAATTTGGCATATTATGTCAATGGAGCACTGTATATAGTAAATGGAGGAAACCTAGCAAGTACAAATAATCATAATTTAGGGATAGTAACAGAGTATCCATCAGTATTTAATACAAATAATTTATTAACTGGAAATAATAAAGAGTTTGCTGGACTTGATAAAAATAATGGTGATGATTTACCAATAATTCCAATAGTAATATTGGGAGTAAGTGCTTTTCAAACTTATCTTAATACACCAACAAATGAGAATGATATACATAGAGGAATAGAAGGAGAAATAGATAAAAATATGAATCAACCAATGAAAAAAGTAATAAATAAATCAGGAGAAGTAATAAATCTATTTGGAAATGATTTAAATACTTTATATGTAAAAAGAGATGAGATATCACAAGATATTTCAACTGCTTATAACAATATGCCTGATTGGGCTAAAGAATTAACAATTATTCCTGCAATGTCAATAGTTGAATATGGAGCAACTGGTTGGCTTCCTAAACCAATATTGAATACTTATGATATTTATTCTGGACAAATTTTTGATACTATTCCTATATCTAAATGGGGGTGGTTAGGGAAAGTAAATGATTTATTAATTAAAGAAGAGCAGAACAAAGGAAATACTAATGGAAAATAGTAGCCTTTTCGATAAACTTAGTGGTAAATTTTTAACAGCAATTATTATAATAGTTTTTGGGATGTATATTATTATAAATCCTTCTTATACAAAATGGGGAACAGATGAAACAGCCAATACTATTATAGGGATAATATGTGTCATATTTGGTTTTATTGTGGCTATTTATCAAATTATTTCTATCTATAAAAGTTATAAAAAAGATAAAGAAAATTAAAATAAATGAAAAATATTATATTATCTATATTCTTTATTACTCAAAGTTTAAATGCTTCTTTAAATATAAATGTAGATGGAAATACACATTTAAAAGGTTCATTAATATCTAGTGATGAAGATAATCTAAACCTAACAACAGATACTTTAACATTTGCAAACCTTTCAAACTCTTCTTACTCTTCAAGTAAGACTTTAGGTGGAAGTATAAGTAGTAATGTAAAAGGAGATGTTTCAAACCTAGGATATAACTCTGAGAATTCATTAGAAACGAATACTTCAAAACCCTTAGCAACATTAGGAACAGGGAATATCATAATAAAAGATAAAGATAATTCAGATGATATGGATAGATTAAATAGAGATAAAGATAATGTAAATAAAGATTTGTACTCAAGCCAAATGGAATGACCCCAAGTTAGTAGACAATTTTTTAATCATTTAATACCTTAGATTGAGTAACACTTTTATTTTATCTTTTCTCAAATTCTTTTAGAGTTATAAAAAATTCTATATATTCAAATAATATTATATAATACTTGACATTATCTGACTAAAGTTATATAATCCAATTAGCAATTAAACATTAGGAGTGCTAAATGAATAATATATTTGAAAAAATGACAAATCAACTAAGAGAAGCTATTGATAGTGGTTTAAATCTAGCTTTACACAATAAAAACCAAGAGATAGAAGTAGTACATATTTTGTGGGCTTTGCTTACAAATACAAACTCAGTATTAAATCAACTATTAAATAAGATGAATGTAAACAAAGCTGCAATTGAACTTGAAGCAAAATCAAATGCAAGTAGACTTCCAACTGTAAGTAGTGTTACAAAAGAGAATATTAAAGTATCAAAAAAATTATACGATAGTTTTCAAAAAGCAGCTGGACAGATGTCAAGCTTGGGAGATAGCTATATAGCAATTGACTCTTGGCTTATAGCAAACTTCGATGAGCCAACTATTAAAGAAATTTTAGGAAAATATATAGATTTAAAAGAGGCAAAAAAAGAGCTTGAGGCTATTCGTGCTGGAAAAACTATAGATAATCAAAGTGCTGATGATAATCTTGAAGCTTTAAATAAATATGGAATAGATTTAAATAAACAAGCAATTGATGGAAAACTTGATCCCGTTATTGGTAGAGATGAACAAATAAACAGAATGATGCAAATCTTGATAAGAAAAACAAAAAACAATCCAATCTTACTTGGAGAGCCAGGTACTGGAAAAACTGCAATTGCTGAAGGTTTAGCTCAAAGAATTGTTGCAAAAGATGTTCCAACATCTTTATTAAATAAAAGGGTAATTGCACTTGATATGAGCTCACTTATTGCTGGTGCAAAATATAGAGGAGAGTTTGAAGATAGACTTAAGTCTGTAATTGATGAAGTTAAAAAAGATGGGAATGTAATTTTATTTATAGATGAGATTCATACAATTATAGGAGCTGGTGCTAGTGAAGGAAGTATGGATGCTGCAAATATTTTAAAACCTAGTCTTGCAAGGGGTGAATTGCATACAATTGGTGCAACAACACTAAAAGAGTATAGAAAATACTTTGAAAAAGATCAAGCAATGCAAAGAAGATTTCAACCTGTAAAAGTTGATGAGCCAACAGTAAATGAAGCTTTACAAATTTTAAGAGGTATTAAAGAGAAACTTGAAACTCATCACAATGTTACTATAAATGATAGTGCATTAGTTGCAGCTGCAAAGTTATCAAATAGATACATTACAGATAGATTTTTACCTGATAAAGCAATAGATTTAATAGATGAGGCAGCAGCAGAACTTAAAATGCAAATTGAGAGTGAGCCAACAGCATTATCAACAATAAAAAGAGAGATTCAAACTTTGCAAGTTGAAAAAGAGGCTTTAAAGATGGAAAAAAGCCAAAAAAATGAAGATAGAATTAAAGAGATAGAAAAAGAGCTTGCAAATAAAAATGAAGAGAAACAAAATCTTGAAGCTAGATTTGAAAATGAGAAACATACATTTAATCTAACAAGTGATTTAAAAACAAAAATTGATGAGTTAAAAACTAAAGCAAATATTGCAAAACGAGAGTCAAAATTTGAAGAGGCTGCAAAAATAGAGTATGGAGATATTCCAGAGTTAGAGAAAAAAATTAAAGAGAATGAAGAGAAATGGGCAATTATGCAAAAAGAGGGAACTCTTTTAAGAAATAGTGTAGATGAAGAGAGTATTGCAACAATTGTCTCAAAATGGACTGGAATTCCTGTAAATAAGATGCTTGATAGTGAGAAACAAAAAGTATTAAAAGTTGAAGAGGTATTAAAAAAAGATGTTATAGGTCAAGATGAAGCTATAAAAGCAATTAGTAGAGCAATTAAAAGAAATAAAGCTGGACTTAGTGAAGTTAATCGTCCTATAGGAAGTTTTTTATTCTTAGGACCAACAGGAGTTGGAAAAACAGAGAGTGCAAAAACATTAGCAAAATTTTTATTTGATGATGCAAAGTCACTTATTAGATTTGATATGAGTGAATATATGGAAAAACACGCTGTTTCAAGACTGGTTGGAGCAGCACCTGGTTATGTTGGATATGAAGAGGGTGGTCAGCTAACTGAAGCTGTTAGAAGAAAACCTTATAGTGTAATACTGTTTGATGAGGTTGAAAAAGCACATCCAGATGTATTTAATATACTTTTACAAGTTCTTGATGATGGAAGATTAACTGATAATAAGGGTGTTACAGTTGATTTTAAAAATACAATTATTATTTTAACTTCAAATATTGGAAGTGCTAGAATTATTGAAATTAGTGATAAAGAAGAAAGAAGAAAAGCTGTAATGGATGAGTTAAAAGCTCATTTTAGACCAGAGTTCTTAAATCGACTTGATGATATTGTAATTTTTGAGCAGTTAAATTTAGATGCTATTACAAATATTGTTGATATTTTATTTGCAAATATAGAGAAGAAATTACTTGAAAAAGATATAAAAATAACACTCTCAAAAGAGGCAAAAGAGTACATTGCAAAAGTAGGATTTGACCCTGTATATGGAGCAAGACCACTAAAAAGAGCAATTTATGAGATAGTTGAAGATAAACTAGCTGAGCTTATTTTAGAGGATAAAATAAAAGAGCAAAGTTGTGTTGATTTTGATTTAGAAGATGACAAGATAGTGGCAAAAATATCTTAAAGCAAAGAATAGTTTAAGTAAGATTTGCCTATAATCCACAACTTAATTTTGAAAATTTAAAAGGGTAAGAGTAAGATGAAAAGAACATATCAACCACATAACACTCCTAAGAAAAGAACTCACGGGTTTAGAGTAAGAATGGCTACAAAAAATGGTAGAAGAGTAATTAATGCAAGAAGAGCTAAAGGAAGAAAAAGATTAGCTGTTTAAGTAAGGACTTTAGGCTAAATAGCCAAAAAGAGTTCAATAAACTTTATAAAAGCGGTAAAAGTTGGCATACTTCAACTTTTGTCGCTTTTTTTATGCCAAATTCAAAATCAAAATTTGCATTTGTAGCTTCAAAAAAGATTGGAAATGCAGTTTTAAGAGCAAAGGCAAAAAGAAGATTGAGAGCTACACTACTACTATATGATAATCGATTAAAAGATGGAAGTTATATTTTTGTTGCAAAAAATCCTATAAATGAAAAGTCATTTATAGATTTACAAAAAGATTTTAATTTTGCTTTTAAAAGACTTGAACTACTTAAATGAAAAGTATTGGTAAGTATTTAATAAGATTTTATCAAAAATATCTAACAGTTCTATCATATGGTTCGTGTAGATATTATCCAACTTGTTCACAATATGCACTTTGGCAATTAGATAATAATAGTTTTTTTAAGGCTATTTTTTATACAATATTGCGTATTTTAAAGTGCAACCAACTTTTTGCTGGTGGGTTTGACTATCCAGTTGTAAATAGGTTAAAAAAAAATCAAAATATCAAATATAATAAAATCAAAATAGTATATTGGT
Source organism: Arcobacter sp. AHV-9/2010 (assembly GCF_004116575.1). Taxonomy (NCBI): domain Bacteria; kingdom Pseudomonadati; phylum Campylobacterota; class Epsilonproteobacteria; order Campylobacterales; family Arcobacteraceae; genus Arcobacter; species Arcobacter sp. AHV-9/2010. Next base: position 12,636 of record NZ_PDKH01000006.1, on the reverse strand, counting down.
ATATACCCACAAAAAATGGGAAATTTCTAGCAGTAAAAAACAGGGAGTGGAAGAAGTAGAATGAACAATGGTAATAATATAAACGGCGGATTACAAAAACGACTAATTATAATGACTGTAATGGTTTTTGTATTTTTTATAGCGTATGAGTTTTTGGTACTTAAACCAAAACAACAAGAGAGATTGGCTCAGGCAAAAATTGAACAACAGCAACAAGCAAATGCAGCTCCTGAAGTTCAAAATATTGTAGAAAATTCAAATAGTAATAGTGTCTCTGCACCAGCTGTAGTAGATAATAAAAGTATAATTGCAAAGATTACAACTGAAAAAAATGTTATAGAGATTGATAATCTAGGAAGAGTTGCACAAGTTACACTTTTAGAAACTAAATACAAAGATGAAAATCAAAACCAAATAAAACTATTTAAAGCAGATCAATTAAGACCTTTAGAGCTTAGATTTCAAGATCCAGCTTTAAATAATGAAGCTTTCAAAGTTGATATGCAAGCTAGCTCTTCAACAATAGATGCTACAAACTCTGTTCAAGAGTTGGTTTTAACACAAACTTTAAGCAATACAGTTTTAACAAAAAAGTTTAAATTTTATCCAGATGGTCACTATGATTTAGAAGTTAGCTCTACAAATGATAAACAATTTTTTATCACAAATGGATTTAGACCAGATGTAATTGCAGATATGTACGCAGTTCATGGATTTATGGGTAAATTAGCTGATGATACTTTGGAGACTATTGAAGATGGAGGTTTAAAAGATCAAAAAACTTTAACAGGAGTTAGTTTTATCTCTAATTTTGATAGATACTATGCAACTGTTATTTACAATTTTAATAGAACATTCCAAGTAACATTAATGCCAGATAACAATAGAGATTCACAAGCGTTTATTCACGCTGGATCAAATATTAGTTTTAGTGGATTTATGGGACCAAAAAATTATAATGATTTAAAAGCTTTAAATCCAGAGCTTATTGATGTTATTGATTATGGTTGGTTTACATTTATAGCAAAACCTATGTTTACACTTCTTCAATTTATCCAAAGTTATGTTGGAAACTGGGGTTGGACAATTGTTATTCTTACAATTTTAATTAAACTTGTACTTTATCCTTTATCATACAAAGGTATGGTATCTATGCAAAAATTAAAAGAGCTTGCTCCAAAAATGAAAGAGATTCAAGCAAAATATAAAGATGATAAGCAAAGACAATCTATGGCTATGATGGAACTTTATAAAAAACATGGTGCAAATCCAATGGGTGGATGTCTGCCTCTTTTATTACAAATTCCAGTTTTCTTTGCTATTTATAGAGTTTTAATTAATGCAATTGAGTTAAAAGGTGCTCCTTGGATTTTATGGATTAAAGATTTAGCAGAGCTTGATCCTTGGTTTGTATTACCAATTTTAATGGGTGCAACAATGTATATTCAACAAAGAATTACACCAATGACAATGCAAGATGAGTTACAAAAGAAGATATTCCAAATGTTACCAATTGTATTTACATTCTTCTTCTTATGGTTCCCAGCAGGATTAACACTATACTGGTTTGTAAATAATCTATTTACTATTGCTCAACAATATACTATTAATAGAATATTTGAGAAGAAAAAAGCTGCAAATAGAGCAAGCTAGGAATATACAATGAAAAAGTTTGAAGCTAATAGTTTAGAAGAGGTTTATGACCTAGCTAAAAAAGAGTTTAATTGCTCAATTACTGAGTTGGTTATTGAAGTAATTCAACAACCAGCAAAGGGTTTTTTAGGTTTTGGGAAGAAAAAAGCTATTATTTGTGCTTACTGTAAGTGTGAAAATCAAGGACAAAAAGATAGTTTTAAAACTTATAAAAATAAAGATGTAAAAATTGAAGATGTAAACTCAAGAATAGAGAACTCTAAAAAAAATGAAGAGTTTGAAGATATTAAAATTGAGAAAAAAGAAGATATTGTAAAAGTACCAAGTGTAGAGAAAAAAGAGAAGATTTTTGATAATTTTTATCACGAAGATAAAGATAAAGAGGTTTCAAAAATAATTATCAAAAAACCAAAAGATGAGATAATTAAAGAGATAAAAGATGGTTTAAATCTTCTATTTAGTGATACTTGCTTTAATTTAGATGATGTAAAAGTTAGTTTTTATGATGATGAGACGATTTATATTGAGTTTTATGGAGAAGATTCAGCTTTGTTAATAGGTAAAGAGGGTTATAGATATAAAGCTCTATCATATATTCTATTTAACTGGATAAATGATAAATATGGACTTATGTTAAGACTTGAAGTTGCAGAGTTTTTGAAAAATCAAGAAGTTGCTATTAATTTATATTTAGAGCCTGTTATTGAGATTATTAAAGAGAGAGGTAATTTTAAAACAAAACCTCTTGATGGTATTTTAGTTCATATTGCTCTAAAAAGATTAAGAGAAGAGTTCCCTTTAAAATATGTTGCAGTTAAAACAAATATTAAAGGTGAAAAATATGTACTTGTAAATGAGTACAAAAGTAAAGAGGATTAAAAAAATTGTATTTAGATGATACAATTGTAGCTATTGCCACTCCTTTGGGAGTTGGCTCTATTTCAATAATTAGAGTCTCTGGTTCAAACTCACTAAATATTGCACAAAAAATCTCAAAACTTACAGATATAAAACCAAGATATGCAACTTTATCATATCTTTATGATGAAAAAAACAATCCAATAGATGAAGCCATAATACTATATTTTAAAGCTCCAAACTCTTTTACAGGAGAGGATATAGTGGAGTTTCAACTTCACGGTGGAGTTGCAATTGCTAATTTGCTTTTAGATTTAGTTTTATCTTGTGGTGCTAGAATGGCAAATGCTGGTGAGTTTTCAAAAAGAGCTTTTTTAAATGGAAAGATTGATTTAAGTAAAGCAGAAGCAATTTCAAAGATAATTGAAGCAAAGAGTCAAAGTGCTGTTAAACTTCTAGCTAGACAGTTAAAAGGTGAGCTTAAAGAGTTTGTTGAAAGCATTAGAGAAGATCTTCTTTTTATGCTTGCATATACAGAGGTTAGTATTGATTATGCAGAAGAAGATTTACCAAGTGATATTTTAGAGAAAATTGAAGAGAAAATTGAAAAAATCACTTTAAAACTAACAAATACTTTAAGTGCAAGCAAAAGAAGAGAGGGGCTAATTGAAGGTTTTAAAGTAGCAATTATTGGTAAACCAAATGTTGGAAAATCTAGTCTTTTGAATAAACTTTTAAACTATGAAAGAGCAATTATCTCAAATATTGCAGGAACTACAAGAGATACTATTGAAGAGAGTATAAAAATTGGTTCACATATTATAAAAATAGTTGATACAGCTGGAATTAGAGAGGATACAACTGATTTAATAGAGAAAATTGGAATTGAAAAATCAATAAAAAGCATTGAAGATGCAAATATTATTTTAGCTTTGTTTGATAATAGTGAAAAAACATCAAATGAAGATAGAAAAATTTTAGAGCTTATAAATAGTGTTAGTGATAAAACTGTTATAAAAATTTTAAATAAAATTGATATGCAAAACTCTTTTGATAGGAGTTGTTTGGGTGAATATTTAGAACTATCTACAAAATATAGTATTGAAGAGTTGATTTCAAAATTAGAGGATATTTTAAATAGAAGTATTGGAGAAGATGAGCTTACTCTTGTTTCAAAAAGACAGGTTCAAAGTGTTGAAAAAACTTTAGAAAATATAAATTTATCAAAAAATCCACTTAAAACTGGAGAGTTAGAGTTTTTTGCTCACTTTATAAATGAAGCTTTGTTTGAGATATCAAATATTACAAAACCATATGATAATGATGAGATGTTAGATGTAATGTTTGGTGAGTTTTGTTTAGGCAAATAGCCTAAACATCACTTGGTTTTGTGTAGCTTATAAGTTTTGCATTAGTTTTATCTATATCAATCCAACTGTCGCAGTCAAAATCAATTTGCATTAAAGCTCCCTCTTCAAACTTCTCTTTAAACCCCACAAGAGTAACTGCAAGAGCTGTTAAAGATGGATTGTGACCAACAATTAGCATTGTATCAACTGTATCATAAGTGTAAGTAATAGTCTCTATTAACTCATTTACAAAAGCCATATATAAAACCTCATTTAACATAATAGTTTTTGTATAATCTAGCTCTTTTGCAAATATTTCAGCCGTTTGTCTTGTTCTTACAGCTGGACTTGCAACTATTAAATCTATCTTTGGATCTTTACTTGCCAAATATTTTGCCATTTTAACAGCTTTTTCTATCCCCTGTGCTGTTAATTCTGTATCGTAATCATATTCGTTTACAACTTCTCTCTCTTTTGTAGTATGTCTTGCTATAAAAACTCTTTTCATATTTTCCTGCTTAAATAAAAATGCTAAATTTTAACCTTATCTTTATAAGAAAAATATAAAAATAGCAAAACAATAAAAAGAGAGTAACAAATTATGAAAAAATTTATCAAATATCTACTATTTACCTTGATTTTTATAATATCTTTTCTGATTTTATATTTTATTTTTGAATACTCTCTTTCAAGATATTCAACACCATATAGTTTAAAAAATGGCGAGTATGAGATGTTTGTAAAATCAAATGGTGTTCACACAGATATTGTTTTACCACTTAAAAGTGATATTATAAATTGGTTCGATTTTTTCTCTTCAAGTGACACTTTAAGTAAAAGAGATGATTTTTCATATATTAGTATTGGTTGGGGTGATAAAGGTTTTTATCTTGATACTCCAACATGGGCTGATTTAAAAGTCAAAACAGCAGTTGTAGCAGCTCTTGGACTTGGCTCAACTGCTCTTCATATAACATATTATGATGATATTATTGAAGATGATTTAACATATAAAATCTATATATCAAAAGAGCAGTATGAAAAAATTGTATCAAGGATAAAAAACTCTTTACAATATAAAGATGAAAAAGTTATAAATATAAAAACAAATGCACAATATGGTCAAAATGATGCTTTTTATGAAGCTATTGGAAGTTACAGTATTTTTTACACCTGTAACACTTGGACAAATAGTGTTTTAAAAAGTGCCTCTTTACCAGCTTCATTTTGGACAGCATTTGATGAGGGAATTTTATATCAATATAAAAATCTAAAAAGTAACTATTAATCTAAATTTGATAGAATTCGCAAAAGTTTAAGGAGATAAAATGGAACAGGCTAAAACAGTATTTTTTCTAACACTTCTTACAGTATTATTTGTATTTATAGGATTTAGTTTTGGTGGAACAAATGGAATGTTAATAGCATTTTTAGTTGCATGTGGAATAAATTTTTATGCATATTACTATTCAGATAAGCATGTTTTAAAAAGATTTAATGCAACACCAATTGAAGATATTAGACATCCAATATATAGAATAACTCAAAAATTGACTCAAAGAGCAAATCTTCCTATGCCAAAAGTTTATTTAATAGCAGATCATACACCAAATGCATTTGCTACAGGAAGAAATCATGAAAATGCAGCAGTTGCAGTTACAATGGGACTTTATGAGATGTTAAATGAAGATGAGCTTGAAGGTGTAATTGCTCATGAATTATCACATATAAAACATTATGATATTTTAATTGGAACAATAGCTGCAGTTTTTGCTGGGGCAATTGCTATGATTGCAAATATGATGCAATTTAGTACAATGTTTGGAAATAGTAGACAAAATTCAAACCCTATAGTTATGATTGTTATGGCAATTTTACTACCACTTGCTGCTTCAATTATTCAAATGAGCGTTAGTAGAAGTAGAGAGTTTATGGCAGATGAAGGAGCTGCAAGGATGACAAAAAATCCAAGTGGACTTCAAAATGCATTAAGAAAACTTGAAAATTATGCACAAAGAGGAGCTGTTTTAAAAAATGCAAGTGAAGAGACAGCTCATATGTTTATAATAAACCCTTTTTCAGGTTTAAAAAATAATTTTGGAAATCTTTTCAGAACACATCCAACAACATCTGATAGAATTGCTAGACTTGAAGAGTTAAAAAAAGAGTTAAGATAGATTAAACTATCTTAGCTTTTATATGCAATAACTCTATTTTTTCCCTCTTTTTTTGCTTTAAATAGTGCCAAATCTACCTTTCTTATTAGTTCATGGCTTGAGATATTTTCATTTGCTTCTATAACTCCAAGACTAATAGTAACTCTTTGATCATTTTTAAATATATGACCTTCAACATTGTTTTTTAGTTTTTTTGCCAAAATAAAACTACTATTTAAATCACTTTGTGGAATTATAATTGCAAATCTATCTCCAGCAACTCTTGAAATAAAAACATCTTTTGGAAGAGTTGCTTTTGCTAAATTGGCTATTTGTTTTATTATAGTATCACCAAAATCATAATTAAAAGTGGTATTTATATTTTTTATATCATCAATATCAAAAACAACCAAAGAGAAGCTATTTTTACCATCTTTTAGATTTTGATGAAAAGTTTCTAAAGCTTTGTAAAACCAATCTCTATTGTAGAGTTTTGTCATATTATCTATTGATGCTTGTTCCTCATTTAAGTTTTTAGATTTTGCAAGATAGTTAAATTTTTTAAGAAGAATATTTGATACAATAAATGCAATAAAAATTGATACAACAATAAATATAAGTGCTAAAAGAAGTGTTAAATAGATATTTTTATCATAAGTTGCCTCTTCACTTTTTATTTTTTCTTCTACTTTTTTCTCAATTTCACTTGGATAAAATCCACTTCCTAGAATCAAGTTTGTTTCAGGAATTAGTTTTACAAAAGATATTTTTTCTTCAACTTTATTTGTATTTGGATTTAGCCAAAGATAGTTTACAAATCTATCATTTTGATAATTTGTTGTTATTGTTTTTACTGCACTATTATAGTTTTCATCTTCAAGAATAAAAAGATTTTCTCCCTCTAAAAAGTTTAAAAATGAGTGTAAAATAACATTTCCAGAGGTGTCAAATATAAAAAAATAATCACTAGCATTGCTATTTATATTTTTTATAAGATTTAAAAAAGAGCTATTTAATATATTTTTATTTCCAGTTAAAATAATCTGGTTTTTATATATTTGAATAGCTATCTCAACATTTGTTTTAACTTGCGTTTTCTCTTGTTCTATCAAAGAGTTTTTATATAATAAAAAATTATTTTCTAAACTACTTTTGTAGCCAGAAATTATTAGATAAAAAATCATTGCTACAACTAAAGGCAAAATAGTAAGTGGGGCATATCTAATAAAAGATATAATTCTTTTTTCCATATTCAATACTCTTATTCTCTATATTCTAATTGCGTTCATTCTATCTTAAAGCCCACTCAAAAAATGAAAAAACTTCAATTTTAAGTTGATTGTTTTTTATTTTATTACTATTTGAAACAGTGATTATTTCAATATTTGAAATATTTAGCTCAATTGATATTTTTGTTATTTTTTTAAGTAAAGTAGCATTTGAAACTTCATTAAAAAATGGTATACAAACAACTGCAGTTGAAATTTGTGGTATATAAAAATCTATATAATCAAGATAATAAATATCTTCATAACTATTTATCAGTTCCAAAAAAACCATATTTGTAAACTCTTGTTTAAATCTTTTTTGAAAATTTATAGCACTTTGAAATGCGTGATTGTAACTATAAATCTTTTTTAAAGAGTTTTTTTGCTCAAATTTATCTAAAAAAAAGATTAATCTTTGCTCTTCAAAAATTTTGCAACTCTCATAAAATCTATCTTTAGAGATTTTCATTCTCATTTTTAAACTATTAAATAGTTGAAAAATAGACTTTTTTTCATCAATATTCTCTAATAAAAGTAGATAGATATTTAAATCTGTACTATCTTTAAAGTTTAGATTTATAATCTCTTGAGTTCTTGACTCTTTTTTACTCTCTTCAATAAAAAGTATCTCAGGAGAGTTTCCATATTTTAAGAAACTATTAAAACTAGAGGTAATATTTAGTTGTTTATTGTCAAATAGAAGATACTCTTCAAAATCTAAGTTATTTAAAAATATTTTTGAAAAACCATCTATATTTATATCTTTAGTTGCAGATATAATAATATTTTCAACGCTAATTTTTTCAATTGATTCAAAATTAGGATTTTCTAAAACTAAAACTTTTATCTCATTTTGATTAATAAAATCTTGTAAAGATTTTAACTCTAATTTGAAATTTCTATTTTTTATATCTAAAAAATCTATATATAAAATCTCTTGTTTTTTAAAGTTTGATAATAGGTCAAAAATCAAATAAGTTTTACCAACTTTAGGAGCACCTACAATTATAGTTTTATTAAATACAATCTTTTTTTTTCTCTCCAAAAAGTTTATTTTTGGAAGAGTTTGTTCATAATTTTCATTTAAAAAACTCATTTTTTACTTAAATTTATAGCCTCTTTTATTGCATTTATATAGCTTTTTGTATCTATTTTTTCATTTTTATATGCAATATTAAAGGCTGTTCCGTGATCAACACTTGTTCTTATAATTGGAAGATTAAGACTAACATTAATACTCTCATCAAAATATAAAGCCTTTAATGGTGCTAAACCTTGATCATGATACATTGCTATAAAATATTTAAAATTCTCTCTTGAATTTGGTGAAAAAGCTGTATCAGGTACTAGTGGACCTTTAAAAATATCCTCTTTTAACTCTTTATTAGCTTTTTTAATAGCTTTAAAAATAACTACCTCTTCATCACCTAAAACACCATTATCACCTGCATGTGGATTTAATCCTAATACTGCAATATTTTTAGCTTTTACATTTTTGTAAAAATCAATAAAAAAACTTACTAAATCTTTTTCAATAATCTTTTTAGGAACTTTTTTTAATGCAATATGTTCTGTAAAAAGTGCAACATACATTTTAGGACAACCCAACATCATAATTGCATGTTTTCCAAAAAAATCTCTTAAAACCTCTGTGTGACCTTTGTATTTTATACCAGCTTTGCTCCAAGACTCTTTGTTTATTGGAAGTGTACAAATTGCATCAACCTCTTTTTTATGTGCTAGTTTAATTGCATCCATAAATGAGTCAAAAGAGTATTTCCCAGCTTTTTTTGAAACCTCACTAGGCTTTATAGCAAAATCACCTTTTGTTTCAAAAAGTTTGAAATCTTCTGGAATATCAACTTTTAAAAGTTTTGAAGCTTGATTTAACATACTTTTATTTATACAGTAGATTGGATTACAAATTTTTTTTATAGTTTCATGCTCTTTTAGAGCAATTTCAATTCCAATACCATTTAAATCGCCAATGCTAATAGCTATTTTTTTAAGTTGTTTACTCATTGATTAAATTTTTCATATCTTCAATTGCATTTTTTAAACCTGTAAAAACAGATCTAGCAATTATACTTTGTCCAATATTTAACTCAATAATCTCTTTTATTTCACAAATATGTTTAACATTTTGATAGTTTAAACCATGTCCAGCAGCAACTTTTAAATCTAAATTTGATGCAAAATTGGCAGCTTGTTTTAAGTCAAGTAGGCTATTTTGTAAAAGTTCTTTAAGCTCTGCATTTGTCAATTCAAGATATTTAATAGAGTGTTGAGTTCTTCTTAAATTTGTGTGAAGCATTGCATATATATTTGCAAAACTTCCTGTATGAAGCTCTACCCAAGTTGCACCTAACATATTTGATAATTCAATTGATTTACTATTTGGATCAACAAAAAGTGAAACCTCTATATCATTTTCTTGTAGTTTTTCAATAGTAGTGTTGATTTTATCAAAGTTTTTATCTAAATCAAGTCCACCTTCTGTTGTAACTTCATCTCTATTCTCAGGTACCAAAGTTACTCTATTTGGTTTTAGATTACAAACAATATCAATAATATTTTCATTTATAGAGCACTCAAGATTTATAGGTAGTGCTGATTGTTCAATTATAGCTTTAGCATCTAAATCATGGATATGTCGTCTATCCTCTCTTAAATGAATTGTAATTTGATCTGCACCTGCAAGTTTGCAAATACTTAAAGCATCTAAAGGGTTTGGATCATTTATTTTTCTAGCCTCTCTAAGCGTTGCTATATGATCTATATTTACTCCAAGTAGCATTTTATTTCCTTTACTGTTTATGATAAATCTTTTAGTGTTGCAATATTTGCTGCTAATTTATTGTGAACTTCTAAATACTCATCTTCATTTTTAGAATCAGCAACTATTCCAGCTCCTGATTGAAAAATTATCTTATCTTTAGTTAAAAGAGAAGTTCGTATAGTTATTGCACTATCCATATTCCCATCAAATCCAAAATAGGCTACGCTTCCTGAATAAAAACTTCTTTTTATTTTTTCAAAGTTTGCAATTAACTCCATAGCTCTTATTTTTGGAGCTCCTGTCATAGTTCCTGCTGTAAATGTTGCCATAAATAGATCAAACATATCATATTTTTCATCTAAAACAGCCTCTACATCACTAACCATATGCATAACATGAGAGTATCTTTCAATTCTCATTAAATCAGTTACTTTAACACTTCCAGCCTTTGCTACTCTTCCAACATCATTTCTTCCTAAATCAACAAGCATTAAATGTTCAGATCTCTCTTTTAAATCATTTAAAAGCTCATTCTCCATCTCTAAATCTTTTTGTAAAGTTGCCCCTCTTTTTCTTGTACCTGCAATTGGTCGAAGAAGCATATGATTATCTACCAATCTAATCATAACTTCAGGGCTACTTCCAGCAATACTAAAATCTTCAAATTGAAGTAAAAAAAGATAAGGACTTGGATTTTTACTTCTTAAAGCTCTATAAAAACTTAAATGATCTACAACAGCACTTTGAATAAATCTATTTGAAATTAAAATTTGAAATATATCTCCACTTTTAATCATCTCTTTTGCATCTTCTACCATAGAAAAAAACTCTTCTTTTGAATAGTTAAATTTTCCTTCATCTAAAATAGTAGCTTTTTTCAAGGCTGTATAGTTATATGGTTTTAGAAGCTCTTTTTCTATAACTTCAAGCTCATCTTTAAGCTTATTAACTGAAGTTAAAATAGTCAATTTTGAACTTTTATGAGAGTAAGCAAGAATTATTTTTGGTCTAATTAAATCAAGATCTGCAATATCTAGTTGATCTTTTAAATTTTGCATACTATTTTTTAGTTTTGGTTCAAACTCTTTGCTAATATCATAACCAATATTTCCAATAAAACCATCAATTAAACCAATTCCAAGCTCTTTAGCACTCTGTTTATAAATCTCTTTATCAAACTCTTTATAATATTTTTTTAAAAATAGTAGTGGATTATTATCAACTTTTTTGATATCTCCACTCTCATTTTGAAAAAAACATTCACTATTTTTGTACCAAATTCTCTCTCTTGCACCAATTATTATATATGAGAAGTTCCCATCATTTCCACTACTAATTGTACTTTCAAATAAAAACGAAAGCTCTTTAGGGTAAAGAGCTTTTACTTTTTCATAAATTGATACAGGTGTAAATTGATCCAAAAATAGAGTTTTGTTATAAAAAATCATTTAATTTCTTTAATAAAAGCTGATTGAATATTTAGCTTAGTTTTTATATTTGGCATTTGAGTATTTGCGTTTGCTCTACTACTATATGGTCCAATTAAAAGTTTATTTAAATTACTTTCGTTTATGATTTTGTATTCAAAACCATTTTGTTTTATTTTTTGTAAGTATGAACTATCTGGAGTGTTTTTAAATGCACCAATTTGAACATAAAAACCTTTAGAAGTAGATGTTGTAGTCTCAACTGCTTTTGTAGTTGTATTTTGAGTGCTTTTACCTTCAACTAACTCTCTAATAGATTTTTTAGGTTCATTTTGTGTAGCAGGTGCTTTTCTCTCTTCAACTTTTACAACTGGAGCAATAGTTTTTTTCTCTTCAATTTTTTGAATCGTTTTATCTAAATCTTCATTTGTAATAGTACTCTCTTTAGGCTCTTCTACAATCTCTTTAATAGAGTTTAAATTATCTAAACTATCATTTTCTTTTATATCTTCTAGTGATTGTTCTGCACTTTTTCTATTTGTATCATCAAGAATTTTTTGATAACTCTCTTCAATGCTACTCTCTTTTGAGATATTTGTATCACTACTTGATGAATCTTGTGGCATAAAAGGATCACCTTTTTTATCTTTATTTGAAAGAAGTCCAACAATAACAACTGTTAGTAAAAATAGAACTAATAAAATAGCTCCAAGCATAAGATATTTCTTCTTGTTATCGCTTCTATTAGATCTCTTTTCTAAGATTAGGCTATCAAACTCATCATTACTATTTTCTAATTCAATATTGTTTTGAAGTCTTTGAATCTCTTCATAACTGTTGTCACTGTTATAAGCACTATTTAGACTATTTGATAGATTTAAATTTTGCATATTTGATTCTGCTTGATTTAGTTCATTTAATTTTCTTTTTAACTCTTCGCCCTCTTGTTTCAACTGAACTTTTTTTAAAAAATCATCACCACTTATTTGCATAGCCTATCCTTTTTTTAAAATTTTTACTTAATATGTCGAACTACTGTAAATCACAAACTTACTAGCTAACTCTTCAAGCTCTTTGTTTATTTTTTTATGTAACTCTTTATCTTCAATATTATCTAATACATCACAAATTTTATTTGCAATATAT
>NZ_PDKH01000005.1:0-105580 GCF_004116575.1 Arcobacter sp. AHV-9/2010 | reverse complement strand
TCAATTTATCTAAATTTTTATTTAGCATATATAAACCTTAAATATTTATTATAATTGATAGTATTATGTCAATTGATATATAAAAATAGAAATAGGTTATACTAATTGTTATTATTCTATCATTTATTATTAATAAAATATTACTTTAAAGTATCGAAAACATAACCAGTTTTATCTCTTTGTATAAAGGCTATTTAAAATCTATAATAAAGTAAATTAAAGTATAATAATTAGAAATTAATTTTGATAAAACTGTTAAGGGGCAAAAGTTTTATACTTTATTAAAATTTATTATATATATTCTCCTTAAAAGACAAAATTTCATAAATAAAAAGATTGGGAAAAATTATGATTTTTTTTGATATTGAGGCTGATATAAATAGTAAAAAAATAGCAGAAATAGGTCTTGTATTTAAAGATTTAGAGTTAAAAACTTCATCACTTAAAGAAGTTATTGATTTTTTATCTGCTATAAAATCAAATTTTATAGTTGGACACAACTTTATAGATTATGATTTACAAGTATTAAAAAATACAACACTGCATAATTTAGAAAATTTTTATAGTATTATAGATACTTTGCCACTATCTTTGCTATTTTTTAGTGAAAAAACCTTACATAGCTTACCTAAAGATTATAAAAGTGAAGATAATTTTGAAAATAATCCTGTAGAGGATTCCAAAATTACTGCTATATTATTTAACAAAATATTAGAGAGATTTCATACACTTCCAAATACTACAAAAAATATATTTTATTCTCTTTTATATGATAATTTATATTTCAAAGGTTTTTTTGAGTATATACAAATTGATAATAGTTTAGAACTTATAGATTCAGATAGACTATTTTTATTAATCAAAGAAGAGCATTTTAAAACTATTGTTGATTTTGAATACTTAAAAGAGTTGATTACTAATAATAAATTTGAGTTAGCTTACATTATTGCTTTAATTACACCATATATTGAGATAAAATCTCATCCACCTAAAATTCTATTTTCGTATCCACATATTGTTGATATTCAAAAAAAATTATGTTACTCAAATAAAAACTCTATAAATAGACTTTTAGATTATTCAAAAGAGATATTTGGAATCTCTAGCTTTAGAGAATTTTCCAGATTAAATGCAAATTTATTAGATAGTCAATCAATTTCACAAAAACAGATAGTTGAAGCTTCATTAAATGATGAATCATTTTTAGCAATTTTGCCAACAGGTGGAGGTAAGACATTTTGTTTCTGGCTTCCAGCTGTCATAAAATCTAGTGCATATAAAAGTTTAACAGTTGTAATCTCTCCACTGCAAGCTTTGATTGAAGATCATATAAAATCTTTTCAACAAAAAGTTGCAAACTATAAAGCTGTTGCAATAAGTGGCTTTATGAGTCCATTAGAGAGAAATGAAGCAGTTGAAAAAGTGATTAATGGTGAAGCAGATATTTTATATATTGCCCCAGAGTCATTAAGATCAAACACTATATTTAAAATTCTAAAAAATAGACTAATAGAGAGATTTGTAATAGACGAAGCACACTGTTTATCTACTTGGGGAAATGATTTTAGACAAGATTATTACTATATATGCGAATTTATAAAGGATTTATTAAAAGAGAAGCCCTATCAAAAAAACATTCCAATATCTTGTTTTACTGCAACTGCAAAACCTAGTGTAATAAAAGATATTGAAAATTATTTCTATGCTGGATTAAATATTGAACTGTCAAAATATTTAGCTGTTCCAGAGAGAAAAAATCTTCAATATAAATCAATTCCTACAAATAGCCAGAATAAGTATAATGAGCTACTCAATTTAATAAAATCACATAATGGTTCAACTTTAGTATATATTCCTACATCTACTTCAAAATGTGATGATATTGCAAAAAAGTTAGTAATAGATACAGGTAAAGTTGTAAAATCATTTCACTCTAAAATAGATTCTCAAGAAAAAATGAAAATTTTAAAAGAGTACATAGATAATGAAATAGATGTGATTGTGGCAACAACAGCTTTTGGTATGGGTGTAGATAAACCAAATATTACAAATGTAATTCACTATGAAATTTCAGATAGTCTTGAAAACTATTCACAAGAGGCTGGAAGAGGTGCAAGAGATGAAAAGTTAAATGCAACTTGTCCAATACTATTTGATGAAAATGATTTAGATAAACACTTTTCTACACTAACTAGAACTAAGCTAACTGCTAGTGAGATAAACTCAATTTTTATGGTAATAAAAAAATCAAAAGGTGAAGTTCTATATAAAACATCATTTGAACTAGCAAAAGAGGCTGGTTGGGATGTTGAAGATAACAAAGAGGATTATAGAACAAAAGTAAAAACAGTTTTACTTGAGTTAGAAAGAGAGGGTTATATAAATAGAGGAAGAAATAAAACAAGCTTTTTTGCAGATTCTGTTGCTTCAAAGAGTATGGAAAAATTACATGATAAGCTAGAGAATTCTAATTATAGTGAAGATGATAAACAGAAGTTAATTTTAGTTATGCAAAATATATTGGGCAGAGGAAAACCTGAAGCTGTTCAAGTTGATGAGTTGGCGTATCTTTTAGGTTATGATAAAACAACATTAATAGTGGCAATTAATAGATTAAAAGAGTTTGGATTATTAGGTGAGAGTAAAGATTTAAGTTTAGAGATATTTAAAAATAGTTTAGAGATATTTAAAAATATAAAAGCTATCGAGTTACTTATATTTCGACATTTAGACTCTTTATCTAACAATAGAGTATTAATTAGAGATTTAAATGAGTTATTATTTGTTAATAATAAGATAGATAATAATAGTACAACGCTAATTAAATCTATTATTAAAGCTTGGATAGATAAATCCCATTTTATATTTAAACGATTAAATAGAGAACAAGATTTATGGCATTTTGAGTTTTTAGATAAAGAAGCTATAACTTTAAAAATAGATAAATATCATAAAATTTCAGATGATATTCTAAAATATTTTAATAACAGCATAGAGTTTGAAAAAAATAATGAGATATTTTTCTCTTTACAAGAGCTAAAAGAAGTTTTAAATAATCAATATAAAATTGAAGATATAGATAAAACACTTTTATATCTTCATCATTTAGATGTAATAAAACTTTTAAGAGGAAGATTTATAAACTACTCTCCAATGGAGATAAAAAAAGAGCAAAAAACTCAAACAAAAAGAAAATATACAATGAATGAATATAAAAATAGATTAGATTCATACTATCAAACAAAAATTGAGTCTATCCATATTATGGGTGAATATGCAAAAAGATTAAAAGATGATAGTTATAAAGCAAAACAATTTTTAACAGATTATTTTACTCTCTCTTATGAACTTTTTAAAGATAAATATAAATTATTAAAAGAGAAGATATCTAAACCAATAACACAAAAAAGATATAACAAAATTTTTGAACAGATGCAGAGTAATCAAAAACTTATTATCAAAGATACGACTACAAAAGCAATGATGATTTTAGCTGGTCCAGGAAGTGGTAAAACAAAAGTATTAGTACATAAAATAGCCTCTTTAATTTTAACAGAAGATATAAAACCAGAACAGTTTATGATGTTAACATTTTCTAAAACAGCCAAATTGGAGTTTAAATCAAGATTGTATGAACTTATGGGAATGTTATCTTATGATGTAGAGATACAGACATTTCACTCTTATGCTTTAAAATTAATAGCTAGAGTTGTAAATGGAAGTGAAGAGATTTTAAAAGAGTCAATCAAAGAGGCTACCAAAGGTATAAATGAAGGAAAAATACTACTTCCTCATATTGCTGTATTGGTATTAGATGAATATCAAGATATAAATGAAGAGAGTTTTGAATTTATAAAGGCTATTTATAGGTCAAATGATGATATGAAAGTAATAGCAGTCGGAGATGATGATCAGTGTATTATGGAGTTTAATGGCTCAAGAGTAGAGTTTATAGATAAATTTAAAGAGGAGTTTAGAGATATCGAAGATGATACATCATACAAACAGTATGAGCTTTTATGTAACTTTAGAAGTAGACAAAATATAGTTAAATATACAAATAGTTTTTCAACACAAATATCAAATAGATATAAAACAAATCCATTATATGCTAATAGTAAAGATAAAGGCTTGGTTAATCTATTTGGATTTAAAACTACTAATTTAGATCTTCCTTTGTTAAATATGATTAAATTAGAAGATAAAAATCAAACTATTGCAATATTAGCCAAAACAAATGAAGATGTAATTAATATTTACTCTCTTCTTCAAGAGAACAATATAGAAGCAAGATATATAATAGATAGAGATAAATTTAAACTAAAAAACATTGAAGAAATGGTGTTTTTTGATGAGGTATTACAAACATTTTTAGAGGATAAATTTAGTTTTAAAGAGATTCATTTTGAAAAAAGTTTAAAGATATTAAAAGAGAGATTTAACAACTCTAATAATTTAGGATTAGTTTTTGAGATTGTTGATAGATTTTTAAATGATTTTACAGAAGATTATAATATTGGTTCGTGGATAGCATATTTAGAAGAGTTAAAACTAGAGGATTTTTTAAGATTTAAAAGAAATATTATAGTATCCACAATTCATAAATCAAAAGGCTTGGAGTTTGATAAAGTATATTTAGTAGCAAATGGTTTTAAAAATATTGATTTAGATAAAAGAGTTTTATATGTAGGAATGACTAGAGCAAAAAATGAATTAAATATATTAAAGACAGAGAAACTTAGAAGTGAAGTTAAAGATTTTGTAAATTATATATATGATGATAAGGAGTATATAAATAGCAGTAAAAGATTTACCCATATTATGTCACTATCTGATATAAAACTAGGGTATGATTTTACAAAATATTCTAAAGTAGATAATCTATTTGCACAAGTAGAATTAGAGATTGGTAAAAAAGATAGTGAATATTGTTTAAAATATAATAATAAAATTATTGCAGTTTTTTCAAAAAAATTTAATAAACTAATATCTGAAAAATTTGAAGGTGGATATAAACTAAAATCTTGTTTACTAGAGTATATGGTGTTTTGGTATGATAGAGAGAATAAAAAGAGAGTTAAACACCCTCTTTGTAAAATAATTTTAGAAAGAAGTTTGTAAGTTATAGGCTTGCTAATCTCTAGCCTCAATAACTCTTTTTAATAAATCATCTTTTAAAAATAGATTTTCTAACTTTTTTGAATGAATTCCATCACTTAAAGTAATCTCAATTTTATCTTTTTCTATCTCTTTAGCAAATTTTATTAATCTTTTAACTTTGTTTCCATACTCATCAATTGTATAGATTTTTCTTCCAATAAATAGCTCATTTAAAGTTGGCTCTTTATAAACTCCTACTAAATTTTTATTATCATATAAATATTTCCATATTTTAATCTCTTGATCATAAGTTAAAAAGTAGTTTGTATAATCTGAAAAGACTCGGTTTCCTTTTATATAAAATTTAGTTTCAGGAAAAAATCCAGTTACACAGTTGCACAAAAACATATCTTGTTGTTTCTCTTTAATTTTTGCAATACAAAAATATTTAAACTTTTTAAGTTTGTCTAAATATAGAAGCTCTTGGCTACTTTGATTTTGTAAAATTGCAAAAATAGAGAATAGTTCAGTAAAATCTTCTTGGTTACTTGCTAGTGTTTCTAAGGTTAAAATAGCCAAAGATGAGCTACTTTCTAAACTATCTTTTGAGAGTTTATAAGTTTTTAAGATAGCTTTTTTTAAATCTATTATTGCTAATCTATTTTTCTCAATATTTATCAGATAGAGTTTTTGATTTGTTCGTTTTTCTTGAATAAATATATTTTTATCATCAATTTGCAAAGATTCATATTTGGCACTAACTTGCTTTTTAAAATCTACAATTTTCTCTTCAACAAATTTGTAAACAAAACTATTGTTATTTAAAAACTCTACTAATTCAAACTCAATATTAAAATCCAACTCTTCACTATTTGAGTAGATTCTATTTACGCTATCAAACTTTAATCCAAGGCTTAAAAGATAGTTTTTGTGTCTATATAACTCTTTTTGATCCTCTATTAAAATCTTTTTTAAAATCATCTTTTATCCTTATTTTTATTTGATAAATCATATATAAATGCAAAAATTTCAGCAACAGCTTTATACATAGAAGCTGGAATCTCTTTGTCTATATCAATTTGACTTAAAAGTTCAACCAAATCCTCATCTTTTTTTATGGGAATATTGTGTTCTTGTGCAACTTTTATTATATTTTTTGCACCTTCACCCTTTGCTTTTGCTGTAACTTTTGGAGCACTATCAATACCTTGTTCATACTCTAGGGCAACGGCTTTTTTGATTTTTTGACTATTTTGCAATATTTATGCCTTTATATCAATACGATTTGAAAATATACTATCTTCATAAAAATTTTGATACTTTTGCTCTAAAGTATCCTCTTTTTTATCATCTTTCATATCAAGAAGTTTTACATTTACAGCTATTAACTCTACACTATTCAAAGCTTTTTTTAGTGTTTGTAAATTCTCTTTAATAGCAACTTTAAAATGCTCTCTTTGTGCATAAATTGTTAAATCAAGTTTGTTTTTATCATATAAAAATAGCATCAAATCAACTTTTCCAAAATCTTTTAGATTCAGATTAATCTGACAAAAAAACTTCTCTTCCTCTTTCTGTTTTATCTGAATAAAACCATCTTCAAGCATATCCCAAAAAAATGGAATAAAAACAAAATTTGAGTTTGAAGCTAAGCTTCCAAGCTGATTTAGTTCAACTTGAGCTAAAAGATTATTTACAATTTTTAAATTCTCAAGAGATTTTGCATCGCTTTTATTTGTTAAAGCCTCTTGGAGTTTTAGTAAATTTGCCTTAAAATCATCATCAAAATTATACTTTGAACTATTTAAAAGTTTGTTTTCCAAAAAAATACCACTATTTTTTATCTGCTCTTTTAAATTTAGATCATCTATGTTTTGGAAATTTTTTAGAAAATTTTCTAAAGGTGTTTTAAAATTTGATAAGCTCTCATCACTTTGTAGATTTTGTAAAAGTGTAGATATATTTGAAGATAAACTTCCCAACTCTTTTGAAAAATTTAAATTTTTTAATAAATTTTCTAAATTTGTAGCAGATTTTGAGCCATCTTTTAGTGCCAAAAATAGCTCTTTTATAATCTTTAAAACATCAGCACCACTATTTTGATTTGTTAAAAGAGATTTTAGCTCACTGTCTAAACTACTATCTAAAATCTTATTTAGTAGTGCTTGATTGTTTGATAAAAGTATATTTAAGTTTGACTGATTTGAAATTAACATTTTTGATTATAGCAGAAACTATAAGCCTTTTAAACCTTTTCTCATTGCTTCAACTAAGGCTTCATTTGCCTTGGTTTTTGTAAATAGTTCAAAAGCTAGAACACCTTGAAAAAGTAACATATCCTCTCCATCTTTAGTAGCATTTCCTAAACTTTTGGCTAAATTTAAAAATGGTGTCTCTTTCCCATAAATACAATCAACTGCATAAGAGCTTGATTTTAAAACAGCTTCTAAAATCTCTTTAGGAGCTGGAAGCAAATCATCTTTTAAACCTGCACTTGTTGAGTTTACAACTAAATCAAATTTTTCAATTTTAAAATCATCAAAAGAGTAGGCTTTTATATTATTGTTTTTAAAAAAGTCTAGTTTATTTGCACTTCTATTTAAAACTGTAACATCGTAGTTTTTCTCTTTTAAAGCTAAAGAGATAGCTTTAGAAGTTCCACCAGCTCCTAAAAGTAAAACTTTTTTAACATCTTTAAACTCCTCTATAGCTTTTAAAAATCCAGGAGCATCTGTATTGTGTGCTAAAACCTTACCATCTTCTAAAATATAAGTGTTTACAGCCTCTATTTTTTTTGCAATTCCAACAACTTCATCTGCCATTTTGTATGCAAACTCTTTATGAGGAACTGTTATATTTGCTCCACTAAAACCATTTTTTATAAACTCCTCTTTTATTTTTTCACCATCTTCAAGCAAAAACTTCTCATAGTTTGCATTTATATTTAAGTGCTTAAAACCAGCATTTTGCATTTGAGGTGACTTTGAGTGAATAACAGGATTTCCAAATATTGCAAATTTTTTCATTAGTTTAAACCTTTAAAGCATAAAAATTAAATAGTGGAAAATCTCCATAATCTCTTTTGAAAACAAAAACTCTCTCATAAATAAAATTAGAAAAACCAAGTTTAAAACAGATATCTTCTAGCTCTTCTTTTGAAAATCCAAAGTGATAAACACCTTCGTTATTATATTTCTTATGAAAAGTTCCATCCTCTTTTTCTAAATCATTTATACAAAGAGTTCCACCAGTTTTTAAAGCTTTATAGGCTTTTTTAAAAAAAATATCTAAATTTTTTATATGGTGAAGTGACATTGAAGTTACTATTAAATCAAAACTATTTTCTTCAATATTGTCGTTTTCTATATCGTGTTTAAAGGCTTTTATATTATCCAAGGCTCTCTGTTTTGCTTTATTATTAAACTCTTCTACCATTCCAATTGAATTATCAAATCCAATAACTTTATTTGAGTTATTTTTTAAAGCAAAGGATACAAGACCAGTTCCACAACCATACTCTAAAATATTTTTTACATTTTTTAAATCTACATTTTTTCTAATATTTTCTATACAAGCTTCTGTTCTATCAAGTGTTGTTTGCTTTTTATCCCAATCTTTAGCTCTATCATCAAATTTGCTCAAATCTTATCCTTAAACTAATTTTAGGCAAGATTATAGCTAAAAGTGAATTAAGAGAGCAAAATGAGCATAAGATATTTTTTTAGCAATAAAAGTGATGGAAACTTAGCATTTCATGTTGGTGATGATATAAAAAATGTAGAAAAAAATAGAGAAAATTTAGCAAAAAAACACTCTTTTAAGGGTGAGGATTTAGTCTATATGAATCAAATACATAGTGATAATATTGTAATTGTAGATGAAAAAAGTCCAAAATTAATTGATAGTTGTGATGCAATTATTACAAATAGAAAAAATCTTCCTCTTATGGTAATGGTTGCAGATTGTATTCCAATAATACTTTTTGATGAAAAAAAAGGTGTAGTTGCAGCTATTCATGCAGGAAGAAACTCAACATTTTTGCAAATAGCAAAAAAAACAGCCAAACTTTTTATTGAAAAATTTAACTCAAACCCAAAAGATATTAAAGCAATTTTAGGAGCATCTATTCAAAAGTGTTGTTATGAAGTAAGTGTTGAGATGGCAAAAATAGTTGAAACATCTTTTGGAAAAGAGTTTGTAAATGATAGGAACATAGATTTACAAGGAATAAATAAAGCTCAATTAAACTCTTTAGGAGTTGAAGATATAAAAGTATCAGATATTTGTACAAAGTGTGGTGGATTTGACTATTTTTCATATAGAGAAGATAAAAATTGTGGAAGGTTTGCTGCTGTTATAATGGTTGAATAAACGGCACTATTAAGCTATTTTTTGCTACTATCTTAGCTTATTAAAAACAGATTGAGGGAAAATATGAGTTTTAAAGTTACAAAAGAGTTGGCTCTTGATTATCATAAAAATGATAGAGCTGGGAAAATTGGTGTTTACACAACAAAGAGCTTTAAGAATAGAGATGATTTAAGTCTTGCATACACTCCTGGAGTTGCTTATGCTTGTGAAGAGATAAAAAATAATCCACAAGATGCTTTTTTATATACAACAAAAAGAAATCTTGTAGCTGTTATTTCAAATGGAACTGCTGTTTTAGGTCTTGGAAATATAGGAGCACTTGCATCAAAACCTGTTATGGAAGGTAAAGCTGTACTATTTAAAGAGTTTGCAAAGGTTGACTCTTTTGATATTGAGGTAGATGAAGATGATATTGATAGATTTTGTGATGTTGTAAAAGCAATTAGTCCAACTTTTGGTGGAATTAATCTTGAAGATATAAAAGCACCTGAGTGTTTTGCTATTGAAGAGAGATTAGTTCAAGAGCTTGATATCCCTGTTATGCATGATGATCAACACGGAACGGCAATTATTACAAGTGCTGCACTTTTAAACGCTTGTGAAATCTTAAATAAAAGAGTTGAAGATTTAAAAGTAGTAGTTGTTGGAGCAGGGGCTGCTGCAATTGCTTGTTCAAAAATGTATAAAGAGCTTGGAATTACAAATTTAATTATGTGTGATTCAAAAGGTGTAATAAATGATAAAAGAGATGATTTAAATCAATATAAAAAAGAGTTTATAAGCAATTATGAGACTATGGAAGATGCATTTAAAGATGCTGATATGGTTTTAGGATTGTCAAGACCAAAAACTTTTACTCTAAAACATATAGAGCTTATGTGTGATGAACCAATTGTATTTACTCTTGCAAATCCAACTCCTGAGCTATTTCCAGATGATGTAAAAAGTGTAAAACCAAAAGCAATAACTGCAACTGGAAGATCTGATTTTGCAAATCAAGTAAATAATGTATTAGGATTTCCGTTTATATTTAGAGGTGCTTTGGATGTTCAAGCTATGAAGATTACAATGAGTATGAAAATAGCTGCTGCAAAAGCTATATCAAATTTAGCAAAAAAGCCAATAACTCAAGAAGTTAAAGATATTTTTGGAGATTTGAGTTTTGGAAAAGATTATATTATTCCAACTCCTTTTGATAAAAGATTATTAGCTGAAGTATCATCAGCTGTTGCTCTTGAAGCCTTTAATTTAGGAATTACAAGAGTTAAAAAATTTGATGTTGAGGCATACAAAAAAGAGCTTGAAAATTTAAAATAGTATGGAAAATATGGAACAATATATATTAAAAATTGCAACAAATGATGCAAAAGGACTTATTTATAATATCTCAAAAGTTCTTTTTGCAAATAATTTAAATATTGATACAAATGCTGAATATGTAGATCCCCAAACAAAAAATTTCTTTATGAGAAGTTTAATATCTGGAAATGTATCTTCAAATATTTTATTAAAAGAGTTAAAAGAGGTTTTACCACAAGGTTCTCAAATAACTTTAAATAAAAAGACAAAAAAAGATGTTGTACTACTAGCTACAAAAGAGGCTCATGTTTTAGGTGATTTACTTATAAAATATATCTCAAATGAGTTAAATGCAAATATAAAAGCTGTAATTGCAAATCATGAGGATTTAAGAAATTTAGTTGAGAAGTTTGATATTCCATTTTTCTGTATTAGTGCAGATAATCTATCAAAAGAGCAACACGAAGAGCTTTTAAAATCAAAAATAGATGAGTTTAATCCAGAGTTAATCGTTTTAGCAAAATATATGAGAATTTTAACACCAAATTTTGTTGAACATTATGAAGGTAAAGTTTTAAATATTCACCACTCATTTTTACCAGCGTTTATAGGTGCAAATCCATATAAACAAGCCTTTGATAGAGGAGTTAAAATTATTGGTGCAACAGCTCACTTTGTAACAAATGATTTAGATGAGGGACCAATTATTTATCAAGATGTTGTAAGAGTTGATCACACTTACTCTTGGGAAGATATGAGAAATGCTGGAAGAGATGTTGAAAAAGTAGTACTTTCAAATGCTTTTGAACTTCTTTTAAATGATAGGGTTTTTGTATTCAAAAATAAAACGGTGATTTTATAATGTTTAATATTGTACTTCATGAGCCAAGAATTCCTGGAAATGTTGGAACTATTGGAAGATTAGCATTTGCATTAAATTGTAAATTACATCTAATAAAACCTTATGGATTTGGTGATATTACAGAAAAAGAGGTAAGACGAGCAGGGCTTGATTATTGGTTTGATTTAGAGGTTTTTGAGTATGAAAATATTGATGATTTTTGGCAAAAAAATCCTCTTTCATCAAGACATTTTTTAGCAACAACAAAGACAAAAAAATTATATTTTGAGGAAAAATTTGAAGTAGGGGATTATTTCTATTTTGGAAGAGAGGATGCTGGACTTCCAGAAGAGATATTGAAAAAAGCAAAGAATAGTTTAATTACAATTCCAATGACAAATAAGGCAAGAAGCTTAAATCTTGCAAATAGTGTATCAATAATAACTTATGAAGCTCTAAGACAAAATTACAACTTTTTTGAGATAAGTTAAATATGATAAGACAAAATAGTATCTATAAAGATAGTTTAATTTTAGGATTTGCAATATTTTCTATGTATTTTGGGGCTGGAAATGTGATTTTTCCTCCATATTTAGGATTAATTAGTGCAAGTGATTGGAAGATATCCTTTTTTGCATACTTTTTAGCTGATATTGGATTTGCTACAATTGCTATGTTTGCTTTATTAAAAGCAGGTGGAAATGTTGATAATCTTACTTCAAAACTTGGAAAAACAAATGGTAAGATTTTAATGGCAATAGTAATATTGTGCATAGGTCCGTTAATCGCACTTCCAAGAACAGGAGCTGTTACTTATGAGATGCTTATAATTCCATATTTTGGAGATAGTAGTCTAAATTCGATAATAACTTCAATTTTTTATTTTGGGCTTATTCTATTTTTTACATTAAAACCAAGTAGTATGATAGAGATTTTGGGGAAAGTTTTATCTCCTTTACTATTTATATCTTTGCTTGTTCTTATTATTAAAGGAGTAGTTACACCTTTAGGAGATATTGTAGAAAATGATAAAAATGATACTCTATTTTTTGATGGATTGATTTTGGGTTATCAAACACTTGATATGTTGGCAGCTTTAGCTTTTGGAATTATTGTTGTTAAGATTTTAAAATCAAAAGGTTATAGCGATAATAAAACGACATTTAAAGTTGTTTCAAATGCTTCAATAATAGCCGCTTTTGGAATTATGCTTGTATATTTTGGTTTAGCATATTTAGGAGCAACTACAAGCTCTTTATATGAATCTGATATTGAAAAAGTAAAACTACTAAATTTAATCATATATAATCTTTTTGGAAGTAGTGCATCAATTGTTTTAGCATTTGTTGTATTTTTAGCTTGTTTTACAACAGGAGCTGCGCTTGTTAGTGTTACAGCTGAGTATTTTTCAAAAATAAGTAGTGGTAGGTTTAGCTATAAACAGTTAGTTGTTTTAACATCAATATTTGCAATATTTATTACAAATATTGGTTTAGAAAATATTATAAATTTTGCGGCTCCAATTTTATTTATAGTATATCCAGCAGTTATTGTTTTGGTTTTTTTAACTTTTTTTGATAAATATATTACAAATCAAAATATCTATAAATTTACAAGTTTTGCAACCATTTTCTACTCTATTTTTGAGCTTATTTCAAACTCATATTTTAATTTTGAGTTTATGCAAAAAATACCATTTTATAATGAAGGTTTAGCTTGGATTATTCCAGCAGCTATATTTTTATTTGTAGGATATTTTGTAAAAGATAAAAAGCGAAACTCTTAAGATAGAGTTTCACTTTTTTTTATTTAGATATTAAAGATTCACTCTTTTTAATAAGAATATTAATAGCTTTTAGTTTCTTCTCAAGCTCTATACTCTTTTTTAAATCATAATCTTTAAGTTCACTTATTTCAAGTTTTATCTTCTCTTTTCTTAATTTTAGATTCTCAACAATCTCACTTATTCTCTCTTCGTGAGAGTTTTTTAATCTATCTTTTTTAAGATACTTTTTTATCTTATCTATAATTTTACTTAGTTTCATTTTTTACCTCACTAATTTTTTTGATAAGTTCACTATTTAAAAATAAAATACTAGCAACTTCAACAAGTTTTTTCTGAATAGAGTAACCAGTTGCACTATCATTCATATATGAAGTTGCCATTGTTGATTTGATTTTATCCTCTCTAATAAGTGCATCAATCTCTTCACTACTTGCTAAATCATTTTGTACCAATTCAGATTTTATAAACTCAAATTGAGTTAGTTGCTCTGAATCATCTTCCAAAGATTTAAGAGTATCAATATCTATTAAAATCTCTGCAAGCTCTTTTCTTAAGATATTATACTCCTCTTTAATAAAGCTATTTCTACTTTTTAAATAGAAGTTTACATTTTTTTGAATATCTCTTGTATCTTTTAAAACTTCAACGATTAAAGAAGCCGCTCTTTTAAGCTCTCCAGCCTCTTTTTGTTGGAAATCAAACATATTTGTTTGAGCAAGTGATGAGTATTTTATAATTTCACTATATAAAGATTTTAAATTTGTTTGATAAATCTCATCGATATTTGTATCAATTACAGTGAACTCTTTGTTTAGTTGAACTGCTAAAGTCTCTTTATTAAGTCCAGTTGTGTGAAGACTAAGTGCGTGAAGTATTGCTTTTTGACAATTTTCATAAAGATTTATTATCTCTTTTTTAATAGATACTAAAGCAGCATCTGGACTTTCTAAAACAATAGGAGTTAAGAATTTTGGTTTTGAAGCAGATGAAACTTTTTGAGGAAGAATTCTCTCTAAAAATCTTGCCATAGATGGTATAAAAGGAGATAGAACCAAAATACCAACCAAACTAAATAGAGTGTGAAATAGTGCAAGTTTCATTCCATAGTTATCATCACTAATTCCAAAATATGGAGCAATTAAATCAACAAAATCTTTAAATTGGTAGATAAAAATAGTAATAATAGAAGCTGTTACAAAGTTAAAAATAACATGCGAACCAGCAACTCTTTTTGCATCTTGAGTTGAAGTAAGAGATGCAACAACTGCTGTTAAAACTGTACCAAGATTTGCTCCAATTGCTAAAGATAGAGCATTTATATATGAAATACTATCCGCATTTAAAGCTGTAATAACAATTGCCAAAGTTGCTGCACTTGATTGAATAACAATTGTTACAAAAAGACCTATTAAAATATATAATAAAATCCCAGCATAACCATCCATTGCATAACTAGCTAAATCAATTTGATCTTTAATTACATCAAATCCATCTTTCATATATGCAATTCCTAAGAAGATAAAACCAAGTCCTAAAAGAACATTTCCAGTCCCTTTAAATGAGTTTGTTTTAAAAAATCTTAAAATTACACCAAATACAAGCATAGGAAATGCGTAAGCTGAGATTTTAACATCAACTCCCAAACTTGAAACTATCCAAGCTGTTGTTGTACTTCCAAGGTTTGAACCAAATATTACTCCAATTCCTTGAACTAAAGTAATTAACTCAGCACCCACAAAAGAGATTGTAAGAAGTGTTGTTATAGTTGAACTTTGAACTATTGAAGTTGCCACAAGACCAGTTGCAATTGCATAAAAACTATTATAAGTAAACTTTTGTAGAAGTCTCTCTAAAAGACCTCCAGATAGTTGTTTAAAACCATCTTGCATAAAGAACATACCAATAATAAAAATGGCAATTCCACTTAAAAGTACAGTAAAGTTTTCATAAGTGATTACTACATAACCAAGAAGTAAAAACCCTAAACTCATAGAGATATTTTTTACCAATCAAGCCCCCTGAAGTATATTTAAAAATAAAGCGGATTGTAGCTAAAAATTAATTAATAAGCAGTTTTTTGATACTATTTAAACTAAAATTAAAAGAGTGGATAAAGATGAGTTCAGTTGATATTTCAATATATATTTTTTTAATATTTTTTATGCTTTTTATAATTAAAAAATATAATATTTTCTCTATCTTATCTTATGGTGGAAAGATTAATAAAAACTTTGAAGAGTGTTATATTATAAGCTACCCTAAAAAAGCAGAACTACACAACAAAGGTGATATTTTTGAGATTGATTTGGATGAGTTTTTTAGATTAAATCCAAAATTAAAAGGAAAAATACCTATTGAAAAAAGAAGTGGATTAAAAAGTGCCGATGAGTACGATGTAAAACAAGAGATAAAAGATAGAAAACAGATACAAAACAAGTACAAAAAACTTGCAAGACAAAAAACTAAAGATAAGAAAAGATAGTATGTATAATATTTTGATTTTAGAGGATGACTCTTTATTTGCATCTAGTATAGAGGATTTTTTAAATTGTGAAAATTTTGAAGTTGATATTGCAAAAGATTCAGAAGAGGTATTTTCATATACATACTCAAAAAATTATGACCTATATCTGTTTGATATAAATGTTCCAAAACTAAATGGACTTGAAACTTTAAAGATGTTAAGACAGAGCAATGACAACACACCTTGTATTTTTTTAACTTCATATAAAGATAAAGATACATTAAAAAATGGTTTTATATCTGGATGTGATGATTATATAAAAAAACCTGTTGATTTAGATGAGTTAAATTTGAGATTAAGAGCTATTTTAAGAAGAGAAAACAAAGGTTTTTCAAAAGTTATTTTAGAAGATAATCTATACTTTAATCAAGAGGATAAAAGAGTCTATAAAGATAATGAAGATTTAAATCTTCCTTCAAAAGTTTTAGAGCTACTTGAGCTTTTTATTGAAAATAGAAATAAAATTGTTACAAAAGAGATGATTTTTTCAAGACTCTATAGCAAAGATCAAACTCACAGTGAAGGTGCGGTAAGAGTCTATATAAATCAGATTAAAAATATTTTTGAAACAAAAGAGGATGTGATAAAAAATATAAAAGGTGTTGGATATAAATTTGAACTTTAAAAGACTCTTTTTTCATCTATCAAATTTTATATTAATATTTTTTTTACTTCTTTTAATACTATTTTTAAACTCTTTTTTAACTATTAGGTTTGATTTTTTACAAAATAGTATTGTTTTTACCCTTTTTTTATCACTTTTAGGTTCAATTTTATTTTTAATATTTTCAAAAAAGATTTTAAAATCACTTTTAACAAGCGATGAGAGCTTGAAAAATAGTATAAAAAACACTCTTCATGAGTTAAATATTCCAACTTCAACTATTAAAATAAATACTCAACTACTAAAAAAAAGTGTAAGTGATGAAAAAACACTTCAAAGAGTTGAGAGAATTGAAAAAGCAAATGATAGTTTGTTTGAACTTTACAAAAATATGGAGTATGAGTTTCAAAAAGTTCTTGAAAATATAGATAGTGAGGAGTTTTATCTTCTTGAATCTATAAATAAAACTTTAGATAAATTTGAAGATATAAAAAAAGATACAAAGATAGATTTAAACTTAAAAGAGCTTAGTTTATATAGCGATTATAAGGGTTTTTTGATAGTTTTAGATAATCTTATATCAAATGCAATTAAATATAATGATAAGAAAAATCCATATATAAAAATTGATTTAAATGAAAATATCTTATCTATTTTTAATAGAGGTGAAAAAATTGATGCAAAAAATTTAATGCTAGTTTTTGATAGATTTTTTCAAGAAGACTCTTCAAATATTGGTCATGGAATTGGACTTGCAGTTGTAAAAGAGTATTGTGATAGAAATAGAGTTGCTATAAATATAAATAATATTGAAGATGGTGTAAAAATAAGTTTAAATCTTAAAAACATAGTTAAACAAGCCTAAAATTGGCTTGTTTAAAATCTTAGAAACTATATTTTAAATTTATATAACCATATCTTCCTGGGTCATTAAATAGAATTTGGTCTTTATTTGCTCCAGTTTTTACATAATTTACATCTTGATAAGTATTTGTTGAGTTATAAACTTTGTCAAATAAGTTATCAACTCCTAAAGTTACTTCAAAGTGTTTAAATAACTCTTGAGTATATTTTAAATTCATAAGTGCATATCCAGCAATTTCCTGCTCTTTTGCACTTGCATCATAGCTATCCCATCTATCAACAGCAATTACTTCTGCTTTAAATTTTGCTTTTTTATACTCATAGTTTAAAGCAAAATTTGCTTTAAGTGGTGGAATTTCTGCTAAATCTTTATCATTTCCTGTATATTTCCCATCTTTTTTCCCTCTTAAATAAGCAAGTGCAAAATCAAGTGATAAATCATCTGTAAAGTAGTAATATCCACTTAAATCTGCTCCATAAATTTTTGCATCAATATTTTCAAATTTTAAACTATTATAGATATAATCTTTTAACTCAGAGTAAAATATTCTTGGTTTAATATTAAAGTTTCCAATAGTTTTTTCAAATCCTAAATCGACTTCATAATTTTTTGTTTGATCTAAGTTTGGATTTGATTTAGAAGTAGCTATTGAATCACTTTCTGTAAAAGAGCTAGGTTTGCTACCAAGTTGATATAATTCTCTAGCATCTGGAACTCTTGAAGATTTTCCAATACCTGCAAAAACTTTACTTTGCTCATCAAAATTATATGCTGTAAACAAATATCCATTTATTCCTGTATATTTTTTATCATCCACATTTGGTCTTTGTGTATCTATATTTGTATTGTCATATCTTAAACCAGCTTCAATATCTAAGTTTCCAATAGATTTTTCAAATTTTGTAAAAACTGCTTTATTTGTAGTATCTGTATCATACATACGATTATTGTAAGGTCTTTCAATTATTGCTCCTGAAGCAATGATTGTTGTATACATAGAACCTCTCCAGTTTCTTACACTTGTATCAAGACCAAGAGTAATTAAACTATCACTAACTTCTAAAGAGTTTTTAACTGTAGCTCCCCAAACTGAAGTTTTTAAGTGGTTTGTCATATATGAAGTTCCATTACCAACTCTTAATTTTCCACTCATAGGGTGATCTACTTTTGAGTAGTAATAGTCTAAATTTAACTCTTTAGAAAAACTTCCTAACTCTCTTATTGTATATCCTAAAGTATAAATATCACTATCATCCCAATCAGCATCCATAGGACCAGCTGGATACAAAATACCATCACTTCTATTTGCACTATATGATAGTTTTAAATCTTGATCATCTGTAATATTAAATTGTAGTTTTGACAAAAAACTATCTTTTTCAAATGCATCTATATCATCACTTTTATATTGAGTTGCAAGAGGAACTCCTCTTTTTTTCTGTTGTTCTAAAAAGTTATCACCATTTCCATCTTTATATGCTTTACTCTCTTCTGTTGAAGCAGAAATAAGAGCTTTTACTTTATCATTTCCACCCTCAATAGTTGCACTTGCTTTTTTATAGTTAAAACTTCCAGCATTTAAGTTCAACTCACCATGAAATCCCTCTTTTGGATCTTTTGTTTCAACTTTTACAACTCCACTTAAAGTTCCAAAATTTTCAACATCATAAGGACCTTCAATAATCTTTACACTTTTAATATTATTTGTAACTACATGAGAAGTTGGTGGATCCATTCTATTTGGACAAGCACCATATATTTTTGCACCATCAATTAAGATATTAATATTATCTTTTTTTTGCCCTCTTAATATAATATCATTTGCGATACCATTTCTTCTTACAATTGAGATATTTGCAGAGTTTTTCATTAAAGCTTCAGCTAAATCAGCACTTTTTAACTCTTCACTACTAATATTTTTTATAAGTTTTGAGTTTGATTTCTCAACAATATTTACCTGCTCTAATTTAAGAGCTTCATTGGCACTTAAAATTGCAGCTAAACCAAAAGATAAAGTAATAATCTTTTTCATAAATTTTCCCTTTTTGAAATAAATTTTGTGAAGTATTGCAAAGAGGTGTTAATTTTCTATTAATTAATGAGCAAATTTTATAAATAGTTCTATTTATGCACAATATAGTAAAATTCCACCATGTTTATTCACCTTGATTTAGATTGCTACTTTGTCTCTGCTCATAGAACTATTGATAAAACTCTATTAAATATTCCAGTTGCGGTTGGAGGAAAGAGTAATGTTGATATTTTTTCAAATAAAAGGGTTCATAGAAAAGTTGCAACAAACCGTGCTAGTTTTTCAAGTAAGATTTTAGATAGTTCAACTGTTGAAGATAGAGACTATTTTGTAGATGAAAATGGAAAGATTAGAGGAATTATAACAACTGCATCTTATGAAGCAAGAGCTTATGGAGTAAAAACAGCCATGAGTGTAAATGAGGCATTAAGGGTTTGTCCAAAATTAAAAATGATAAAACCAAATTTTGAGTTATATGATAATTTGTCAAATAATTTAAAAAATCTTTTAGAGCTTGAAATTCCACTAATTGAGCAATTTTCAATAGATGAGTTTTTTGGAGATTTAAGTGGATATATAAAAGAGGATGAGGCTTTTTATTTTGCTAAAAAATTAAAAGAAAAAATTGAAAAAGAGTTGGATCTTCCAGTTTCTATTGGAGTTGCACCAACAAAATATCTATCAAAACTTATGACAGATTTTGCAAAACCAAATGGAATTAAAGTTTTAAAACAAAATGATATAGAAAATTTCACAAAAGATATTGAAATATCAAAATTTACAGGTATTGGAAAATCTTTTGTTGAAAAACTATATGGTTATAATATTAAAACTTTAGGAGATATTAGAAAAAACAGAACTCTTTTTTACTCTTGGGGTAAAGTTGGAATTGATACATACAATAGAGTTTGTGGAATTAGAGATAATAGTTTAACAATAAATAAAGAGAGAAAATCCCTTGGAATTGGAAGAAGTTTTGATCCAATTTTAAGTAGAGATGAACTTAAAAGAAGAGTTATGATTTTAAGCAGATACCTTAGTTTTATTGTAAATAAAGAGGGTTATAATCCTTTGTCATATCAGTTGCAAATAAGATATGAGTACAATACAAAATCAAAATCACAATTAAATACAAATACAATTTTTAATGAATTTGATTTTAAAAACTCTATGCAAGAACTATTTTTAAAAGCAGATATACATAGAAATTATAGAGTTGTGCAACTTTATATAAGTGTATTTAATTTTGCAAAACAAAATAGTCATACATATAATCTTTTTGAGTATGAAGATGATTTAAAAAAAGAGAAATTAACTAATAAACTTCAAAGCTTAAGAGAGAAGTTTGGAGTTGATATTGTAAAAAATGGTTCAGAGATAATCTAAAATAGATTCTTTTTTCGATACAATCACAAAAAATTTCAAGGAATAAGTTTGAAACAAAAACCTATAATTTCATATTTTTATGGTCTTTTTGCAGTTTGGTTTGTAGCTTCTATTTTATTATATCTGTATGGTGGATTTTTTGCACTATATCAAGGTACTATTTTATCAGTTTTGGAGCTTAGTCTATCTTTTGATAATGCTGTTGTAAATGCAACAATTTTAGCAACAATGGCAGTTGTTTGGAGAAAAAGATTTCTTATTTGGGGTATGATTATTGCTGTTTTTGGTGTTAGATTTGTATTTCCTATTTTAATTGTATATTTCTCTACTTCAATGGGACTTGTTGACTCTTTTAATTTAGCAATTAATAATCCAAGTGAGTATGAAAAAATCATCCAAAGCTCTCATCATATAATTATGTCTTTTGGTGGAATGTTTTTATTGATGCTATTTTTAAAGTTTATTTTTGATGAGAATAAAGATGTTCATTGGATTAAATATATTGAAAATATTGCTGTTAAGTTATCAAAAGTTGGTGATATTAAAGCTTTGTTTGTTATGTTTTTAATGTTAGCAATTACTTATATAGCACCAAATGAAGTTGTTATGGGTGAAAAATTGGTAACTATAAATAAACTAGAGATTTTAGTTCCAATGATTGTTGGTGTTATTGCTTTTTATTTGCTTGAACTTCTAAAAGGTTTTATAGAGTTAAGAAGTGAAAATCACAAGAGTAGAGATACTAAAATTACAGAGTTAAGTGGTGGATTTATCTCATTTATGTATTTAGAGATGATAGATATGAGCTTCTCACTTGATGGTGTTTTAGGGGCTTTTGCTATTACTCAAAATGTTATAATTATTATGCTTGGACTTGGAGTTGGAGCGATGGCTGTACGAAGTCTTACAATTTATATGGTAGAAAAAGATGTTGTCGCTAAATATATCTATTTAGAACACGGAGCTATGTGGTCAATTGGACTTCTATCTTTATCTATGTTAATACAGATTTTTTATCATCTACCACCAATGCTAATTACAACTTTTGCAATAGTTCCAATATCTTTAGCATTTATGCACTCAATTTATAAAAACAAAGAGTTTATTTTAGACAATGAAAATAGCACTAGCGACCACAAATAGAGTCGCTAGTTAAAACAACTCTATCATTTTTGATACTTCATCAACTGCAAAAACTTTTATTCCTAAATCCTGTTTTATTTTTTGAGCAACAACAGCTTTTTTAATTCCTTGAGCACTTGCCTCTTTTAGTCTTATATCCAAAGAGTAAACATCTTTTATCTCACCTGTTAAGCTAACCTCTCCAATAAATACAGACTCTTTTGAAATAGGTCTATTTCTAAAAGAGCTTATAATTGAGGCAATTACAGCTAAATCAGCACTGCTCTCTTTAATTTTTATTCCACCACTAATATTTACAAAAACATCATAGTTGTTTAGTGGTAAATCTAGTTTTTTCTCTAAAAGTGCCAAAAGCATAGTAAGTCTATTTGCATCAAATCCTGTTGCACTTCTTTTTGGATTTGGATAGGTACTCTCTGTTACAAGTGCTTGAACTTCAAGAATAATTGCACGACTTCCCTCCATAGAGACTGTTAAGCTTGAACCACTTTGGCTTTTATTTTTATCAAAAAATTTACTAGCAATATCTTTAGCACTTATAAGTCCCTCAGCAGTCATTTCAAAAATTCCAATTTCACTTGTACTTCCAAATCTATTTTTAAAGCCTCTTAGCATTCTAATTTCCCTGCTAGCTTCTCCTTCAAAGTATAAAACAGTATCAACCATATGCTCCAAAACTCTAGGTCCTGCAATACTTCCATCTTTTGTGATATGTCCAATTATAAACATAGCAATATTTGACTCTTTTGCTTTTCTCATAAGCTCAAAAGTAATCTCTCGAACCTGTGAAACACTTCCAGGGCTTGAGTTTAAAAGGCTTGAGTATATTGTTTGAATAGAGTCAATTATACACACTTCATAGTTCTCTCTTAGTAACTCATCCATAATCTCTTCAAGTTTTATTTCACTAAGTAAAAATAAGTTTTCGCTATTTGCATCAAGTCTATTTGCTCTTAATTTTATCTGACCAGCACTCTCTTCTCCTGATACATAAAGTACTTTTTTACCACTTTTGGCAATACTTCCAGCTACTTTTAATAAAAGCGTTGATTTTCCAACTCCTGGGCTTCCACCAATAAGTGTTAAACTTCCAGGAACAACACCACCTCCTAAAACCAAATCAAACTCATAGTTAAAAGATGAGAATCTTTCTACATCATCTTGCTTTATATCTGTAATTGGTCTTGCTTTTGAAGCTTCACTGCTTGCTTTAATAGTCTGTTTTAATACCTCTTGTTGATCTGCATTTAGTTCTAAAAAACTATCCCAAGAGTCACAATTTGGACATTTTCCAAGCCACTTGCTAGATTGCTCACCACAATGTTGACACTCAAATAGTGTATTTTTTTTCTTTGCCATAAAAAACCTTTTAAAATTTGAGTGATTCTATCGAAAATATTTTAAAAAGAGTAAAAATATTGCAAAGTGTAATCTTATTCTTAGTACAATTTGTAAATTTTTTTAAGGTTTAATATGATTTTATATATTCATGGTTTTTCAAGCTCAGGTTTTGGAAAAAAAGCATTAGAGTTTAAAGAGTATTTTAAAGATGATTTAATACACCCTTCACTTCCTACTATTCCAAAATTAGCAATTAATAATTTAGAACAAATAATTGAGGCTTTTTTAAGATTAAATCAAAATGTTCATTTAATTGGTTCATCTTTGGGTGGATACTATTCACTATATTTAGCAAATAAGTATAATTTAAAAGCTGTTTTAATAAATCCAGCAATAAAACCTCTAAATAGTTTAAGTCGCTATGAAGGTGCAAACTATATAAAAAACTATTTTGATGGTTCAAAGTTTGAATTTACGAAAGAGCACATAGACTCTTTAAAAGATTATGAAATAGAAGAGCTTAAAAATCCTAAAAATATCTTTACTCTTTTGCAAAGTGGTGATGAAGTTTTGGATTATAAAATTGCAGAAAATATTTTAAAAAATACAAATTTAATAGTAGAAGAGGGTGGTAATCACTCTTTTGAAAATATAGGTAAATATTTTCAAAAGATAGAGAGTTTTTTAGAGTAAAATCTTATTAAAAGTTTATTTTCATTCTATAGTATCTTGGAAAAATTCCTTTTATACTCTCATCAATTTCAAGAGGAAAAACATTTTGTATCTGCTCTTTTATCATATCATAATTATAAATGCTACCATCTACAAAAATTAATTCCTCATATCCACCATCTTTTAAGATAGTTACTCGAATATTTACATGTTTACCTTTTTCTAAAGTAGAAGATGGGATATTCTTTTTGATATTTTCATAAACTTTATTTCTAAAATTAGTAAATAGTTCACTAGATTTTTTTACATCAATGCTATTTTCATCTCTTTTGTAGTTTTTAGGAACTTTTTTTTGCTCTTCATTTTCTATTATGTTAAAAGATATCTCATCATCTTTATTTTTTTGCTCTTGTGTATCTTCACTTAACTTTGTTTCTTCAACAACTTCAGCTTTTTCTTCTAATCTTTGAGTTATATCCTCTTTTTCTAAAGAGTTAAAATCACTATTAGAGATCTCTTTATTTAACTCTTCTTCAATTAAACTCTCTTCTTCTAACTCTTCTGAAATTTCTTTATTTGAAATATCTTCATTTCTAATTGATAATATTTTTTCTCTTGAGTAGTTTAAGTAGTTGTTATTGGAATTTAACTCTTCAATATTATGTCTAGTTTGAATATTTCTTAGCTCAATTTTTTCTTGAGTTTGAATATCTGTAAATAAAGACTCTTTTATCTCTTCATATAGATTTTTAAAAAATCTATTCTCTTTTGAAACAGCAGTTGTAACAGGCTCTTTGGTTTCATTGTTATCTTTAAAAACAAAAAAATAGATTGCATAAATAACTACTAAAATTAAAGATATTAGTAGTAAATCTTCAAAAAACCCCTTAACTTTTTTTTGTTTTTTCATAACTTCCCCTTATTCTTCTTTTAAATATATCTCATCAAGCAAACTATCAACAAATGAATCAGCACTAAATTCAATTAAATCATCCTCTTTCTCTCCAACTCCTATATAAAAAATTGGAAGTTCTAGTTGGTTTGATATTGAAAATAGTGCTCCACCTTTTGCTGTTCCATCAAGTTTTGTAACAATAATCCCATCAACTTTTACCATCTCATTAAAAGCTTTTGCTTGAGCTATGGCACTGTTTCCTTGTGTTCCATCAAGAATCATGATTTTTAAAAATGGTTTGTTGTTTAGTGCTTTTTCACAAATTCTAACTATTTTTTTCAACTCATTGTTTAGATTTGTTTGTGTTTGAAGCCTTCCTGCTGTATCAATTATTACATTATCAATACCTCTTGAGATTGCTGAATTTATTGTATCAAATGCAACAGCACTTGAATCGTGACCTTGCTTTGTTTTGATTATTGGAATATCAAGTCTGTTTGCCCAAGAGCTTAATTGCTCAATTGCAGCTGCTCTAAATGTATCTCCAGCTCCTAAAATAACACTCTTTCCATCTTTTTTTAATCTAGCAGCAAGTTTAGCAATAGTTGTAGTTTTACCAGCTCCATTAACCCCAATTATAAGTCTTACAAAAGGTTTTTCAAATTTTGTAAAATCAACATCAACGCTATGTTCAAAAAGCATTACAAGTCTATGTCTTAGCTCTTTTCTTGAAATCATAGCTGGAAGTCCATTCATAGCTTTTTCAATAATCTCATACTCAACATCAGCTTCTATTAAAAGCTCTTCAATATCTTCAAAACTAATCTTCTCTTTTTTTTGTGGAACAATAGTTTTTATAGATGAAAAGGTTTTATCTAAAGCTTTAGCTAAAAAGCTTTTATTTTCAGTTTCTGTTAAACTATTTTTATCTTTTTTTAAAAATCCAAACATTTTATCTCTCTAATAATTTTTTAATTTTAATATCTAACATCTCTGTTGGAGCTATTCCTGTAATTGTTTCAAATATATTACCCTCTTTATCCAAAATAAAAAGTTTTGGAATTGCTTTTATTCCACCTAACTCTTTTGCTAACTCAATTCCATTTGAAGAGTTTGTAATAGGATGGTTTATATCATACT
Organism: Arcobacter sp. AHV-9/2010; assembly: GCF_004116575.1. Classification (NCBI taxonomy): domain Bacteria; kingdom Pseudomonadati; phylum Campylobacterota; class Epsilonproteobacteria; order Campylobacterales; family Arcobacteraceae; genus Arcobacter; species Arcobacter sp. AHV-9/2010. The sequence continues at coordinate 79,581 of NZ_PDKH01000005.1, read as the reverse complement.
TTGTAATAAATTGAAGAAGCTCTTCATCTGATTTTAAATCTTCAAGTAAAATTCCAATTATAATAATATCATTTTGAAATGTATCTTGTAGTTTTACTAAATTTGAAAATTGAGCCTTACAAGCTGGACACCATGTAGTAAAGAAGTTTAAAAGAACTATCTTATTGTCGCTATTTTCTAATAAAATTTTATTATCTTTTATAGTTATATTAATTGTAGAGTTATCTGTAGTTTTTAAAGAGTATTTTTTTAACTCCTCAACTTTTTTAATCTCCTCTTTTGGTTTATTCTCACATGCTGTAAAAAATATTGATATAAAAATTATAAAAATAGATAAAATTTTAAACTTCATTTCAATTCCTTTAGGTAAAATTGTTAATTAGGTAGTGATTTTACCTAAGAGAGGCTTAAATGATAACAAATCAAAAGAGCAGTTTTAGAAAGTTGTGTTTAAAAAGATTAAAATCTATTGCACAAAATTCAAGATACTCAAAAAGTAAATTAGTTGTTAATAATTTAAAAAAAATTATCAAAAAATATAATGCAAACAATATAATGCTCTATTTGCCTTTAGATTTAGAGGTAGATATTAAGCCTTTAATTCAAGAGCTAAGAATGAATAGAAAAAATATTTATGTCCCTTATATGTTTGAAGATAGCTTTAAAATTGTAAAGTATAGGTTACCTTTAAATAAAAAAAGCTTCAACATAAAAGAGCCAAACAATTCATTTATAAAACCACCAAAAATAGATTTGGCAGTTGTTCCAATAGTTGGTGTTGATAAACTCAATAAAAGAATTGGTTTTGGAAAAGGTATGTATGATAGATTTTTTGATAGATTAGATTATAAACCTACAATAATATTTACTCAATTAGTACTTTGTAAAAGTGAAGAGATTTTAAGTGATAATTACGATATACAAGCAGATTATATAATTACTGGGTAGGTTAAAATGGAGAGTATAATATTAGCAATAGTTGTAGCTTTTTTAAGTTCTGCAATTACTGTTTTTGTTGTGAGAAAAATACATAAAGCAAAGATTGAAGTATTTATTGAACAAGCAAAAGCAAAAGCAAGAATAATTGAGCATGAAGCTGAAGTTGCACTAAAAGACGCTCAGCTAAAAGCAAAGTTTGAGTGTGATAGAGAGTTTAAAAATGCTAGAAAAGAGTATGAAAATATGCTCTTTAAAATAGAGAAAAAAGAGAAAGATTTAAATGAGCATTTAGAGAGCGAATTAAAAGCTATAAAAAGAGAAAAAGAGCAAATTGAAGATAACAATAGAAGAATAAAAACTCTAAAAGATGGATTGGAAGAGCAAAAAAAGGTTTATGAACAAAAAACTTTAGAAGCTATGAAAATCTTAGAAAATGGTTCTGGGCTTACAAAAAGTGAAGCAAAAGAGTTAATGCTAAAAAAAGTTGAAGAGGATTCACGAGCTACAATATCTTCAATATTTAGAAAAAAATATAAACTTGCTGAACAAAACTCAAAGCAAGAGATTAATAATATTTTATCACAGGCGGTTACTAGATATGCAGGAGAGTTTGCAGCAGAGAGACTTATAAATAATATTCCTTTAAATGATGAAGAGACAAAAGGGAAGATTATTGGTAAGGAAGGAAGAAATATTAAAGCTCTTGAGATGCTTTTAGGTGTTGATATTATTATTGATGATACACCAAATACAATTACAGTTTCATCTTTTAATCTATACAGGCGTGCAATTGCAACAAAAACGATTCAAGAGCTACTTGAAGATGGAAGAATTCAACCAGCAAGAATTGAAGAGATTTATAAAAAAGTAAAAGCTGAATTTGATAAAAATATTCAAAAAGAGGGCGAAGATGTTGTTATGGAGCTTGGAATTAAATCTATGCATTCTGAGCTTATTAAACTTGTTGGAAGATTAAGATATAGAGCCTCTTATGGACAAAATGCACTTGCACATACACTTGAAGTTGCTCATTTAGCAGGTCTTATTGCTGCACAAATGGGTGGAGATGCAATACTTGCAAGAAGAGCTGGACTTATGCATGATATTGGAAAGGCTTTAACTCATGAAGCTCCTGGAAGTCATGTTGATTTAGGTGCTGATATTTGTAAAAGATATGGGGAGTGTGAAACTGTTATAAATGCAATTTATGCTCATCACGGTCATGAAGAACCAATAAATGTAGAATCAGCTGCCGTTTGTGCAGCAGATGCACTAAGTGCCGCAAGACCAGGTGCAAGAAGAGAGGTTTTAGAGAGCTTCTTAAAGCGGGTTGAAGAGATTGAAAATATAACTACAAGTAAAATTGGAGTTACAAATGCGTATGCTATAAATGCTGGACGAGAGGTTCGAGTTATAGTAAATGCAGATCTTGTAAATGATGATGAAGCAGTTTTATTGGCAACAGAGATAGCAAAAGAGATTGAAGAGAAAGTTCAATATCCAGGTGAGATAAAAATAAATGTAATAAGAGAGTTAAGAGCTGAAAGTTACGCTAGATAATCTATAAAAGGCAAAAATATGAAAGAAGCAAAACCAACAACAAAAATAATAGCAGGTGCCTACAAAGGAAAAGTTTTAGATTTACCATCTCTTGATGTTACAAGAAGTTCAAAGGCTGTTTTAAAAGAGTCAGTTTTTAATGTTTTGCAATTTGATATTATTGATAAGATATTTATAGAGTCATTTGCTGGAAGCGGTTCTATTGGACTTGAAGCAATAAGTAGGGGAGCAAAGAGAGCTTATTTTATAGAGCTTGATAAGAACTCTTACTCAATTTTATTAAAAAATTGTAAAAAAGTTGATATTGAAAAGTGTCAAACAATCCAAGGAAATGCCTTTGTTCAAACACCTTTAATTTTAGATTTTTTAAAGAACTCTAAAGATGAGATAGTTTTATATGTGGATCCACCTTTTGATTATAGAGATGGAATGGAAGATATTTATGATAAATCTTTTAGAATGATTGAAAATATAGAGTCAAATAATATTTTTAAAATCATAATTGAGCATGAGTCAAAACTTGAAGTTCCAAAGATTTTAGGAAAATTTAGTTTAGAAAAAACTAGAAAATTTGGTAAAAGTTCACTATCTTATTATAGCTATACTATTTAATGTTTAGATTTGCTTTTATTTTGTTGATAACTGTTAGTTTAGCAATGTTTATTTTGCCAATTTTTTATACAGTTTCACCATATGAGTTAGATCCACAAAAAATTCTTTTAGCTCCTAGTTTTGAGCATATTATGGGAACAGATAGATTAGGAAGAGATATTTTTGCTAGAGTTTTACAAGGTGGTCAAACTTCACTTATTATTGGATTTTTGGCGGCTAGTTTTTCATCTTTTTTAGGACTAATTGTAGGAATTACAGCTGGTTATTTTAAAGGAAATGTTGATAAAGCAGTTACAATTATAATTGATCTTTTTTTAACTTTTCCAACATTCTTTCTGCTTTTAGCACTGGTTTCATATATTGAGGCAAACACTCTTATTTTAATTGTTGTTATTTCAATAACAGGTTGGATGGGAATGTCAAGAATGATAAGAAGTGAGAGTTTTGCACTATCAAATAAACCATTTATCAAGATTTTAAAAGTATCAGGTGTGAGTAAAACAAAAATTATTTTAAAATATTTTGCTCCACTTTTAGCACCTATTTTTTTAATCTCTTTTTCATTTGGTGTTGCTGGTGCAATTTTGGCTGAATCAGGGCTTTCATTTTTGGGACTTGGGATTAATCCTCCACAAATGAGCTGGGGAAGTTTGTTAAGTGATGGGAAAACTGTAATAGATATTGCTTGGTGGGTTAGTTTTTTCCCTGGGCTTATGATATTTATTATAACTTTTTGTCTAATTCAAATAAGTGATTATCTGCAAAATATGGCAAATAAAAAAGAGCTTGTAAAAAATTAGATTTTTACAAGCAATTTATCAAGCCATGATGTACTTAAAACTCTTTTTGCAAAACCTAATATATATGTAGCTTTTGTTACATAGTATCTTGGTTTTGGCTTAGTAGAGTTTAAAATTTTTAAAACAACTTTTGCAACGCTTATTGGTGGAAGTGTAAAAGCTCCTTTATCATCACTACTTTCAAGTCTTGCTCTTAGTTCACTCTCATAAGAACTTTTCCAGAAACTACTTTTTATATCAATTTTTTCTTTAAAATTTTTTAAAGAGTTTTCTCTAAATTTTGATGTAACAGGACCTGTATTTATTGTGCTTACAAATATATTGCTATTTAAAGTTTCAAGTCTTAAAGTATCACATAATCCTTCAATTGCATATTTACTAGCATTATAAGCTCCTCTAAATCTTAAAGAGATAATTCCCAAAACTGAGCTGTGCTGAATTATTTTTCCATACCCTTGAGCTCTAAATATCTTCATAGCTTGAGCTGTAAGCTCATGAAGTCCAAAGAAGTTTGTATCAAAAAGCTCTTTTAAATCATCAGTTTTTATATCTTCAATAGCTCCTGGAATTGCAAAACCAGCGTTATTAAAAACAGAATCAAGTTTTTTATCCTCTTTTAAAATTTCATTTAGAGCAAAAGTTATTTCATCTTTTTTTGTAACATCAATCTTAAAAGTTTTGAAACCTAAATTTTTTAAAATCTCTACATCTTTTTCACATCTTGCACTTGCATAAACTTTAATATTGTTGTTTTTTAAAAATAGTGCAGTTTCAAGTCCAATACCACTTGAACAACCTGTAATTAGTATATTTTTCATAAGATTCCTAATAAAATTTTGGCTATTATACCCAAAACTAATTTTGGAATTTAAATGACACAAAAAGATATAGAATTAAAAGAGCTTTTGGATATTGAAGTTAATAGTAGAAACAATATTTTTGAAGTAAGCTATGAAAAACCAGATCCATTAATTGTTGCAAAAAGACAAAATTGTCACTATGCTATTTTACTTTGTGCTTTGTTTGCTTATGGAAATGCAAGATTAATAGTTAAATTTTTGGATAGTTTGGATTTTTCACTACTAGATAAAAGTGATGAAATTATAGAAAAAGAGTTAAAAAATCACTACTATAGATTTCAAAATAGCTCGGATGTGATAGCTGTATTTAAAACTTTTAAAAGATTAAAAGATAAAAGTAATTTAGAAGAGTTATTTTATGAAGCTTATAAAAATGAAAATAGTGTTTTAGAGGGTATTGATTTTGTTATAAAAAAGATTAAAGAGGAGTCAAATTACTCATCTGCTGGATTCGATTTTTTAGTTGGAAATAGTTTTAAAAGAGATAAAAATGGAGATATAAAAGAGTCAAACTCTCCATATAAAAGATGGAATATGTATCTTAGATGGATGGTAAGAGATGATAATATAGATCTTGGACTTTGGAAAAATATAGATAAAAAAGATTTGATTTTACCTTTAGATACTCACACTTTTAAAGTTTCACAAAAATTAGGACTTCTAAAAAACAAGAGATATAATCTAAAATCAGCTTTAGAAATAACAAAAAAATTAAAAGAGTTTGAAGCTAATGATCCTATAAAATATGATTTTGCAATTTATAGATTAGGTCAAGAGAAGATTTTTTAAGTGGTACCAATACGAAGAATATCTTCCATATTTAGATCCGTGTGGTCATACAAACAATGAAACTGGAATGGTAACCTAATTTCAGTTATCTATTTATGAATGGTAAAGAAAAATTAAAAAGTTTTTATTTATTAAATGAAAAAAATCAAATTCACTATGGATACTTTGCTTTGGATAAAGTGGCAATTAGTTCGAACTATATTGACAACTCTGATTTAATCAAACTAAAATTCTAGGAGATAAAAACCTTATTGATGAAGAAACTATTACTTTAATTGAAGATTCTCAAAGTGGCATCATTGGACTTATATTAAGAAGTGAGTATCTTTTAGAATATGCTTATATTTTGCCTTATGAAAAACTATTTTCTGGTTCTTATTTAAAACTATTACAAGAGATTGAGAAAAAAAGGGTACTAATACAACCTGACTTTTACTCTCAATTATAAAATATTTTTTAGAGTTAAGCAAAAATTTCTTTCCATTTATTAACTCTTTTAGTAGCACCATCTTTCCATAGACTTCTAAGTGCATTGGGAGATGGTGAAAATAGAATATCTACTTGATAATTCTTAGAATTGATTTCAATGAAATATTTTTTTTGTTTTGAATTAATAGTTCTATGACAAATTTCTTTAGAAAATTTATCTCTAAGATATTTTGTCATAAAAAACTTCACTCCACCATTACCACTTGTATAAATTAAAGAATCAATAGTTGGATACTTTTTTAAAATATCAACTATATCTAAAAATTCAATCACATCTAAATCTTTATCTAAAGAACTTCCATTTTTTCTTAGTGTTTTTTTTACAATATCACAAATTCCAATTTTGTGATCAGTTAAAAACTGTTTTCTTTTATCTATTTCATCAGAGCTGTTTTTTTTCAAGAAATCTGTATGTGATATTTCTGATAAAAGATTCCAAAAAGCATTATCTTTACTTCCATAATAAAAGTTTACATCTGATTCAAATAAATTGTTTTTTGAGAATCTTTCCGGAGGAATAGTTCCAATAATTAATTTTGTCGCCTCTTCAGGTATAAACGGCTCAAAAGGGTGTATTTCTATAGACATTTAATATCCTTTTTTGTTTTATTATATAAAATATTAACTTCACGCAGCAAACTTATTGACTCCCTCATTAACTTCAAGTATCAATCTATCAAGTATCAGCATATTTTCATAAATAACACTTTGATGTTCTCCCTCAAGAAAATTGGTATGAGCTGTACTGATGTATATTTTTAGTAACTCATATTTTTCATCAAAATTTTTATGAAGTTGAAATACTCTTTTGAGTCTTGATGTTTTTGTAAGAGTAGTTTGATACTTCTTTATAAGTCCTGCCACCACAAGAACTCTTATATCTCTCATAAAAGCTATAGCACTGTCTAAACTCAAGTTTGGTATTTTTAAAATTTGTTTTTTTGTGAGGCTGTATCCACTGAGATGATTATCCTTTGGTATTGATTTTATGGTGCAAGAGAATTGTAACTTACACTAAGGACATCTTTTTGTCTCCCTTAAGTGGTACACTTTCTTTTACAAGGAGCCTCTAAAAATGGATACACTAAAATACACTATAGAACCTCTTAGTTATGACACTTTACACCAAACCATACTTTTAAGAGATACTGTTTTTTCTAATCTAAGCGAAGATGAAAAACAACTTTTAGAAGCGAGTCTTGATCCAAAAAAGTTCCACACTTCATTAGAAAACAACTCCATAGAATCTATGCAATACTGGATTATTTTTGATTCTTTTGCACAAAAAACCATAGGTATGGTTGGATTGTATTATGAAGTAGATTTTTCCCATATTGCTTGGCTTGGATGGTTTGCTGTTGATAAAAAATTTAGAAAAAACAAGCTAGGGAAAAAGCTCTTAGAGTTTGCTATAGAAAAAGCAAAAGAAAATAGTGCTAATGAGTTACATCTGTATAGTTGGGATTCAAAAGAGTATGCACCAGCGATTGAACTTTATAAAAAGTATCAGTTTACTTTTTATACCCCAAAGCACAAAACCTACAAAAGAGATATCTTTATGAAAAAGGTTTTATAGATGAAATCAAAAACATATAGCAAATATAAACGATTGCGATATTCTACAAAAGCTCTTCAAAAAGATATAAATATATAAGCTTAAATGGTTGTTTGTATTCGATATTATGGTAATTAAAGAAGATTTTTTAAGTGGTACCTGTAGTCGGAGTCGAACCGACACTCCCGAAGGAACCAGATTTTGAATCTAGCGTGTCTACCAATTTCACCATACAGGCATAATTTTTAAATTAAAAAAAGAGTTTATCTCAAAATAGATAAACTCTTTTACACTATAAAATAAGCGAACTTATTTTGCAACTGCTTCTTTTAAAGCTTTTCCAACTTTAAATTTAGCAACAGTTGTTGCAGGTACATTTACAGTTTTATCTGTTCCTGGAACTTTTGCAACTCTAGCAGCTCTTGAAGCAGTTGAGAATGTTCCAAATCCTATAAAGCTTACAGAATCTTTTTTAACTAAAGCTTCCGTTATAGTTTCTAAAACTGCATCAACTGCACCTTTTGCATCTTTTTTAGATAATCCCGCTTTTGCAGCAACTGCATCAATAAATTCAGCTTTGTTCATAGGGTAACTCCTCATATAAATTAAAATTTTAAAACTTTATTCTATTTAAACTTTAAGTTTCCTAAAAATATTATCAATTCAATGTTTTTATATAAAAAACTACTTAAAGGTACTTTTGATACTCAAAAGCCTGCAAGAATTCTCTAGTATAGCTACCTTTTTAACAAGCTCATGAATATTTCTATCATAAATATATACCCCAATTCCTTTTATAACTAAAAGATTATGTTCTGTTTTTTTTATCTCTTTTGTTATTTCAAGTGCACTTCTTTTACTCCAAGTTTTTAAATCTCCAGGATTATAAATCTCTAATTCTCCAAAAATCATTTTTCCAAGATAATCTTCAAAAACAATGTTATCATGAACCAATGTATAAGCAGTTGTATAAATAGGAGTTGCAAATGCAACATATTTTGCTTCATGTATATTTGTATAAATTGTTGAGTGAGTATATGAATCAAGACTTGCTATATTCCATCTATAGTCAACTTTATTCATATTTAAAGTACAAAATGATTTTTCATCAAGGTTATCAAACACTGCATCTTTTGAATTTATTACAAAGTGATCAAAATCTAATTTTGCAGATATTGCTCCTTGATATATTCCAAAAAAGTTTTTTGTAAACATTGATAGTGATAATTCTGATAGAAGTTTTATAGTATCTTGATTTAACATCTTATGCCTTAAATTATTTTTTGGTATGATACACCATTTTTAATAAAAGGATTAAATTGCAAGAAATTCCACATATTCCAGTTTTGTATAATGAAGTATTAGATGCTTTTAAAACTATCAACGATGGATTTATAATAGATTGTACAACAGGCTATGCAGGACATAGTAGTGGATTATTAAAGCAAAACGATAATATTAAATTAATCTGTAATGATCAAGATATAGAGGCTTTAGAATTTTCAAAAAAAAGATTAAAAGAGTTTGAAAAAAGAGTTGAATTTAGTTTTTCAAATTTTGAAAATGTAATATCAAATTTTAAAGAACATCCAATAAAAGGTATTTTAGCAGATATTGGTGTATCTTCTTTGCAGTTAGATAAACTTGAAAGAGGCTTCTCTTTTAACTCTGAAAATCTTGATATGAGGATGAATCAGTCTCAAAATTTAGATGCTTCAACTGTTGTAAATAGTTACACACAACAGCAGTTGGAAAATATATTAAAAGAGTATGGAGAGATAAAAGAGTATAAAAAAATTGCTAATTTAATTGTTTCAAATAGACCATTTTACAGTTCAAAAGAGCTTGCGGAATTTTTTTATAAAAAACTTCCAAAAGGAAAAATTCATCCAGCAACACTTATTTTTCAGGCAATAAGAATTGAGGTAAATGATGAGATTGGTGTTTTGATAAGACTTTTTGACTCTATTGAAAAGGCAAAATTTAAAAATTGTATAGTTGCTATCATATCTTTTCACTCACTAGAAGATAGAGTTGTTAAAAATTACTTTAAAAAATGGAGTCAAAGTTGTATATGTCCAGCAGCAGTATTTAGATGCGAATGTGGAAATAATAACTCTTTAGGAAAAGTAATAACTAAAAAACCAATTGTTGCAAGCTCTGAAGAGATAAAACAAAATCCTAGAAGTAGAAGTGCAAAATTAAGGATATTTAAATTTGATTAGTCTAAATAGTAAAAACTCTTTAAAAATAGCATATTTGATATTTTTTTTATCAATACTAATATTTTTTCCAAGAATTTATGTAAAAAATAATATCTACTATACAAGTAAGGATATAAATAGACTTTATGCACACTATGTAGCATTAAAAGAGGAGAATAGTTTTTTAAGTATGCAACTAGAAGAGTTAAAATTTAAAAATCAAGTTCTTGATTCAATGATTGTAAATCCTCTATTTGACGAAGAGTAACTAAAAAATAGTTACTCCTAAAACTCTACTTAAAACACTATTTTCACTATCATACTCTTCTAACTCTTTTCCTATTTCAAGAGTAGAGATTACAGTTTTTCCAACTATTTGTCTCTTTTCATTATTATCTTTATCTTTTAATTTTATACTCCAAATATTGTGAACTAAAAGTGGTTCACCATCTAAATTTCCAATATAAAGCATTATATGTCCTTGAAGATATACTAAAGTTGAGAATGGTTTTGCACTATTTTTTATAAATCTTTTTTTATCTTCATTTGATTTATCACTCAAATCAATATACTCTCCAAATGAAGTTTGAGTCTTTGAATTTCTTGCAATTAATTTTCCAAAAATAGAAAAATAGTCCTGAGTGAAGCTAGAACAATCTCTGTTTGTTAAAAGTCCACCCCAACCATAAGGCTCATTTAAAAACTCTTTTAGGGCTAATACTCTATTTTCTAAATTAAATTCAAGTGGAAAAGAGCTAACATAATCATCTTTTATATCTATAAAATCGATTCTTGCATTCATAAATCTATCTTTTGTTGCCACTAAATATCTGTTCTCTTTTTTAGGAAAAATTGTACTAGCTTTTATATATTCAATAAAATTTGGATTATAAATTGCAAAATCTTCTTTTATAGCAATAAAATAGTTTTCATTTTTAAACTCATTTATAAATTTATCATCAACAAAAGCAATATCATCTATTTTAATCCAACCATAAACAAATCCTGATTCAATAAAAGCCCAAGCTTTATCTTTTGAAAGATGAGAAACCATTAATGGAGAGTTTATTTTTAGAAGTGAATTTTGATTGTAATCAAATGGAAAACCTTCTCCTAGAGTTTGTGGATTTTTAAATATAGGTGATATTGTAGGAAAAACTCTTATATTTGTATTTTTTATTGTTATTGCTTTTTTATTTAGAGTATTAAACTCTTCAAAATTTGAGTTAATCTTCTCTTTTTCTAGCCATTTTGAGTCTATTTTAGAGAAGTTTTCTAAATATCTTGTAACATCTTTGATTGAAAATCCCCATAAAGCATCCTCTTTAGAGATACTAATTTTATCTTGTTCCCAAACTAAAAAATATTTTTTTAAAAACTCTTTGCTCTCTTTTTCTTGGTCAATTACACTATTTTTTGCCTTTTTTGAGAGTGATAAAAGTTCAATATCCTCAAGCTCAAAAATTGTTTGAGTCACTTTTTTATCACTAAAAATATAGAATAGAATAGATGCTAAAGCAATAAAAACTAATAAAATTTTCACTCTTTTACTAAAAAAACTTTTAATCATAAAACTACCTTTTTTATTTTATTTTACCATTTATAAAGTTATTTCAATATAATAGAGCTTTTAAAAAGAGGTGGGTTTTGTATAAGTTATCTATAAATAAAGATTTATTTGAAAAAATATATTTAAAAAAAGAGAAAACAGTAGTTAAACCAGCAACAACTTACTGGAAAAAAGAGTTATTTAATCCAAAAATAATTGATGATGCAATTTTTTATGAAATAAAAGATATAAAAAAATTGTTACTACAAAATAGTTTAGGAGAAGATAAGCCACAAATTGTAATTGAGTGTAATAAATTAGAGTACAAAAAAGATGACAATGTTTTTATATTTCATTTAGGAAGGATTTTGGAGCAAAAAAATATAGAAAATATTGAAGATGACAAAGATATTATTATAAAAAACTTGTTAAAAGAGAAAGAAGATTTAAGAAAAGTATTAGAAGAGTTAAAAAATATAGGATTAAAAAATAGCTAGATTATCTAGCTATTTTTACTATTTTATAATTATGTCTGCAATCTCTTTCATTGTATCTTCAGACATACCTTTTACTTGACCAACCATTAAAACCTTTTGAGTTCCACCATAAGTTCCATTTTGATAACCTTTTAAAGCAGCTATAAAATCCTCTTTTGACATATCTTTAATGATTTTAGATTTTCCACCTGGAGCTACTTTTTCTCCATTTGCACCATGACATGCAACACATTTTGCATAAGGATTTGCAAATGCAAATGTTGCTGCCAAAATTGTTGAAGCTATAACTATTTTTTTCATTTTTTCCCTTTTTTATGAAGTGATAAATTATAGATTAAACAAAATTAAAATTTGTTGATTTTTGTCAAGAAATAGTTAAAAAAGAGCTTAAGAGTAAAATAATTCAAGAGAGTTTTCTCTTGAATTAAAAATTATCCAATAATTTTATTTAGTGTTGCAGATGGTCTCATAACTTTTGAAGTTAATTCATCATTAAATAAGTAGTAACCACCTGTATTTGCAGGTTTTCCTTGAACTTCAGTAAGCTCTTTTACAATTTGAGCCTCATTTTCATTCATTGCTTTTGCAATTGGAGTAAACTCAGCTTTTAAATCAGCATCATCATTTTGTTTTGCTAACTCATCTGCCCAATACATTGCTAAATAGAAGTGGCTTCCTCTATTATCAATACTTCCAATTTTTCTAGCTGGAGATTTATCATTGATTAGGAATGTTCCAGTAGCTGCATCTAGAGTTTTTGCTAAAATAGCTGCTTTTTTATTATTTTGAGTATTAGCTAAGTGGTCAAATGAAGCTGCAAGTGCCATAAACTCACCTAAGCTATCCCATCTTAAATAGTTCTCTTCTTGAAGTTGTTGAACATGTTTAGGAGCACTTCCTCCAGCACCTGTTTCAAACAGTCCTCCACCATTCATAAGTGGTACAATTGATAACATTTTAGCACTAGTTCCAAGCTCTAAGATTGGGAATAAATCTGTATTATAATCTCTAAATACATTTCCTGTAACAGATATTGTATCAAGACCTTTTCTCATTCTATCAAGAGAGTATTGCATTGCATCATCAGGAGATTTAATAGATATTTCAAGACCACTTAAATCATGATCTTTTAAGTATTTTTCAACTTTTTCAATCATTTTAGCATCATGACCTCTATTTTTATCTAACCAGAAAACTGCAGGAGTATTTGATAATCTTGCTCTATTAACAGCTAGTTTTACCCAGTCTTTGATTGGCTCATCTTTAGTTTGGCACATTCTAAAAATATCACCATTATCAACATCAAAACTAAATACAGTCTCACCAGCTTTATTTGTTACAACTATTTTACCATCAGCAATTGCTTGGAAAGTTTTATCGTGACTTCCATACTCTTCAGCTTTTTTAGCCATTAATCCAACATTTGGAACTGTTCCCATAGTTTTTGGATCAAGTGCTCCATTTTTCTTACAATCATCAATAATAATTTGATATGTTGTAGCATAACATCTATCTGGAATCATAGCTAGAGTATCTTCTTCTTTATCCTCTTTGTTCCACATTTTTCCACCACCTCTAATCATAGCAGGCATAGATGCATCAATAATAACATCAGATGGAACATGTAAGTTTGTGATACCTTTTGCAGAGTTTACCATAGCAAGTCTTGGTTGCGAAGCATAAACAGCATCAATATCAGCTAAAATTTGAGCTCTAGTAGCATCATCAACTTGGTCTAATTTTGAGTATAAATCACCTAAACCGTTGTTAAAATTAACACCAATTTTTTCAAAAGTTGCACTATGTTTTGCAATTAAATCTTTGAAATATACTTTTACAGCAAATCCAAACATAATTGGATCAGATACTTTCATCATTGTAGCTTTTAGGTGAAGTGATAATAATACATCTCTTTTTTTAGCTTCATCAATACCTTTTTGATAGAACTCTTGTAAAGATTTTGCAGACATTTTAGTTGCATCAACAACTTCTCCTGCTTCTAAAGGTAATGAAGCTTTTAAAACTGTCTCTTTTCCATCTTTTGCTACAAAAGAGATTTTGAAATCATCCTCTTTTTCTAAAATAGTTGAAACTTCTGTTCCATAAAAATCATCAGCATTCATGTGTGCAACATCAGTTTTAGAATCTTTTGTCCAAACTCCCATTTTATGAGGGTTGTTTTTTGCATAGTTTTTAACAGCACTTGGAGCTCTTCTATCACTATTTCCTTCTCTTAATACTGGATTTACAGCACTTCCTAAAATTTTAGAGTATCTTGCAGTTACCTCTTGGCTTGCATCATAATTTGGAATATTATAACCTTTTGATTGAAGCTCAGCAATAGCTGCTTTTAGTTGAGGAATTGATGCAGAAATATTTGGTAATTTAATAATATTTGCATCTGGATTTTGAGTCATATCTCCAAGCTCAGATAGTGCATCACCAATTTTTTGCTCTGGTTTTAAGTTTTCAGGGAAAGCTGCAATAATTCTTCCAGCTAGTGAAATATCTTTTTGAACCATTTGTATACCAGAACTTTTTGTGAAAGCCTCTACGATTGGTAAAAAAGAGTATGTTGCTAAAGCTGGTGCTTCATCAACTTTTGTGTAAATAATTTGTGCCATTTTTCCATCCTAATTTTTAAAATATATTTTGGGATTGTACTCTTTGTTTGGTTTAAAACTATTGAAATTTAATATTTAATAAGATGTAAACATTTGATTGTTTCAAATATTCACATATTAATTTATATTATTAAAGAGATCTTTTATAGATGGAACTTTTTGATTAGTTATATCATTTTTCATAATATCACTAGCCTCTTTATCTATATTTGTAGGATTGTCATTTATTTTTGAATAATTTTTTATAACTCCAATATTTGAGTTAATGTTACTTTTATGGTCACTATATGTTGATGAAAATTTATGTAATCCAGTTGTCTTATCTCTTACAAAATATAAATAGTTGCTTTTTACAGGAAATATCGCAGCTTTTATTGCATCTAAACTTACAGCACAAACTGGATTTTTAGGAATTCCTCTATTTCTATAAGTATTGTATGAACTATTGTCCTCTTTTATTCTCATGGCAGTTACAATAGAGTTTGAGTATTCACCATAATTTAAAGTTCCATCCATTTGAAGTGGCATTTTTCTTTTTAATCTATTATAAATTACACTTGAAACTATTGGCATTTCATCAATAGTTGCAGCCTCTTTTTGAATAATTGATGCTAAAGTTACATATTTATACCACTGCTCTTTATTGTAAGTTCCAAAAATCTTATTTGAATACTCTTCATATTTTTGATTTGTATGTGATAGAAGGAATAGAATAATCTCCTCTTCACTCATTCCAATTGGTAGAGAGTAAGTTTCTGCTAATATATTTCCATCTAACTTAAATGAGTATTTATTATATGTTTCATACAATTTTTTTTCATCTAGGTTAAACTCACTAGCAATTTTTTTTATAAAAAAGTAATAAGTATCTCCAGGTATTAAAGTAATAGATTTTAATGCAGCTTTAGATTTTAAAAGTTTGATTAAAAAATCCATTTTTGTAAGTTTATTCTCTTTTAGGTCAATCCAGCCACTTTGAACATATCCAAAACGGCTTAATATTATCTCATCTATCTTATTTAGTTCGTAAGAATTTTTATTTAAGTATGATATAATTGACTTTGTACTGCCTTGTGGAATATATAAAACCTTCGATGTAACTACTGGCATAGTAAGATAATAAAGTATCATAATAGAAACAATAAGGATAATATTTACAGTGTTTATGAGTCTTAAAAAAGCATTAGTTCTACTTTTAATTTTTCCAATATTTTTAACATTTATGCTTCTATCTTCTGGTATATTTATCAACTCATTCTCACTTTTTGGTATTAAGATTTCGCAATTTTATATTAAGTTAGATAAAAAGCTTATATTAAAAGTTGATAATATTGAATATAGATATATTTCAAGTAAAGCAGAAGACTCTTTTGAGGCTTCAAAAAAAGATTTAACAATTCTTCCAAAAGTTATAACTCTATTTAAAGAGATAGATATAAAAAACTTATCTATAAATAATAATAATTTTTCAATACTCTTTAAAGATAATAATCTTCATTTAGAGAATAAATTTATATCTGTTTTAGTAAAAATAAGTGGTACAAAAAGTAAGATTTTTTTAGATCTTGAGAATTTATACTTAAAAGATTATCAAGTTAATTTTCAAGGTAGAGCAAACCTTGATTATTTTGATAGAGAGTTAAACTATAAGGGTTTTGTATATTACAAAGATATGGTTTTAGAATCAAATATTGGAATTAAAGATGGACTTATGAAATTCTTTATCAATAGTAAGGAGTTTAGTAATTTACATTTTTTAAAAAAATATTTAGATTTACCTGCAATTGCTAACTCTTGGTTGTATGATAATATAGATGGAAAATTTAAATTAGACTCCTTTTATGGAGAGTATGATTTAAATAATCAAAATATGATTCTTGGCTCTTTGGAAGGCTTGCTTACAATAACTGATGCAAATATTAAGTTTCATAAAGATTTGGACTTTGTTAAAGCAAAAAGATTAGATGCAAAATTTGAAGATGGTTTTTTAAAAATCTCATTAGTTGATGCGTTTTATAAGAATAAAGAGTTAAAAAATAGTTTTGTTCAAATAAACAATATTGAAGATAGTAAAAAAGGTGAAGTATTAATAAATATTGAGACAAAAACTTCTTTAGATAGAGAAATTTTAGATATTTTAAGTGCTTATCATATAAATTTACCACTTATTCAAAAAAGTGGAAAAACAGATGCAAAACTACTTTTGACTATTCCATATAGCAGTGAAAAACAAATAGGAGTAAATGGTGATTTTGATATTGAGCCTTCAACTATTGCTATTGGAAGTTTTGAGTTTAAAACTAATAACTCAAAAGTTATTTTAAATAATGATAAATTATATATTAAAGATGCAAGATTTATCTATAAAGATATTGTTGATGCAAAGACAGATTTAATTTTTGATTTAAAAAATTTAAAAGCTGTTGGTGAGGCTGATATTAAAAAAATATATTTGGCTGTAAAAGATGATTCAATTATTGATTTAAAATCTAAAAGAAGTGATATCTCAATGGATTTTAAAGATAAAATAGAGATATCTTTAAAAGAGCTTGGTGTAGATATAAGTTATGATGAAAAATTAAATATAAAAATTGATGATTTATCAAAATTTTACAACTATTCAACTATTTTAAAATCAAACTCTATAAAAAATGGAAATATTTTAATAAATATTTTTGATGAAAACAATATACATTTTGAGGCAAATATTAGTGGATTAGAGCTTCCTTTAAAAAAAGATGGTAAAAAAGTTGATTCATTGGAAGTTTATGCAGATATTATAAATAATAGTATAAAAATCTCTTCAATAGATGAGAGCTTAAAATTAAATATTGATAAATATATCTTTATTTATTTGGACAGTTATGAAGTGGTAGTTGAAAATAGATCTTCAAAAGATAAAAAAGATGGAATAAAAAATATTAAAGTAGAGTTAAAAAACTCAACTCTTAATATATTTTCACAAAAATTTTATATAAAAAATGGAGAAGTTAAGTTTGAAGATGATGAATCTATCTTATTTAATGCGTTAGTTGCAACTCCAAAACTCCCTATTATTTTACACAAAAATAAAAAAGAGGTAGATTATTTGGATATAAAGGGTAGATATAAAGATGATATTGTTGATATCTCAACTATAAATGATGATTTACTTCTTAATATTGATAAAAACAACTATACAATTTTTACAAAAGAGTATGAAATTTTTTACAATACACCAAAAAAAGATGATAGTATTGAAAATATTGAAGAAAAGAGTGATAGTAAACTTGAGATTAAGTTATTTGTAAGTGGTGAAGATACAACTTTTATTTTAAATAATAAAAATAGAGTTATAGCTACAAAATATGAGTTAAATATTGATGATTATAGAAAGTTTTTATATTTAGAAAATAAAGATATGAAATTTACATATAGTGAGGAAGAAGAGGGTTATTTAGATATCTTTTTATCTGATGCAAATAGTAGTTTTATAAATGCACTTGCAGATAAAAAAGTTTTACAAAATGGTAGTATTGATATGTTTGCAAGTGGAACAATGCAAGATTTAAAAGGTGAACTTTTTGTTAAAGATAGTTTAATAAAAGATCTATCTTTAATAAACAATATTCTATTTTTTGTACAAACATCTCCTGCTTTAATAAACCCTTTGTTTGCAATCCCATCAGCTTTAAATATAAATAATATTGGAAATTATAGTATTCAAAAAGGTAGAGTGGAGTTTTCTTATAGTAATAAAACAAATATTTTAGATTTGAAAAATATTAATGTTATTGGAAATGGAATGGATTTTGAAGGTGATGCTAAAATATTTTTAGATAATCACACTATTGATTCATCGTTAAATCTTATATTTATGAAAACATACTCAAATGTTGTAAATGTTTTACCTATTGTAAACTATATACTTCTTGGAGATAATAAAAGAGTTGAGAGTAAAATACATTTAAGTGGTGATTTAAGTGATCCAAAAATAGACTCAAACTTTTTAAAAGATAGTGTAAATGCTCCTGTTAATATTTTTAAAAGAGTTATTAATTCACCATTTGATATATTTAATAGTCTAATGAAAAAAGAGGAAGAGAAAAAAGAAGAAGATGAATAGAATTAATCTACTCATTTCTTAAAACATCAATTACATCGATTTTTGTAGCACGACTAGCTGGATAGTAAGATGATAAAAATACAATAATTATTGCACCAATTATAATTGAAAAAAAGTCAGATATTGCTAAATCTAAAGGTAATTTTGCGCTTCCATAAACATCAGCTGGTAAAGATACTATATCAAAAGTATCTAATAAAAAATAACCTACAAATCCTAAAATAATTCCTAAAATAATTCCACCAAATCCAATAGTAATTCCAAGCTTTAAAAATATTGATTTAATCTCTTTAGAGCTAGCTCCCATTGATAAAAGTAGGGCTATCTCTTTTCTTCTGCTCATAACAGTCATAAGAAGTGATGAGATGATATTTAGTGAAGCTATTAGAATAATTAGCATTAAAACAATAAACAAAGCTCTTTTTTCCATCTTCATTGCTGCAAAAAAGTTACCATTTTGTTGCCACCAACCTACAACTCCAACATCTTTATTCTCTAAAAAAGTTCTTAATTTTTCAATATCATCAAATGCATTCTCTGAGTGTATATGAATTCCATCATAAATATTTTCATTTTTTTGTAAAATAGTTTGTAAAGCTTCAATTGATGTGTACATATAAGCTTTATCATAAGCGCTTAAGCCTGAACTAAATGATGATATATATTCAAATCTTTTCATCTTTGGCATCAAAGAGAAACCAGCTGGATTTAAATCTGTAAAATATAAAGTTGCTTTAGCAGATTCAAAAAGATATAGTTTATCACTTATTCCAATACCTGTTATAATATCAAACTTATTTGGAACTAAATCCTTTAATGCATCTTTATATATTGGATTTATCTCTTTTTCTAAGTTTGGAACAACTCCAAAAACAACTCCACCACTCATATTATCACCATTTTGAATAATAGCTTGAGTTGATATAAATGGTGAAAATTTTAAATCTTTAAACGCTAGCTGTAAATCTTTTAAAAGCTCTTCATCTACAGCATTTGAAGTTTTTCCATATATTGTAAGAGGATAGTTCATAGTAAATAGTTTACTTTCAAACTCTTTTGCAGTTCCATTCATAATTGCCATTGATAATATTAAAACCATAACACCAACAGCAACACCAATAAATGCCAAAATAGCACTTATTGATATAAATGGATTTTTTTTATCAAATTTAAGATACTTTTTTACAATAAAATTTATAAGTTTTTTATTCAAACTAGTTTCCTGCTACCAAACCTCTTTTAGGTCCACTTTTACCACAGCACTGTTTATATTTTAAACCGCTTCCACAAGGGCAAGGCTCATTTCTTGCAATTTTTTTCTCACTACTTTTTACAGCCTCTTGAGCAACATTTGTAGTTGTATGTTCATTTGATTTTTCCATATTAGCTTTGATTTTTTCTAAAGCCTCTTGCTCTTTTTTTGCATCCTCTTTGCTTTGAAGTTGAATTGTAAATAGTATTTTTATAATCTCAATTTTAATATTTGAAACAAGCTCAACAAATAGATTGTAAGACTCTTTTTTATACTCAACTAAAGGATCTTTTTGGTTATAACCTCTTAGTCCAATTCCAGTTTTTAAAGTATCCATTGAGTATAGATGCTCTCTCCAAGCACTATCTAAAATTTGAAGATAGAGTATTCTTTCTATCTCATTTCTCTGTTTTTGTGTTGTAACACTCATTTTTTCTTCATAAACTTCTTTTAAAACTTGAGCCAATCTATTTTTTAAACTCTCATAATCTTCACTTTTAATATTTTCAACTGTTAATATTAAATGAAGTTCCTCTTTGATTTTTGCAATAATTTGTTCATAGTTAAAATCCTCTTCACTTTGAGTTGCAAAAACATTTGATTCAGCTAGAAGATACTCTACATAATCATAACTATTCTCTTCGATTTTTGAAGATATATCATAATCCTCTTTTAAAAGATCATTTCTAAAGTTATATATAACTTTTCTTTGTTCATTTGCAACATCATCATACTCTAAAAGATGTTTTCTACTTTCAAAGTGCATAGATTCAACCTTTTTTTGAGCATTTTCAACAGCTCTTGTAACCATTCTTGACTCAATATATTCACCCTCTTGAATACCAAGTCTCTCCATGATAGTTCTAATTTTATCACTTCCAAATATTCTTAAAAGATTATCCTCTAAAGATAGGTAAAATTGCGATTCTCCAACATCTCCTTGTCTTCCACTTCTTCCTCTAAGTTGGTTATCAATTCTTCTACTTTCATGTCTTTCAGTTCCAATAATTGCTAATCCACCAAGAGCTAAAATCTCTGGAGTTAATTTGATATCAACTCCACGCCCAGCCATATTTGTAGCAATTGTAACAGCACCTTTTTGACCAGCATCAGCGATTATTTTTCCCTCTTTTTCGTGCTGTTTTGCATTTAAAACAGTGTGAGGAATTTTTTTATCTGATAAAAATTTATGAAGTTTTTCACTCTTCTCAATACTAGCAGTTCCTACAAGTACAGGTTGTCCTTTTTCGTGATAATATTTTATTTTTTCACAAACAGCATTAAACTTTTCTCTCTCTGTTTTATAGATTAAATCGCTTTTATCAACTCTTTTAATTGGAACATTAGTTGGAATTGATACAACATCAAGATTATAAATTTGTGCAAACTCTGTTGCCTCTGTTTGTGCAGTTCCAGTCATTCCTGAGAGTTTTTTATACATTCTAAAGTAGTTTTGATATGTTGTATCTGCTAAAGTTTGACTCTCATCTTGAATAGCAACTTTCTCTTTTGCTTCAAGTGCTTGATGAAGACCTTCACTAAATCTTCTTCCTTCACTAAGTCTTCCTGTAAACTCATCAACAATAATAATTTGATCATCTTTTACAACATAATCAACATCTTTTACAAAAAGATAGTTTGCTTTTAATGCTTGATCAAGTGAGTGTGAAAGCATCGCATTCTCTATTGAGTATAAGTTATCAACCCCAAAAAGTTCTTCAGCTCTTATATGACCAGCTTCAGTTAAACTAACTGTTCTATTCTTCTCATCAACAATAAAATCACCTGTAGTAACTGCTTTTTCTGTAGGATTTGTAGGTTCAGTTATAGTTCCACGCTCTAGTTTTAAAGCTATCTCATTTGCTTTTATATAGTTTGAGTTTTTATGATTTGTTGGACCACTAATAATTAGTGGAGTTCTAGCTTCATCAATTAATATAGAGTCAACTTCATCTACAATTACAAAATTATGACCTCTTTGAACTTTTTCATTTAAATCATAAACCATATTATCTCTTAGATAATCAAATCCAAAAGAGCTATTTGTTCCATATGTAATATCACAAGCGTATTGCTCTTTTCTTATAAAATCATCTTTTATGCTATCAATTATAGCTCCAACACTAAATCCTAAAAACTCATATAGAGGTTTTAACTCATTAGCATCTCTTTGTGCTAGATAATCATTTACTGTTACAACATGAACACCTTTGCCTTCCATTGCATTTAAACAAACAGCGATTGCTCCAACAAGAGTTTTTCCCTCTCCTGTTTTCATCTCAGCAATATCACCTTTATTTAAAACCATAGCACCAATTAATTGAACATCATAAGGTCTCATTTTTAAAACTCTATGGCTAGACTCTCTAACAATTGCGAAAGTATCATTTAAAATATTATCTAAAGATTTTTCCTCATTTTGTACAAGTTTTTTTAGATTGTTAAACTCATTTTTTAACTCATCATCACTCATTTTTTTGTACTTATCTTCTAAAAGAGTAATTTCGTTCGCTCTTTTTCTATATTTTTTTACTACTCTATCATTTCTTGTACCAAAAACTTTTGAAAAAACATTTAGCATATAATTTAGTTCCTTTTCGTTATAATGAAGCTTGATTATATATAAAAAAAGGTTAAAAAATGTTTTATAGAGTTACTTTATTGCTATTATTATCAACAATCTTTCTACAAGCATCAATAAAAGAGTTTCAAAATTTAAAAACTCTTCAATCAAAGTTTATACAAACTATTACTTCAAGTAGTAATACAAAAATTGATTATAAAGGTGAGTTATTTATAAAAAATAGTGGAAAAATTTTATGGAGTTATCAAGAACCAGTTAGAAAAGATGTATTTGTAAATGGAAGTGAAGTTATAATAAATGAACCTGATTTAGAGCAAGCTATTATTACAAAGCTAGATAAAGAGATAGATATGTTAAAGATGTTAAATGAGGCTAAAAAAATAGATGAAAATATCTATAGCTCTAAAATAGATAAAACAGAGTATAAAATAGTTTTAAAAAATGGAAAAATAGATAAGATTTTATATAAAGATGAGATTGAAAATAGCGTTGAAATAAAATTTATTGATACTATTTTAGATGGTGAAATTTCTGATAGTAAATTTATGTTTAATACTCCTTTAGGGTATGATTTAATAAGAAAATAGATATAATTATCTCTTAGGTAGATTAGACAATAGCTTGAATTCAAGAGGAAAGTCCGTGCTACAGTGAAGCAAGGTTCCATCTAACGGATGGCTAGAGTAATCTAAGGGATAGTGCAACAGAGAGAAGACAGCCAATTTATTGGTGATGGTGAAAGGGTAGGGTAAGAGCCTACCAGTGTTTTGAGCAATCTTAACAGCTATGTAAACCCAACCTGTAGCAAGAAGACCTGGTATAAGCTTCACATTTTTGGTCTTCGCAGGAAAGCTAAAGTGATTTGGCTTCTAGATAAATTATTGTCAAATACATAACACGGCTTATAAATCTACCTATTTAAAATCATCATACTTTTTATTATATTTTAGAGTAAAACAAGCAGATTAAAATCTACTTGCTTCTATTATCAGCCTCTTTAGCATATTTATAACCTAAATCATAAGCTTTATTATTCATATCGTGTAGTTTTGCAGGAACTTTTGAAAGCATAGCCTCTCTTAAAACCTCTTTTGGAATTGTTTCGTTTGTAAAATAGTTTGCAATTGCTAATGCTAAAATTGATTGAGTAATAACATTTCCAACTTCATCTTTTGCAATTGTAATAATTGGAATTTCAATAATATTCCATCTTTTTCTATCTTCTTCACTAGGGTTTACTAAGTTTGGTTCAATTACAATTGTTGCACCATCTTTAACACCTTTTTTAAACTGATTAAAAGATATTTGAGCAACTGAAAGCATAAAATCAATCTCACCATCATTTGCATATGGATAAATAATCTCTTCATCTTGTAAAGTGATATCAACAACAGTTGGACCACCTCTTACTTGCGATGTATAAGTTGCTGTTTTTAATCCATATCCACCATTGTTTATTTTAGCAGTTGCAAAAATTTCACCAGCAAGTAAAACTCCTTGTCCACCAACCCCTGTAAATCTCATTAAAGTTCGATTTTGTGACATTTTAGCTCCTTACAACTCAACCATAGTTTTGTTTTTGTGAGCCTCTTGAACTTTTTTATAAGCTTCACAATACTCTACTGCATTCTCATCTTGTTTTAAAACTCCTGTTGGAAATTTTCCAATTTTTTGATCATCTTCAAGCATATCAAATTTTGTTTTTGCTAAAGAGATAGAGTCTATCCACTCTAAGTTTGCAGTTGCACTTGCCATTTTATTTTTTCTTCCTAAATTTACATGGCAGTTTGAGAATACCTCTACAAAAGAGAAACCTTTATGTTCAAGTGCTTTTACTAAACTTTTTTCTAATTTTTTAGGATCAATCATAGTCTCTCTTGCTACAAAACTAGCACCTGCTGCTTCAACTAATTTACAAGCATCAAAAGTTGGATCAATATTACCTCTTTCCATTGTTGCTGTCCACATTCCTTTTGGAGTAGTTGGACTTGTTTGAGAGTTTGTAAGACCATAAATAAAGTTGTTTATAATAATATAAGTTAAATCTATGTTTCTTCTAGCTGCATGAATTGTATGATTTCCACCAATTGCAAGACCATCACCATCTCCACCAACAACAATTACCTTTTTATCTGGATTTACCATTTTAATTCCAGTTGCATAAGGAAGAGTTCTTCCGTGAGTTGTGTGAACAGTATTACAGTTTATATATGAGCTAAATCTTCCAGAACATCCAATTCCAGAAACAACACAAACATCATCCATATTCCATCCAAGTTTATCAATTGCTCTAATTAAAGCTTTTAATATAACTCCATCTCCACATCCCCAACACCAAAGTGTTGGCATTTTATCTGTTCTTAAATATTCATCATAGTTAAAAGCCATATTACATTCCTTTTACTTTTTCTATTATTTCAATAGGTGATAGAGGTCTTCCATTTGCTTTTAAAAGTGTATCAAAGTCTCTTCTTCCACTAACTCTTTGTATCTCTTGAGTGTATTGTCCCATATTAAGCTCTGCAACTAATACTTTTTCAAATCTGTTTACAAGTTCATTTAATCTTTTCTCAGGGCTTGGCCAAACTGTTCTTGGTCTAAACATTCCAGCTTTTATTCCCTCTTTTCTAAGACGATTAACAGCCTCTTTAGCTCCAAGTGAAACAGAACCATAAGCAATGATTAGAATTTCTGCATCATCTAGCATATACTCTTCATTTGATTCTAGCTCATCTGTATGATTTTCAACTTTTTTAAACAGTCTATTCATTAAAGCATCACAAACAACACCATCTTCTGTTGGATGACCTGTTGGTCCGTGGTGAAGCCCTGTAAAATGGTATCTATACCCTTCAAACATTGGATTTAAAACAGCTGGTTCATCATCTTTTACACCATAAGGAAGATAATCTTTTTTATCCCCATCAAATCTTTTTCTATAAACTCTATTTTTTTCTACTTCATTTAAATCAGGAATTATAGCCTTACCAGCCATATGCCCAATTGTCTCATCAAGTAAAACAAAAATAGGTTGCATAAATCTATCTGCTAGATTAAATGCTCTTACCACTTCTGTGTAGCACTCACTTAAATTTCCAGGCATTAAAGTAATTGATTTTACATCTCCATGAGTTGGATTTTTTGCTTGTAAAAGATCACCTTGTGAAACTCTTGTTGGAAGTCCAGTTGAAGGTCCTCCTCTCATTACATTTATAACTACAAGTGGAACCTCTGCAATATATCCAAGTCCTAAATTTTCAGCTTTTAGTGAAATTCCAGGTCCTGAAGTTGCTGTTAAAGCTCTTTTCCCACTCATTGATGCACCCAGTGCTGCACAAATTCCAGAAATCTCATCTTCCATTTGCATACAAACTCCACCATTTGCAGGTAGTTTTGAAGATAAAACATGCATTATTTCACTTGAAGGGGTAATAGGATAGCCACCAAAAAATTCACACTTTGAATCAATAGCTGCTTGTGCTGCTAACTCATTTCCAGTTGATATTAACTCTCTTGCCATAATTAAACCTTTTTATCTTCATCTAATAATTTATAATTATTTTTTATAATTCTCTCTTGTCTCTGTTTTGATTCAGGAGTCAATTTTGAGAATTTAAACTCTTTTTTATCTGCTACAAAAATAGCAAAATCTGGACAAGATAATTCACAATCGCTACAACCAATACAAGATTCAGGATTTATAACAGTAGCCATAGCACCAAGTGTTGAATGAATCTCTTGTCTCATTGCAAGAACTCCAGCTGGACAAACAGATACACATCTATCGCAAGCTTTACATCTACTTTCATCAACCCAAACAGGGGTATTTAAAGGAGCTTCAAAATTTGACATATTTTTCCTTTATAAAATATAATAAAAATTTATAAACTTTATAATTTTTGCAAGAATAATACCAAAGTCAAGCTTATTTTATTAAAAGTAAATATATAAAAAGTTTGGATATAATAAAAACTTTAAAAAATAAGGATTAGTTTTTGTTACTCTATCAACCTATAAATGGTTATTGCTATAATAGTGATACACATTTTTTATTTAACTTCATATGTAAAAATTTAGAAAAATATAAAAATATAAGTGGAGAGCTTTTAGATATTGGAAGTGGAAGTGGAATTCTAGGACTACTTGTAGCAAAAAAGTTTTCTAAACTTAAGCTAAATCAAGTTGAAATTCAAGAAATTTTTCAGTTTTTTTCAAATAAAAACTGCTCTACAAACAAAATTGATTCAAATATGTTTTGTGGCTCATTTTTTGATATTGATTTTCCTATAAAGTTTGATTATTTAGTTTCAAACCCACCATTTTATCACTCAGATGTTATAAAAAGTGAAAATGAAAATTTAAAAATTGCAAGATACAACTCATCAATGCCACTAAAAAATTTTATAGAAAAATCATCAAAAATATTAAAACCAAATGGAAAACTATTTTTTTGTTATGATGCTAAACAGTTATCACAGATTATTATTTATTTAAATGAGTATAGATTAAATATAGAGTCAATACAGTTTGTCTATCCAAAAAAAGATAGTGATGCTAATTTGGTTTTAATATTTGCAAAAAAAGATTCAAAATCATTACTTAAAGTTTTACCTGCTTTAATAGTTTTTAAAAAAGATTCAACATTTAAAAATGAGATTAAAAAAATATACAAAAATATAAATACTCATAGTATAAAGGCTAGTATTGAGTAATTTACTAAAAAAAGATGGATATAGTTTTTCATTTAATCCAAAAGCTTGTGAGAGTTGTGGCGGAAAGTGTTGTACAGGAGAGAGTGGTTATATTTGGATAAATATTGTTGAAATAGAGCGACTTAGTAAACATTTAGATCTTACTATTGATGAGTTTAGTAAAAAGTATTTATATAAAGTAGGGTATAAATATAGTTTAAAAGAGGTAGAATTTGAGCCAAAAGTTTATTCTTGTTGTTTTTTTGATAACATTAATAAAATGTGTAGCATATATGAATTTAGACCAAATCAGTGTAGAACATTTCCTTTTTGGGACTATTTTAAAACAAATAAAGAGGAGCTTAAAAAAGAGTGTATAGGTATATTAGATTTATAACTGTTATTGCTATTCTATTTTTTTTAGGCTCTTGCACAAAAGATATTTTTAGTATTGAAAATAGAGATAAAAATATTAAAAATGAAGATAGTTTTTCTGAAAATAGTATTAATGAAAATAATAAAAAAATAGATATAAAAAAATATTATTTAGAAGATTTTTTTATATTAAGTGCTTATGATTTAGAGGCACAAAATAGTTATGAAGAGGCTAGAGAGATATATTTAAATCTTTTTTTTAATACTAATAATTCAATATATTTATTAAATTATTTAAGAGTATCATTACTTATGAATGATTATAAATCTATTGTTGAAAATAGTCAAAAATATTATTTTGATAATATGAAAGATGAAGAGGAGATTTTAAGGCTTTACAGTTTTGCACTTTTAAATCAAAAAGATTTTGAAAATGCTTTAAAATATGGTTTAATTTTAGTT
Source organism: Arcobacter sp. AHV-9/2010 (assembly GCF_004116575.1). NCBI lineage: Bacteria > Pseudomonadati > Campylobacterota > Epsilonproteobacteria > Campylobacterales > Arcobacteraceae > Arcobacter > Arcobacter sp. AHV-9/2010. Next base: position 51,634 of record NZ_PDKH01000005.1, on the reverse strand, counting down.
AAAAAATATAAAAATTCAAATAATTATGAACTATTAGGAAATATATACCTAGCAAAAGAGGATTTTAAAAACTCTTATGAATCATATTTAAAAGCAAATAAATATTCAAATAGTGTTAGTTCTATTCATGCTCTAAGTGGAATAGAGTTTTTTAAGTTTAATCAAAAAGATAAAGCAATTAATAGATTGCAAATAGCAATTAAAGATAAAAACTATAACTATCTTTTACTATTACAAGCACTTCTGTTTTTTGATACATTAAAAGATGATGAAAAAGTAAATAATCTATTAAAAGATAGTTATAAGTTTTATTTAGAAAATAATCTATTTTATGAAAAGCAAGAGCTTATAAATCTTATTTTCGAACGATTTAAAACTGAAGATGAAATTATAAATTTTTTAGTAACAAGCGGTATTGAAGATGATTTTTTATTAAATTTATATATATCAAAAGGTGATAAAAAAAATGGTTTGAAATTAGCCTCTAAACTATATGATATCAATAAAATAGATGATTTTTTAGCATATCAAGCTATGTTTAGATATGAAATTGCTTTAGAAGATAAAAATTTAAATAATAAAGAGCTAAAAGATATTATCTCTATACTTGAAAAGGTTGTTGAAACTTCTTCAAGAGCACTTTATCAAAACTACTTAGCATATATTTTGATTGACAATGATAAAGATTATTTAAAAGGTATAGCTCTTGTAAAAGAGGCTTTGTATCAAGATCCTGAAAATTATGCTTATATTGATACTTTAGCTTGGGGAGAGTATAAAATTAAAAATTGTAAAAAAGCTCTTGAATTAATAAAGATTGTAATTGAAAAAGTTGGTTTTGAGGATAAAGAGGTAAAACTACATTATGAAAAAATTAAGGAGTGTATAGAGAATGATATTAGATAAAATAAATAGACAGACATTACAGGATGTAAGAGATAGAGAGAAAGATATCTCTTTTAAAGAGCTTGAAAATATTATAAAAGATGGTAAATTTTCTACAAAAGATGTAAAAAAGTTTTTAAAATCAACGAAAGACGAACCTATTAGAATAATTGCAGAGGTTAAAAAAGCAAGTCCAAGTAAAGGTGTTATAAAAGATGATTTTAATCATTTAGCTATAGCAAAAGAGTATAATGAATTTGGTGCAAATGCAATATCTGTTTTAACAGAACCACACTTTTTCTTAGGTAATTTAGAGTATTTAAAAGAGATAAAAAAAGTTACAAATATTCCACTTTTAAGAAAAGATTTTATTCTTACTAAATATCAAATAGCAGAAGCTTTAATATATGGAGCCGATTTTATTCTATTAATTGCAAAATCTTTAGAGCAAAAAGAGTTAAATGATTTATATAATTATGCAAGAAGTTTAGATTTAGAAGTTTTAGTAGAGATTCATGATAAAGAGGATTTAGATAAAGCTTTAAATAGTGGTGCCAATATTATTGGAATAAATCACAGAAATCTAAAAACATTTGAGATGGATATGAGTTTATGTGATAAGTTAATACCACTTATTCCAAAAGAAAAAATTATAGTTGCAGAATCAGGTGTATCAAATAAGGATGTTATAAAAAGACTTCACAGTATTGGTGCTGATGCATTTTTGATAGGTGAGCATTTTATGAGAGTATCTAGAATAGAAGATGAGTTAGTTGAGTTTAAAAACTCTTTAAAATAAGTTAATTAATAAAACTCAAGCTATATTTAGCTTGAGAGTATTAACTATTTTTTATCTTTTTCAATAGTAGCTTCACTTGCTACATTTGAATCTTTTTTATCAAAGATATTCTTAGACTTTGATTCGTCTTTTAAACTATTTTCTTCTTTGTCGCTCTTTTTAATAAGGCTATTACCTTCAAAAATACCTTTAGCTTCAATAATGAACTCTTCAGATTCTACTGTTCCTTTTACTTTACCTTCAGGTTTAATATCTACCTTTGTAGCATTAATCATACCTTCTGCTAAACCTTGAACTACAACTCTATGAGCATTTATTTCACCTTTTACTTGACCATTTACACCAATATTTATCTCTTTTTGAGAGTAGATGTTTCCTTCAAAAAAACCATCAATGTATAAATTACAAGATAGTCTTATATCACCTGTTATTTTAGTTCCTGAAGTGATAATTGTAGTTGAGGAGTCGGCTCTTGAACTCGTAAGTTGCTTATCGCTGTTATTAAAGAATGCCATGATATATCAGTTTCCTTTTCAAAAATTTCTGTATAGTTTTTTATATCCCATTTTGCAAATGTTACAGGATCTAAAGTCTTTGTTAAAAAACGAACCTCATAATGTAAATGAGGACCATTACTTCGCCCTGTATTTCCAGAGTAAGCTATTAAATCCCCTTTTTTAACGAAGTCGCCAGATTTTACCACATTCTTGTTTAAATGTGAGTAATAAGTTTGAAATCCATAAATATGTTGAAGAACTATTAAATTGCCATTAAATTTATCATAAGAGGATTTTTTAACAACTCCATCAGCAGTTGCATAAATTGGTGTTCCTATAGAGGCTCTTAAGTCAACACCCATATGAAACAATTTTTTATCTAAAATGGGATGTTGTCTATATCCATAAGGACTTGTAACTCCTTTATATTCAAGAGGATAACCATTTGGAACTAGTTGTAAAATTGTTGCTCTTTGTTCAGAATCTAGCTTTGCTATATCGACTCTTTTTTTCAAAGAACTCTCTTCTTCTGTAGTTGAAAGACCTATTAGGTTCTCTATTTTCGATAAGTAACTAGCGGCTTCTGATATCTCTTCATTTTTTTCAAGTAGTTCAGATTGAGTTTGACTTACAAGAGAGCTTAGCTCTTCATTTACTTTTTGTGTTTCTACTAACTCATACTCTAAATTAATCTTCTCTTTATCTATTTTATTTAAAGAGTAATTTAGAAAAAAAGTTGTTATTAAAGATATTGAAAATATTGATACTAATGAAATTAATGTGTAAAAAAGAGGTTTTTGGGGGACTCTTAGTTGATGAATACCTCTTTCATAATTAATGGTTATAGTAAAATACTCTTTTTTAGGTTTCTCCATGTTCTCTCCTACAATTAAGTAACAATTTTAGCTAAATGAAATAAAATTTATCTTAAGTAAAATACTATGCTAAAAGTTTTTTCACCATCTCATTTATTCTTTTTCCATCTGCAACACCTGCAAATTTTTTAGAAGCAGCTCCCATAACTTTTCCCATATCTTTTAAGTTTGTTGCACCAACTTCACTTATTACTTCTTTCATTCCAGCTTCAAGCTCAATATCGCTTAACTGTTTTGGCAAATATAGCATAAATACATCAATTTGCTCTTGCTCTTTTTGAACTAAATCATCTCTTGAAGCAGCACTATATTGAGAAATTGCCTCTTCTCTTTGTTTAATTCCTCTTTGAATTAGCTTTATAACTTCAGCATCATCCAAAACTCTTCTTTCATCAACTTCTATCTGTTTTATCATTGTATTAATAGCTCGTATAGAGTCCCTTTTTACGACCTCTTTATCTCTCATGGCTTGTTTTAAGTCTTCGTTTAATTTCTCTTTTAATGACATATTTTCTCCTTTTATATTTTTCAAATTAGTTTAATTATACTTTTTTAAGAATTAAAACTTTCAATCAACTCCTCAAGATTTAAAAATCTTTCAACTTTTTCTTCATATAGAGCTTTTGTATCTTCAAGCTCTTTTCCTAGTGCTACAATTCCCATTTTTTCATAACATTTTGGGTCTGCCAAGCAGTTGTTTATCTCTTCTATTTTAGCCTCAAGCTCTTCAAGCTCTTTTGGTAAACTATCATAATCTCTTTGATCTTTATAAGACAACTTAGTCTGTTTTTTAGGTTCATTTACAACTTTTACAGATGTTTTTTCTTTTTCTAATTCAAGTTCTAAAGAGTCAAGCTCTTTTAGCTCTTTTTCAATTTGTAAATATTCACTATAAGGCTGGAAACTCTCCATAATATGACCATTTCCAGTAAATACAAAAAGTTTTTTAGCAATCTTATCTACAAAATATCTATCATGAGATACAAATATTAATGCACCTTGAAAGTTTTGTAAGTACTCTTCTAAAATATTAATTGTTGGAATATCTAAGTCGTTTGTAGGCTCATCCAAAATCATACAATCAACTCTTTTTGTAAAAAGTAGGGCAAGTGCAACTCTATTTTTCTCCCCACCACTTAAAACACCAACTTTTTTATCTAAATACTCTTTTGGAAATAAGAAGTTTTTTAAATATCCAAAAACATGCATATTTCTTCCATCATCAAGTACAACTCTATCTCCACCATTTGGACAGAATATCTCTAAAATAGTTTTATCATCATCAAGCATCTCTCGCTGCTGATCAAAATAAGCTATTTGAAAATCACCTTTTTTGAAACTCCCTTTATCAATCTTCATTTTTTCCATAAAAATTTTAAGTAAAGTTGATTTTCCACTTCCATTTGGACCAACAATTGCAATAGTATCTTTTTGTAAAATTCTAGTTGTAAAATCTTTGATTAGCTCTTTATCACCCAATGTTTTATAAATATTATCAAGTTCATAAAGCATTTTTTTCTTATTTTGTTGTTTCTCTTCACTATTAAAAGATTTTTGCTCTCTTTGAAGCTCTATACTCATCTTTTTTATTGCTGCTGGATTTGTTTTGGCTTTTTGTTTTAAATCAAAATATTCAGCTTTTCTTCTTTCATTTCTTTTTCTTCTTGCAGTTACTCCGTGTTGCATCCAGTGGGCTTCTTGTTTTACAAGCCTAAGTAAGTTTTCATGCTCTTTTTGCATATTTGATAAAATTTGTGCTTTTTGTTCTAAATATGAAGAGTATCCGCCGTTGAATCTTCTTAGTTCTCCACCTTCAACTTCAATAACATTTGTAGCAATATTATCAATAAAATATCTATCGTGAGATATAAAAAGTAGAGTAAAGTTGTTTTTTAAAAGTAACTCCTCTAAAAACTCAACCATATAAACATCAAGGTGGTTTGTAGGCTCATCTAAAAGTAAAATATCTGGTTTTTTTAAAATCAATCCAGCCAAGCTAACACGACGCTGCTCTCCACCACTTAGTAAATTTACATCTTTAAACTCATACTGTTTTAGTTGGAACTCAACTAAAACTCTCTCAATCATATTGTCCAAATCCCAAGCATTATGAAACTCTAAAAAAGATGCTAAATCACTCTGTCTTCTTAATAGATTATCATCTTCATAGTTTGTCATTAACTCATTTGTAATTTTTTCATACTCTAGCTTTGCACTTTTAAGTTCAACTAGTTGGTTCTCAATAGCATCTCGTACACTTAAATTTGCTTTAAATTTTGGTTGCTGGTCTAGCATCTCTATTTTTACAGATCTATCAATAGACATTTCACCGCTATCTGGTTCAACTAATCTCATAATGATTTTAAATAGAGTTGATTTTCCTTGTCCATTTTGACCAATAACAGCAACTCTTTGCCCAGTTTGTAGAGTAAAGTTTGCATCTTTTAAAATAACTTTTGTGTCGTATTGTTTTGAAATGTTTTGTAAGTCTATTAGTGCCATATAAAGAGTGTTTTTCCTAAAAAAATAAAAAAGAGTCTATCTAAAAACTCTTTAGAGCTAAATAAGTCAATAAGATTTTAGTTTTAAAACATCTTCTATATTTGTATATTCAAACTCTTTAAAATCTATACTTTTTTCTAAAATAGCATTTACAGCCATTCTATCAGCAAGTTCGTTTCCTTCAACTCCACTATGACCCTTTACATGATTTAACTCTATGTTATTTTTAATTTTTTCATATAAAAAGTGAGACTCTTTTATAAGTTCAAGATTTTTTATCTCTCCACCTTTTTTACTCCAGCCATTTTTTTTCCAAGAGTATGCCCAAGTAGCTATGCAATCAATTGAGTATTTTGAGTCTGAAAAAATTATAATTTTTTCTTCACCAATATTTTGTGAAGCTATTTGAAGTGCTTTTAATAAAGCATTTAGTTCAGCTATATTGTTTGTTCCATTTTCAACAAATGCTCCATAGAGTAAAACTGGTTTTTGATTGTTTTGATAAATTGCTAATCCACTTCCAGCAAATCCAGGGTTTCCAGAACAAGCTCCATCGCAATAGATTGTTAAATTAAGATTTTGATTTGTCTTTTCATTTTTATAAACTGTTGCTTTTATCTTGTTATATTCTAAAATTTTATGATAATTTTCAACTATTTGATTTTGTGCTTGAAGTGATTCAATCCCTTTTAAAAGCATAAGTAAATTGAAATCATTTTTTGATATCTCTTTTGAAAATATAGTATCTTTATAGTTTATATTATCATTTGATATTTGTAAAATATCAAGTTGTGTCTGATTTAAATTATCATTAAAAGTAATTAGTTTGAAAATTTCTTTATCTATTGTCATTTTTTCTCATTTTATGGAATATAGCTCTCTTTGTTATTTATAAATTTTGTTGTGTAAAAGAGCTCTTTCAAAAATAGAATCAAAGAGATAACTAAAGAGCACATTGCTAAAATGAATAAAATAGCTATAGAAATAGTGTATTCAAAATGGAAAAATGAGCTTAAAAATATTGTAATAATTACAAGTGCAATCAAAAGTCCAGTTGTTGTTCCAAAAAATATAGCTAAATTTGTGTTATTCATTCTCATTGTTAAAAAATCTCTTCTAGCTTTAATCATATTTTTTAAATCACTACTCATATTATTTAAAGATTTTTGTTCTTGTTCAAATTTATCAAGTCTATCGACTTTATCTATGATTCTAATAAGTCTTGTAGAAAATAGATTCAAAATTCCAGCAACACCTGCAAGCAAAAAAACAGGTGCAACTGATAGTTGAATCATATTTGTAATTGAGTCTATTTCAACTGATGTTATCACTATTTTGCTTCATCAATAATTTTTAAAATCTCTTTTTGTGCCTCTAAGGCAAGCTCTATAAAGTCTGGATTTACATCATCTATTAGTTGAGTAAAAGAGTTTAAAGCTATATTTGTTTCACCATCTTTTGTATAAACAGCAATTTTGCAAGGCAGTATACAAGATATTGTAATATCACCATTTAAAAACTTTTCTGCATAGTTTGGATTACAAATATCAACTACTTGACAATTCTCATTTAGCTCTTTTCCTTTTGAATTTAGTGTTTCTTTAATATTGTGTACATGTTGAACTCCAAAACTATATTTTGGTGCTATTTGTTTTAAACTCTCTACAACTTCATCTACACTTTTATTTGAAACTTCTATATATTGCATATTTTAACCTTTTAAATTTTTGTAAAAGTATAACTAATAAAGGGTTATAAATTGATATTTAGATAGTATTGTTTTTATGATTAATGAAAATAAAAAAGAGAAAATAGAGGTTTATTTTGATAAAGAGTGCCCATTTTGCAACTCTTATGTAAACTATTTAAAAATAAAATCTAATATTTAGAAGTTTTAACAGTAAATTAACAGAGCTTTGAAATAATCTCATAAATTTTTATAAAGGATAGAATTTATGAGATTAAAATACTCAATATTTGCATGTATTCTTTTACATTCAAATATAGTTGCAGAAGATAGAATATCTTTAGATACAGTTTCTGTAACAGCTACAAAATATGAAAAAGCAACAAAAGATATTAGTGAAAGTATTGCTGTTGTTGATGAAAAAACAATAGAAGATAAAAATATCTTAAATGTTCAAGATGCACTACAAACAATTCCTGGAGTAATAGCAGAATCAACTTCAAATAGTCCTAGTCCAAAATTAATTATTAGAGGTGCTGGATTAAAAGCTAGATTTGGTGTAAGAGAGATAATGGTTATGAAAGATGGAATTCCCATGACAGATCCAGATTCATTTACAAGATTTGATTTTATAGATATGCAAGATGTTTCAAGTATTGAGGTTCAAAAAGGACCTGGTTCAATAAATGCAATTAATTCAACTGGTGGAGTAATTCAGCTTATTACAAAATCAGTATTTGAAGAGGATAAAAATCGTATAAAATTTGGTGTTGGAAATGAGAATCAAAGAAATGTGAATATTAAATTAAGAGAAAAACTTGATGAGAATAATTTTGTATCATTAACTCTTAGTAAAAGAAAAATTGATAACTCATGGAGAGATAATAATGAGTTTGATACTACTCAAGCAACTTTAAAATATGGACATATATTTAAAGATTACTCATCAATAGAGAATGAACTATCTTATACAGAATCAAATTTAAATCTTCCAGCTTCTATGAATCAAGCTGAGTTTGATGAGTTTAAAAGAAGTGGAGAGCAACATAATACTTCATACATTTGGCAAAATAGTGCTAGAGACTCTAAGATATTCTCATTTAGCAGTAAATATGAAAAAGAGATTGGAGATTTATTATTAAAACCAAGATTATATTTTAACTCTTGGGAGCATTTTCATCCAGTTACAGGATTGATTAATGATAGTGATGATAATAAAGTTTTTGGAACAGATTTGGAGTTTAATTTATCACATAATCTATTTAAACAAGATGCAATGCTTGTTGGTGGATTAACTTTAAAAATGGATAGAACAAAAGATGCTAAGAAGTATGAGTATAGAGATTATTATTCTACAGGTTCGGGTGAAAGAATTAGTAAAACATTATCAAATGAGAAAGGTAGTTTAGCAAATATTGAAGACTCTAAAACTATTTTATATGGTATATATTTAATGGAGAGTTTTAAAGTAAATGATGATTTAGGTTTTGATATTAGTACAAGAGTTGATAAATTAAAATTTGATATAGAAGGGAATGAGATATCGAAATATAATTATTCAACAGGTAAATATACATCAGGACAAGGAGATTATAAAATTGAAAACTCTTTTACACTTTTATCATCAAAACTTGGAACTAGTTATGCAATAAGTGATTTTACAAATATTTATGCTTCTGTTGCATTTGCTAATCAAGCTCCAACTACAAGTGAGTTAGATGAAACAAGTGATTTAAAAAAATCATCTAGTACAAATTATGAAGTTGGAGTAAAAACAAGAACAAACAATCTATCTTATGATTTAGCTTTATATCAAAACTATGTAGATGATGAGATTATACAAATTAAAGATGCAAGTGGTAACTCAATATATGATAATGCAGGAAAAACTAATAAAAAAGGCTTAGAGTTTAATCTATCTTATGATTTAACATCAAATCTTGAAATTGGTGGCTCTTATGCTTATAGCAAATTTAAATTTGATAAGTTTAATGAGAAAGTAGGGGCGAATTTAGTTTCAAGAGATGGAAATTATCTACCATCAATTCCAGAAAATCAATATGCTCTATATTTGGCATATAAGCAAAATGGTTTTAAAACAAGATTAACAACAAGAACTTTTGGAAGTTACTACATGGATAATGCAAATACGCAAAAGTATGAAGGTTATGATTTTATTACAGATTTGATGCTTGGTTATGAGTTTAAAGATCACAATATTCAATTAAATGTAAATAACTTATTTGACAAATATTACGCTTCTGAAGCTTCTAAAGATACAGGTTCAAGAGTTTCATATAAAGCAGCAAGTCCTAGAATGACAATGCTTACATATAGTTATAAGTTTTAAGGAATATAGATATGATAAAGTTTATAAAAAGAGATAAAAATGATATTTTTGGAATGCCAATTTTAAATATAATATTTAAAAATAAAATTTTTCACAGAACAGTTCAATTATCTGTATTGTTTCTATTTTTCTATGCCATTTATTTTGGATTTGTAAATCCTACAAAAGAGAATAATATATTTACAACAGCACTTTTTTGGGGATTGTTTTGGCCATTTTTTATGGTTACAACCTTAGCTACTTTTGGTAGAGTTTTTTGTGGAGTTTGTCCTCATGGGTTTATTGGAAAATATATCACAAAATTTGGTTTAAAAAAGAAAATACCAAGTAAGTTAGCAAATCCATTTATTGGGTTATTACTACTATTTTTTGCTTGGTGGTTTGTATATTATATGTTTCCACAATTTTTTAAAACACCATATGCAACTGCAATGTTGTTTTTTATTATGACAATTATTGCATCGATTTTTTATTATCTTTATGATGAAATGTCATATTGTAAATATATTTGCCCAATTGGAACTATTACAAAAGTATATTCAAAAGTTGGTTTTACAAAATTACAAACTTATAAACAAGAGTGTCAAAGCTGTAGAACTTTTGATTGTGCAAAAGTTTGTAGTTATAACTTAAAACCATTTACATTTGAGAAAAAAAACTCTATGGAAGATTGTACTTTATGTATGGATTGTGCAAGAGAGTGTGAGAGTGTAGCTTTTAAATTTACAAAACCATCAAATACACTTTTTCATAGATTTAAAAATTCAAAAGCTGAGGTTTGGGCTTTGATTTTATTAACAGCAGCTATTAGTATTACTATGAATTTTCACCACTCTTTAGGAAGAAGTGCAATAGTTGAAGAGTTTTTTTGGGTTAAAACAGCTAGATATTTTGAAACTATAATAAATTTTGGAGGAATTGATACTGTTGGTTTATTTGCTTTTTTATATGCAGTAATAATTTCAATATTTTTAAGTGTTGTAGGAATATTTATAGCCTCAAAAATAATGAAAGTTGATTTTTCAAACACTTTTTATACTTTAGGATATGCTTTTGCACCTTTATTTATAATTGGTGGATTGTCTCATATTGGAGAGTTTTTCTTTTACTCTTATGCTTCAAATATTGTAAATGGATTTAATCAAGCTTTTAATTTAGGATTTGAGAATATGAAACCACTTGCAAGTAGAAGAGATGATTGGGTACATATTTTTAATATTTTTACACATATAGGATATATTTGGGCATTTATTATTATGGTAAATAGATTAAAATTAATAGAGACTAAAAGATATTTAAAAATATTAGCTTTTCCATTTGCATCTGCACTTATAATCTTTTATATGAGTCTCAATTTTTATAAGGTTTATATATTTGATACTTACGGGAAAATTAATTCACATAACCATATGAATCATAAAAAATAGTAAAAAGAGGAGTTAATTTAAAATTTTTAAATACTCCTCTCTACTTATCTCATAAGCTCCAAGAGAGGCTAAATGAGGGTTATAAACTTGACAATCTATAAGTTTTATATCATTTTTACTAGCCCACTGGCAAAGATGATAAAAGGCAACCTTTGAAGCATCATTTACAAGTGAAAACATACTCTCTCCACAAAAAACATTGTTTATAAGAACTCCATACAATCCACCAACAAGCTTTCCATCTAAATAAACTTCAATAGAGTTTGCAAAATCTAAATTATGCAATAAAGTATATGCTTTTATAAAATTCTCATCAATCCAAGTATCATTTTCATGTTTTCTTTTTACATTTGAACAATTTTGTATAACTTCTATGAAATTTGTATTTGATTTTACTTCAAAACCTCTATTAAAAATAGATTTTTTAAGAGTTTTAGATACCTTCATCTCATCTGGTCTTAAAACCATTCTTTTTTGTGGACAAAACCAGTGAATATATCCTAAATCATCAATAAACCAAGGGAAAAGTCCATTTGAATAGGCATTTATTAATCTTTGAGGATGAAAATTTCCACCAATTGCAACTAAATCATCTTTCATATCTTTTAATGTTGGAAAATTAAAATCCTCATCATCAAGTAGCCAAATTTTATTTTTTTTATCAAGTAATTCCATTTGGGAATTTTAGTCAAAATTATGTTAATATCCCGCATTTAAAGGAAGAAAAATGAAGAGAATTGAAGCATATTTATCAAGTTTGGGTTATTGTAGTAGAAGTGAAGCTAGAAAGTTTATGAAACAAAATGAGGTTTCTATTTTAAATAAGAGAGTTTTTAATCCAAGTATAAAAGCAGAGCATAAAGATATATTTATAAATGGTGAAAAACTTGATAGCCAAAAACTTACAATTTTAATGAACAAACCAAGTGGAGTTATCTGTTCTCACAGTGATGCTGGAAAACTAATATATTCACTTCTTCCACTAAGATGGCAAGATAGAAATCCAAAGATTTCAACTATTGGAAGACTTGATATGGATACAACAGGAGCTATTCTTTTAACTGATGATGGAGAGCTAAATCATAAACTAACAAGTCCTAAAAAAGATGTAAAAAAAGTTTATGAAGTAACTTTAAAAAATCCATTAAGAGGTGATGAACAAGAGCTTTTTGAAAGTGGAACTATTATTTTAAATGGTGAAGATAAAGCCTTAAAACCAGCATTTTTAAAAATTATTAACCCAAATTTAGTTCATTTAGAAATAGTTGAGGGCAAGTATCATCAAGTAAAAAGAATGTTTGCATACACAGGAAACAGAGTTGTAAAACTTCATAGATTAGAGTTTGCTGGTTTTAGTGTTGAAGATTTAAAAGAGGGTGAGTTTAAGATTATAGATTTATAATCTAAACTTCTTTTCAATCTCTCTTCTTAACTCATCTATATTTGAAATTGCACCATCATCGTGGTTTGAAAATCCCCAATTTACTAAAACTCCATCAACTCCAGCATTAAATGCAGCTATTGTATCTTTTGTAGAGTCTCCAAAAAGCTGAGCATTCTCTTTTTTTATGCTATTTAAATCTAAAATTCTATTTATCATATCTGGCTTTGGTTTAGGAGCTGATACATCGTTGTAACCCAAAATTGAGTTGAAATATCTATCAATTTCAAGATGACCTAGCATTTTTTTAGCATAATCTGAGTTTGCATTTGTTGCAACACTAAATTTAAACTCACCTTTTAAATCATCTAGTAACTCTTTAACTCCATCATATAAATGTAAATCTACAAGACAATTTTTACTATAAAAATCTTCAAAAAGTTCTGTAACTTTTGGAGTAAATGTTTTGCTATTATAAAAAAATTCTGCACTATTTATATTTATATCATTTACATTTTCTAAAATAAAGTTTTTATCCATAGGTTCAAGTCCTAGATGACTTCTTACATAGTTTATACAATTTGCAATAGAAGACCCACTATCTACAAGTGTTCCGTCCATATCAAAAATTATCATTTTCATAAAATTTTATCCTTTTAAATAAATTTTGTATTATATAGTTTTAAAGTTAGTAATAATTTAATGTTAAATAGGACAGATTTTATCTTATTTTAATATTTCTTTGTTTATAATTTCACTCATAGGGTATCTGTATTAGATCCTCCTACAAAATTGATACAATTTTTTGGTATCCTATACTTTTTTTGAAATGAATTTAATTTTATATGGCTTTACAGTTTTTCCCTCTGTAAAGCCTTTTTTTATGCCTTTTTTCTCGTAAACTACCATAAAATCAAGCTTTCTAACATTTCTTTTTGAAAATAATTTTAAAAAAGTGGTCAAAAAGTGGAATTCAACAAATTGTGTTGCTTAAAACTGAATATAAACATTCGTAAGGGATATTTATGTCAAAGCAAGAGTTTATAAAATCAATACCAAGTGAGCTATAAGAAAAAATTGGATTAAAAAGATTTAAGATTATTTTAATAAAGTGTTTGAACCTAAAACAAGTTAAAGTATCAAGGATGTTGCTAGAATTTAAAGCTAGAGATATTTTCAATACAACAGAACTACAAACAAAAGCAAATGCTATAGACTACCTTAAAAGCTCATTCCAGGAAATAGAAGAATTAAAAACTCTTTTAAATATTCCACAATCATATAAAAATGGGAATTTAATTAGATTAATAAAATCTATTAAAAAAGAACTAAAAGAGAAAACAGACTTATCTTTTAATTTTGAAGCTATCAAAGAATCAAGACAATTTAAAAGCTTTGAATTTACAATCCAATACAACAAAAAAGAAAATAAATTAAGTGTAAAAGATAAACAAAAACTAACACCATCACCAATAGAAACACAATCACTAAGAAGTTCACTTAAGACTATGAGAGTTAGCGACAATGACCAATAGCCTAGACTTCCTAAAATCATATTTCACTGATGAAGATTACTTCTTCATCACTCTAATAGACCACAAAACGAAGAGAGCACAAAATTATCACCACAATATAAGCTCTTTTTCTCAAAAGTTGAACCTGATAAAAAGTAAGAACACAACTTATAGTGTTTATTTTACTTCAAATAGTTTCAAACCATTAATAGAATGCACTTTAAACAACTATAAGCACCCAACAAAGACAAAAGGGAATGTAAGCCATATAAATGCTCTAATCTTTGATTTTGACAATCCTAGCACCTCTAAGCAATTTAGCAAATCTTATTAAAAGTTTGAACATAAAACCTACATACATAGTTCAAACTTCAAAAGATAAGTTTCAAATTTGTTTTAAACTAAACGACAAAGATATAGATTTTAAAGAGTATGAGCTAATAAACAAAACACTAGCAATCTTTTTTGAGAGTGATATAAATGTTTGCAGTATCGAAAAACTTTTTAGACTTCATTTTTTGTGAACAAGAAAAATGATTTTGAGGTAAAACTCGTAAAATTCGATTTTAGTATAAATTATAATTTTGAGTACTTTAAAAATTTTGTTCTAAATAATGAGAACACAAAACTAATTTATGAAGAACTATCTTTAAAAAAAGTAAAAGTAAAATCTCCAGTACTCAAAAAACAATCTACTACAAAAGTAGATTTTATTTCCAAAGAACTAGAAATATTAGAAGAGAAATTTATAAAAAGATATAGATACTTTTTAAATCAAAATGGAGATGATGCAAGTGTAGTTGATATTATTTATATCAATTCACGAAAAAAAGAAACTCAAGATTTTAATTTAGTTTTTAATGAGATTTTATATTTGAGAGAGTTGTGTAATAAACCACTAAAAAGGAATCTTGACAACTACTTCAAAGATAGAGAAAAAACATTTCTAGATACTTTTAGAGCCTAGCCAAGCTCTGTAAGTTCTAATACATAGGACTCTAAGTTGGTGCAATTGCGAAGTTTGTAATTATAGACTATCTATAAGCGGACAATAGTCTATAAGTTATAAGTTGATTTTTTCGATATACCCTTTTAATTGAAATTTACTTACTAGACCTACACTAAAGTGTAGGTTCTTCGTAAGTTTAGGAGTAAACCCCTTAAAAATCCCCTAAACTTCTTTTTATTTCTAAGCAAATTTATATAATATTTTAATTTTAAATATTTAGATTAACTTCATTGAGCATTCATAAAAGATTAGATACAATCTCCATTAAAAACTTTAAAAGGGTAATATGAAAGTTATATCTTTATTTTCTGGTGCTGGAGGAATGGACTTAGGTTTTATTGAATCTGGTTTTGAAATAGTATGGGCTAATGATTTTGATTTAGATGCAACTAGAACTTATTCTCATAATATCGGAAATCATATTGTTCATGGAGATATTATTAAAATAAAAAGTGAAGAAATTCCTTATGAAAAAGGTGAAATTGACGTTATTATAGGTGGCTTTCCTTGTCAAGGATTTTCAGTAGCAAATAATAAAAGATCAATAGAAGATGAAAGAAATTTTTTATATAGAGAAATGCTAAGAGTAATCAAAGATAAAGAACCTAAATATTTTGTTGCAGAAAATGTAAAAGGTATACTATCTTTGCATAATGGAAAGGTTTTTGAATTAATTAAAAGTGACTTTAAAGAATTAGGATATAACCTTGAAGCTAGACTTTTAAATAGTGCAGATTATGGTGTTCCACAACAAAGAGAAAGGGTTATAATAATAGGTAATAGAATAAATAAACCTATAATTTTTCCTGAGCAAACTCATATTCATCATGAAAAATATGATGGCAAAGGAAATAAACATATTGCAGCAAAAGAAGTTTTAGAAGAACTATATAATATTGAAACTGTTGAAAGAAATACAGATCAAAAAATTAAGTTAAAAACAAAAGAAATTTATAATCATATTGCATACACGAATGTTAGTAGTAAATTTTGGGGAAGAAAATATAAAGTAGATCAAGCTGAAATTTGTGATTATCTAAAATATTGGAGAAATAAAAAAGGTTTAAGTACTAAAAAAATAGATGAGCACTTTGGTTATGCACATACTGCTGGACATTGGTTTAGAAAAGATAATAAATCTGGTTCTATACCAAAACCTTCTGACTGGTGGGAATTGAAAAAATTATTAGGTTTCTGTAATAAATATGATAAGCAAGTTACGGAATTTGTTGAAAAAGAAATAAAGTTTGAACAATCATTAAGAATTTCAAATTGGGAAACACCAAGTGATACAATAACTGCTTCTACACCTGAAATTCATCCAAATAAACATAGAAGATTATCTGTAAGGGAATGTGCAAGAATACAAACTTTTCCTGATAATTTTGTATTCTTAGGAAGTTTATCTAGCCAACATAGACAAGTAGGTAATGCTGTTCCTCCTTTATTAGCTAAATTAGTTGCAACTGAAATAAAAAAGAGTTTACAAAACAAATAATATTTCAGGCAAATTTAGCTTTTAAAACACTACTATTAATTAATATTAATTGATAGGGGAAAGATGCTAACGGATATTCAAATTGAACAATTAGAGTGTAAATATCTAAATAAGTTTTATCATTTTCTAAAATATGTAGAAGATGAAATGATGTATGGATTTCAGACAAAAGAATTAATTAGAAATGATTGGCAAACTAGATATGGAAATGGTCAAGCAATTTCTGATTTTGCAGTAGGCGCTGAAAGAATTATTTATTCTTTATTTAATGGAAAAGGTATTGGGCAACCAAATTCTGCACCCGTTGGTGCTGATATGTTTTTTGAAGTAGAAGATGCATTTATACATATTGATTTAAAAACTGTTCAAACTGATAATATAGGTGATTATACAACTTCTATTTTTGTTGGTGAAAATCAAAATTCTTATGCTTCTGAAATAAGAAAAAGTAATGGTACTTCATTCAATCCTGTGAGAATGTATAATCCTGCATTACCAAAATATTATAATTTTGAAACATCTTTAGAAAAAGTTTGTCTTACATTCTTTGTAACAATACTTTATGAAGCTGATAATCTAAATATATTGAATATTAATCTTCTTTCTATGCCTAACGGACAATTGGAACCTATATATGGAAGTAGTGTTTTGAAAGCTGGTAAAAATCGGGGAAAAGTTAGATATAACTTTAGTGCAAATCCAACATTTAAATTGTTGTCTAACCAAAATAGAGTTAAAGTTATATATTTTAATAATTCTATGAACACTGAATATTTAAGTAAATTACAATTTATTCAATCTATGATTTAATAATAAATATGGGAATATTATTCCATAAAAAATAGAAGTTTTTTTTAATATTTAATAAGGTAGTTCATTGCTATGTTTCTTGGTCTTGTTTCAACTCCACCTGCATTCGTATGAGCACTATCGTTCATATAAACATTCCATGAATATGTAGCTTGTGCAAGAGTAGAATCGGGACCCCAAGAAGGACCATACCCATAACCAGGATTATAGTTGAAATTATGTCTATGGCTTTTAAATTCATCAAGTTGGTTACTACCTATTACTCTTCCACTATCAACCACACGACCATTATCAAAACCTCTTATAAACTCACCCCTTAAATCTGGTACTTTAAAAGTTGTTGAACTACTAGAACCATAAGTTGTACCTATTACATCAAACAAATCTTTATATGTTATTCTACTTACTTCTTGACCATTACATAATAGATAACCTTCGGGTATTTTTGCTGCTACACCAGCAAATGCTATGATAGAACCAGATGGCGTGCTACTATCTTCTTGAACTTTTTCCTATATACTACCAACAAATGCTTTTAAAGTAAGCTTACCTACAACACTTGAATCATACCAATAAGAATATTTTGTTGGATCAGGTGGAGTATTTTGTATTGGTATGCTATTACCAGATCTGCCTAAATTAACTTCCACCCAATTAGTACCATCATATATTTTTAAAGTAGCTTTTCCACTACTTGTATCACACCAATATTTATTAATATTACTATCTGGTGGAGTAGCTTGAATTGGAATACCAGTCATTAATAAAGCATTTCCATGCATTACTTCATTTGGTATTACAAAAGTTGTTTTAAATTCATTTGAAGAACATACCCCATCAACAATAGTACCAGTACAAATTGGTTTAGACATAGAATTAAAAGAATTTAAAAAAGCTTCTTGCACTTTTGGATCTTCTATTGTTGTTGTAATTGTTGCTACACCTAAAGCTTTATCAACATTAATAATATATTCTTCACCAAATCCATTATTATTAACATTTGCTTCTAAATAACCAGCATCTATTAAATCTTGTATTGAAGTTGGAGCAACTTGTTTTATTGTTGTGTATCTTTTAATTGCTTCAAAGATAACTTCTTGATTGTTTATCGTTTGTGTTTGCGTTTTTTTTACTTTTAGTCCTTCTATTACACTTGGTGCAACTTGTATTCCCAGCAATACAGTCATTGCAATCCCAGCGATTAAACTTAATATATAACTCATTCCCATATTTATCCTTTTAAAATTAATTACATTAATTTTAAACAAAAATTTTTTACCACTTTCCTTTAAATTTTTGTTACGATTTTTCCACCCCTTTTTATTGCCTTCCGATTTTACGGTTTATCAAAAGTGGTCAAAAAGTGGAACATATTAAATATTAAGCTTACATGTGGTATTTGTCTCAATTTTTTTATAGTAAAACTAAGAAAAAGTGTTGTATAACCAAAAAAAACGTTCAATTTTAAGGGTAAAAAGTTTCCCTCTGTAAAGCCTTTTTTTATGCCAAAAAATATATAATAAAAGCTTTAATTTTCTAAAACACAGGAGCTTAATGGAAACAATTAGTATAATATCTATAATAAGTATTGCTTTTATTGGCTCTTTTGGGCACTGTATTGGAATGTGTGGTGGAATTGTTTTGGCATACTCAAGCGTAAAAATAAATAGCAACGATAGTAAAAAAAGACAAGCACTTATGCATCTTTTATATAATTTTGGAAGAGTAAGCACCTATACATTTTTAGGTTTTATATTTGGATATTTGGGTTCAGTTCTATCTTTTTCTACAACTTCAAAAGGATTTTTGTTTTTTATAACTGGATTACTAATGATACTTATTGGTTTTTCACTAATGGGAAAAATAAAATTTTTAACAATTTTAGAGCAAACCTTTTCAAAATCTCCTTTTTATCAAAAACTATTTAAAAAAGTTTTAGGAAGTAATTCAAAACTTAGTTTCTATTTAATTGGAGTTTTAAACGGCTTTTTACCTTGCGGCTTTGTATATATGTTTGCAATTATGGCAGCAAGTACTGGAAGCGCTTTTTATGGTGCAATGGTAATGTTTATTTTTGGAGTAACTACAATATTTGCACTATTTTTTGTAGGTTTTTTTGCGGGATTATTTAAACAATCAAGCTTTAGAGATATATCTATGAAAATTGCATCAATTTTAGTTATTTTATTTGGACTATATACAGCTTACAATGGTTTTACTCTTCTAAAAAATCAAACTACGAATAGTGAACATAATCATCATATTAATACAAAATAGTAAAAATATTTAAATTTTAAGAAAGGAGAGAAGATGAGACGAGCAAAAAAATATTTTAGCTTTTTTGGTATTTTAATATCAACATGTTTTGAAAAATTGCATATTTTTTATTCAAAACTAATTGAATATTTAAGAAAACTACCAAATATACATATGAAGCTTTTAAATATAGAGCTAAAACCAATCAAAACAGATTTAATAAATAATAATTAGAAAAAAGGTACAAAATGAAAAAAACAAATATAAGCTTAGTTGCAAGCTTTTTATTAGCAACAAATTTATACTCACAAACAACTACTTTAGAGACAATCACAGTTACAAGTGCTACAAAATCAGAGCAAAAATTAAAAGATATTACAGCCAATGTTGATGTTATAACATCAGAAGATATTGAAGCTAGAAAGTTTAAAACAGTAATTGAAGCTTTAAATTCTCTTTCAGGAGTTTCTATTTCAAGTAATGGTGGAATAGGTCAAACTAGTTCTGTATATTTAAGAGGAATGGACTCTAATAGAACTTTAGTTTTAATTGATGGAGTAAGATATAACGATATTACAACTCCAAAAGGTAGTGCAAATATTGAACATTTAATGATAAATGATATTGAAAGAATTGAAGTTATTAAAGGTGCACAAAGTAGTATTTGGGGTGCAGATGCTAGTGCTGGGGTTATAAATATCATAACAAAGTCTTCACAAAATGGAACGCATGGAAATGCAACTGTTGAATATGGAAGATACAATAGTAAAATAGCTCGTGCAAATATTTCTCATAAAAATGAAAATTTTGATGCAAAACTTAGTGCAACTAGAGTTGATACAGATGGATTTTCAGCTATTTCTCCAAACAAAAGTTCTGATGCAAAAAAATATGAAAAAGATGGCTATGAAAATACAAGTGCAAATATAAAACTTGGATATAACTTTGATGAAAATAATAGAGTCTCAACTTCATATGAAATAATTGATACAAAAGTTGATATAGATGATTTTTTCAGCAAAGATCCAAACAATAAAGACTCTACAAAAAATAAAACTCATTTAGCAAATATTACTTATGAAAATAGAAATGATATAGCTCTTACAAAATTATATACAAATTTTACAGAGATAAAAAGAACTTCTACAAACAATCAGACACCAGATTATAAAGGTATTGTAAAAGAGTATGGATTAAATACAAGCATAGATTATTTAAACTCTTCAAATGTAACTTTGGGAGCTGATTATAAAAAATTTGAAGATAAAAAAATAGTTGAAGATTCTACAAATGAAAGTAGAGTTAAAAACTACAATAATAAAGGAATTTTTATTACAAATACAAATAAGTTTTTTGATGATAAAACTATCTTTACACAAGCTTTAAGATATGATAGATACAGCGATTTTGAAAATAAAACAACTGGAAAAATAGGAATTAAACAATATATAATAGATGATTTAAATATTAGTTCAAATTATGGAACTGGATACAATGTACCAAATTTATATCAACTACATGATGTTTGGGCTGGAAATGATACTTTGCAACCAGAAAAAACAAAATCTTATGATATAAGCATTGAGTATAAAGGTTTTTCTATTACTTACTTTAATACTAAAATAAAAAATATAATAGATTATAATTATAGTACTTGGTCTTATGAACAAATGCATGGTACAAGTAAAATAAAAGGTACTGAAATAGCTTATAAAAATGAAGTTATCGAAGATACATTTTTAAATCTTTCATATACAAACTTAAGCACAAAAGATGAAAATGGGAATGGACTTTTAAATAGACCAACAAATAAGTTTAATTTTGGAGTTGATTATTATGGTTTAAAAGATTTTCACTTTAATATAAATGGTGAATATATTGGAAGCAGAGAGAGTGTAAATTATCTTAGTAGCACTAAAAAAACAAAGACAGGAAACTATACAATCTGGAATGCAGTAGTTGATTATGATATTAGTAAAAACTTCTCTACTTATCTTAAACTTGATAATATTTTCAACAAAGATTATCAAATAGTTGATGGATATGCTACAAGTCAAAGAGCAGCATATTTAGGTATAAAGGCTAGTTTCTAAGATGAAAAAACTACTATATTTTCTAATTTTTTTTAATATCTCTTTTTTAAATATTTTAAGTGCAAATGAAAAAATTATTACTCTAAGTCCTGCTGTAAATGAGATAGTTTTTGCTTTGGGTTTAGGCAATAATATTATTGCAAACACAGATTTTTGTGATTATCCAGAAATATCTAAAAGTATTGAAAAAGTTGGAGGATATGGTAGTGTTAGCTTGGAAAAAGTTGTAAACTTAAATCCAAGCATTATAATAAATCAAAATTATGATAAAAAATTAAATAGCTCACTAAAATCTCTTGGATTTAAAACTTTAGTTTATAAAACAGATAGTTTAGATGATATTAAATTTGCAATCAAAGATTTAGGAGATGTTTTCAATAGACAATTACAAGCAAAAACTTTAAATCAAAATATAGAAAATAGTTTAAAAAATATTGAAAATATAGTAGAAAATCAAAAAATTTTAATTGTAATTAGTCCTCAAAGCACACTCTCTAATCAAATATATGTAACAAACAACTACATATATTTTGAAGATATTATAAAAAAAAGTGGAAATAAAAATGCCTATCAATCAAGCTTAAAATCACAACCTGCAATAAATAGTGAGAAGTTAATAGTTCTAAATCCAGATATTATTATACTTTTAGCTCCATATTTAAAAAGTGATAAACAAAAAGATGATATGTTAAATCTTTGGAAAAATTTGCCAGTAAATGCAAGTAAAAAAGAGAATATCTATATAATAGATAAAACATACTCAGGAATTTCAAGCCATAGAGTACAATATTTAATAGATGATTTTAGAGAGATTTTAGAAGATGTTAGAACTAAAAAATTACAGTAATTTTATTTTAAAAGATATAAGTTTTTTGCTAAAAAGCAATGAAAATCTGTTGATTTTAGGTGAAAATGGAGCTGGAAAATCAACTTTAGCAAAGGTTTTAAGCTCCATAATATCTTCAAATAATCTATTTTTTAATGAAAAAAATATCTCAAAACTATCTGGAATTCAAAGAGCAAAACTAATAAACTATATTCCAAGTAGTTTTGAGATATTTGATGAGTATATGACTGTTTTAGAGTATTTAAAACTCTCAACAATTGAAAATAGAAGCGATGAGGAGATTGAAAATATTATAAATATTTTAAAGATAAATCATATAAAAAATAGCTCATGTTCAAGTTTAAGCTCTGGAGAAAAACAGCTTGTTTTATTGGCAAGTGCAATTTTGCATGATGCAAAAATCACAATTTTTGATGAGCTTATGGCAAATTTGGATATAAAAAGATTAAGAGATGTTTTTTTGATTTTAAATTCAAACTATTTAAAACAAAAAATCATAATTACTCATAATCTTGATTTTGCTTATGCACTCAAAAACTATAAGGTGCTATATTTAGAAGCTGGAGTTTTAAAATTTTATGGAAACCATGAAGAGTTTTTTTCTAAAGAGAGATTAAAAGAGTTTTACAACGATAGCTTAAGAGTTGAAAATAGTCATTTGGTGGTAGATTTATGAAACTTTTTTTATATATTTTTTCACTAATTTTAATTTTTATTTCACCTTTTTTGGGTGAAGTAAATATTGAAATATCTTCAATTTTTTCTTTAGAAGATAGTTTAAATATGGTTTTTTGGGATTTAAGAGTTCCTAGAGTTATTTTGGCATTTTTTGTTGGCTCAATCTTAGCTTTGGGTGGACTTATCTTTCAAATTGTTTTTAAAAATGAGTTAATCACTCCATATACTTTAGGAATTGCAAGTGGAACTACACTTTTTACAAGTTTATCAATAGTTTTTTTACCTTTTATTCCACTATTTTTTTCAAGTATTTTTGGCTCAATTTTTACAATTTTAATTCTATTTTTAATTACAAAATCACTAAACAAAAAAAGAGCAATAAGCTCAACAAACTCAATTTTACTAATTGGAATCGCTTTATCATATTTTTATGGTTCAGCTTTAATGCTTGTTTTTTATCTAAGTAATCTTCAAGAGAACTACTCAATTGTAAGATTTACTCTTGGAAGTTTAGATGTTGTTGGTTATATGCCATCTTTAGTGGTTTTTATTACAGCAACTATTTTTATTTTTATAATTTATAGCTTTAAACACAAAATCAATCTTTTGTTAATATCAAATGATGTTGCATTTTTGAAGGGATTAAATATAAATAAAACAGTTTTAACTCTTTTAATAGTTGTTAGCTTAAGCGTTGGTGTTTGTATAAGTTTTACAGGACCAATTGGATTTGTGGGACTTGTGATTCCGCATATAGTAAAATTAATATATAAGCAGACATATACAAAGCTATTTTTTCCAATAATATTTTTTGGTGGAGTTTTTTTGGTATTTTGTGATCTAATCTCAAGAGTAATACCAACATCTTCAGCCCTTCCAATTGGAGTTGTGACAGCTTTTATTGGAGCTCCATTTTTTGTTTATTTGCTTATTAGAAAAAATAGTACAAAATAGATTATTCAAACATCTTTGGATATTTAAAAAAGATTAGTTTTGAACTATCTTTTGAGATATTTTTCCAAGAGTTTGTATCAAAATCTATTTTTAAAACTCCACTTGTAGGAATATTATCTTCAAAACTTCCTAATAAAAAATTTATTAAATCATTTAGTCCTGGATTGTGACCTATTAAAAAAATAGTTTTATATCTATCATCAATATTTTTTATAACATTTAAAAGATTAAGATAAGGTGCTTCATAAATTGATTTTTCAAAAATAACTTCACCTTTGTACTCAAACTCTTTTAAAAAATGCTCTAAAGTTAGTTTTGTTCTTCTTGATGGTGAAGAGATTATTAAATCTGGTTTTTGTATCTCTTTTTTTAATATTTTTGCCATAAAAGGAGCATTTTTTGAACCTCTTTTATTAAGTGGTCTATCAAAATCATCTAAAAGTGGATTTGACCAGTCAGATTTTGCATGTCTAATTAAAATTAATTCTCTCATTTTATATCCTAAAAAATAAAAAATATTATATCTAAAAAGTACTGTAAAAGCCTTTTCTTAGCTAATTTTAGCTATTATATATGCTTAATTAATTAATATGGATTTAAAAATGATAGTAAAAATAGAGCTTGGAAATAGTAACTCATATGAGATATTTATAGAGAGATTAAAAGATATATACTTTGATAGAAAAGTTGTTGTTGTTACAAATCCAACTGTTAGTAGTTTTCACTTAGAGTATTTAAAATCAAAGTTAAGTGCAAAAGAGCTTAGCTTTTGTACAATTCCTGATGGTGAAGAGTATAAAAATATGAAAACTTTAGAGATGATTTTAGAGTCTTGTTTTGAAGCAAAACTTAATAGAAAATCTTTGCTTGTAGCATTTGGTGGTGGAGTTATTGGAGATATGACGGGATTTGCAGCTTCAATTTATCAAAGAGGAGTTGATTTTATTCAAATTCCAACTACACTTTTATCTCAAGTTGATGCAAGTGTTGGTGGAAAAACTGGAATAAACAACAAATATGGAAAAAACCTTGTAGGAACTTTTCATCAACCAAAAGCTGTTTATATTGATTCAACTTTTCTAAAAACTTTACCAAAAAGAGAGTTTGGTGCTGGAGTTGCAGAGATTATTAAAATGGCTGTATGTTTTAATAGTGAGTTTTTCTCTTGGCTTGAAAATAGTGATTTAAATGATGAAAAAAATATAGATATAGCAATTCAAAAATCTGTTCAAACAAAAGCTTGGGTTGTTTCGCAAGATGAAAAAGAGCAAGGATTAAGAGCTGCATTAAACTATGGGCACACATTTGGGCATGTAATAGAGAATCTTACAAACTACAAAACTTATCTTCATGGTGAAGCTGTGGGAATTGGTATGTGCATGGCAAATGCTTTAGCTGTAAAACTAGGAATTATGAGTAGAGAAAATGAACAAAGAGTAAAAAATTTGCTTGAAAAGTATAATATTCCAACAAGATTTAAAATAGATAATGTAGAAGATTTTTATGAGCATTTTTATTTGGATAAAAAATCAAGCAATAGTAAAATAAAGTTTATAGTTCCTATTGAAATAGGTGATTGCAAAATTACAGATGAGATAAAAAAAGAGGATGTAATTGAAGTTTTAAAGGAATTTAAGTGATTAATAGAGTAATTACACTAATAGTTTTTTTATCAATAACTCTTTTTGCATCACAAGAGCTTAAAGTTGAGAATAGTAGTGAGCCTATTTTAGAGATTGAAAACTTAGTTGAGCAAAATATCCTACTGGATAAGATATTAAAAATTCAAAACTCATACAAAGATAATATTCTTATAAAAAGATATTCAAACTATCTTTCATATAGTAAAATCGCAAATGAATTAGATATTTTAAAAGATAGTTTAAAAAGTAAAAAGAAGTTTAATGATGAACAAGAGTATCAACTACTAAATAAAATAAGAGTAAAAGAGAATGAACTTGAATTAATTGGTGAGTATAGAGGATCTCCTATTGGAGGCTTAATAAATCCACCTGATATTGGAGCTATTGAAAAGATTACAAATCCATTTGGAATAATTGGAGCTTTGTCAAATATTAAAATAATAGAGAGTAATAGAGATCAATTTACAAAATTGGAGCTTCAATTAATTGATTTAATAAAGAGTTTAAAAGAGGAAGAAGAGCTTTATAATCAAATATATTTATTGGATTCAAAACCTTTGTATGAAGAAAAGATAAACTTTTTAACAAAACAAATAAGAGATTTTGAGATAGTTTTAGATATTGTTGGAACATCTTCTGAGGTTTATGATAGAAAAGTTGAGCAAGTTATTTTAGAGACAAAAAATCAAATATCTCAACAAGTTGAAAAGATATTAGATATTTTACTAATAATTTTTATATTTTTTGTTGTAACTTTTTTAGTAAAACTAGCTTTAAAAAAATATTTTTTACAAAGTGAAAACTACTATATTGTAAACAAGGTTATAAATTTTACTTTAGTTTTATTAATTGTTATTGTTTTACTATTTTCATATATTGATAATGTTGCTTATCTTGTAACAATCCTTGGATTTGCATCTGCTGGTATTGCAATTGCACTAAAAGATTGGTTTATGTCAATTTTTGGTTGGATGGTTATTGTAACTTCTGGATTTATTCAAGTTGGAGATAGAATTAGAGTTACAAAAGGAGATGTTGAGACTGTTGGAGATGTTTTAGATATTTCACTATTTAAAATCACAGTTAAAGAGGATGTTACTTTAGTATCTTATATGAAAAATAGAAGAGCTGGAAGAATATTTTTTGTTCCAAATAACTATATATTTTCAGAGCTAATTGCAAACTATAGTCATAGTGAATTAAAAACTGTTTGGGATGGTATAGATATAACTTTAACTTTTGATTCAAACCATAAAAAAGCTCAAAAAATCATTAGAGAGATTTTAAAACACTACTCAAAAGGTTATAGTGATATTACAAGAAAACAGCTATCAAAAATGAGAAATAAGTATCAATTACGAGCAACTGGAGTAGAGCCAAGAGTATTTACATTTATAGAGCCTTATGGAGTTGTAATATCAGGTTGGTATCTTACAAACTCTTTTGCTGCTTTGGTTTTAAGAAGTACAATAAGCACAGAGATTTTAGATGCATTTATGAAAGAGGATGATATAAATATTGCATATCCAACGCAACAAATAAATATAAATCAAACAAATAAAGCTTATGGACCATCAAGATTAAAAGAGATAATTGAAGATGAAATTTAGTACAAATAGACCAAAAGTATTTTTTAAAACATTTGGTTGTAGAACAAATATTTTTGATACACAAGTTATGATTAGCAATCTAAAAGATTTTGATGTAACACAAGATGAGAGTGAAGCAAATATTGTTGTAATAAACTCATGTACTGTTACAAATAGTGCTGATACGACTGCTAGAAGCTATATAAATGGACTTAAAAAACTTGAAAACTCTCCAAAAGTAATCTTTACAGGTTGTGGAACTAGAACTAAAGGTGAGAAACTATTTAGTGAGAATAAGATTGATGCTTTATTTGGAGCTAGTTTAAAAGAGAATATCAATGAACTACTTAAAAAAGATGAGAGATTTTTTGAACAGGGTGATTTAAAATCTTTGGATAAAACTATTGTTGAAGAGTTTGTTGGAAAAAGTAGGGCGTTTATAAAAATCCAAGAGGGTTGTGATTTTAGATGTTCATATTGCATAATTCCACATGTAAGAGGGGATGCTAGAAGTTATGAAGAGAGTGTTATTTTAAATCAAGTGCAAACTTTGGCACAAAATGGTTTTAGTGAGTTTATTTTAACAGGTACAAATGTAGGAAGCTATGGTAAAAAAATGCACACTTCACTAGCAAAACTTCTAAAAAAAATGTCACAAATAAAAGGTGTTAAGCGAATTAGAATGGGAAGTATTGAGCCTATTCAAATTGATGATGAGTTTAAAGAGCTTATAAATGAGCCTTTTATGGCAAAACATCTTCATATTGCACTTCAACACACTTCAAAAGAGATGTTAAAAATTATGAATAGACGAAACAGAGTTTTAAGTGATTTAGAGCTTTTTGAGTTTTTAAGCCAAAATGGCTATGCTTTGGGAACTGATTTTATAGTTGGACATCCAGGAGAGAGTGAAGCTATTTGGAGTGAAGCTATGAAAAATCTACATAATTTTCCACTAACTCATGTTCACGCATTTACATACTCAAAAAGAGATGGAACACCAAGTGCTTCTATGAAAGATATGGTAAAAGGCGATGTAGCAAAAGATAGATATATTGAGCTTGTAGAGATAATTAAGAAAAAAAATTATGAGTTTAGAAAAAACAATAAATCAAAACTAGAAGTTTTAGTTGAGCAAGAAAAAAATGGAAAATATTTAGGCTTTGATCAATTTTTTAATCAAGTTGAGATTTCAAGCAGTGAAGATTTAGTTGGAGATTGGTTATATTTAGATGATTATTTAGTAAAGGATAATAAAAATGAAGCAAGATTCAAATAATAAAAGTATTGATAAAAATTTTAAGCTTATGATTATGTCAGCAATTGCATTGCTAGTACTTTTTGTTTATACTATTTATAAAAGTAGTTCAAACATTCAAGGTATTTCATACTATGTTGGTTTGGGGTTTTTATTTATTTTACTTATTTTATCTTTTATTATAAGAGCAAACCAAGATAAAATAAGAGATTACTTTTTAAAGAAAAAAGGAAAAAGTGTAGAGAGTAGTTTTGATAGTGAACTTAAAAAAAGTCATGAAAAAGCATCAAGTGAAATATCTATTGAACCTGTAAAATCAAATATCACTTTTAAAGATGTTGCTGGTATTAAAGAGATAAAAGAGGAGCTTGAAGAGATTGTTGATTTTTTAAATAATCCTAAAAAATATCAAAAATTTAAGGTAAAACTTCCAAAAGGAGTTCTTCTTGTAGGACCTCCAGGAGTTGGAAAAACTCTAATTGCAAGAGCAGTTGCAGGAGAGGCAAATGTTCCATTTTTCTATCAAAGTGGAGCTAGTTTTGTACATATTTATGTTGGAATGGGTGCAAAAAAGGTGCGAGAGCTATTTACAAGTGCAAAATTAAATGCTCCATCAATTGTATTTATAGATGAGATTGATGCTGTTGGAAAGATGCGAAGCGGAAAATCAAATGATGAGAGAGAGTCAACTTTAAATGAACTTTTAACTCAAATGGATGGATTTGATGGAGAGAGTGGTGTAATTGTAATTGCTGCAACAAACAAAATAGAGGTTTTGGATGATGCACTTTTAAGAGCTGGAAGATTTGATAGAAGATTATATGTTGGGCTTCCAAATATTGAAGATAGAAGAAAGATTTTGGAGTTATATTTAAAAGATATAAGACACAATATAAATTTAGATAATTTGGTAAATCAAACAGCTGGATTTAACTCAGCATCACTTTCAACACTTGTAAATGAAGCACTTTTAAGTATGATAAAAGAGAGTAGGGTTGAACTTATTGAAGATGATATTCAAATAGCTAAAAATAAACTAGAGTTTGGTAAAAAACAAATAAGAATATTAGATGATAGTCAAAAAGAGATTTTAGCAATTTATCAAGCTTGTAAGGCATTTATTGCAAATAGAAAAGTTGCACTTTTAGATGAGGGTGTTTTAAAAGATAGCTCTGTTTTCCCATCATTTAAAGAGTTAAAAAATAGTATAAAAATTGATTTAGCTGGAACTATTGGATTAGAGCTACTAAAAAATGAAAAATATTTTGTATCAAATGATGATTTGAAAAAAGCATATGATTTAGCTTCTAAAATAGTAGAAGAGTACAAAATGGCTCTAAATGCAAATGAGTTAATAGTATCGATTAAAGATGAGCTAAGAGCAACATTATCTCAAAATATTGAAAAAATTGAAAAATTAAAAGAGATTATGCTTAAAAATGAGGTAATTACACTTGAAGATTTACAATAATTTTTTTAGTGGATTTTGTTTTTTTAATGAATCTTCGCTTTTTGAAGAGTATTTACAAGATGGTGATTTTGTTGTAAGTGGATTTTCATATGGTGCTATTAAAGCATTTTTATATGTAAAAAATAGTGAAAAAAGAGTTGATAAACTTCAACTTTTTTCACCTGCATTTTTTCAAACAAAAGATGAGAAGTTTAAAAGAATGCAACTTATGTTTTTTAAAAAAGATGAAGATGCTTATATCAAAAATTTTTTAGAAAATCTGAAAGATAAATCAACAAAAAGTATAGAAAACTTCTTTAAAAAAGGAAGTTTCGAAGAGTTAAATGAACTTTTAAATTTTAAATGGAGCAAAGAAGATTTAGAAGAGTTGATAAAAAAAGGTATTAAAATAGAGGTTTTTATTGGTGGAAACGATAAAATAATTGATAGTTTAGCTGCAAAAGAGTTTTTTAAAGAGTTTGCAACTGTTTACTATTTTAAAGATAAAGGACATTTATTATGATTGCAAAAATTGGAATAATTACAACAAGTGATAGAGCTAGTGCTGGAATTT
Source organism: Arcobacter sp. AHV-9/2010 (assembly GCF_004116575.1). NCBI lineage: Bacteria > Pseudomonadati > Campylobacterota > Epsilonproteobacteria > Campylobacterales > Arcobacteraceae > Arcobacter > Arcobacter sp. AHV-9/2010. The sequence goes on along the minus strand of NZ_PDKH01000005.1, from coordinate 21,058 downwards.
ATGAGGATTTATCAGGAAAGGCTATAATTGATACTTTAAATAGTTATTTAAAATCTCCTTGGCAAGAGGTTTATAGATGTATTAGTGATGATAAATCTACTATTGAAGAGACTTTAATAGATTTAATAGATAATCAAAAGTGCTGTTTGGTTGTAACAACAGGAGGAACAGGACCAGCCTTAAGAGATGTAACTCCAGAAGCAACTGAAGCTGTGTGTGATAGAATGATGCCAGGATTTGGAGAGCTTATGAGAAGTGTAAGTTTACAATATGTTCCAACAGCAATTTTGTCAAGACAAACAGCAGGACTTAGAGGAAGCTCTTTAATAGTAAATCTTCCAGGAAAACCAAAATCAATAAAAGAGTGCCTTGATGCTGTATTTCCAGCAATTCCATACTGTATTGATTTGATGGAAGGTCCATATTTAGAGACAAATGAAGAGATTATAAAAGCTTTTAGACCAAAAAAATAATAGTAAAGTATTTAAATGAAGTGTTAGAAAATCTAGTGCTAAAAAATGTTTCAAATTAATCGCAAAAAATATAGTTGAACCTACATTTGATCCACAAACAGGTGAGATGGGAATAAGAGCAATTACAAAAGCTTTAAGTTTTGATGAGCTTATTGAAGACTCTTTTAAACTCATTATTTGCATATAAAGCACCACTATATTCTATGGCTACACCATTTTCATTAAAGCCTTTAGATATAAATGATATTTACAATTATGCTAAAAAATGATCACTATAAATCTCTTTTTGAATTTTTTAGTACAAATCAAAAAAAAGCATTTAAGCTTTTAGCAAAATATAGTAAAGAGCTATTTTCAGAAAAGATATTAAGAGAAGAAAATATATCAAGACCATCTATGCAATCATCTTTAACTCAACTTTTTGCAAAAGAGTATATTGATAAAGAGGATGGAGTTTATTTTATTCCTGATAGAGCTTTTGAATTATGGGCAAGAAAAAATCTTTAGCTTTTAAATACTTTTAACCAAAGTTTCTACAGGAATATGTAAAGCTTGAGATAAATTTCTAACCATAGTTAAAGATAGAGATATTTTTCTATTTAAAAGTTCTGATACTTTACTTTTATTTCCAATATAAGGTATTAAGTCTTTTTGTTTTAAATTCATCTCTTCCATTCTATGTTTTATAGCTTCAATAGGATCTGGAGTATCAATATTCCAATTTAACTCTTCATATTTTTCAACTAATAAAACTAAAATTTCAAGTTCATCACTCTCTTTAGTTCCAATTTTTGGATTAAGTTCCATTAGTTCATCAATTCTTTTCAAAGCTTTATCATAATCTTTTTCAGTTTTTAAAATTTTTAATTGCATTTATAAATCCTTTACATTTATCTTATCATACTCACTGTGAGTACCAATAAATTTAACTCTTACAATTTTTCTTAAATAATCAATATGAACAACTAGTCTATAATCATTACCTTTGATATTAAAAACAACTCTATTATCTTCTAAAAAAGAGGCACTTGAATAAACTCTTTTAATATCATCAGGAGTTTTCCATTCTGATTTTTTTGCATCTTGATGCCAAACTTCTAAAGGTGTTTTAGCTTGAGGATGTTTTTCATAGAATTGCACTAATGTTCTTTTACTTATTATGTTCATTTAAAATTTTACCTTTTGTTCCTTTATAAGGAACTTAATATAGCTATTTTTTATATCTCATCTTTCAATATCTCTTTTATATTCTCAAATTTCTTTTTACCTATGTAATTTTCAAGCCAAGATTCAACCCAAGGTGGAACTGGTCTATTTTCATCGTGCCAATTATTTATTGTGTTATATGAGATATTTGATAGTTCTGCAAAATCTTTTTTGCTCAAATTGATACTTTCTAGTTTTTTAGTTAATTCTTGTTTAGTCATATATTGTCTTTTATTTATCTATTTGTTGCATAATTCTATTATTTTTTATCTTAATGTTGTATTTATTATTGACAATATTATCTATTTGTTGTAATATTGCATAAATTTAATATCTAAGAGGTTGAAAATGAAAATAAAAGTTTATGGAGTAAATGGGAAAAGTAGGATTATGACTGCAAATACTTTTGCAGATATTTCTAAAATTGCAAATTGTTATAAAAGATGGGAGTATATAGTATGAAAAAGAAAGAGTTAAAAGAAGCTATTAAAGAGCTAGACTGCATTAAATGAAGGTGTTAAAACTATACAAATAGCTATTGATGTTGCAAAAGATTTGCATGGTAAACTTATTGATGAAGTGAAGATCAAAAAGTAGTTCTTATATTGACATAGATTTTTAATTTTTGTATAATTATAACGATTTGAACAAAAAAGCATTAAAATTTCTCTTGTGAGATGACTACTCACTAGTTAAGAAGTATAAAAGGTAGAGCTTAACGGCTTTACCTTTTTTTTTGCTGGGTGGTTAGCAAGAGTGTAACTCTAGGGAATTGGGAATTCTTAATGAAAGGAGTTTTTAATGCAGTTCAAATTGATAGTATTACTTTTAATACTCTTGGTATTCGCTACAAAGTGTTACTAAAGTATTAATAAAAGGGGGAATTAGTCACTCCCCTGATACTATCTCTTTTCTATTCAAACACAATATGTTCTAATTGATCAATACTAATGCTTTTAGTAATCCTACTCATAAGTTCTATGTCACTTGTATGAATATAAGCTAATATCTCTGCTAAACTATTTATATTTGCTCTTGCATACTCTTTAAAATCTTCATAAGGAATAAGAGTTTTAAATACTTCTTTACTAGCAATATTTTCTAATTGTAAAAAACCATCTTTAGAGCTAGAGAAATAGCTATCTTTATTGTTGAAATAATCTCCACCAATATATATTTCAACTAAGTTTTTTTTATTGCTATTGATTATTTGCTCATATGTTTCTTTAATGCCATCTTCCATTTCCATTATGGATATTGATTGGGCTACTCTATTATCCCAATCATTTAAAACTTCTAAAGCTTTTTCTTCGCCTATTTCTTGTTTTGCTCTTTCAAAATATCTCTTTTGTATATCACTTAGATTTTGCATATTATTACCTCTTAGTTGTATTATTCAAATGTTCAACAAACCTATCCATTTTTTCTTGATTCTCTTCTTGTCCAGATAGTACATCTCTTAAATAAGCTGTTTGCTCTCCTGTATTATATGAAATTGTTTGTTGAGCATTATTTGCAAAGACATTAGAGTTAATATTAGAACCATATACTGCATTAAACAGTCCTGAGTTATATGTTTGATTTTGCATTGAGTTTTGATAGTTTTGTTTAAAATCTCCATTCCCAGAGAGTCCATTAATAGTGTTTGCAGCTACAGCACTAATCGCATAAGCTCCATCAACTGCTGTATTTGCCATACCCATTACTGTATATCCTACTGCTTTAAAAGGATTAGAAGTTGCATTTATTTTTCTTTGTGCATCATCACCAACAAACAATGAAGTTCCTACATCATAAGCATTACCATACTCGTTATATTTATTTGATAATACATTTTTCATATCAGAAAAAACTTCTCCTACACTTTTTCCTTGAGCCCAAGAATCATAAGCATACATACCCATTCCAACAAGACTCCCAGTACCATATTTAGCCATTTTGTTTGACTTTTCTGCACTTTTTTGATATAATTCATATTCAGGATTTGGTTTCATTCTACCAAAACCATCAGGAATAAATTTATTAGGAGGACTGTTATGGGAACTATTTTGACTAGCTTGATGTTGGGCGGCATTATTTGGGTTGCTCTTTGGATTTTGCATAGTGGCATCAACCTTATTAAAAGAATCTTTAAATAAAGCTTTATCTTTAGAATTACCAACCAATTTCTTAATACCAGCATAACCTGTAATTCCAAGACCTGCACCAACTAATCCAGTAGTTATTGCTTCATTTATACTATCATCGTTACCTATACCAAAAAAGTTTGCCATATATTTAGTAAGTTCAGCAGTAGTAGCAACACCTAAGTCTATCCCTTTTGATCTTAAGTAATTAGATAAATCGGCATTGTTTTTAATGCTTTCTTGTTTCTTTATAAGGTCTTCTTCTGTCCAATTTCCTTCACCCTTTTCTTTATTTAGCAACATTTCAGCAACTACTTTAGCAGCTTTCATGTCTGAACCAGTTTCTAAGTATTCCCCAGTTTTTTTGCTGCTACTAGAATCAACCTTTGCAGAATTGTCTGTTTTAGAAGCCAATCCTCTATTTACTGTTCCAGTTACTTCTCCATCTTGTCCTAATCCTCCAGAGAAAATCGAACCTCCTCCTAGCATAATTGAATTTGAACCACTAAAGCTTCCTGCTTTTAATTCAGCGTTTTTGTTCCAAAAATCTATACCTGTTAAAGCATTATCTGTATTTACACTTCCATCAGAATTATAATTAACCTTATCATCTTTCATAAATGGAGCAATTCTACTCTCTGCATGCTCTTTAGCTTTATCTATATTATTATACTTAGCCATACCTTCAGTAAAAGCTTGATTGTAAATATCCTCCATAGCCTTATCAATATTTTTCCCAATATTCTCTTTTCCAACTAAAGCACTAATAGCTTCATTTGACTGTAATGCAAAAGCTTCTTTTCCTGTATCACTTAAACTACCATCTTCATTTATCAATCCTTCTTTTCTTGCTTTGTTCATACCTGACATTTGCCCATGAGCTTTTGTTAAACTATCATCTTCAATGGCTTGTGCCATTTTATCAACATCATTTCCATAAGCCTTCATACTACCTTTAGTTTGTGCTATAGATGACCTTTCTCCCCATTCGTTTGCTTTTGCATAACCTTGCTCTAGTAAATTAGCTTCTCTTGAGCCTGATAATAAATTACCATTCTTATCATAAGCTAATGAATCTATTAATCCTTTACCTGCACTCAACTGTTTTAAACTTTGATCAACTGAACTTGCAACTAAAGCTGATAATGCTTCCTTATCTGAAGCTATTCTGCTTTAACTCAACTTTTTGCAAAAGAGTATATTGATAAAGAGGATGGAGTTTATTTTATTCCTGATAGAGCTTTTGAATTATGGGCAGAAAAAATCTTTAGCTTTTAAATACTTTTAACCAAAGTTTCTAAAGGAATAATAATGCCACTAAAAGTCAAGACAAATATTTATAAATATTAATTCCAATTAGCTTTGTAACATTAAGCAACATTTTTTATCTCATTTAGATAAACACTCATTTCATCATAATTTTCTTATTAAAAATTAACTTGTATTCTTGAGGTGGTGGTAAGCTACGCTTGTGCGGGTTCAAGTTCTGCCATCCGCACCATTTAAATTATTTAAAATCTAATAAACAATTTTTTCATTTAAGCTACTTTTGACTATATTAAAAAGAAAAGGATTTTAATATGTCATTTGAAAAGCTCAAAAAATCAAATTCAACTATACTAATTCCTGTTTTTATTCCAGCAGTTATTGTAATATCACTTATGGTTATAGGAACAATTAGTAATCCAAAATTAGCAGGAGATATTTTTGCAGATGTATTAGCATATATTACAGAAGATTTTGGTTGGTTTTATATGCTTTGTGTTGCACTATTTTTAATCTTTGTTGTTGGAGTTGCTATATCTCCTTGGGGAAAAATTAAATTAGGACCAGACCATTCCGAGCCTGAATATAGTTTTAGCTCTTGGTTTGCTATGCTTTTTTCTGCTGGTTATGGAATAGCTTTACTTTTTTTTGGTGTTGCCGAACCAATTCTTCACTACTCAACACCACCTCAAGGTGCGGCTTTAACAGTTGATGCAGCAAAACAGGCTATGCAAATATCTTATTTTCACTGGGGTTTTCATATTTGGGGAATATATGGACTTACAGGTTTGGCTTTAGCATATTTTGCTTTTAGACACGGATTGCCTCTATCTATGAGATCTACTCTTTATCCTTTAATTGGTGATAAAATCTATGGAGCGCCTGGACATATTGTTGATACTTTTGCAATTTTAGGAACAGTTTTTGGAATTGCAACAACATTAGGGCTTTCAGTTGCGCAAATAAATGCTGGACTTAACTATTTATGGCCTTCAATTGATGTTAGTATTACTGTTCAAATCACTATTATTGCACTTATTACATCAATTGCATTAATCTCTGTAGTTGCTGGAATGGATAAAGGGATTAAAAGATTATCTATTATAAATATCTTTATTGCTGTAGTTTTAATGACATTTGTATTTATTGCAGGTCCTACAATATTTATTCTTGAGACTTTTTTAGAGAATACTGGAAGTTATTTAAGTAATATTGTGGAGAGAACTTTTAGTCTTCAAGCTTATACTTCAAGTGATTGGATGGGTAATTGGACTCTATTTATCTTTGGTTGGACAATTGCTTGGGCTCCATTTGTTGGATTATTTATTGCAAAAATTAGTCGTGGTAGAACTATTAGACAGTTTGTAGTTGGTGTTATGTTGGTTCCAACTTTGTTTACATTTTTATGGTTTAGTGTATTTGGAGATACAGCTTTACATATGGTTATGGTTCAAGGATATGAAGAGCTTATAAAAGAGGTTCAAACTGATAAAGCAATAGCACTTTTTAAACTTTATGAAAGATTACCATTTACTCAAATAGTATCTTTTATAACTGTAATTTTAATCATCACTTTTTTTGTAACTTCAGCTGATTCAGGATCTTTAGTTGTTGATTCACTAGCATCTGGAGGGGCAACATACACTCCAATTTGGCAAAGAGTTTTTTGGGTTGTAATTCAAGGAGTTATAGCATCTGTTCTACTTTTAGCTGGAGGATTGGGTGCTTTGCAAACCGCATCAATTACAAGTGCTTTGCCTTTTGCAATTATTATGTTAATAGCAGCTATTGGAGTTTGGAGGGCTTTGGTAATAGAGAGTCACAGAGTAGCAAGTTTAAATCATAGCATAAGTTTAAGTATGTATTCAGATGAGAGACAAAGTGATTGGAGAGAAAAACTAAATACACTTATAAATTTTCCAACAAAAGATTTAGTTGTTGATTTTATAAAAAATAATGTCTATAAAAGTATGAAAGAGGTTGAAAAAGAGCTTGAAAACAAAGATTGGAGTTGTAAAATTGAATATGATGAGGAGTATATAAGAGCTATTATTGTTATATTCAAAAATGATGATATTAAGTTTACATATGAGGTTAGATTAAGAGAGTATGAGCTTCCTGATTTTGTAGAACAAAATATAGATCAAAAAAATCAAAAATATTATTATAATGCAGAAGTTTTTCTAAAAAGAGGCGGTTTATACTATGATTTATATGGTTATGATGAGAATACAATAATAAATGACATAATAACTCAATTTGAAAAATACTTAAGATTTGTTCACACATCACCAGGAACTTTACCGTGGGATATGAGTGAACATGATGAGTTATTAAATGATTCAAAAATAAATAAATAAAAAGGAAGAATTTATATGAAAAACTTAAAAAGTTATATCTTACCAATATCATCACTTTTTTTAAGTATCACATTTTTAGCAATAGGTTATGGAATTATGATAACTTATATAGGTGTTTATTTAAAACAAGCTGGAGTATCTAGTTTTTCAATAGGTTTAATAAATTCAGCATTTTTTTTAGGAGCGATTGGATCATCAATTTTTAGCCAAAAAATAATCTCAACTATTGGACATATTAGAAGTTTTGCATCTTTTGCTGCTTTAATGGTAATTGCTTTTTTACTTCACTCTGTATATTTAAATGAATTTTTTTGGGGATTTTTAAGGCTTATTTCTGGTTTTTCATTTTATGCCCTTTTAATAATTGTTGAAAGTTGGTTAAACGAAAAGAGTTCAAACTCTCAAAGAGGTCAGATTTTGGCTATTTATACAATAATCTTCTATCTTTCAACTGCTTTAGGACAACTATTTTTAACTATTCCAAAAGATTCTGAATTTTTTGTATTTACTGTTGGTTCTGTGCTTGTACTTTTTTCTTTAATTACTATTGCTATGACAAAGATAAAAGAGCCAATTTTAAAACCTTTTGAACAGTATAGTTTTCCAAAACTATACTCTATAGTTCCTTTGGCACTTACAGGAAGTTTTATGGGCGGTTTTTTTGTTGGAAGCTTTTTTACAATGCTACCTTTGACTATACTGCATAAATTTGATTCAACAACTATTTTATCAATATTTATGTCATTAACTTTGATTGGTGGATTAATTTCTCAGTGGCCTATTGGAAAGTTATCAGATAAATATGGAAGAAGAAAATTAATCGCTTTTTGCGGATTTTTTACAGCTTTTGTCTCTCTTCTTTTTATAATAGTTCCTGAATTATATAGTTACTACTATATTTTGGCGCTACTTTTAGGAGTGACTATATTTGCTATTTATCCACTTAGTCTTGCAAGAGCAAATGATGTTTTAGATGAAAATAAAGATATGGTGGAGATTAGTCGTGCTTTACTTTTTGCTTATGGTGCTGGAAGTTTTATGGCTCCAATTATTTTAGGTATTATATTTACATTTTTAAACTATGAAACCATATTTTTTATATATCTAACAATTGGATTTTTTTTAGGAGTATACTCTTTATCTAAAAAAAGAGTTGCCGATGATGATATGAGTGTTTTTGTAAATTTCCCTGTTACATCAGGTCCTGTTGTTGCGCAACTAGATCCAAGACAAGATTAAAAGCATAAAAAAAGGGAGTCATCATTTGATGACTCCCTTTTATAAATAGCTAAAACTATTTTGCAACTGCTTCTTTTAAAGCTTTTCCAACTTTAAATTTAGCAACAGTTGTTGCAGGTACATTTACAGTTTTATCTGTTCCTGGAACTTTTGCAACTCTAGCAGCTCTTGAAGCAGTTGAGAATGTTCCAAATCCAACAAATGCAACTGAATCTTTTTTAACTAAAGCTTCTGTTATAGTTTCTAATACTGCATCAACTGCACTTTTTGAATCTTTTTTAGATAATCCAGCTTTTGCTGCAACTGCATCAATAAATTCTGTTTTGTTCATTTATACTCTCCGTGTTAAAATTAGATTTTATTGTATCCAAAATATTTGATATTTTTTTAACTAATTGAAAATATTTATACAATTTTTCTATAATTTAGATACAAATAGTAAACTTTTGTATCTAAAACTCTATTTCAAGCCCAATAGGGCAGTGATCACTTCCAAAAATATTATCTAAAATATAGGCATCTTTTACAAAATCTTTTAAATCAGAACTTACATAAAAGTAGTCAATTCTCCATCCAACATTATTTTCTCTAGCATTTGCTCTATAACTCCACCAAGAGTATTTATCTTTTTTTTCACCATTTACTAATCTAAAAGTATCAATATATCCATGCTCTAAAAATTTACTAATCCAATCTCTCTCCATCTTTAAAAAACCACTTGTGTTTTCGTTTGCTTTTGGTCTTGCAATATCAATTTCTGTATGAGCTGTGTTTACATCTCCACAAACAATTATTGATTTTCCATCTTTTTTTAAATTTTCACAATGAGTTAAAAATCTATCATAAAACTCCATTTTATAATCAAGTCTATCTTGAGAGCTTTGTCCATTTGGAAAATATACATTAAAAAAAGCTATATCTTTATCTTTTAGTTTAAAATGAACCTCGTTTATTCTTCCTTCATTTAAAACATCTACTGTTGGACAATTACACTCAAAAGATATATCAATATCTGAAAATAGGGCAGTTCCACTTCTTCCTTTAATTGCAGATTCACTAGCTGTTAAAAATTTAAACTCTTTATTAAATATTGTTTTTGGAATTTGATTTTTCATAGATTTTGTCTCTTGAAGTCCAAGAATATGAATATCATGCTCATCAACCCATTTTAAAGCCTCTTTTTTATCAACAGCTCTTACTCCATTTACATTCCATGAAATAAATTTATATCTTTTTTTCACTATTTAAGTCCATCCTTATTCTCTTTTTTATCTTCATTTATCAATTTTTGTGGTGCTTTTGGTAGCGTTGGTTTTATAATTCCTATTTTGTTTAAATCTTTATTTTGAAGGCTATTTTGTTCATTTATAAGATTTTCACCTTTTCCACCGTGCATATCTATTTTTCCACTATTTTTACCTCTATAATCATAATTAGCAAATAAAAAATTTGCAAATATTGTAGTAACTATTAGTAATATTTTCATATAAAAATCCTTTTTTTAAAGAAAAAATTATAACTAGATTTCAATAATAAAGGCATTATTTGATAATTTACACTATTTTTTAAATAGGATAAATATGATAGAGATATTTTTAGGATTTGTTACTTTTTTTACATCAGTTGTTGCTGCAATTGTTGGAATTGGTGGTGGAATGATGTTAATAGCAATTTTGCCATCATTTTTGCCTATAAATGCACTTATTCCTGTTCATGGTCTTACTCAAGTTTCAAGTAATTTAAGTCGAGCCTATTTTGGATATAAAGATATAGAGTTTAGTGTTGTTCCAAAATTTTTAATTGGTTCAATTTTAGGAATAGCTCTTTTTGCTGGTATATTAACAATGATTAGTCTTGATTATGTGCCACTTTTTATAGGAGTTTATATTTTGCTTTCACTTTGGAGTCAAAAATTTAATGAAAAGATTAAAAAGTATGAAAACTACTATATTGCAGGTTTTTTTCAAACAGGACTTTCTATGGTAGTTGGAGCAACAGGACCACTTACAATGACACTTTTATTAAAAGATTTTAAAGAAAAAGATAAAGTTGTAGCAACTGGTGCACTCTTAATGAGTATTACTCATTTTTTAAAAATTGTTGTTTTTGCATATTTTGGATTTGTATTTTTTGATTATATAACTATTATTATATCTATGATTATAGGAGCAATATTAGGAAGTTATGTTGGAACAAAACTTAGAGATAAAATTGATGGAAAAAGATTTACAATAGTTTTAAAAACACTTTTGACTGTTTTAGCAATAAAATTAATTATTTTTGTATTTATGTAACTTTAGCTTATGCTATGTTTTTTTATATAGCAAAAAAAATAGCCAATCTAAAAAGAGCTTCAGTTTTATTTGCTTCATTTTTTCTTGTACTTTTTTTAAATAAAGAGTGTGAAAAGTAATCAAAATTAGGTTAATTTAAATAGTTAGTTTTTTTTATTAATCTGTATTTAAGCTAATTTTAATAATTTCTTTTAAATATGACTTTTTTACATAATAGCTACATAATTTTCTGTTATAATCTTTTCCTAAAAACAAATTTTAAGGAGAAACTCATGAAAAGAGCTATTTTAGGAGTAGTTACTGCTTCATTATTAGCGACATCTGCAATGGCTGCAGAGTATGTTATGAAAATTAGCCATGTGGTTAGTTCAAGTACACCAAAAGGTATAGCATCTGACTATTTAGAAAAAAGAATTGAAGAGTTATCAAATGGAAGAATTGATGTTCAAGTTTTCCCTAACTCTCAACTTTATGGTGATGGTGAAGAGATGAAAGCATTAGTTATGAATAATGTTCAAGTAATTATGCCAAGTCTTTCAAAGTTTACAAGTATTGCACCACAAATGCAACTATTTGATTTACCATTTATTTTTAGAGATAAAGCACACCTTTATGCAGTTATGGATGGAGAAGTTGGTGCTAAGTTAAAATCATTTATCGATGCAAAAAAACAGATGCTTGCATTTGATTACTGGGATGCTGGATTTAAACACTTCTCAAGTAGCAAACAAGCTATTGTTAATCCAGAAGATGCAAAAGGTTTAAAATTTAGAATTCAAAGTTCAAAAGTTTTAGAAGCACAATTTAAAGCAGTTGGTGGAAATCCACAAATTTTACCATTCTCTGAGGTTTATTCAGCACTTCAACAAGGTGTTGTTGATGCAACAGAAAATCCACTATCAAACCTATATACAAAAAAATTCCATGAAGTTCAATCAAGTGTAACTTTAAGTAGTCACGGTTATTTAGGATATTTAGTTGTTATGAATCAACAATTCTTTAATAAATTACCAAAAGATTTACAAGAGCATGTAAAAACTGCTATGAAAGAAGCAACTGAGTTAGAAAGAAGAGAGACAGCTATAGAAGATGCAAAAATTATTGATGCATTAAGAAAATATGCTAAAGATTCTGGAAAACTTGAAATTTATGAGTTAAATGATGAACAAGTTGCTAATTGGAGAAGAGTTATGTCAACTGTATATCCACAATTTTATAAAGTGATTGGGGAAGATCTAATCAAACAAACTATAGAAACAAAGTAGGTAAATTTTTAATATGAAAAAATTCTTTGATGTTATTGATGTAGTTGTAGGCACAATAAATCAAACTATGGCAGTCTACGGACTGCTATTAGGTGTGATTGTGGCTTTTATTAATGTAGTACTTAGATACGCCTTTGATATGAGCCTTCCTTGGGCGGGTGAGCTTACAAACTATCTATTTATTTGGTCTGCTCTTTTTGGAGCAGCTTATGGATTTAAGCACGGAGCGCATATCTCTATAACTATTTTGATAGAGAGAATGTCTCCAGTGTTTATGAAATCATTTTTAATATTTGCAAATATTTTATCAATTTTATATTTAGGTTTATTATCTTATTTTGGATATGAGTTAGTATTAATGCTTATGGATTTTGGTGAAATGAGTGTTGATTTAAATATTCCAATGTGGATTCCACATTTAGTTCTTCCAATAGCTTTTATTCTTGCTGCTTATAGAGTTGCTGAGAAATTGGTTGAGTTATTTAGAACAGATGCAAATAAGATTAAATTATTTAGTGAACATGAAGCTATTTTAGAAGAGATTAAAGGAGAAAAGAAATAATGGTTATTGCAACTCTTTTTATTTTACTATTTGGTTTAATGTTAGTTGGAGTTCCTGTTGCTGTTGCATTAGGAGCTAGTACATTAGCATCTACTTTCTTCTTTACAGATATGGATTTAATGGGAATTACATCAAAAGTATTTGATGGATTAAATAAGTATACTCTTATGGCAATTCCTATGTTTATTTTAGCTGGTTCACTACTTGCAAGAGGAAGTGCTGCTAGAAGAATTATTGATTTTGCTAAAAGTTTAGTTGGACATCTTCCAGGAGGACTTCCAATTGCCGCAATTTTGGCATCTGTTATTTTTGCTGCTATTAGTGGAAGCTCTCCAGCAACAGTTGCAGCTATTGGTTCTGTTATGTATGGAGCAATTAAACAAGCTGGATACAATGAGCAATTTGCAATTGGTACTATTACAACTTCTGGAACACTAGGAATTTTAATTCCACCTTCAGTTGTATTTATTGTTTATGGTGTTAGTGCTGATGAGTCAATTGGAAAACTATTTATGGCTGGAGTAATTCCTGGTATAATGATTGGTGGAATGATGATGTTAATGACATATCTTCTAGCTAAAAGAAGTGGTTTCAAAGCTTCTAAAATGGCAAGTTTCAAAGAGCAATTAATTGCTTTTAAAGACGCATTTTGGGCTTTATTAATCATATTTGTTGTAATTGGTGGAATCTATGGAGGAATATTTACTCCAACTGAAGCTGGTGCTGTTAGTGTTATGTATGCATTTTTTGTATCTTATTTTATATATAAAGATTTAAAAATTAAAGATCTATATAAAATTTTATTAGATTCAGCACAAACAACATCAATGATTTTCTTTATTATTGCAAATGCTATGATTTTTGCACACTTCTTAACAGATGAGCAAATTCCACAACAAATTACTCAATGGATTTTAGAAGCAAATGTTAGTCCTTTAATGTTCCTATTAATTGTAAATATTTTACTTTTAATAATGGGACAATTTATGGAGCCTAGTTCTGTTGTTATGATTACAGTTCCACTATTACTTCCAATTGGTATTGCTCTTGGAGTTGATCCAATTCATCTTGGGGTTATTATGGTTGTAAATATGGAAATAGGAATGTTAACCCCTCCTGTTGGATTAAACCTATTTGTTGCAAGTGGAATTACGGGACTTAGTATGGGGCAAGTTATTAAAGCATCTTTACCTATGACTTTAGTTTTACTTTTTGGATTAATGTTAATAACATATATTCCAGCAATATCTCTTTGGCTTCCAAACTTAATGTATGGATATTAAAATATTTTAAAGTAAGAGTTTTACTCTTACTTTTTTTAAATATTTTTAGCAATAGTTATAGAAAACCTTACACCTTTATCTATATTTTCCACTCTTATTTCACCTTTTAAACTCTTCTCTACAATCATTTTAGACATATAAAGACCAATTCCAGTTCCTTTATTTTGATTTTTTGTAGAAAAGTATGCTTCAAAAATTTTGTTTAAAGGCTTTACATCAATACCTCTAGCATTGTCTTCTATGGTTAATGTAACACTTTTTTCATCTTCAAAAGCTTCTATTTTTATAGTGGGTTTTTTTATATCTCTCTCTATTAATGCATCTTTTGAATTTTTTAATATATTTAAAACTACTTGTTGATACTCATTTAAAAAACTATTTAATTTAATATCTTTATCAATATCTATTTTTATATCTATATTATTCATTTTTAAAACATTTGAATTAATTGATATTACATTGTTTAATAACTCATTTAGAAAAAACTCCTCTTTTTCTTTTGTTGTTGAAAAAAAGCCTCTAAAATCATCAATAGTATTAGACATATACTCTAAAACCATATTTGCTTCTTTTGATTTTTTTTCCATAGTTTCCTTATCCAAACTATTTTTGTCATATTTTAATTTTATAAGCATTAAAATTGAAGATAGTTCTGAAAGGGGTTGTCTCCATTGATGAGCTATATTTGACATCATCTCTTCAAGAGATTTATTTAGAAGTTTTAACTCTTTTTCATTTTCTATAACTTTATTTTTATATATTTTTAAAATATTATATATCTTATTTGAAATTGTTATTGAGAATAAAATTGCAATCATAAGAAACATAATAAATAGTAAAACATTTTGAAATATCTGTTTTTCTATCTTATTTTCTAACTCATTTTTCTGTTTTACAAGCTCTTTTTCAATATCATCAATATATACTCCAACAGCAATTATCCAGTTTAATTTCTCATAATATTTAAAATAAGAGAGTTTATATTGAGCCTCATTTGAATCTGGTTTTTTATATGAATATTTTGTAAATGATTCTCCATGTTTTTTTATATTATCTAAAAACTCTTCACGAAATTTTTTACCATGTGTATCAATATCATTTGTAGATATTAAACTTCCTGCTAAATCTGGTCTATTTGGATTTACAAGCATTATTGCAAAATCATCACCACCATCAAAATTAACAACTTCATAAACAAATATATAGTTACTTTTATTTTTTTCAAAAGTTATATTGTTTAAAAAATTTGCATTAAATTTTTTAAGTTCATCTTTGTTTAAATTTAATACTTTTTCATTATGCTCTAAAATGTCAATAACTATATTAATCTTATTTTTCAACATATCTTTAACATCGCTATAGTAAACATTTACATATTTTTGCATATCAAGTTCAAAATTATCTTGAGTATTTTTTACATAAAATGCTGAAATAGCAAAAACCAAAGCCGAAATAGTTGCAATAAAACTTAAAATTATTGTTTTTAATAGATTTTTCTCGATATTATAGTTCAAAAAAGTTCCTCATTTATGAATGCTTTGTTATAATAACATATCTTTACTAATATGGATTTTTAAAAATATGAATAATAATTTAAATAAACTAAGCTCGTATAATGTTTTGTATGTTGAAGATGATTTAGGTATTCAAAACAATATTAAAGAGATATTAAAGCACTATTTTAAAGAAGTTTTTACTTCAGATAATACAAAAGATGCTTATGAGATATATCTTGAAAAAAAACCAGATTTAATAATTACAGATATTAGAATGCAGAGTGAAACAGGAATAGATTTTATAAAAAAAATTAGAGAAAATGATACAAAAACGAGAGTTATAATAACATCTGCATACACAAATATTAACTACTTATTAGAAGCAACTGAGCTATTTTTGGTAAAATATATTGTAAAACCAATTACAATAGATAAGCTAGAAGAGGCTTTAGAGCTATTTTTAAACTCTTATAAAAATGAGAGTTTATACTATTTAAATAAAAACTGGGTTTTTAATAGTAGTAAATCAACAATTTCAAATGAGAATGAAGAGTTTATCCTAACAAAAAAAGAGTCAAATTTTTTAAAGTTTTTGTTATCTCAAAATAGGGTGATTAGTTATGAAGAGTTACATGATAATATTTGCGATGAAGACTCTATTATGTCACAAAATGCAATGAGACTTTTTATAAAAAATTTACGAAAAAAACTCCCATCAGATTTTCTAAAAAATATTCAAGGAGTTGGATACTATTATGAGATTAAAAATATATAAAATAGTTTACAAAAATAGTTAACAATATAACAGAGAGTAGAGTTTGTACAGTTATTATAGAGGTCATTAAAGGTAAATTACCATTTAGTTGCCTAGCAAGAATAAAAGAGCTTGGAGCTGTTGGCATAATTGAAAAAAGAACCAAAATAGAGATCATACTATTATCAAGATTGAAAATCTTTGCAAATAGATAGATAGTTGCAGGAAGAATCAAAAATTTAGCAATTGTACTAATAGTTAAATCTTTTTTTGAGCTTTTTATCTCTTTTAAAACTAGGGTATAACCAATTGATAAAAGCCCTAATGGAAGTGCTGCACTACTTAAGATTTGAAGCAATTTTTCTATACTTATTGGTATATTTATATTTGAAAAATTTATCAAAGAACCAATAAGACAAGCTATAATTAATGGATTTCTTAAAATAGAGTTTAAAAGATATAAAAAATTAATTTTACTATTTTGTGAATATAAAGCAAAAATAGTTATACAAAATATATTTAAAATAGGAATAGCAAAAGTTATAATAACAGCAGCCATAGCTAAACCACTATCACCAAAAATAGAGGCACTTAAAGCTAAAAAAACATATGTATTAAATCTAATTCCACCTTGAACAATTGATGTAAAAGAGCTATTTTGAGTAGGACTTAGTTTATTAAATATCATTAATAAAATCATTGTTAAAAATATTGCAAGAATAGATACAAGAATAAGATTTATATCACTTGAATCAAGTTTTGCTTTAGATAAAGTAATTATCAAAAGAGCAGGCATTAAAACATAATAAGTTAATCTATCAGCCATTGGCCAAAACTCATTTGATGGGAAACTTATCTTTTTAAATAGGTAACCAATTACTATTAAAGAGAATATTGGTATTAAACTTGAAAATATCTGTTCCATCTATTTTTTACTTTTTAACATCTCTTTTAAAATAATCTTACCACCCTCAACTCCTGGTTGGTCATAAGTATTTATTCTTAAAAATTTTCCAACAAGTGAAGTTAAAAGTTCATAGTAAAATAGTAGTTTTCCTATTTCAAACTCACTTATCTCTTCAATCTCTATTAAATCAATAGGAATATCTTTTTGGTACTCTTTAACAGAAGCAATTGTTGCATCAGCTTGAAGATTTATTAACTCTTTAAAATCAATATTATTTATATAATCTAACTCTTCAAGAGCTTTTAAATTTGTAGGAGATATTTTTGTATCATCTTTAAAATCTTTTATTTTGATAAATGTTACAGTTTTATCTCTTTTTCCCTCAACAATTAGTTGTAAAAATGAGTGTTGATCAACAGGACCTAAAAGTCCAATTGGAGTTAATCCTTGATTTGTATTGTTTGCATCGATTTTTCCAAGACTCTCTCCCCAAAGTTGAATATACCACTTATTAAAACCTTCAAGAAGTTGTGAGTATGAAAAAACTGCATTTATATTGTAAACATCTTTGTATTCATAGTAAGTTCTTGCTTTTTTTATTAGATGATTATAAAGCTCATTTTGTTCAAAAAATGATGTAGATATTTTTTTTGCTCCATTTAAAATCTCATCAATATCAAATCCAGCTAAATATAAAGGTACTAATCCAACATTTGATAAAACAGAGAATCTTCCACCAACATTTTTTGGAATTTCAAAAGTTTCAAGACTATTGTGTTGTGCAAAACTATTTAACTTGCTATCATTTTCAGTAATTATTAAAAGATTTGATTTATCCATTTTAACAAGAGAACTTAAATATTTAAAAATTGATATTGTCTCAATTGTAGTTCCAGATTTTGAGATAACAATAAAAAGTGTATCATTTAAATCAAATTCGCAAATAGTTCCATTAAGATTTACAGGATCAGTACTTTCAAAAAAGTAAATATCCTTTTTTAAAGTTTGATTTTTCTGTTTATTATATTTTAAGAAGTTATATATTGCATATGTTCCTAATGTACTTCCACCAATTCCAATAATTGCAATATTTTTTTGTTTAAAATCAAGATTATTTAGTCTTGATTTTAAACTTGAAGTATCTGCATGAGGTAAAGCGTAGTAACCAATAGTCTCTCTCTCCTTTTTTATCTCTGAAAAAATATCTTCATCACTTAGTGAAACTTTTGGATAATAGAGGCTATTTTTCATCTTTTTTTCTCTTTTTATCTTCTTTATTAGATTTATCATAAAAATAGTTTGTAGCTTTTACAAATCCATCAATACTTCCACAATCAAATCTTTGACCTTTAAATTTATATGCTAAAACCATTCCTTTTTTAGCTTGAGTTAAAAGTGCATCTGTAATTTGAATCTCTCCACCTTTTCCTGGTTTTGTATCTCTAATAATGTCAAAAATATCAGGAGTTAAAATATATCTTCCAATAATTGCTAAGTTTGAAGGAGCAACTTCTGGTTCAGGTTTTTCAACCATATCTTTTACCATAAAAATTCCTGGTTCTATCTCATTTCCAGCAATAACTCCATATTTATTTGTATCCTCTTTTGGAATCTCTTCAATAGCGACAATTGAGCAAGTATATTTTTTATATAGTTCAACCATTTGAGATAAAACTCCATCATTTGGTGCATCACATAAATCATCTGCTAATAAAACAGCAAATGGTTGATTTCCAATTAGATTTTCACCAGATAAAATAGCATGACCTAATCCCTTCATCTCTATTTGTCTAGTGTATGAGAAAGTACATTTTGTAATAACATCTCTAATCTCTGTTAAATAGTGCTCTTTGCTAGTTCCTTTTATTTGATGCTCAAGTTCATATGAAATATCAAAGTGATCTTCAATTGCTCTTTTCCCTCGTCCTGTTACAATTGCCATATTCTCAATTCCAGCAGCAAGTGCCTCTTCAACTCCATATTGAATTAATGGTTTAGTTAAAATCGGTAACATCTCTTTTGGTGTTGCTTTTGTTGCTGGTAAAAATCTTGTTCCATAACCAGCTGCTGGAAATAGACATTTTTTTATTGGGTTATTTGTAGTATTCATAATTAGTTTCCTTTTATTATATTAAATAGTTCTATTAATGCATCTTCATATATTTTTGCATTCTCTTTTGTATTGGCTTCAAATCTTGTTACTAATTTTGGAGTAGTGTTACTAGCTCGAACTAATCCCCAACCCTTGTCAAAAATAACTCTCACACCATCAACATCTATGATATCTTTGATTTTTGGGAAATTTGAAGGTGGATTTTGTAAAGCTTTTTTTAAATCCTCAATAATTTTGAATTTTGTCTCTTCAGTTACTGTTATATTTATTTCAGGTGTTGAGTATACTTGTGGTAAGGCTTCATACTCAGCATCAAAATCAAAACCAGCATCTATTAATTCTAAAGCTCTAAATGTTGCATAAATAGCATCATCGTATCCAAAATATCTATCGTTAAAAAATAGATGCCCAGAAACTTCAGCCGCAAAATCAGCATTTGTCTCTTTGATTTTTACTTTTAAATTTGAGTGCCCCGTTTTATACATGATAGCTTTACCATAAGAGTTTATAGTGTCATACATAACTTGCGAACATTTAACTTCACCAATAACTGTTGGATTTTTTATATGTCTAGAGAAGAATATTGCTAAAATATCTCCTTTGAAGTTATATTTTGGAGATAATAATGCAATTCTATCTGCATCTCCATCATAAGCGAATCCAAAATTAAATTTTTTAGATGATAACTCTTTTTTAATATCTTCTAAAGTGTGTTCATCACTTGGGTCTGGATGATGATTTGGGAAATTTCCATCTGGTTCTTCAAAAAGAATTTTGTGTTTTATATTTAATTTTGTTAAAATTTCACCCAATACAACACCAGCAACACCATTTCCGCAATCAAATACAAACTCTTTATTTGTTAGTTTTAAATGAGAGAAGTGATTAACTATATAATCAATATATCTATTTTTACAATCTATTTTTATTGTTTCTTCATTATTAGGAATAGTTGAGTTATCAGCAAGAATATCTCTTCCTAAAGCATAAATATCTTCACCAAAAAATGGATCTTTATTTAATGTAATTTTAAAACCATTATATTCAGGAGGATTGTGTGAGCCTGTTATCATAACTGAGCCATCAGATTTAAAACCATCAATTTCATTAAAGTTTGCAAAGTAGTTTACAGGAGTTGGAACTAATCCCATATCTAAAACTTTTAATCCAGCTTTATTTATTCCTGAGCTTAACCAATTTTTTAAAATTGGTGAGTGAAGTCTTGCATCATAACCAACAGCCATGTAAACAGCACTAGGAACTCTTTTTATTAAAGCTTTTGCCAAATAAAATCCAATTTTCTTTACAATATCTTCATTTAACTCTTTTTGAAATATTCCTCTAATATCATACTCTCTAAATATAGACTTACTCATTATGTATATACGGCTCCCCATTATTTAATTTATTTAAAGCTAAGATTGTATCAAAAATAGTATTAATTAAAATTAACAAATAGAGTTAAAAAGTAGTAGTTTTTTACGATTTTAGATAATTTTCCAAATTTAAGCAAAATTTAAGCGTAAACCTCTTGACAAAGTAAAATTTTCCTATTATAATTCCCGTCCAATTTGACCAGTACGGTTTAAAATTAAGATCTTTAAAAGTATGATTAGACGGTTTAAGAAGAATGTAATCTTTATAAACTGAATATGAGAAATGTTAAAAAAATATTATGAAGAAACAAGTATAAGTAAAATTATAACTTGTCTAT
>NZ_PDKH01000004.1:0-106163 GCF_004116575.1 Arcobacter sp. AHV-9/2010 | reverse complement strand
TTCATCTTTTTCTTCTTCATTATCTAATCTTATTTCAATTCTAGTTTTTTTCATTATTTACCCTTTGATGAATTATATCATTCTAAAAATAAAAAACCGTACAAAAAGAACTAAAAGACAGTATCCTGCCTATCTTAAATTATTACTTTTTTTTACAAATTGATGAATTTGGAAAAAAAACGGCTTTTTTTGTGGTTGCTGTCTCTTTTTTGACGGTTGCTCCTCTTTTTTTTGTGGTTGTTGGTGTTTATTATATGGCTGCTATATCTTTTTTTATGGTTGCTGTAGTTTTAAGGTTTATATAGTAAAAATAAATTATAAAGTACGATATAAATTAAGCATTTTATACTCAGAAATTTTATAAAAATAGAAATTGGTAATATTTATTTTATTTTTTTTGACATGAAATACAAATTATAACTACTCAATATATCTCCTTTATTAGAAAACAATCATTATAAAAATTTTTAAACTGTACCCTGAACTGTACACAATATAATATTTTAACTATTCTTATTTTTTATTTTTTTTTATAAATAACGATATTATAGGCTTTAGTGTATGGCGACCCCAGCATGATTCGAACACGCGTCATTAGGAGGAAATCCTAAGGTCCTTGGCCACTAGACGACAGGGTCATAAAAAGAATGTTGATTATATTTTAGTTTGCGTTTTAGTTTGCTTAAAAACTATAAGTTTGTGCACTTTATCTAATCTTTTTTAATCTACTTTTTGATAATTTATAAATTTTTGAAGCATTTGTCTCAAAAAAACCAATTTTGTTTATAACTTCAACATCAGCATACTCTTTCGCATATTCATACTTAAAGCTCTCTTTTGTTTTATTTGCTGAAGTAGATGATAAAGTTTTAAATTTTTTTATAAAATCATAAAAAGAGGATTCACAACTAACAACTCTAAAAGATTTTAAATTTGGATATATAAATGTAGTTTTAGAACTATTTCTAACCATTTTTCTATATTTTTTAGGAACTCTTGTAAACTCTTTTAAGCTTGTAAAACTATCAAGAGTTTTTAAGATTTTTTGATTTTTATCTCTATTTTTTATTACATTTAACCTCTCATCATCAAGCGATGAGAAGCCAACTGTAGTATCTGTTTGAACTAGATATAATAGCTTTGAGTCCATTATTAGTAGTTTAAGAACTCTTGAATAGATTTTGGAGTTGAAACATCTTTTGTTTTTAACTCTTTAATTGCATCAGTTGCAGCAAAAGCAGCAGCTACAGTTGTAAAGTATGGAACATTCATTCTTAAAACTGCTCTTCTAATCTCTTTTCCATCATCTTTAGAAGACTCTTGTTCACCACTTGTATTAATAGCCATTGCAATATCACCATTTGTTAAAAGATCTGTAATATTTGGTCTTCCCTCGCTTACCTTTAATACCTTTTCACAAGCAATTCCAGCTTCAGAGATTATCTTTTCAGTTCCACCAGTTGCACATATTGTAAATCCACTATCAACTAAACTACTTGCAATTTTGCTTGCAAACTCTTTATCTAAATCGCATAGTGAAATAAACACTTTTCCACTTTTTGGAAGTGAGTTTTTAGCAGCATTTTGAGATTTTGCGAATGCCATTGCAAAATTATCAGCAATACCCATAACTTCACCTGTACTTTTCATCTCAGGACTTAGAAGTAAATCAGCACCTGTTAATTTGTTAAATGGGAAAACTGACTCTTTAACTGCAACATGATTTTTAAGTTTTGGTTTTAAAACACCATTTTCTTCATATACAATATCTCTATCATATACTTTTAAAGCATCTCTTAAACTCTCACCCCACATAACTCTTGTTGCAACTTTTGCAAGAGGAATTCCAGTTGCTTTACTTACAAATGGAACTGTTCTACTAGCTCTTGGATTAACTTCGATTAAGTAGATTTGTCCTTTATGAATTGCATATTGAGTATTCATCAAACCAACAACTCCAAGACCTAAAGCCATCTCTTTAGTTTTTGATTCTAATTGTTTAATTAAATCATCACTTATAGAGATTGGAGGAAGTGAACAAGCACTATCACCTGAGTGAATTCCAGCTTCTTCAATATGTTGCATAATTCCACCAATATAAACCTCTTTACCATCACTAATACAATCAACATCAAGCTCAATAGCACGATCAAGGAATTTATCAATTAAAACAGGAGCATCATTTGAAACACTTACTGCCTCATCCATATATTTTCTTAACTCATCAGTAGAGTAAACAATTCTCATACCTCTTCCACCAAGAACAAAAGAAGGTCTAACTAATACAGGATATCCAATTTTTTCAGCTATTTTTATAGCTTCATCAATTTTTACAGCTGTACCATTTTCTGGCTGTAAAAGACCAATTTTTTCAACAAATGCAGAGAATTTTTTTCTATCTTCAGCTAAATCAATAACATCAGCTGTTGTTCCAATTATTTTTGCTCCAGCTTTTGTAAGTGCTTGTGCAAGTTTAAGTGGAGTTTGTCCACCAAAGTGTACAATTACACCATCTGGTTGCTCTTTTTCAACAACACTTCTAACATGTTCAAAATCAATTGGTTCAAAATATAGAACATCTGAAGTATCATAATCTGTACTTACAGTTTCAGGGTTACAGTTGTACATAATTGTTTTTACACCCATTTCAGCCAATGCAAAACTAGCATGTACACAACAGTAGTCAAACTCTATTCCTTGACCAATTCTATTTGGTCCTCCACCAATAATCATAACTTTTTTGTCATTTGTTTTTGCAAGATCTTTTTTAGGTAGTTTTGTAACATTTGTAGTTGAGTATAGATATTGGTTTAGAGCTTTAAACTCTCCTGCACAAGTATCAACTTCATTGTATTCAAAATCTATATCAAATTTTTTTCTAGCTTGGTAAATATCTTCTTCAGTTTTTCCAACTAAAGAGGCAATAAATTTATCACTAATTCCATTTGATTTTGCTCTTCTTAAAAGCTCTTCATTGTTTAAAATATCTGAACTTGCTATCTCTTTTTCTAAATTATAAAGTTCTCTAAATTTAGCTAAGAACCAAGGATCAATTTGAGATAAATCAAAAATCTCATCATTTGTTAATCCCATTCTAAGCCCATCCATTAGATATAAAAGTCTTTTATCATTTGGTCTTCTAATCTCTTTTTTGATTAGTTCTAAATCTGTTGAGATACTATCAAATCCACAAAGTCCAGTTTCAAGTGAACACATAGCTTTTAGAATTGATTCATTAAAAGTTCTTCCAATAGCCATAACCTCTCCAACGCTCTTCATAGAAGTTGTTAAAGTTGAGTTTGCTTTTGGGAATTTTTCGAATGTAAATCTAGGAACTTTTGTAACAATATAATCAACTGAAGGCTCAAAACAAGCTAGTGTACCAGTCATATCATTTTTAATCTCATCAAGTGTAAATCCAACCGCTAAAAGTGTTGAAACTTTTGCTATTGGATAACCTGTAGCTTTTGATGCAAGTGCAGAACTTCTACTTACTCTTGGATTCATCTCAATTACAAGCATTCTTCCTGTTTTTGGGCACATAGAGAATTGCACATTTGATCCACCACTATTTACTCCAACTTCTCTTAAAATTGCAAAAGATGCTTCTCTCATTTTTGCATACTCTTTATCTGTTAAAGTAAGTGCAGGTGCTACAGTTATACTATCACCTGTATGAACTCCCATAGGGTCAAGATTTTCAATAGAACAAACAACTATACAGTTATCATTTGTATCTCTGATAATCTCCATCTCATACTCTTTCCAACCTAAAACTGACTCTAAAATCTCAATCTCATTAATAGGAGAAGCATCTAAACCAGCTTGAGCTAAAACTTTAAACTCTTCCATATTATAAGCAACTCCACTTCCAGCACCTGCAAGTGTAAATGAAGCTCTTGAAATAACAGGGAAACCAATCTCTTTAGCTAATCTCATAGCCTCTTCAAGATTATAGGCATTTTCACTTCTTGGTAAATCAAGACCTATTTTTCTCATAGACTCAGTGAAAAGTTGTCTATCTTCACCTTTTTTAATAGCTTCTGGGTGAACTCCTAAAAACTGTATTCCTTCAAGTAAACCTTTTGAATACATTGAAGTAGCAACATTTAATGCAGTTTGACCTCCCATTGTAGGTAAAATTGCATCAATATTCTCTTTTTTAATTATATTTAGAACAACCTCTTCTGTAATTGGCTCAATATAAGTCTTATCAGCAAACTCTGGGTCTGTCATTATTGTTGCTGGATTTGAGTTTACCAAAACAACTCTATATCCTAACTCTTTTAGAGTCTTTGTTGCTTGTGTTCCAGAGTAATCAAACTCGCACGCCTGCCCTATAACAATTGGTCCTGAACCAATTAACAAAATATTTTTTATATCTTCTCTTTTTGGCATACTTTATCCTTTCGCTGATTTAAAATTTGGCAAGTCTATCCAAAAAGTGCTTAAGTTTTTGTTATGTGAAATGCTTATGTAGTAGTTATTTAGAAGATTAAATACTGTTTTTTACAGTAAAAACTAATTTCGCTTCTTCTAATAGTTTTTGAGCTAACTCTAACTCTTTTAAACCCTCATTATATAGTTTAATTGAATCACTTAAAGTAATATCACTTTTTGTAAGTTGCTCTAAAATCTCTTTTGCTTTTATTATTTTCTCTTCAAAATTTAACTCTTCTTTTTTTTGTTCCATTTTTTAATCCTTTAAAATATCTTTTATATGGTCTTCAAATTTATCAACTTCTACTAAAAATGAGTCATGACCACTTGAACTATCAACTTCAAGATAACTTACTTGATCTTTTTTACCAATTTTTATCATAATATCTTCTATCTCTTTCATCTCACTTGGGAAAAACAGCATATCATCTTTAAAAGATATTAGATGAAGTTTTCCCTCAATTTTTGAAAAAGAGTCTTCAAGTTTATCTTTATTTCTTCCAGCATCAAAGATATTTATTGTTTTACAAATATATAAATATGAGAGAGGATCAAAAAACTTTGGAAAACTATAAGAGTTGTGTTCAAGATATCTTTCAATCTCAAATCTTCCAAAAAGTTCATAAAGTCCATCTGTGCTTACATAATCTCTTCCAAATTTTTTATTAAATAAAGCAGGACTTAAATATGCTATTAATCCAGCCATTCTTCCCACAGCAAGTCCTACTAATCCTCTTGCTTTTAAATCATCTTTTAGATAATTTCCATTTAAAAAACTAGGATCATGTCTTATTGCTTCAATTGCTATTTTATTTAAAGCAATTGCCCAAGGTCTTGTATATGCTGTACAAGCAAGTGCTATGTAATGTTTTGCAAAGTTTGGATGCTCAATACTATAACATAAAGTTTGCATTCCACCCATACTTCCACCAATTACTGCAATAGCATTTTTAATTCCTAAATGTTTATAGAGTCTCATTTGAGCATTTACAATATCTGAAATTGTTAAAACTGGAAATTTAAGTCTATACTCTTTTTTTGTTGATGGATTAATACTTAATGGACTTGTTGAGCCATAAGAACTTCCAATATTATTTGAACATATTACAAAATATTTTTTTGTATCAATTGTTTTACCATCTCCAATAAACTTATCCCACCAACCAGCTTTTGCTTCATTTTCATAACGACCAGCTGCGTGATGACTTCCTGATAATGCATGACAAATAACAATTACATTTGATCTATCTTCGTTTAATGTTCCATAAGTTTCATAGATTATTTCAAACTCTTCAAGTAATCTTCCACTTTCAAGGTACAAAGGTTCATTAAATTTCTCTATTTTTGTCTCTATTTTCAAAATATTTTTCCAAATTTCCATAAATTTAAGGCTAAAGTTTAGCTAAAGTAAAATAAAAAAGCCTTTTAAGTGACACTTTTTTTAAATGCTAATAAAAATTTTATATTTTATCAAAGATTATAAGTAAAATTTTATATAATCATAGTCTTAAATTATAAAAAGGATTTTTGTGAATAAAATTGAAGAGTTGAAAAATATTTTAATAGATGGTGTTTTACCTGAATTAAATAGTGAATTAAATGCTTTAGAAAAACTAATTAATAAAAAAAGTAGTAAAGATTTAATAGAAGAGTTAAACTATTTAAAAGATGTAAAGAGGTTTTATGATGAAGCTTTAAGGCTTATAAATGAGAATAAATTAAGTCTTCAAGAGGCAGAAAACATACTTCTTGATTTAGAAGATATGGAAGAAGATGAGGGAGATTTATAGTGTTTGATTTAGAGATTTATGAGCTAATTTTTATTGGTATGTTTGTTGTTGCCTTTATTTTTGGTTTTATTGCTCAACAAAAACAGTTCTGTTTTAGTGGAAGTATAAAAGATTATTTACAGATAAAATCTACAAAAAGAGCCTCAAGTGTTATTATGGCTATGATAGTTGCAATAATTTCAACTCAACTTTTTGTATATTTTTATGATATCGATTTATCATCTAGTTCATACTTTAAAAACAACATAAACTACTTTGCAATCATTATTGGAGGAGTTTTATTTGGTGCTGGAATGATGATAGCAGATGGATGTAGTAGTAGAAGTATAATCAAATTTGCTCAAGGTGATACAAATGCTTTAATAACTCTCTTATTTATTGCAATTTTTGCATTTGCAAGTACAAGAGGAGTTTTAGCTCAAGGAGTAAATAGTATTATCAACAGTGAGTTTTTAATTTCAGCCTCTAGTTATATAACAAATTTCCAAGTAAATATCTATTTTGTTTTAATAGTTCTTTTCGCAATTTTACTATTTTTAACAAAAAAGATAAAAAGAGTAATTAGTTTATATGATGGTATGATTATTGGTCTTTTAGTAGGAATTGCTTGGTTTTTAACAGGATATTTAGCACTAGAAGATTTTGAAAATACAATTCAAGTTCAAGCTATTAGTTTTGTCTATCCAAGTGCAAAAACTTTAGAATTTTTTACTTTTTTTGAAATCACTGAGCTTAGTATTGGTGTTTGCTTAGTAATTGGTGCGATATTTGGAGCATACTTTTCTACATTTTTTAACAAAAAATATAGTTTTGGATGTACATCTAAAATAACATTTAACAAACTAAAATATAATATTATTGGTGGCTCACTTATGGGAGTTGGTGGAATCATGGCGATTGGTTGTACGGTTGGACAAGGTTTAAGTGGAGTTTCAACACTACTATTTAGCTCATTTTTAGCAATAATCTCTATTGGAGTTTCTGGATATATAACTGGAAAAATCCTACACAAAAAAGATAAACTTCCTATGTGTTTCTTATTTGAATGGGATGATGAGAAGAAGAGTAGAGCAATACACTATGAGATTTAAATCTCATAGTATTTTTTAATGGTGTAGATGATACTCTACAGTGTATCCTCTCATTCTTGGAGGAGTATCAAGTTTACTTTCAGCATTATCAAACTTCTCTTCAAAATTTAAATCTTCATTTGTTTCATCAATGCTTCCATCATCTTCATCTTTATTTTTAGTTTCAAAACCTGTTGCAATAATTGTGATTTTTACTTGATCTGGTTCAAAAGTATCATCATAAGTTATACCTTGAATAATCTTTGCATATTTATCAACTCTTGAACCAATCGTTGTTAAAATATCAGTCACTTCTAAAAGTCCAATATCTGGGCTAATTGTTAAGTGAACTAAAGCACCTTTTGCTCCATCAAGTGGAAGTTTTTCTAACAATGGAGAGTTTATAGCATTATCAAGTGCTCTTCTTACAGCATGTTCACCCTTTGCTTTTCCAATTCCCATAAGTGCAATACCTTTGTACTTCATAATTGTTTTAACATCTGCAAAATCGGCATTTTGATCGCTTCCACTACCTGGATTTAAAATAACTTGACTCATACCGTTTACAGCTTGATATAAAATATTATCAACAATTTTATAGGCATTTTTTAATGTTATTTTTTCATCAACAGTTTCAATTAGTTTATCATTTGATATTACAATTAAAGAGTCACTAACTTTTTTAAGTTCATCTAAACCTGTGTTTGCAAGTCCAGCTTTAAAAATTCCTTCATGAGCAAAAGGTTTTGTAACAACCGAAACAGTTAAAGCTCCAACCTCTTTTGCTGCTTTTGCAACAATTGGAGCAGCACCTGTTCCAGTACCTCCTCCAAGTCCTGCTGCAATAAATACAATATCAGCTCCAGCTAAAGCCGTTTTAATCTCCTCATAGCTCTCCAAAGCAGCATCTCTTCCAACTTCAGGATCCATTCCAGCACCAAAACCTTTAGTTAAGTTTGGTCCAAGTTCAATTTTTATTGGAGCTTTTGATACATGAAGTGCTTTTAAATCAGTATTTGCAACAATTAAATCCACCATATGAATTCCCTCTTCAATAGTGTGATTTACCATATTACAACCACCACCACCAACTCCAATTACTGCAATTTTTGGTAAATTTGTAGATAGTGCTCTTGTTGGTGTTTTTTCTCTAACTATAATATCATCCATCTCAAATAAATTGTTATTCTCCATTAAAACCACTCCGTTAATTTTGTAAATATTCCACTTTTTTTCTTTTTTTGTAGAGGTTCAAGAAGTGTATTTTCAACTCTCTCAGATTGTAGATTTAAATCTTGATTATAGTTTGTTTTTAAAGCTTCTATAGGTTTCTCTTTTTTTATAGGTTTTAATAATCTTTTGTTAGAGTCCAACTGATAACCTCTATTTATTCCTAAACCAAACATCATAAGACCTACAATTGAAGCTTTATTCTGTTCATCAAAACTTACTCTAAAAGCATTTGGAAGAGTTTTTGGAGATGAAATTGCAACAGGAATTCCTTCAAAAACTCTTTTTGCCAACTCTTTTATTCCATGAATTTCACTCATTCCACCTGTTAAAACTATTCCAGAACCAATATTATCAAGCAAAGCATTTCTTTTTAGTTCATTTCTTACTAAAACCAAAGTCTCTTCCACTCTTGCGTGAACAATACCTTGAATAAAATCTAAAGCAACCTCTTCTTTACTCTCTTCATCGTTTATTCTAGGAACAGAAACAGATGCTCTTGATTGACCATCTTCAAAAGCTGAATAGTTTTTAATTAATGATCCATGCTCTATTTTTAACTTCTCTGCAAAATTTATTGGAGTTTGTAAAGTAATAGATATATCACTTGTTATATTTTTTGAACCAACAGGTAAAAATCCATTATAAATTATTGAACTACCTTTATAATATACAAACTCTGTTGTTGTAGAACCTAAATTTATAACCACTGCACCAATCTTTTTTTGTTGTTCATCTAAAGTTGATAATGATGCGGCATAAGAGTCTAAAACAAAGCTAATATCCTCTATTCCAAAAACTTTTAGAGCTGATTTTATATTTATCAAAGCATTTCTTTTTGCAGTTACAATATATACATTTACCTCTAATCTACTACCATTCATTCTAATTGGATTATCAACCTCTATATCATCAACCATAAAAGATATTGGAATTACATGAACTAAATCATAATCAGAGCTTATTGTAGTATTTGACAGAGCCATCTGCATAGCTTGATTAATATGAGATTCTGATATTAATCCATTTTGGATTGTAACAGCACCAGAACCTTTTACTCCTATAGTATAATTTCCAGAAATAGATACAACTGTAGTTCCTATACTTTCATGCACTGCTTCTTTTGCTTTTAAAATTGCCTCTTTTATACTTCTTGAGGCATCATCAATATTTATTATTAAACCTTTATTTACCCCACTACTTTGTGCTGTTCCATAACCTAAAATCTCTATACTATTATCTACATCATATTTTGGTTTTGAAATAGCTGCTACAACTGAACTAGAGCCAATACTTAAAGATAAAAAAACATCTGTTGTATTATTCAATTCTACTCCTTATTTTGCATATAAGTTTTAATCTCATACTTTTGTTCTAATTTTTTTAGAAGATTAGTTAAAAGCTCATTTTCAACCAAACTTCCTATCTCTTGCTTAACTAAATTTGAATTTTGTTCACTATAATTTTTTAATCTTGAGTCAACTACTCTAAACATAACAGCTTTGTCATCAAACTTAATAGAAGACTCTTTTGAAGTTGTTACAAAAAGAGCATTTAAAAACTCTTGAGCTTCGTCTTGACTTAAACCTTTAATTTTTGAAATACTTGTTCGATTAATATTTTTTACAATACTCCCTTTAAAGTTTGTTAGCTCTTTATCTATTTTTGAATCTAAAACTTCATGTTTTTTATCAAGTAAAGCGTCAGCAAAAACCATAGTTTTTGCCTCTTCAAAAGTAAGTGGTTTTGAAGGAATTTTTTTAACAACTTTTACAATATAAAAACTATCTTTTTCTAAAAATGGTCTTGTTATATCTCCCTCTTTTTGCTCTAAAATCTTCTCTATATTTTCACTTGAAAAAGGTATTTTATCTTCTGCATAAACTCTTTTTGAATCAAAACTCTCTTCACCTTTTTTAAGTTTTAAATATAAATTTAAAGCCTCTTTTTTTGATTCATTCTCATTTAAATCAGCAATAACTTCATCTTTTGCCTCTTCAAAAGATTTAAGTTTTCCATCTTCAAATCTATAATCAAGTTTAAATCTATCATAATATTTTAAAATCTCATCTTCTTTTATATTGCTATTTTTAATATCATACTTCTTAATCTCTAATTCAAAACTAGGAGTGCTATTGTAGTTTGAACTATTATTTTTAAAATACTCTTTTGCTATACTCTCATCAATTTTTACATTTATATCATCTATTGATAAAATTTTATATTCAATATCATCTTCAATAAATAGAAGCTTACCAATATTTTCCAGCTCATTATCACTAACATTTAAAGAGAAAATTGCTTGAATTTTTTGAAAAAGTATTGTATCTTTTAGGCTATTTTCAAACTCTTGTGGTGTAATTCTATTTTGAGCTAAAACTTTTACATATTGATCTTTACTAAATTTACCATCAACTTTAAACTCTTCATATTTTAAAATCTCTTTAGCTATCTCTTCATCAGTTGTAATTAAACCTAAATCTTCACCATAAACTAAAAGTAATTTTTTTTGTAAAAGTTGAGATAAAGCAATATCTTCAAGTCTTAATTGCTTTGCTAACTCTTGATTAAATGAATCTCCAAATAGTTGTGCATATTGTCCATATAAACTTGAATACTCTTTATTTAACTCTTCAAAATTTATCTCTTTATCTCCTATAGTTGCTACTACTGATCCTTTTGAACCATAGTTATATGATCCCCAACCAACGAATCCAGCACCAACAAAGGCAATAGTACTAATCCAAATAGTAATAACCAACCACTTTTTATGTCTTTGCATCCAAGTTATCATAAATATAAATCCTCATTAAAATTTTTAGCTATTATGATACAGAAATCTTGCTTGTATGTTATTTAAAGTGTTATGCTTAGTGTATCGTTTTGCTCTTTTTCTATTTTACTATCTAGCAAATCATTTATTACACTCTCTCGTTTTGTTATCTCTATTTTTTTACAAGCACTTTTAAAAGCCTCCTCCTCTCCAACAATAAAACACATATCTTTAGCTCTTGTAATTGCAGTGTAAAGAAGTTTTGTATTGTGCATTATGTAGTGTGAAAAACTCATTGGAATTAGTGCATTTTCATACTCCATTCCTTGAGTTTTGTGTATTGTTAAACAGTATGCCAAATTTAGAAGTGAGCTAATATTATCAAAATCATAAAAAACTACCATATCATCATTTGGATACAACACAACACACTTTTGCTCATCAAAATCAAGTTTGATTATAAGTCCTAACTGTCCATTATAGACTCTTCTTTCCATATATTCACTTGAATTTGATTTGTACATACTCATGGTTTGTGCTTTCATATTCTCATTTTTTATATGAATTACTTTATCAGTTAGTTTGTACTCCATCTCTTTTATTTTTAAACTTCTATTTTTTGTATGATTAAACAATCTTTGAAGTTCAATATTTAGATTATCAACCCCTAATATTCCAGCTTTCATAGGAGTTATTACTTGAAAAAGAGTCAAAGCTTTACTTATATTTTTTGCTTTTATATAATCATAGTATTGAACAATATAATCACTTGCAATATTTAAAATAGTATTTAAAATATACTCACTATTTTCAACTCTTAAATCAAAAAACTCATTTTGATTTAGTGAATTTTTAACACCATAATAGTTTTTAATAGATACATCAATAAATTTAAAATCTTCATAATCCTCTTTGTAGTTTGGTAACTCACCTTTTCTAATATCATTTGCAATTACTGCTATTGCTTGATTCTCATTTTGTCTATAAATTTTTGTAAGTTTACAAATTGGTGCTAACTCATATTTTATGCTATCAGCTAAGATATTTCCAGCTCCAATTGCAGGTAATTGTCCATCATCTCCAACAATAATAAAAATTGTATCATCACTAATTTTTGAGATAATTTGATAAAAAGTTACAGAGTTTACCATTGATGCTTCATCTAATAAGATAACTTTATATGGGAAAAAATCTCTCTCTTTGTGCTTCATTAGAAGGCTTTGAATTGTGCTTGAGTTATATCCTGTTGTATCACTTATTCTTTGACTTGCAATTCCTGAAAGTGCAATAGTTATAATATCATCATAAGAGACAATCTCTTCAAGAAGCTCTAAAATTGCCCTACTTGAAGTTGATTTTCCAGTTCCTGCATAACCTATTAAAAATAGAGTCTTATCTCCACTATTTATAAGTTCAACTGCTTTTTTTTGTTCATCACTTAAAATAAAACCTAAACTACTCTCTTTTTTATCTAAATACTCTTCAAAATTATCAACAATTTTTCTATTCTTGTCATTTTTTCTTCTATTAAAAAACTCTAAAATGCTTCGCTCTGCAAAATATAACATTGATAGAGCAACTCTATTTTCACTTGTCTTATATATCTCCTCTTTTGCCAACATCTCAACTAAAACATTCTCATATAACTCATCTTGTTTTGAAAATCTCAAACTATCATCAAGAAGTTTGTACAGATGAAATTTATCAATTGATGAGTTTCCATTATTATCACAATACTCTTTTAAAGTGTAGTTTAAGCAAGATTTTATTCTAAAAGGTGATTTTGGATCAATACCTAAAGCTTTTGCAATCTCATCTGCTCTTTTAAAACCAATACCTTTTATGTTTGTTAAGATATATGGGTTTTCTTTTATTTTTTCTATTAAATTATCAACTAAATTAAATGTTGAGTAGATTTTTGTAATTAAATTTGCAGTTACACCAAACTTACCCAAAAAACTTCCCAACTCTCTTAAGTGTTTAAATTGATGCCAAGAGTCCAAAATAGTCTTTAACTTCTTCTCTTTTATCCCTTTAAAATTTAAAAGTTCATTTGGATTATTCTCTAAAATCTCTATTAATTTTGCTTCACCATATTTTTCTAAAATCTCACTTGCGGCTTTTTTTGTAAAACCTTTTACTATTTTAGTAAGAAAAAAATAGAGTTCATTATCTTTTATCTGCAAAGTATCAAACTCAAATTGAACACCATATTTACTATGAGTTATCCAATTTCCACTAAGTTCAATCTCCTCTCCAACAAACTTTTCTATATTTGCATCAAAATATGTTCCACAAATTTTTTGATTATTTTCTAAAACAGCAATAATATATCTATTCTCTTCATTTTTATAGAGAACTTTTTTTAAAACTCCGCTTAGTTTGTAGCTTTTTTGATTAGTTTCCATCATCAAATCTATCTTTTTTATGTTTCTCTTTTTTGTATGTAGCTTTATTTTTCTCTTTTTGAAGCAAATTTGCATCTTTTAATAAAGTTGCTCTCTCATCTTCAAAGCTTTCACTTGGATTTTTTGCAAACTCTAATGTTTTTTTTATAAAGTTATCTACACTTGAGTAATAATCTGAATATAACTCAACTTTTGGAGTTTTACACATATCTTCATAGTTTTTAAATGTTCTTTTTAAAAAAATCTCTTTATTAAAATTTTCAAGTTTTAATAAAGAGATTGTTCTAGTCAAAAACTTCTCTGTTACTCTTATATATCTAATTCTTAGTTGCTTATCATTTAGATTAAAGCCCATTTAAAAACCCTTTTTCTTTAAAAAATTTGCTGATTATAACCAAAATAATTTAATATTAATAAAAATATTACAAAATGCAATAATTTAAATAAAGCAAAATGGTATAAATATTTTGATAAAATATATACCTATTTTTCAAAAAGGACAAATTATAGAAAATTTTTCAAAACTAAATTTAAACGAAAAGATTTTAAAAGCAATTTCTGATTTAAACTATGAATCTTTGACACCTATTCAAGAAAAAGCTATTCCAATAGCAATAAAAGGTAGAGATATTATTGGTATTTCTCAAAGTGGAACTGGTAAAAGTTGTGCCTTTATTTTACCAATTTTAGAATCAATATTAAAAGATCAAGAGCTTGGTAAAAATAGAGTTTTAAGAGCATTAATAGTTGCTCCAACAAGAGAGTTAGCAAAACAAATTGTAAAATCTATTGAAAATTACTCAAAATATATGGATGTTAAAACTGTATCAATATTGGGTGGTGAGAGTAAAAATTTACAAGCAAAAAAGTTATCAAATGGTGTTGATATAGCAGTTGCAACAGCTGGAAGACTTCTTGAGCATATAAAAGAGAATTCAATAAATCTATCAAGTGTTACAAAGGTAGTTATTGATGAGTTAGATGTAATGCTTGATATGGGATTTTTAAAAGATTTGGAG
Organism: Arcobacter sp. AHV-9/2010; assembly: GCF_004116575.1. Lineage (NCBI taxonomy): Bacteria > Pseudomonadati > Campylobacterota > Epsilonproteobacteria > Campylobacterales > Arcobacteraceae > Arcobacter > Arcobacter sp. AHV-9/2010. Next base: position 91,433 of record NZ_PDKH01000004.1, on the reverse strand, counting down.
CAAATTTTGCCTTATATTGGTAAAAATAGACAGATATCTATGTTTAGTGCAACAATAAACTCAACTGTAAAAACTTTGGCAAAACAGTTTTTAAATGATCCTGTTGTTATTGAAGTTACTACTCAAAGATCAAATGTAAAAAATATTACTCATGAGGCTATTTTAGTTGATGAGGATAGAAAACTTGAAGCTTTATCATACTTTATTGGTTCAAAAAATATATCTCAAGCTTTAGTTTTTGTAAATCAAAAATCACAAGCCGATACTTTGGTTGAGAATTTAAATCTTGATGGTTTAAAAGCTGCTTGTATTCATGGCGATGTTAGACAAAGTACAAGAGCCTTAGCACTTAGAAAATTTAAAGAAAAAGAGCTAAGAGTTTTAGTAGCAACTGATATTGCTGCAAGAGGAATTGATATAGAAAATCTTCCTTGTGTGATAAACTTTGCACTTCCACAAAGTATTGATGACTTTACTCATAGAGTTGGAAGAACTGGAAGAGCTGGAAATGATGGTCTTGCAATTACATTTTTAAGTGTAAAAGATTATAAATTTTTTGCTGAGATCGAAAAAGAGTTAATTCTTAGTGTAAAAAAATATGAACTTGATGGATTTGCTACAAAAGAGAAAAAACCAAGAGTTAAAGCAAAACAGCAAAAAACAATCAAAGATAAAAAATTTGAGGCAAAAAAAAGAGAGGAAAAGGTTAAGAAACCTAAGAAAACTAAATCTAAAAAAGTAACAAAGAGAGGATAAGATGAAGAATAAAAATTTTAAAAAATTAAAAGATATTGCAAAAGTAAGTGGACTTAGTAGCTTTTTAATTTTAGGTTTAACAGCTTGTAATAACAACTCAAATCAAAATCAATCTTCAAACAATACTATATCAGAAGCTTCTCAACAACAAGGGGCATTTGTTATAGTTGAACAAGATGCAAGTGGAAATTACAAAATTGCAGATGAGTTTCCAGCATCTAAAACAACAATAGTTTTAAGAAGCCCTGATGGAAGTGAGAGAATTTTATCTCAATCAGAAATAGATAAACTTGTTAAAGAAGAGGAGGCAAAAATAGATGCTGGAACTTCACCTCTTACAAATCCAGAGATGAGTAGTGGTGGAATGGGACTTGGTGGAGTTTTATTATCTTCAATTGCTGGAGCAATGATTGGTTCTTGGCTTGGAAATAAACTATTTAATAACCAAAATTTCCAAAACCAAAAAGCAGCACAATATAAATCTCCTCAAACATATAGCAAATCTCAAAGTTCATTTAATAAACCAGCTACTTCAAATACAGGTTCACAAAAAAAGAGTGGATTTTTTGGTGGCAATAATACAAATAAAACAACAAATTCATCAAGTTTTGGAAGCTAAAAATGAGACTAGAAAAGATAGAAGCGCTTGATAATAAATATTTAGAATCAATAGGTTTTACATGGCATACAGATAGTGATGAGAGCTCATATATTGCAAATGAGTTAGTAGTAATTAGTGAAGAGGAAGCTGAAGCTTTTTATGATGCTACAAATGAACTTTACGATATGATGACTGAAGCTGCTCAATATGTGATTGATAATGAGTTATTTCATGAGTTAAATATCCCTTTTAATTTGGTTGAAATAATTAAAGAGTCATGGGAAAATGATGTTCACTGGCATTTGTACTCAAGATTTGATTTAGCAGGTGGAGTTGATGGTAAACCTATAAAATTAATTGAGTTTAATGCAGATACACCAACTTCTCTTTTTGAAACAGCAATAATTCAATGGGCAATGCTTAAAAGAAATGGTTTAGATGAGAGCAGTCAATTTAATAATTTATATGATGCCTTAAAAGATAACTTCAAAAGAATCATCACTTTAGATAGTGATATTGAAAAATTTGATGAGTATTATTCAAAGCTTGGTTGGAAGATACTATTTTCTAGTATCTCAAGCTCAAGTGAAGATATAAATACTACAAAACTACTTCAACATATTGCAAATGAAGCTGGTTTTAATACAGATTTTGAGTTTATAGAAAATGTTAATTTTAGTGATGATGGAATATTTAAAGATGATGAGCTATTTGAGTTTTGGTTTAAACTAATTCCTTGGGAAGATATAGCAATACAAGAGAGTGAATTAGCACTTATTTTAACAGAGATTATAAAAGAGAAAAGAGCTATTATTTTTAATCCAGCTTACACTTTAATATTTCAATCAAAAGCATTTATGAAAATTTTATGGGATTTATTCCCAAATCATCCACTACTGCTTGAAACCTCTTTTGAACCACTTGTTGGTAAAAAATATGTTGAGAAAAAGGCTTTTGGAAGAGAAGGTGCAAATATCAAAATTGTAAATAGTGATGGAAGCGTTGAGATTGAAAATGGTGGTGAGTATGATGGTCACAAATCAATTTTCCAAGAGTATGTAGATTTTGTAAAAGATTCTAAAGGGGAGTGTTATCAAGCTGGAGTTTTTTATGCTTACGAAGCTTGTGGCTTAGGATTTAGAAGAGGTGGTAAAATTTTAAATAATATGTCTAAATTTGTTGGTCATATTATTAAGTAAAATTTGTTACTTTTTTTCAAGCTAATCTGATTTTATTAATTAAAACAAACTTAATTAAGATTATCTTGATTAAATTAAAATACAATACCAAATTATTTAATTTTTGAGGTAAAAAATGAACGAAAATACTAAAAGAGAAAAATCTCTTACTATGACAATGTTAATGACTCCAGAAAAAGCAAACTTCTCTGGAAAAAATGTACACGGTGGTGAGATTTTAAAGATGCTTGATCAAGTTGCTTATGCTTGTGCAGCTAGATATTCAGGGCATTATGCAGTTACTTTATCTGTTGATATGGTGCTATTTAAAAATCCAATAAAAATTGGTTCACTAGTTACATTTCACGCTTCTGTAAACTATACAGGAAGAACATCTATGGAGATTGGAATAAAAGTTATCTCTGAAGATATAAAAGATCACACAATAAAAAATACAAATGTGTGCTACTTTACAATGGTTGCAGTTGATGAAAATGGTGTTCCAATGCCAGTTCCAAAACTTGAACTTATAACTGAAGATGATAAAAGAAGATATAACGACGCTTTAAAAAGAAGAGAGTTTAGAATGTCTTCAAGACATGCAAAACAGTAATTAATGCTTTGTGGTATTGATGAAGCAGGACGAGGACCACTTGCTGGTCCTTTGGTTGTTGCTGGTGTTATTTTATTAGAAGATATACAAAACCTTGCAGATTCAAAAGTTTTAAGCGAAAAAAAACGAGAAAAACTCTTTGATGAGATATTAGAAAAATCAAAATATCATATTGTTTTTAAAAGTGCCAAACAAATAGATGATTTAGGAATATCTTTTTGTATAAAAGAGTCAATTTTAGAGATTATGCAAACTTTACAAAATGATGCAAGCTCTTTTTTAATGGATGGAAATACCAATTTTGGTATAGAAAATCTTCAAAAAGAGATAAAAGCAGATGCAAAATATAAAGAGGTAAGTGCTGCTTCAATCCTAGCAAAAGTAAGCCGAGATAGATTTATGGATTCTATCTCAGCAAACTATCCAGAATATAACTTTAAAAAGCATAAAGGTTATGGCACAAAAGCTCATGTTGATGCTATAAAAGAGTTTGGAAGATCCAATATTCACAGATTTAGTTTTAAATTAAAAGCTTTAAAAGAGGTTTAAAATTTAATCTTTTTTTAACCACTCTTTTAAACTCTTTAAATCCTCTAAATTTTTTGGCTCAATTTTTAAAATATCAGCCAAACTTTTAACACCCATAGATAGAAGATATTGTAAATTATGATCAAAAGTCGCCTCTTCTATTACAAAAATATTATCTTGATGAACTTCAAACATATATCCACCATTTGGAATAGGAGTTTGAGATAATGTTACAGTATAGTAATCTTTTATAATACTTTGTTTTTGAGAGTACATAAGCCCAATATTATATGAATTATTTCCAAAACCTCTAATAGCAACAACCAAAACTTTTCTCTCCCCTTTTTTTGAAGAGTTAAAAATTCCTACAATATCCTTTATTGTTGAATATCCTGGGATTTTATTCAAAAATTTTTCTGTATAACTAAGAGCTCTTGTCTCTATAAATTGACCTACAATATATAGTAAAAAAAGAAAAACAAAACATACAACAAAAAACCAAAAAACAGGATTTGAATCTGCATCAACTCCAACAAAATCTAAAACACCATTTACCAAAAAATCTATCTTTCCAAACAACCAAAAGACTACTATAGTAATAAGTGCTATTGGAAGTACCCAAAATAATCCTTGAAGAACTATCTCAAAAAAATGTTTTAATTTTGCCTTTATCAAAATCTCTCCTAAAAATAATTTTTGAAACTATATCAAAAAATAAATATTTTAATCTACTCATATCTTAATGCTTCAATTGGATTTAATCTTGCAGCTTTTCTTGCTGGAAAATATCCAAAAACAACACCAATTAAAGTTGAAAATATAAATGCTATAAAAATAATTTGATAATTTATAATAAATGGTAAATCAAGTAAATTTACAACGCCATATCCAATTGATAATCCCAAAAATACTCCAATAATTCCACCCCAAGTTGATAAAACAACAGCCTCTACTAAAAACTGCATCAAAACCTCTTTCTCCATAGCTCCAATTGCAAGTCTTGTACCTATTTCTCTAGTTCGCTCTGTTACAGATACAAGCATAATATTCATAATTCCAATTCCACCAACAAGCAAACTAATTGCAGCAATTGAACCTAGCAAATATGTAAGCATTTTTGTAGTATTTGTCATAGTATTTAGTATATCTTTCATATCTCTTATATGAAAATTATCAGCTTCTCCTATTTTAACACCTCTTCTTTCTTGCATTAAAGATGTAATCTCAGTTTTTGCATCTTCTATAAACTGCTCTTGTGTAATTGAAATTATTATTGATGAAACATCTTTTTTACCCAAAATCTTTCTTTGAAACATATTTGTTGGAACTATTACTATCTCATCTTGATCATTTCCAAAAGCAGCTGCTCCTTTTGAACTTAAAACTCCTATTACATTACAAGTTAAATTTTTAACTCTTATGTTTGTTCCAATTGGATTTTCATCACCAAAGAGCTGTTTTTGAATAGTTGTTCCAATAATGCAAGATGATTTTCCAGTTATAAGCTCACTATCATCAAAAACTCTTCCATCTTCAAGTTGCCAATCTTTGATTATAAAGTAGTCATTATCAGTTCCAACAACAGTTGCTGTGTGACTTTTATTTCCATATACAATATTCATTCTCAAAGAGCCTTCAGTTGTTGCTCCTTTAATATTTGCAACTTCATTTTTAATAGCCACTATATCTTCGTTTTTAAATGGTTTTGCACTATTATCCTCTCTTGGAACTCCTCTTCTTTCTTGACCAACTCTAAGCGTTAGCATATTACTTCCAAGTTTAGTAATGCTATCTTTTACACTTTGTGTTGTCCCATCTCCAATCATAACCATAGCAATAACAGAAGCAACTCCTATTACTATTCCTAAAATTGTAAGAATAGATCTTAAAATATTTCTTCTTATCTCTTTTATTGCTATTAAAAAGGCATTTTCTAACATTATTTATAACCTTTTTTTAAACTATCTTCTATATTTCCATCTCTAAAATATATTATTCTATTAGCATATTTAGCCATATCCTCTTCGTGAGTTACCATAACAATAGTTATATTTGACTCTTCATTTAAATTTTTCAAAAGCTCCATAATCTCAACACTTTTAATACTATCAAGATTTCCAGTTGGTTCATCTGCAAGGAGCACTAAAGGATTTGTTACAATTGCTCTTGCTATTGCAACACGCTGTTGCTGTCCACCACTTAGCTCTGAGGGAGTATGTTTTATAACACTTTGAAGTCCCACTTTTTTTAAAGCTTCAATTGCCAACTCTTCTCTTTTTTTAGAAGTAACTCCTCTATAAATTAAAGGTAATTCAACATTTTCTAAAGCAGTTGTTCTTCCTAAAAGGTTAAATCCTTGAAAAACAAATCCCAAATAGTTTCTTCTTAAAAGTGCCATTTGATCTCTATTTAACTTCTCAACATTTATACCATTAAAAAGATACTCTCCACTACTTGGTTTATCTAAACACCCAATCATATTCATAGAAGTTGATTTACCACTTCCACTAGCACCCATAATTGCAACAAACTCCCCTTTGTATATCTTTAAATCAACACCATTTAAAGCATGAGTAATATTGTTTCCACTCCCATAACTTTTTACAATATTTTTAAACTCAATAATTGGTTCTTTATTTTCCATTAATACTCTTTTGTGAAATTATTACCTCATCACCAATATTTAACTCTTTTGACTCAATTGCAGAAGATTTTCCATCTGTATCTAAAATCTTTACCATAACTCTTTTTAGCTCACCATTCTCTAATTTATAAATAGGCGAAAACTCTTTTTTATCTAAATCTTTTGTAACTGCTCCTTGAGGTCTTCTACTAGGTCCCATCATAGCAACTCTTTTTGCCTCATCAATTTTTGGTTTAAATCTTAATGCACTATTTGGAACCAATATCTTATCTTTACTATCTTTTGTAACAATTTTTGCAGTTGCTGTCATTCCTGGTTTTAAAAGCAAATCTTCATTATGAACCTCAACAACACTCTCATATGTAATAACCCCATTTGAGTTAATTGGATTTAATCTTACTTGTTTTATCTTACCTTTAAAAGTTCTATTTGCATATGCATCAACTGTAAAAGTAACAGGCAAATCTTTTTTAATCTCTGCAACATCAGCTTCATCAATACTAACTATTAAATCCATATTTCTTAAATCTTTTGCCAAAGTAAAAAGTTTTGGAGCTGACATAGTTGCTGCTAGAGTTTGACCAATCTCTACATCTTTGTTTAATACTATTCCATCAATTGAAGATCTTACATATGCTTTTTTTAGATTTTGTTCATCTGTTTTTAAATTAAACTCAGCTTGCATAACTCTTGCTTTTGAAGCTTCAAGAGAAGATTGTGCTGCTTCGTAGGCAAATTTTGCATCATCTAACTCATTTTTTGAAGGGTATTTTCCATCTGAATCCTCAAACATTTTAAGAACTCTTTCATAAGTTAATTTTTTGTTTCTTAAATTTACTTCACTCTCTTTATAATTTGCTTTTGAAATTGCAAGAGCTGCTTTTGAACTATCTACTTGAGATTGAAGTTTTACTGTATCTAAAACAGCTAATACCTGCCCTACTTTTACCTCATCATTATAATCTACAAATATCTCTTTTATAGTCCCTGATACCTCTATACCTATTTCAACACTATTTGTAGGATTTAGATTTCCAGTTGCAGTTACAACTACAGATAAATCTCCTTTTTCAACCCTTTTAGTTACATACTCTACTTTTGAAAAATCACTTTGTGAAGTAAAAATTTTTATTAAAACTAATGCCAAAACTATGATTAGTATCAAAGCTATGACTATATATCTTTTTTTATTACTTTTTGTTGCATATTTATCTAATTCATCTTTTAAATCACTCATTCTAGCCTCTTATTTTAAAATATAATTTTGAATACTCTTGAAGAATATTTATATCATTTATTAACAAATCATACTCATTTATTTTTTTACTATTTTCTAAAATCTCTAAATCATAACTTGCTGTCATTCCAGCTTGATTTGATACCCTATTTGCTTTTATTAAATCCTCATACAATTTTATATTATCATCAATACTTTTTGAGATTTTTTCGTAAGTATCAATTTTTGTTAAAATTTGCTCAAAATCAGATTTTATATCATTTTTTAAATCATTTAAATATACCTGCTGTTTTAAAACCTCTATTTTTGACTCTTGAAGCTTTGAAGACATATTGTAATCAAACAAAGGCATAGAGAAGTTTAAAGATGCAGTTGATTGCGAATCCTCTTTTCTAGTATCACTTAACATATTATTAAAATCATCTTTTGTATTTGAGTATCTAGCATTTGCATTTAAAGTTAGTTTTGGAAGATAGTTTGATCTATCTATTTTATAACTACTATTTAAAATAGCAACTCTTGCATCCTCTTTTAGTAGTGAAAAATTCTTTTGTAAAAAATCCTCTTTTGATATTGGTTTAAAATCTAATATCTCTATGTTTTCATATTTTAAATCTGTATATTTAGCAAGTTCTAGCTCTTTTTGCTTTAAACTATTTTCAACACTTATAACATCTCTATATGCAATGTTTTTACTCATAACTGCATTATTTAACTCTATAATATCACTTTTTCCAGCTTCATATTGGATTTTTTTAATAATGAGCTCTATATCTTTATTCTCATATTTGATTCTACTTTGAAATTGTTGATACTTTAGTTTTTTAATCTCTAAAAGAGTGCCATAAATTGATAATAAAAGTTCACTATTTTCATTTTCCCAAGATAGTAAATCATAATCAAAAGTGCTTTTAGCTTTATCTATTTTTGACCAAATTCCACCTGATTCAAATAGTGATTGTGTAAAACCAATTGATGCTTGTTTTGAATAGTTATCATCCTTTGACTTATCAAAAGGGTGTGTTGTGCTTATTGAGGCATCTAAATTAATCGTTCCAATCCAACTATTTTTAGAGTAATCATACTTTTTTAAAATTGACTCTTTGTCTAGTTTTCTATACTCTTTTTTATCATCTTTTAGTATTTCCAAGCCATCTTCATTTGCAAATAAATAGGTAAAAGTTAGTAAAAATATAAATAGCTTTCTCAATATATTTCCTTAGTTTGATTTTAAAAATGGTATTATAAAGACTATATTTTAACCATATTTTAACAATTATTAAACTTAAGAGTTCTTTAAGATAATTATTATCAATATTATGGTACGATTCCAAAAAATTTTTAAGGAAATAGTTTATGTTTGATGATATTGAAAAATTAAAACACTTAGTTGATTATGGTGTAATAGGAGTCTTAGTAGTTATGAGTTTTGTTGCTGTTTTTTTCTTTATTGAAAGAGTTATATTTTATAAAAAAATAGATGTAAACTCATATAAAACAAAAAAATCATTAGATATTGCCTTAACAAAACATCTTACAATTATAGGAACTATTGCATCAAACTCTCCATATATTGGACTTTTGGGAACTGTATTAGCAATTATGCTTACATTTATGACAATGGGTGGTGGTGGAGATATTGATGCTGCAAAAATTATGGAGAGCTTAGCACTTGCTCTTAAAGCAACTGCTGTTGGTTTGGTTGTGGCAATTGTTTCTATGGTTTTATATAATATTTTAAGTAGATTTGCTGAAGTTTTGGAAAGTAATTATGAAGCTACAGAAGTATGATTCAATCAATGTAATTCCTTTTATTGATGTACTATTAGTTCTTCTGGCAATAGTTTTATTAACTTCTACATTTATAACTAAAGGAATTATTCCTGTAAATTTACCTAATAGTCAAACATCTAGTAAATTAAAAAGTGACAAAGAAGTTGTAATTGTTATTGATAATGCTGGAGTTTTATATCTTGATGAGATTCAAATGGCAATTCAAAATATTGAGCTTGAACTTTTAGGAAAGCAAAAAGAGACTCCAATTCATCTTCATACAGACAAAGAGACAAAGTTTGAACACTTTGTAAATGTTTTAGATATGTTAAAGAAAAATCAATTCTCAAATGTCTCAATTGTAACAAAGAAGTAAAGATGAAAAATAATAGATATATAAAATCACTTTTTATTAGTTCTACTATATATCTTGCTATTGCAGCTCCTATTTTTATATCTTTTTCAAATACTCATAAAACAGTTGATATTAAAAAAGATGTTCACACTGTTACAAAAATCTCTTTAAGTAATATTCCAATTCAAGAAAAAGTTATTGAAGAGATTGTTGAAGAAGAGATTGTTGAAAAAATAATTGAAAAACCAGCAAAAAAAGTTGTAAAAAAAGAGATTAAAAAACAAAAACCAAAAAAAGATACAAAACCAAAAAAAGAGCCTAAAAAGATTGTAGAGAAAAAAGAGGTTCAAGAGAAAATTACAACTGCTGATTTAGAAAATCAAGTAAAAGCTGCCGAAATTGAAGATTTATATCTAGGAAAAATAAAAAATACTATTGAAAGATATAAAACATACCCAAGAAATGCAAAAAGACTTCATCATCAAGGAGTTGTTAAAATTGCTTTTGATGTTTTATTAAATGGAAAGATTACAAATATAAGAATTATTGAAAACTCTAAATATAAAACTTTAGATAAAGCAACAATTAATCTCTTAGAAAAAATTGGCTCTTTTGATCCAATTCCAAATGAGTTGATGTCAAAATTAGATAATAAATCAAATCTAAGTCTTGAAGTACCTGTTCAATACCAAATAAACTAAGAGCTTTTTGCTCTTAGTTATTTAGCTAAATTTTTTATAAACTCTACAGCCATTCTAACACCTGTTCCACTCGCTCCATAAGGATTATATCCCCAAGCTTTTTCAACAAATGCAGGTCCTGCTATATCAAAATGTACCCATCTGTTTTTATTCTCTTCATAAATAAAGTTATCTAAAAACATTCCAGCTGTTATAGCTCCACCATATCTAGTGTTTGAAATATTGCAAACATCTGCTATTTCAGATTTAATACACTTTTTCAAATATCTATTAAAATCAAGTTTAGTTGCATACTCACCACTATTTAAAGAGGCTTCAAGAGCTTTTTGTTTTAACTCTTCACTATTTCCCATAATTCCTGTTGTATATTCACCAAGTCCTACAACACAAGCACCTGTTAAAGTTGCAAAATCAAAGATATAATCAAAATCTTTAATCTCATCTTGAGCATAACATAAACAATCAGCTAATACCAATCTTCCTTCAGCATCTGTGTTTCGCACTTCAATTGTTTTTCCATTTTTAGCAGTTAAAATATCATCAGGTTTATAAGCATTTCCACCAATCATATTTTCAACAGCACCTATAATTGCATGAACCTCAACATTAAGTTTAAGCTCTGCTATTACTTTTATAGTGTTTAAAACAGCAACTGCACCTGATTTATCAGCTTTCATTGTTACCATAAAATCAGCTGGTTTTAAAGATAGACCACCACTATCATATGTAAGTCCTTTTCCTACAAGAACAATTTTTCCTTTAGCTTTTTTTGGTCTATATTTTAGATGTATTAGTTGAGACTCATGAACACTAGCTCTTCCAACACTATGCATAGACATCATTTTTTGTTTTTCTAAATCTTTTTCTCCTAAAATTTCATACTCAAGCTCAAACTCTTTTGCAATAATTTCAGCCTCTTTTACAAAACTTTTTGGAGTAAAATCAGCAGGTGCTGTGTTTACCATATCTCTAGCTTTATTAACTGCATTTGCAATAATTTGTGACTCTTTTAAAATATCACTTAAATTTTCACATCTTTTTTCAACTACAAAATATAACTCTTGTTTTTTATCATCTTTTTCACTTTTATAGTGATTAAAACTGTATGAACCCAAAATAGAGCCTTCAACTAAAGCCTTAAAGTTATTCTCTAACTCTTTATTTAATAGAAGTTTTGCACTTTTAAATTTTGTAGAGTTAAACTTTTTTATAGCAGCTGAAATTGCAATAGCTAAACTATCATAACTATAATCTTCAAAACCAACATAGATTTTTCTTTTTTCTGCCAATAAAATAGATGACTCATCTTTTGCTTTAAAATCAAGTTTTTCTAAAAGCTCTTTATCCTCTTTGCTCTTAACTTTTTTTAAATCATCTATTAAGATAATCTCTAAATCATACTCTTTATCTTTTGAAATTTCTACAATATTAATCTTCATTCATAACCCTTTTTTCAATTTTTTTTGTTGCTTTATTAAAATAATATATTATTCCACCACCTAAAATTATAGCAAGTGGAATTGCCATATACCAATGCTCTTTTGCCCAATGAAGTACAACCATAATCTCATTTCCAAAATACCAAACAGGAACAATTGTAATAGTAGCCCAACACCAAGCACTAATTAAATTTATAAATGCAAATTTTCTTGCATCATATCTTGTAAGTCCTATAGAGATTGGAATAATTGTTCGCATACCATACATATATCTTTGAGTAAAAATTATTGGCCAACCATGTTTTTTAAGAAGTAAATGGGCAAAAGCAAACTTTCTTCTTTGTCCTCTTAATCTTTTTAAAACAGAAGCCTTATTGAATCTTCCAATATAAAAATATACCTGATCTCCAGCAAAACCACCAAGACCAGCTACAAAAATAGCAATAAGAACATTCATAGAGCCATCATGAGCCATAAGTCCAGCCATAATAAGTCCCATCTCACCTTCAAGCATACTCCATACAAAAAGAATCACATAACCATATTTTCTAAGTAGATATATAAATTTATCTTCAACTCCTTCAACAGGGGCATTATACAAATTGTAAGCAAGAAAAGATAAAAACAGCACCAAGCTTACTGCGAAAATTTTTCCTGTGTAAGGTTGAATTTTTCTAAAAAGTTCTCTCATTTATTACCTTACTTAAAATCTAATAAACTTTTTGCTTGTATCATATCTTTATCTCCTCGACCAGATAGACAAACAATTACTAATTTATCTTTTAATTTATCTTTTGCTTTTTTTAAATATGCAATTGCATGAGCTGATTCAAATGCTGGAATAATTCCCTCTTTTTGACTTAACCAAACAAAAGCATCAAGTGCCTCTTTATCTGTAATATTGTCGTAAACTACACTTTTATTATCTTTGTGAAAACTATGCTCTGGTCCAACTCCTGGATAATCAAGCCCTGCACTAATACTATGAGCTTCTAAAACTTGTCCATCTTCATCTTGAAGCAAATATGAACACTGCCCGTGTAAAATTCCAGGAGTTCCAAGAGCCAAACAGCTTCCATGTTTGTCTGTATCAAGTCCCAAGCCCCCTGCTTCAATTCCAACACAAGTAACACTTTTATCTTCTAAAAAGTGCGAAAACATACCAATAGCGTTTGAACCACCACCAATACATGCAACTACATAATCAGGAAGTCTATTCTCTTTTTCAAGTATCTGTTTTCTTGATTCATAACCAATAATTGCTTGAAAATCTCGCACCATCATAGGATAAGGATGTGGACCTGCAACAGTTCCAATTATATAAAATGTATCTCGTGCGTTTGTAACCCAATATCTAATAGCGTCATTCATAGCATCTTTTAAAGTTTTACTACCACTTTCTACTGCAACAACCTTAGCACCTAAAAGTTTCATTCTAAATACATTTAACTCTTGTCTTGCAACATCTTTTGCACCCATAAAAACAGTACACTCAAGTCCAAGTAAAGCTGCAATTGTAGCAGTTGCAACTCCGTGTTGCCCAGCTCCTGTTTCAGCTATTACTTTTGTTTTTCCCATCTTTTTTGCTAATAATCCTTGAGCTATTACATTATTAACTTTATGAGCACCTGTGTGATTTAAATCTTCTCTTTTTAAATATATTTTACAACCTAGCTCATCACTTATATTTTTTGCAAAATATAGTGGATTTTCTCTTCCTACATAATCTTTTAAGTAGTAGTTTACCTCAGCCCAAAACTCTTTATCAAATCTATATTTACTATAAGTAGCTTCTAGCTCTTTTAAAATAGGCATCAATGTTTCAGGGACATATTGCCCACCAAAAATTCCAAACTCACCACCAACACCAAACTCACCTAGCTCATTTGGATCAAATATACTTTTTTTTGGAATATAGTTACTCATATCTCTAGCACCGCATAAACTTTAGTTTTCTCTTCTAACTTTGCTTTTCCAGGCAAGATAGAGAAATTTAAAATAAAACAAGCTTCAACTAAAGAGGCATCTAATTTCTCAATTAAATTTGCAGCTGCTATTGCTGTTCCACCACTTACAACTAAATCATCCATTAAAAGAACTCTTGGATTTTTAAGATCTCTAAAAGCATCAAAATGAACTTCAACCTCATCAAAACCATACTCTAACTCATATTTTTCACACAAAGTTGTACTTGGAAGTTTTCCTTTTTTTCGTATTGGCACAAATCCAATTTTAAGTCTTGAGGCAAGTGCAGCTCCAAATAAAAATCCTCTTGCTTCAATTGCTGCTATAAAATCTAAATTATATTTTTTGTATCTATCTTCAAGATGGCTCATAAGTAGTTCAAATGCATATTTATTGTTCAAAAGTGTTGTAATATCTTTAAAGCTAATACCATGTTTTGGAAAATCTTCAACCGTTCTAATAGAACTTAATAAAACCTTTTTTTCATCTTCTGTTAAAATCTCTTTACTCAAGTTTTTCCTTTTTTAAAAAATTGAAACATTCTAGCTAAAATCAAATTATGTTATAGTTTAAGAAATGAATAACAAGGAGCATTTATGAGAATTTTATTTTATATGTTACTTCTTTTTACTCTTTCTTTTAGTTTTGATTTACAAAAACCTTCAACTTATGAAAAAAGTATGAATATCAATGGTTGGTTTATGAGTGAAAAACTAGATGGTATTAGAGCATATTGGGATGGAAAAGAGCTATTTACAAGAAATAAAAACAAAATATTTGCACCATCTTGGTTTACAAAAGATTTTCCACCATTTGAGCTTGATGGAGAGCTTTGGACAAAAAGAGGTGATTTTGAAAATATTCAAAGCATAGTTTTAAGCCAACAAGAGTCAAAAAATTGGGAAAATATAACTTACAATATTTTTGAAGTTCCAAATCAAAAAGGAAATTTCAAAGATAGAATTCTTGTTTTAGAAAAATATTTAAATAAAAATCCAAATAGATACATAAAAATTATTCCTCAAATAGTTTGCAAAGATGAAAATCACTTAAATAGCTTTTTACAAGAGCTTTTAAAAAATGGTGCAGAAGGAGTGATTATAAAAAATCCAAATTTAGCCTATGAGAGTGGAAGAACACAAAACTCACTAAAAGTAAAAGAGTTTTTTGATGATGAGGCTTTAGTAATAGCTCACAATTTTAATATTGATGGCTCATTTAAAAGTTTAAAAGTAGAACTAAAAAATGGAACTATATTTAATTTAGGAGGTGGATTTAAAAAAGAAGATAGGTTAAATCCACCAAAAATTGGCTCTAATATTACTTTTAAATATTATGGTTTTACAAAAAATGGTAAACCAAAATTTGCATCTTTTTTAAGAGTAAGAGAGCTTGAGTAGTTTTATTTTTTAAACAAAATAGTTTATTATAATTTTTACTTATAATATTTTTAAGTATCAAATAAGATTAAATTTATATTAGATACAATTTGCCAAAAATTAGCCAATTTAAGGATTTTTATGAATAAAAGTTTAGAAACTATGCTTTGCCACTTAAAAGATTTTGCACCTTTTAAAGAGCCAACAAACTCTTCACACTTTCCAATATACAACACAGCAACTTTTGATTTAAAAAACCAAAATGGTGATAGAGTTTATGATTACACAAGAAGCGATAATCCAACAAGAGCTACACTTGAAAACTTTTTTGCTTTTGCAGAAAATGGCTATGGAGCTGTTTGTACGCACACAGGAATAGCAGCTGTTTCACTACTATTTGAAACTGTTTTAAAAGCAAACTCATCTATTTTGGTTGAAGCTGATTGTTATGGTGGAACTTTTAGACTTTTAAAACTATTTAAAGAAAAATACAATATTAATGTAAACTTTACAGATTTTACAGATTTAAATATGCTTGAACATATTTTAAAAACACATAGTATTGATTTAGTTTTATGTGAGAGTCCTACAAATCCAGGTTTAAAAATTATAGATTTAAAAGAGATATCAAAACTTTGTAAAGCACATAACTCTCTTTTTGCAGTTGATAACTCACTTGCAACTTTTATTAGCCAAAAACCTCTTGATTTAGGGGCTGATTTTTCACTCTTTTCTACAACTAAATTTATAAGTGGTCACGGAAGTGTAATTGCAGGTGCTATTGTTGCAAAAACCAAAGAGAACTCAGACAAACTTCACTACTATTCAAATGCCTTAGGAAGAAACCAAAATCCTCTTGATGTTCATCTAATATCACTTGGAATTAGTAGCTTAAAAGTTAGAATGAAAGCTAGTGAGAAATTAGCAAAAAAATTTGCTAAATGGCTAGAAGAACAAGATTTTATAGAAAAAGTAACATTTCCAGCTTTAAAATCACATCCACAAAGAGCTTTGGCAAAAAAACAGATGAAGATAATTCCTAGTGTTTTTTGTGCTGATTTTAAAAGTATTGAACTAGCGCAAAAGTTTATAGAAAATGCAAAAATATTTGGAGAAAAATGCTCTTTTGGAAGTGCTGATAGTAGAGTTGAAATACCTTCTAAAATATCTCATGCCTCTTTTTCAAAAGAGGAGTTAAAAGCAATTGGAATATC
Organism: Arcobacter sp. AHV-9/2010; assembly: GCF_004116575.1. NCBI lineage: Bacteria > Pseudomonadati > Campylobacterota > Epsilonproteobacteria > Campylobacterales > Arcobacteraceae > Arcobacter > Arcobacter sp. AHV-9/2010. The sequence continues at coordinate 75,050 of NZ_PDKH01000004.1, read as the reverse complement.
TGATAGTACGGTGCGATTTTCTATTGGCTTTGAGAATTTAAAAGATTTAAAAGAGGATCTATTAGAAGCTATAAAATGATAAAGAACTCTATTTTTCAACCAATTATTTGTGGTGAAACTTTACCACCACAAAATATTCATGCAGTATCAACTTCTATGCCAACACTTCAAGATGTTATAGATTATGAGGAGCAAACACCACAAATTTTAGAAAAAATAACTATTGCATATCCTAGATTTGTGATTCATCCATATTTAAAACTTTTATCAAACTTTTTAAAAAACAAGTATGAAGTTCCAAATGAGTATGAACTTATACTTTTAAGTAGCCAAAAAGCAGTAGAAGTTGTAAGCAATAGATATTTTATTCACAACAAATTTGAGTTTAACGAGCCTTTTGGAGTAATAAAAGTTTTAAAAGGAAGACAGTACAAAAAGGTTTTAAAGTTTATTCAATATGTTGGATACAATCTATCTTCAAGATTGGCTGAAGATTATCTATATAATCTAGGTTTGATTGAAAAAACTCAAAAAGAAGAGCTAGAAAAAAAAGAGTTATGTGAAGATATAATCTTAAATACTCTAGCAAATGCTTATAGTGAAAAAAAAGAGAATATTTGTTTGAGTCCATCTGGAATGAATGCTATTTATAGTGTTTTAAAAGGTTTAAAAAATATTCAAGCAAGAAATGGAAAATCTATCTTAATACAGTTTGGATGGCTATATTTAGATACTACAAATATTGTAAACAACTATTTTGAAGAGAGCAGAGTTTTTTATGATGTTACAGATTTAAAATCGCTTGAAGGTTATTTAGAAGAGAATAAAAATAGAGTTTTATCAATAATAACTGAAGTTCCAACAAACCCTTTAGTAAAAACTTCAAACTTAAAAAAATTAAGAGAGCTTTGCGATAAGTACAATATTGTCTTAGTAATAGATTCAACTTTTGCAACACCATATAACCTAAATTTAAAACCCTATGCTGATATTTTTGTTGAATCTTTAACAAAATTTGCTTGTGGAAATGCCGATGTTTTAATGGGAGCAATAATTTTAAATAGTAATTTTAAAATATCTCATATAAAAAATGAGTTTTTCAAGCATAGTGACAAACCATATATAAAAGATATGCAAAGAATGGCTATTGAAATTGTAAATTATAAAAAAAGAGTCAAAAAAATATCACAAAATACAAAAGAGCTAATAGAGTTTTTAGAGACTTTACCTTATGTATCAAAAGTCTATTCTTGTTTAAGCAAAGAGAATTTTGAAAACTACAAAGATTTAATGATTGATAAAAATAGTATTTGTGGAATAATCTCAATTTATATAAAAAATGATTTTGAAAAAATTTACAATGCTCTAAACTTTGCAAAAGGTCCAAGCCTTGGAACTGAATTTACACTTTTAATGCCTTATACATATCTTGCTCACTATGATTTAATAACAAGCCAAAACGGTAAAGAGTTTTTAGAAAAAATTGAACTTCCAATAAATTTAATACGAATATCTGTTGGAATTGAAGATATAGAAGAGATAAAAAAAGAGTTTGAAAGAGTTTGTAGATAATATTTAACTTTATCATTAATAGATGATTCAACCTCATAACACAAAATTAACACTTTAATAATAAAATTTTATTCAATGGTCAATTTATATTAAAATATCAGCATCTCCTACAAATCTGATAAAAGTCACAATCTAAAATAAATTGACCACTACAAAACTTTTAACACAAACTTAACAATCTAGCATTAATATAGCAATAAGTTTTTCATTTTTAGAAAAACAAATTTAAAAAAGGAGAAAAGAATGGAACAAATTGGAATGTTTCCACTTTTTTATTTTCCAGAAATCGGCTCTGCTTGGATTATGGGAATAACTGGAACAATTCATATCTTAGCATCTCACACATCTGTTGGAGCTGCACTACTATTTGCTTTTTTGGCACATAAGGCTTATAAAGAAGATAGACCTGAACTGTATGAATATATGAAAAAATATGGAATGTTTTTACTTATTTTTTCTTATGTGGTTGGTTCAATTACAGGTCCAGGGATTTGGTATACTGCAACAGCAGCTAGTCCTAGAGGAATTAGTGCTTTGATTCACAACTTTGTTTGGGTTTGGGCAACTGAATGGGTATTTTTTGTATTTGAAGTAGTTGGGGTTTTTGCTTTAGTTTATTTTATAAATAAAATAGATAGAAAAACTCACCTAAAACTCACTTATGCTTTTGCCTTAGCTTCTGTTGGAACTCTGTTTTTAATCATTGGAATTATTAGTTTTATGATGTGGCCAGGAAACGATGCTTTTTATCAAACAGGCTCTGTTAGTGATGCTTTTTTTGGACTTACAACTTTCCCTCACCTATTCTTAAGAATCGGATTTATGATTTTAATGTCTGGGGTTATTGGACTTATTATTGCCTCATCATTAAGTGATAAAGAGTTAAGAAATGAACTAATAAGAAAAATGGGAGTTATAAGTTTTATTGGTGGATTTATAACTGTTGTTTGTTTTATGTGGTACATGACTACAATTCCTGAAAATGCAAAAATATTATTAAGCATCTATATGCCAGATATTATGACTACAAAAGTAGTTTTAGTAGTAGTTTTTTCAGCTTATTTTTCAATTGCTATTTTAAAACCAAACTTTATAAATAGACCATTTGCTATTGTTATGTTATTTGTTATAGCTATTTTTGGATTATGGCCTGGAGAAAAACTAAGAGAGAGTATTAGAAAACCTTATGTTGTGGGACAATATGTTTATAGTAATCAAATCATGGGAAGAGATGTTCCTGGAAAAAATATCAAAAATGAGGTTGAAATTATTGAAAAACATGGATTATTAAAAGTAAATCCTTGGATTCCAGATAGATTAAAAACTATAACAGATGAAAATAGATTAGAAGCGGGAGAACTTCTTACAAAAATCGCTTGTTCAAATTGTCACTCACTTGAAACTACTGGAAAATATAGACCTCTACTTAAAAATTTTACTGGTCAAAATAAAGAGATGATTAAAACATTTATGCAATATTCACTAGCAACTGGTGCAATTGCTTATATGCCAAAAATAAGTCTTCCAGATGAAGAGTTTGATGCAATGGCAACTTGGATTGAATCACAATTACCAAAGGAGAAATAATGGATTCAGGAATTTTAAATCTACTTCAAGACCCAGCAGGGGTTCCTTTTTATCCTGTAGTTTTTCAAGCTTTATATGTATTAACTTGGGCTCTACACGCTCTGTTTGTATTTTTATCTTTGGGAAGCTTAGGCTTATCTTTATATGGTGGAATTAGACAAAAAAGTGATAATAACTGGAAAATATTAACTTCACATCTAATACAAACGGGAAAGATTAGTGTTTCATTATTGATTGTTTTAGGTGTTGCTCCACTTCTATTTACGCAAGTAATTTATGATCCAAACTGGTACACAATAAATACTCTATCAGGACTTTGGGTTGTTATATTTATTTACTGTTTATTAGTAGCTTATAGCATCTATTATTGGTACTATTATGCAAATAAGAAACAAAGTTTTATAAGTGGTTTAATAGGAACTATCTCTTTTGTACTTTTAGTAATTTGTGGCTTAATCATGCACACTTTTGCTGTTGAAGCAATTCAACCTGATAAATGGATGCAGTGGTATGCTCCAAATGGAGTTGTTGATACTTCTGGAACAAATTTTCATCCAGAAACTATTAGATATATCTTCTTTATGATATTAAGTATTCCAACACTTGGATTATTTTTACAAAACTATAGTGATTTTTTAAAATCAAATAAAAATTTTGATGAATCATTTATAATTTATACGAAAAATTTAGGTAAAAAAATTGCAACATTTGGACTAATATCAACTTTGATATCTTTTATTGTTTGGGCATATTCAATAGATAAATTAATTGATATTTTCTCTATTGTGATTTGCATCTCATTTTTAACTCTGATTTTATTAGCTAAAAATATTAAAAATAGTTATATATCAACTTCTATTTTTATTGTTATTTTGCTTTTAATATCAGGTTTTAGAGAATATATTAGATATAACATAATGAATAATTTAGGTTATGATATTTACTCTTATACTCTAAATATAGAGTGGGCATCTATAACTATGTTTTTATTAACATTTTTATCTCTAGGTGGTATTGGTGTTACTTTTATAGCTACAATTGCTTGGAAAGTAGGAAAAAGTAGTGGGTATTTTGATGCTTCAAAAGATAAAGTAGTTACAACTATGGCAAATGCTGTTTTATGGATTTTATCTATTTGGTCTATTGTATATTTTGCTTGGGGATTCTATACTCTATTTAAAAATAGTTTATAAAAAAAGGGGACTTTTGTCTCCTTTTTTAAATATCTCATACTCTAAATTGCCTTCTTATTAGTGCTTTTATTCTTAATATGATCTAAAAAATCATCATTACTAACACAAATTTCTACTTGAAAGCTATTTTTTAATATCTCTATAATTTTTCCAATAGAGCTATCTTTACTCTCCAAAACTAATATTTTTATTGCTTTCAATAATTATCTCTATAAATATATAAAAGAGTATTTTAAGAAAAATCTATTTATTGTGTGTTAGTTTTAAATAGTTTAATGTAGCTCAAATAGTAGCATTAATCTCTTATTAGCAAACATATTATAAAATCCAAATTTTTACAAAGGATTATAAGTGATAAAAAAAGCAGATAAACAAAATATAGAAAATATTTCAAAACTAATTTACGATGCAATTCATGAAGTAGCAAATAGTTTAACAGGTGAAAATGAAGAGCACAAAATATTAGAAACTTTAGAAAATTATATACAAATGGAGATTTGCCGTCTTAGTTATAACAATATTTATACTTATGAAGTAGATAATAAAAATATAGCTATTTTATTAGCATACAACTCAAATGATGTAGAAAAACTTGATAAGCCAATGCTAAATCACTTAAAAACAAAAAATATATTTTTAGACTCTTTCGAAAAAGAGTGCTTTTCAAATGAGTTTTATATAGATACAGTTAGCGTTTTAGAAGATTATCAAGGGCGAGGTATTGCAAAAGAGCTATTTGCATTTGCACAACAAAAAGCAAGAGAATTAGGATTTAAAAAACTCTCACTTTTGGTTGATTTTGAAAATAAAAAAGCAAAAGCTTTGTATGAGAAACTGGGATTTATTGATAATACTACTTTAGAGGTATCAAAAACTCAATTTTCTCATATGATAAAAGAGCTATAAATTTATTTTAAAACTACTTGAAGCAAAGAACAAAAACAGAGCCAAAATAAACATAAAAATAGGTGCAACTATCTCTAAAATATCTATTAACTTTTGAGATTTTGAAGAGATTTTATGCAAACTAACTCCCAAAAATGATGATGCAAAAATCACAACAGCCATTCCAAGGCTAATAGCTAGACTTGCTAAAAGTACAGCAAAATAAGTTTTAAGTAAAAAAGCATAAACAAAAAGTAAAACAGTACCAGGACAAGGAACTATTCCAGCTGTTAAAACAAATATTAAATCCTCTTTTTTATTTCGTTTATGAACAGGTTTTATCTCTTTGATTTTTACTAAATTATTCTCCTCTACAATCCTAAATCTAACTTTACTTAAATCACCACTACAAGCAGAACAAGAGCATCTTTTTTTAGTCAATTTTCTATATAAAATATATAGTGCTAAAATCATAATTACAACTGCACTAAAAGATGTTATATATGAAACACTATCCTCTAAAAACTTATTTAAAACACTTTGAAGTACAAAAACAGATATTAAAACAATAACAAATGCACCTACAATATGAATAAATGCAGTTAAAAGTGATATTATAAAAGCTTCAAAATATGTGCTTTTTTGTGATGAGAAGTATGCAAATGCCAAAGCTTTTCCATGACCTGGTCCAATTGAGTGAACAACTCCATATAAAAAAGATGCAACAAGTAAAAATATTAAAGCTAATTTATCTCCATTTTCAATATCTACAAGATTTTGTTTAATACTTGCAAAAAATTTATCAGTAAAGCTTATTTTTTGCTCCTCTTCTTCTAAAACTAAAACCTCTTCACTCTCTATTTTTTGCTCATTTAAAATCTCTTCTTGAGATTTTTCAAACTCTTTATTTTGCTCTTTTTTCCAAATATCTTCTAAGGACTCTTTGCTACTCTCTTCTACAGCCTCTACAATATTAAATTTTTGAGTCTGTAAATTAGAAGCCTCTATTAAATAAGTTACTCTATCTATTTTTGTAGTTTTATTAAATTTATAATTAGATACTACACTTTGATTTTTATCTTCTAAAATAAGGAAGAAAAACTCTTCATTATCAAAGGCTCTAATGCTAAAATAGTTTTTATCATATATTTTTAAATCAAGTAAAACTCTATACTCAAAAGATAGTATTCTACTCTTATTTTCAAAACTCATTTTGTAATCTTTAACCTCAAAAGGGATACTATTTTTTGAGTTATTATTACTATATGATATTGTTGTTAAAAAGCTTTTTTCAAGCAAATATGGCATCAAAGAATCTTCAATTAGTTTCAACTCTTTTTCATTAAAACTTTTATCTAAGTTCAAATCATATACTTTTAAAAGCTCTTCGCTAAAATCTTTTTCAAACTCCCATTTTATAGCAACATAATCTATTTTATCTTCATTTACAACTACTTTTGTTTGTACATATGTTTTTGGTTGCATAAAAGCACACAAACTACAAGAGAGTAAGTAACTTGGAAAAATTATTGCTAATATAAAAACTACTCTAATCATCTATAACTTTTTGCAATCTCATTTGCTACTAGAAGCATATTATTGTACCAATCATCACTTAATGGATTTATAGATACTACATTTGCACCAATATTTTTTGATATTGTTTTTGCACTTTTTTGTGAAAATTGAGGAGATACAAAAACTATTTTAATATCATGCTTCTTAGCCTCTTGAATTAATTTTACAAGCTCATTTGGTTTTGGCTCTTTTCCTTCAATCTCAATTGAAATTTGTTCAATTTCATATCTATGTGCAAAATATCCCCAAGATGGATGAAATACCATAAAAGCTCTACCTTTAAAATCTTTTAAAATATCTCTTATATTTTCATCTAAAATATCAAGCTCTTTTACAAACTCTTCATAATTTGATTTATAAAAATCACTATTTTTAGAGTCTATTTTAACCATTGCTTCATATATATTTTTTGCTTGAACTTTTACACTAATTGGATCTAACCAAGTGTGAGGATCAAGACCATTTGCTCCATGTTCATGCTCTTGATGTTCTTTATGATCTGACTCACCATGATGGGCATGATCATCATGATTTTCTTCATCTTCATGTTCATCTTCATGATGAGTATGAGCAAGCATTGCAATTTTTTCAATACCAATTGTTGTATCAACAAAAAGAGTATTTTTTGTATTCTCTTTAAATCTATCAATCCATACCAATTCGCTTGGATCTCCAACCAAAAAATAAGCTTTTGAAGCACTTAAAGCCTTCATTTTAGATGGTTTTGGTTCAAAATTGTGAGGTGAACTTCCTGGTTTTATCATAACATTTATATCAAATTTATCTTTTACTATTTTTTCTACAAAATATTTTTGTGGCAAAATATTAACCATAAGTTGTGGTTTATTTGCATATATAAATGATACAAAAACTAAAAACAGAACTAAAATTTTTTTCATAATCTTCCTTTTCGTTGCAACTAAGTTGCATTTTTTGAAATTTTAATCTTATTTCTCTTTAATGCAACTTAGTAGCAAGATATTTTAAAAAGCTTTTAGATACAATCTTTTTTATGATTAGTTTAAAAAATATAACGGATTTTACAAATATAAAGTTAACAACAGCTAGAAAATCTATTTTAGAGATATTAGTTGATTCAAATAAACCTTTATCATATGATGAGATGAAAGATAAAATATCTATGGATAAAGCAACATTTTATAGAAATATAGCAATTTTTGAAGAAGATGGAATAGTAGAATCATTTGAATCAAATGATAAAAAAAGATATTTTGAGATAAAAAAATCTCCACACTCTCACTTTATCTGTACAGATTGCTCAAATATTGAGTGTATTCATGAAAATTTAAATTTAAATTTAAAAAATTATATTGTTGAAAACATTATTTTAAAAGGTAAGTGCAAGAAGTGTAACAAAATATAAATAGACTAAGTTTTTGTTAATTGTTTTTTAGATAAAATCCGAAAATTATTGAAGGATATGAATATATGAATAAAAGAGTACTTGTAAAGTTTTCAGGTGAAGCACTGGCTGGTTCTGAGGGTTATGGAATAGATACTAAGATTTTAGATTATATTGCTGAAGAGATTAAAAGTTTAGTTGAATTTGGCATTGAAGTTGCTATTGTTATTGGTGGTGGAAATATAATTCGTGGAGTTACAGCTGCTGCTGATGGTGTTATTAAAAGAACAAGTGCTGATTATATGGGAATGTTAGGAACTGTTATAAATGGTGTTGCTATGCAAGAAGCTTTAGAGTACAAAGGTTTAAGTGCAAGATTACAAACTGCTATTAAAATGGAAGAGATAGCTGAACCTTTTATTGTAAGAAAAGCTATGAGACACTTTGAAAAAGGAAGAGTTGTAATATTTGGAGCAGGAACTGGAAATCCTTACTTTACAACAGATACAGGAGCAACTCTTAGAGCAACTGAAATTGGTGCTGATATTTTAATAAAAGCGACAAAAGTAAATGGAGTTTATGATAAAGACCCCATGAAATACCCAGATGCACAAAAACTTGATATTTTAACTTATGATAGAGCTTTAGAAGATCATATTAAAGTTATGGATGATACGGCTATTGCACTTGCAAAAGACAACAAACTTCCAATTGCTGTTACAAATATGAATGAAAAAGGAAACCTTTTAAGAATCATTCAAGGTGACTACAGCAAGTGTTCTATTGTAAGATAGATTTTATAAACATATTAAATAAAGGAAAATAAAATGGAAAGATTAGAAGAGAGAATTTCAAGAGCTTTAAAACAAGTTGATAATGATAGATATATTCTAGCAATTGCTGTTGGTCAAAGAGCTGATGAGTTAAGCAAAGGCGCAAAACCACTTTTAACTCAAAATACACAAAAGATGAAATATACAGATATTGCAATTGATGAGATTGCAAATGGATTACTAAAAATCGATGGTTTAATAGATAAAAAATAGATTGTAAATATTTTTATATGAATCCATTTTTTAATAATATTCAAAAAATAAACAATCTTGATCTTGCAATAGAGGAGTTAGGTAAACAAGTTCCTATCTCTTCTAAACTTCAAGAGATTATTGATTTTATAATCAAGGCTCACGAAAATCAGTTTAGAAAAAGTGGAGAGCCTTATGCGGTTCACCCTATTCTTGTAGCAACAATAACAGCTAGTTTTTCAAAAGATGAAGATGTTATTGCAACTGCACTTCTTCATGATGTAGTTGAAGATACTCCCTATACTTTAGAGTTTGTTGAAGAAAATTGGGGCAAAAATGTCTCTAATATGGTTAAAGGTTTAACAAAAGTAGCAGATATTAGAGAAGAGAATTTTGTAACTTCAAAAGATTCAAGTGATACTAAAATTATTCAAGCTGCACTTACATTTAGAAAAATGCTAATAGCATCAATTGATGATCCAAGAGTTTTAATTGTAAAACTTTGTGATAGACTCCACAATATGCTAACTCTTGCTGTTTTACCTCCTCACAAACAAAGAAGAATAGCAGAAGAGACTTTAGTTGTTTATGTTCCAATTGCAAATAGATTAGGAATTTCAACACTTAAAAATGAGCTTGAAGATTTAGCATTTTTCTATATCTATCCCCAAGAGTATAAAAAAATTGATCTATTTTTAAAAGAGAATGAACAAGCTATGCAGCTTGGATTTAATAACTTTATAACTGTTACTAAAAATCTTTTAGAAAAAAATGGTTTTGAATCTGATAAAATAAAGATATATTCAAGAATAAAGCACCACTATTCAATATATTTAAAGATGCAAAGAAAAGGTATTACTATTGAAGAGGTACTTGATCTGTTTGCAATTAGAATTTTAGTTCCAAGTGATATTGACTGCTACAAAGCTTTAGGTCATATTCATTTAGAGTTTAAACCACTTGTTTCAAGATTTAAAGATTACATAGCAACACCAAAAGAGAATGGTTATCAAACAATTCACACAACAGTTTTTTATAACTCAAAAATTTATGAGATTCAGATTCGTTCTTTTGATATGCATAGTATTGCAGAGTATGGAATTGCTGCTCATTGGGCTTATAAAAATGGTGAAAAAGTTAGCCAATCAACAGTGGCTAATGCAAATTTAAATTGGTTAAAATCTTTAGAGTTTTCAAATGATAATATTGAAGAGTTTTATAATGAAACAAAAGAGAACCTATTTAATGATGAGATAATTGTTTACTCTCCAAAAGGTGAAGTTTTTATTCTTCCTATTGGATCAACTGCATATGATTATGCGTTTGCTGTTCATACAAATGTTGGTAAAAAAGCAGTTTATTGCTATATAAATAAAATAAAAAAACCTCTTTTAACTGTTTTAAAAAGCACTGATATTGTTCAAATTGCACTTACAGATGAACCTATTATTAGATGTTCTTGGATTGATATGGTAAAAACTTCAAGAGCAAAAAAACAGTTGAAAATTTTATGTATGCAAAGACAAAAAGAGATTGATGAGTTATCTGGTAAAAATATAATAAATACAATATTCTCAAGATATTATGATGATATTTTAAAACTATACCCTATAAAAACTCTTTACAAAGTTCCTACAAACTTAGCATTTATGAAAAATGCAAAACAACTTGTAGAGAAAAAAGTATTAAAAGAGAAAGGTATTATGGGTAGATTTAAAATCTTAACTAGTAAAATAAAAGAGTTTAAATTTGACAATATGCTTCTTTACTCAAACTTTAATATAAATTCAGTATCATTTGACCACTGTTGTCATCCAAAATTTGGAGATGATATTATTGCTTTTAGAAACTCACATAGCGCAGTAATTCACCATAAAATGTGTGATAAAGCCTATTCTAAAATCAAAGAAAATTCTCAAATGATATTTTGTAGATGGGAAAAAAATAGTGTTTATCAATATAAAATGTTAATTAGCATTCCAAATACAAAAGGTGAATTGGCAAAAGTTTTAGCATATCTTTCTAAGAGTGATTTTTATATTTTAGGAGTTAACTTTGGAAGACAAAAACACTCATATATTCAATATTGTGATATTGAATTTGAAATAAATAACTCAAATACTGATGAAGTAAGACAAATTGTTGAGAAAAATATAAAAGTTATTGAGTTTACATCAAAAAAAGATGCATATAATAAATAAAGGTTTAAATAAATATGGAAAATAAGATAGAAGAAGCACTAGAAGAGATTAAAAGAGGAACTGCTGAGATTATTGATATTGAAAGAGTAGAAAAATTAATAAAAAGATATTTTGAGAGTGGTGAAAATTTTTATGTAAAAGCTGGATTTGACCCAACTGCTCCTGATATTCACTTAGGACACACTGTTTTAATTCAAAAACTTGCAACTTTTCAAAAATATGGTGGAATTATTCAATTTTTAATTGGAGATTTCACAGCAACGATTGGAGATCCAACAGGAAAAAGTGAAACAAGAAAAGTTTTAAGTAGTGAACAGGTTTTACAAAATGCAGAGACTTATAAAGAGCAGGTTTTTAAAATTTTAGATGCTTCTAAAACTCAAGTTGTATTTAATAGCTCTTGGTTAAAAGAGCTTGGAACTGCTGGACTTATAAACTTAGCTTCAAATTTAACAGTTGCAAGAATGCTTGAGCGTGATGATTTCTCAAAAAGATATTCAAGTAATACTCCAATTGCTGTAAGTGAATTTTTATATCCACTACTTCAAGGTTATGACTCAATAGCATTAAATAGTGATATTGAACTTGGTGGAACAGATCAAAAGTTTAATTTGCTTATGGGAAGAACTTTGCAAAAAGCATATAACTGTAAAAAGCAACAAGCTGTTTTAATGATGCCAATACTTGAAGGTTTAGATGGTGTTCAAAAGATGTCAAAATCTTTAGGTAACTACATTGGTGTTACGGATGAGCCTTTTGATATGTTTGGAAAAGTTTTATCAATTTCTGATGAACTTATGTGGAGATATTTTGAGCTTCTTTCAAGTAAAAGTTTAAAAGAGATTGAAGATATTAAAAAAGGTGTAGAAGATGGTTCTTTACATCCTAAAAAAGTAAAAGAGGATTTAGCATCTGAAATAGTTGATAGATTCCATGGTGTTGGTTCTGGAGTTGATGCAAAGCTAGAATTTGAAAGAGTTTTTGCTAAAAAAGATATTCCAAGTGATATGCCAGAGTTTATATTTGAAGATGAAATTTGGATCTGTCAAGCTATGGTTGATAGTAAGCTAGTTGATTCAACTTCACAAGCAAGAAGAGATATAAAATCAAATGCTGTATCAATAAATCAAGAAAAAATAAGTGATGATAAGATAAACTTAACATCTGGCGAATACATTTTGCAAAAAGGCAAAAAAAGTTTTGCAAAAATAATAATAAAATAGAAGAGGCTAATTGTGAAAATAGGAAAATATGAGATAAAACATCCAATAATTCAAGGTGGTATGGGTGTTGGAATTAGCTGGGATCAATTAGCTGGACATGTTAGTCTTGAAGGTGGTTTAGGAGTTATTTCTGCTGTTGGTACTGGTTATTATAAAAAACTAAGTTCAAATGTTAATATTGTTATGAGAAAAGATAAACCAAAAGAGGTTTTAAATTTTTATAGTAAGGGTGCCTTAAAAGAGATTTTTGATAATGCTAGAAAAATTTGTGGCAATCTTCCTCTTGCTTGTAATATTTTATATGCAATAAATGATTATGGAAGAGTAGTGCGTGATGCTTGTGAAGCTGGTGCTAATATAATTATTACAGGTGCTGGAATTCCTACAAATATGCCAGAGTTTACAAAAAATTTTCCAGATGTTGCACTTGTACCAATAGTTTCAAGCGCAAGAGCTTTAAAACTTATTTGTAAAAAATGGGAAAGATATAACAAACTTCCAGATGCTGTTATTGTTGAGGGACCTTTAAGTGGTGGACATCAAGGGTTTAAGTATGAGGATTGTTTTAAAGAGGAGTTTCAACTTGAAAATATAGTTCCTCCTGTTATTGAAGAGGCTAAAAAATGGGGAGATATTCCTGTTATTGCAGCTGGTGGAATTTGGGATAAAAAAGATATAGATAAATTTTTAGCTCTAGGTTGTGCTGGTGTTCAAATGGCAACTAGATTTATAGGAACACATGAATGTGATGCAGATCCTAAATTCAAAGAAGTTTTACTAAATGCCAAAGAAGAGGATATTGTTTTAATGAAATCTCCTGTAGGGCTTCCAGCAAGGGGAGTTAAAACTAATCTTCAATTTGCAATAGAGAACAAAACAGCTCCTAAGGTTCAATGTATATCAAACTGTGTTGCACCTTGTAATAGAGGTCATGAAGCACGACTTGTAGGATATTGTATTGCTGATAGACTAGGAGCTGCATATAAAGGTGATGTTGATACTGGACTATTCTTCTCAGGTTCAACAGGCTATAAAATTGATAAGATAATCTCTGTAAAAGAGTTAATGGAAAAATTAACTAAAGGAGAGTAGTTATTTTTTTAAGAGCTCTACTTCTAATAATCTTTATTTTAAATTTTTCTTACTCAAATAATTTTGAACAAGAGTATAGAGAGGCTAGAATTGAGTTTTTGAAATCATCTTTAAGAAAAGATGATGATCAAAAAATTAAAGATTTAAAACAGATTATCTCTTTGGGTAAAAAGATTGGAAAAGATGTAAGAGCTGATGAGAAAAAACTAGAAGTTTTAGAGCGAAAAGTTCAAAGAGATAGAACTTTTCGTAAAAATATAAATAGTATTCCTGACTCTAGAGATAAAAAAGATTCAAAACCAAAACTAGAGAATCAAAAAATAGATAGTAAAAGTGATATTTTATTTTCTGTAAAAGATGTATATACAAAAAACAATCAGATAATTATTGAGTTTAATAAAAATATTACAAAAAAAGATATAAACTTCTTTGAACTTAATCAGAAAAATAGTTTTAGAGATGTCTATGATATAAATGGATATTTTAAAGATGCACTTGCAACAAAGCTTGAAATTGATGGAAAAGAGAGAGTAACAATTGCTCAATTTAAACCAAATATTTTAAGAATTGTATTATCAGATAACAAAAAAATTGATTCAACTTTTAGTGTTGTTAATAGTAAAAAAATTGTTATAAATATTGAACAAGAAAAAATAGTTCAAATAAAAAAAGATATTATAAAACCAATTATTAATCAAGACAAAACTTCAAATTTTATTGATTATAAAAATAATATTAGAGAGATATATACAGAAGATAACTCTATTTTTATAAAATTTAATATAAACTTTTCTCAAAAAAATTTAAAATATTTATCATACCAACAAAATGGAAAGTTTGAAGATGTTTTTGAGATACAAGGTAGATATAAATATGCAAATCCAATTAAATTATCTATGGAAAATACAAACCAAATTGTTACAACTCAAGAGAGAAATTTTGTAAGATTAAAACTTTTAAATAACTCAAAGGCAAATATTGTATATAACTTTATTGATAACAAAACTTTAAAAATCACTCACATTAATGAGATAGAAAAAGAGTCTAAACCTACAAATATAGTTATAACTCCACCTGTAACTCAAAAAATAAGTTCAAATAGTAAAACAAAGAAGAGGATTATTGTTATAGATGCTGGACACGGTGGTAGTGATGCAGGAGCTGTAGGTCCAAATAAAAGATATGAGAAAGTTGTAAATCTTGCTGTTTCAAACTATTTAGCAGATATTTTGAAAAAAAGAGGTTATAGAGTTTATCTTACAAGAAGCAATGATAAATTTATAAAAGTGATGGATAGAACAATTTTATCAAATGAAAAAAATGCAGATCTATTTTTATCAATTCACACAAATGCTATGTCAAAAGATAAAGCAAACAGTACAAGTGGAATAGAGACATTTTTCTTAAGTCCAGCAAGAAGCGAGAGAGCAAAAAGAGTAGCTGCACTTGAAAATCAAAGTGATATTAGAGAGATGAATGAAAAATCAAAAGATGTATTTTTGGAGAGTTTAAATAGACCTAGAATAACAGCTTCACATAAATTTGCAATAGATGTTCAAGCTGGACTTTTACAAGCAGCTAGAAGTAAATATAAAGATGTAAATGATTCAGGAGTTAGAGAGGGTCCATTTTGGGTATTAGTTGGTGCTCAAATGCCATCAATTTTAATAGAACTTGGATATATTTCTCATCCTGAAGAGAGTAGAAGATTATATGAAACTAGTTATCAAAAAGCATTAGCTAATGGTATTGCTAATGGGATAGACTCTTACTTTCTAAAAAATCCTTAATATCTTTTACTAAATTTTTTTGTAAAGATTTTATTTTTGGGAGTTTTTTAAGAGAAAAAAACTTCACTTTTTGATTCTCCCAAGATAGATACTCTTTTTTTAAACTATCTTTTTCAAAATATTTATCTAAATTATCAATATTTGAAGCATTTACTAGCCAAATTCCAACATCTTTATCTCTATTTATCTGCTCAAAATAGTCTTCAAATAGTGCAATATCAACCATAATTGAACTCTCTTCAAAAAACTCTCTTTTTGCACACATAAAAGCACTCTCATCTTTAAATTTACTACCCTTTAAACATCCCCACTTATCATCACTTGAAAAACCTAAACAAAGCAAAATTTTAATATCTTTTTTCTCAACTTTATAGATAACTATTCCATATGTTTTTTTATGAATTGCCATTTATCCTATCCTATTTTAAACTAATTTTTTTATAAAGAATATATGAAAAGAACACCCATAAAAATAGAGGCAGCAATAAAGATAACTCTGGCATAAAAGTTCCAGAGCTTGTTATTTTATATAAAAAGAAAAAACAACCCCAAATTACAAGTGTACTAAATACTCCACCTGCTATAAAATTACCTAAATGAAAAAATCTACTGTTTAATGATGTATAAGCAAATATCAAATATATAATTGGAACTATAAAAAATGGTACAAATAGAGTATTATATATAACAGCTCTAACTTTTTTTGTATTAATACCTTGTTTATCTAATAAACTCCAAGCACTTAATGCATCAAGCAAAGAGTATTCACTTTTTGATTCATACACATTGTTTAATATTTTAGGTAAAAATCCCTCAAGAGTTGTAACTGATTCAACATTTTTTATTGTCAATTTAGAACTCTCTTCAAGCTCTTTTGGTTTTGAAATAATTTTAGCATCACTTGCATACCATCTATTATCTAAAAAATATGCTTCTTGCGCAATTATTGTCTCAACAATCTCCTCATCCTCTATTTTATAAATATGTATATCAACAGCTTTTTGCTCTGCTGGATATAATTTTTTAAAATATACAAAATAGTCATCATATTTTAAAAAAATATCAATTTTTGTATTTGTAAAATATTCATTATTTACAATCTTTCTTTTTTGTTCATAAGAGTAAGCTAAAGGAGTTGATTGAAGAACTATTAATGATACTATAAAAAGTAGTGCTGTACATATCATTGGAGCAATAATACTCTTTTTTGAAGCTCCAAGTGCATGAAATGCAACAAATTCATTATTCTTTACAAATGTTATTAAAGTAATTATAACTGCAAAAACTAGTGATAGTGGAAGAGTTAGCGTTAAAGTAAAAATTGTATTATAAAAAAGATACAAAAGCTGTAAGTTTGCAGAACTAGGAAGAGATTTAAAATTTTGTAGAAAATCTAAACCTGTAAAAAAAACTTCTAATGAGAGAAGAACTATTATAAAATTTTTTAAATATTTTATTAAAATATATTTTGAAAGAGTACTCATATTTCCAACTTCAAACTAAATTTTGATTTAACCTCATCAATTGATAACTCTTTTAAAGCCTCAACTGAAGATGCTACATGAGGAATTATTGTACTATATAAAATCTCTAGCTCTACTTTTGAAAAATCATTTAATACATAATTTACAACTTCAGATTTATCTTTTGGTTTTCCAATTCCAACTCTTACTCTAATATAATCTTGTCCAATATGAGAATCAAGTGATTTTAAACCATTATGTCCACCATGACTTCCACCTATTTTATATCTTACTACACCAAAGGGAAGATCTAAATCATCGTGAATAATAATCACATTTTCTAAATCAATTTTATAATAATCCATAATTGCTCTAACAGCAACTCCTGAGTTATTCATATAAGTATTTGGCTTAGAAAATAGATTGTATCCCGATTTTTGTAAGTTTGATTGAAAATTTTGATTATTTATATTTGTAGTATTTAGATTTTTAGTCATAAAATCTACGACTAAAAATCCAATATTGTGTCTTGTATTTTGGTATTTTTCACCAATATTTCCAAGACCAACAATTAAGTGCATAATTTCTGATTATTTAGCTTTAATTACACCAACGATTGGAACTCGTGGGTCTAAATAGCAATCAACACCTTCTGGAAGTGTTAAATCTCTTAATAATACATTATCACCTGTATCAAGATTTGTTACATCAATTGTTATGTTGTTTGGTAAGTTTTCAACCATACATTTAACTGGAACTCTTCTTGTGTGAAGCATTAAAAGACCTTTATTTTTAAGACCTTTAGCTGTTCCTGTAATAACAACTGGAATAGAGTATGAACTTCTTACACCTTTTTGTGCAACCATTAAATCAACATGTAATAAGTCAGAAGTAATAGGACATTTTTGGTACTCTTTTACAACTACACTTAAAACTTTTCCATCTACTTTAATATCAAAAGCAAGAGTAGTTTTATTTTTTAAATATTTTATATACTCATTTCTTTTAAATGCAGCAGAGATATTCTCCATACCTTTTCCATAGATATTTGCAATTAAATATCCCTCTTTTCTTAAAGCCTTTACAGCTGGTTTTGTTATACTATCTCTTACGATACCCTCTAACATTTTGGATCCTTTGTTTTAATTTTAATATAAGGACGGGATTATATAAAAAAGTTTATAAATTTTAGGTTAATAGTTTATATATTTTTTAACTTTTGATAATTAATACAATTTTAGATAAAATCTAATTTAAAATTTCAAAAAATATAAGGTAAGAAATATGATATTACTAGATGGAAAAGCACTATCTGCTAAGATAAAAGAAGAGGTTAAAGAAGAGGTTTCTTTAATTGTAAAAGAGAAAAACATAACTCCAGGACTTGCAGTTATTCTTGTAGGAAACGATGCAGCAAGTGCAACTTATGTTGCAAGCAAAGCAAAAGCTTGTAAAGATGCGGGAATTTATTCAGTTGTACATGAAATGCCAGATAGCATAACTCAAGAAGAGTTACTTCAAACTATAAGTATGATGAACAATAATCCAAAACTTGATGGTATTTTAGTACAGCTTCCACTTCCAAAACATATAGATACAACAACTGTTTTAGAAGCAATTAATCCACTAAAAGATGTTGATGGTTTTCATCCATATAATGTTGGAAGAATGGTTTCTAACTTAGACTCTTTTTTACCAGCAACTCCATTTGGTGTTATGAGAATGTTTGAAGAGCACAATATTGAATTAAGCGGGAAAAATGTTGTAGTTATTGGAAGTAGCGATATTGTTGGAAAACCTATGGCATCTCTTTTAATAAATAAAAAAGCAACAGTAACTGTTTGTAATAGTAGAACAAAAGATTTAAAATCTCACACTTTAAAAGCTGATATTGTAATTATTGCTGTTGGAGTTCCATATTTACTAAAAGAGGATATGATAAAAGATAAAGCAATTGTAATTGATGTTGGAATTAATAGACTTGAAACTGGTAAGCTTGTTGGTGATGCTGATTTTGAAGGACTTAAAAATAAATGTTCTTTTTTAACTCCAGTTCCAGGAGGAGTAGGACCTATGACAATTGCAATGCTTTTAAAAAATACTATAAAAGCTGCAAGACTAAGAGATAAAAGAGAATCAAAATAGATGTTAAGAAAAATTTATAACTGGTCATCTTCTTGGACTGGAACAATTATAATTGTATTATCAATTATTTTTTTTATTGCACAAGCATTTGTAATTCCAAGTGGTAGTATGAAAAATACACTTTTAATTGGCGATATGCTTTTTGTTAAAAAATTCTCTTATGGTATTCCAACTCCTACAATTCCTTGGCTAGAGATTAAAATTTTGCCAGATTTTAACAAAAATGGTCACTTAATAGAGGGTGAACGACCAAAAAGAGGAGATATTGTTGTATTTAGGTATCCTCATAATCCAGATATTCACTATGTAAAAAGAGCTGTTGCAACAGAAGGTGATACAATTTTTATAAAAGATAAAGCAGTTTATCTTCATCCAAAAGAGGGAAACTCTTATGTAATTCAAAACTTTAAAGATTATGAAATAGTTGATATAGATAACACTTTGTTTGTAAAAAATCCATACTCTAAAGAGTTTAAGGGAATTCATAATGACCCTGAAGTTACAAAATATACAAGCTCTTATAAAGAACTTTTTGAAAAATCAAAAACAGTAATTGCAAAAGATGAAACATTTATGATGGGAGACAATAGAGATCACTCAAATGACTCAAGATTTTGGGGAAGTGTTCCATATAAATATATAGTTGGAAAACCTTGGTTTGTATATTTTTCTATTGATGATGATTATAAAGTTAGATGGGATAGAGTTTTTAAAACTGTTGATACTCTACAAAAAGAGGCAACAGGTGAGATAAAAGAGAGAAGTAAAGAGGGAATTTATTAATATGAATTATTATATTGCAAGTGATCATGCTGGAGTTGTATTAAAAGAGTTTGTTGTAAATCTTTTAAAAAAAGAAAAAATAAACGCAGTTGATTTGGGTCCAAAGACAAATGATAGAGTTGATTATCCTGATTTTGCAAAATTAGTTTGCGAAAATGTACAAAAAGATAGAGGCTCTTTTGGAATTTTAATTTGTGGAAGTGGTATTGGAATGAGTATGGCTGCAAATAAATTTGATGGTATAAGAGCGGCTTTGTGTCACAATATTTATAGTGCAAAAATGGCTAGAAATCACAATGATGCAAATGTTTTATGTCTTGGTGAGAGAGTTTGTGGAGAGGGACTTATTGAAGAGATAATTAAAGCTTGGCTTTCAAACTCTTTTGAAGAGGGACGGCACACACAAAGAGTTGAAAAGATAAATAATCTACTCTCTTGTAGAGTTTAGTTTAAAATATAAAAGGAAGCACAAAATGGCTGATTGGCAAGTATATTTAATGATGACTATTATAGTTGCAGCAATGCTTCTAGGAAAAAAACTTATGTTTTTTGATAAAAAAGATGAGGACAAGAAGTGATAAACCCCAAAATTATAGAGTATATTTACTCAAGTGCATCTATTCAAAGATGGAATGACTATCCAAGAATGGTTGAACTTGTAGAGCTTGATAAACAAGCTCACAAGTTTGTTATAGCATATTTTATAGCAAAATTAGAAAAAGATATAAACTTCACACACTTAATCGAAGCTGGTATTTTTGAGTTTTTAAGACGAGTTGTTGTAACTGATATTAGACCTGATGTTTTTAGAAAAGCTTTGCAAAAAAAGTCAAATGAGATAAACTCTTGGGTTGTTGAAAAACTAAAAATTTCACTTCAAGATATTGATGGTGGAAATTTTTTACAAAAGTTTGAAGCATTTTTAAATGACTCATCTATGTACAAAAAAGAGAGATTTATACTTAAAGCTGCTTCATATTTATCTACAAAATGGGAGTTCTCAATTGTATATCAAACAAGTCAATTTTTAAGTGATATAGAGGAAGTTAAAAAAGCTGTTGATGCTGAAATTGAAGATTACTATGAACTTGTTGGAGTTCAAAAAATTGCTTTAAATAAAAAGTTAGCAAAAATTGTTGATTTAAGTGGAAGATTAAGATTCCAAAAACGATGGGCTCAAACTCCAAGAATTCCTGAAACTTCAGTTTTAGGACATATGCTTACAGTCGCATTTTTCTCATATTTTTACTCGATTAAACAAAAAGCTTGTGATACTAGAGTTCAAAATAACTTTTTCACAGCACTATTTCACGACCTTCCAGAAGCACTTACAAGAGATATTATAAGTCCTGTAAAATATAGCGTTGATGAGCTATCAGATATTATTGCTGAGTATGAAGTTGCTAAAATTGAGGATGATATTTTACCAAATGTTCCAGAGTCTATTCAAAAAGAGTTCTCTTATATTTTAGGAATTAGTGATGGAATAAAAGAGGAGTTCGCAAATAAAGTTAAAATAGATGGAAAAATTTGTGAAGTTGAAGATATCAATAAATACAATCTTGATAAATATGAAGCAATAGATGGAAAAGCACTAAAACAGTGCGATAAACTATCTGCTTTTGTGGAGGCTAGTTTATCAATATCTCATGGTATAAAATCAAAAGAGCTGATAAATGGTAAAAAAGAGATTTTAAAAGGTTTAAAAGAGATAAATGGGGTTGATTTTAGACAAATTGCTCTTGAGATCGATACTGAATTTGGAAGTAATGGTCAAGTTCAAACTACTCTTGATTTTGATTAAATTTAAAATTTTTAAAGGAAAAATATGCAAATTATTGTAGGTATTGCACTTTTTATTGTTATTGTTACAGTTATAATTTATAAAGTAAATGATAAGTTTGAAAAAAGAGAGTTTTTAATATTTTTAGCTATTACATTTTTTGCAATTTTAGTTGTTCTGTTTTATGAAAACTACTCAAAAAATCAACTTCCTACTATGTTCAAAAAGAAGTATGAAAAAGAGAAAAATATTGAGATTAGAAGTTTAGATAGTGAACTTTTAAACAATAAAGTGGTATCAAGTAAAGATAAATTTATCTATAAATTTACATATACTATCTCAAAAGATGACTCTGATTATCTATGTGCTATGAATAGTGTAGAGATACATAAAATAAAAAATGAGTTTATATTTATTAATTTTGATGATATAAAAGAAGAGTGCATCAAAAAATGAGAAAAGCCACAAAAGCTGATATAGAGATTATTAAAAAAGCTTTTATAGAGAACTATAGCGATGCTGTTACAGAGCTTAATTATAGAAATGATTATGAATTACTAATAGCAATAATTTTATCAGCTCAATGTACAGATAAAAGGGTAAATTTAATAACTCCAGCTTTGTTTGAAAAGTATCCAACTGTTTTTGATTTAAGTTGTGCAAATCTTGATGATGTAAAAAAACTTATAAACTCTTGCTCTTTTTTTAATAACAAAGCACAAAATATTATCAAAATGGCAAGAAGTGTTGTTGAAAATTATGGAGGAAATATTCCTCATGATACAAAAGAGCTTATAAAACTTGCGGGTGTTGGAAATAAAACTGCAAATGTTTTTATGATTGAGTATAAACAAGAAAATCTTATGGCTGTTGATACTCATGTTTTTAGAGTTTCTCACCGCTTAGGTTTAAGTGATGCAAAAAATGTAGAAAAAACCGAAGAGGATTTGGTAAAAAAACTAAAAGGTGATGATTTACATATTTTTCATCAAGCTATGGTTTTGTTTGGAAGATATATTTGCAAAGCTATTAAACCCGATTGCGATAAGTGTTATTTTCCAGAAGTTTGCAAAAGTAAAAGTGGATTTAAGCCTAGTTAATATTTCCACTTTCTATTACATTTTTTAAAATTTTTATAGCCTTTTCATACTCAAAATCATCTATCTCTTTTTCTAAACTGTTTAAAATAGATGAATCTTTTGTTAGTATAAATAAATTATCATATAAAATTTCCAAATCATCTTTGCTTAACATATCACTATCTTCTAATTTTTTTATAAAATTTTTTATAACTAAAACTGATTTATTCTTATCAAATTTATCACTATTGATAATTTTATTTGACTCATCTTGAAATATGTTATCTAAAAAATTCAACTCATTTTTTATATTTTCAATTTCATCTTTTAGTATCTTTATATCATTTGGATCAATTGATACAGCTCTTTTAAATTTATTATCAATTTTTACACAAATTTCAAAAAGCCTATTAGCACCAATATTTCCACTAAGTCCCTTTAAACTATGAACTAAAATTTTTGCTTTTTCATTTGAATTTAAAAGATACTCAATAATATCTTTAAAATACTCTTCAAGCTCTTCTGTAAATTTTCTTAAAATCATCTCAATTTTTTTATTATCAGAGATTTTATTTTTTAAAACATTTAAATCTAAAATATTATTTAAAGGTTTATTTTTTATAGTTTTATACTCAATCTTAAGCCCTTTTAATTTTTTAATATATTTGATTAAAACATTATATAAAATCTCTGTATCTATTGGTTTTAATAAAAAATCATCCATTAAAACTTCATTCGCTTTTTCTCTATCTTCTATTAAATTTGAAGCTGTTAATGCAACTATTGGTATTTGTTTATCAATTTCTCTTATTTTTTTAGTAGCATCAAATCCACTTAAAACTGGCATTTGTAAATCCATAAGAATTAAATCAAATCTATTTTTAGAGAAAAAATCAACTGCTTCTTTTCCATTTTTTGCCAAAGTAACTTTTATATTTGCTTTTTCTAAAATTATTTTTATGAGCTCTTGATTGGTAATATTATCTTCAGCAACCAAAATAGATATATCTTCAAAAATTGGATACTCAATGATTTTTTGATTATCTTCTTCATTTATCTCAACATCAACTATAAAATAAAACTCACTACCTTTTCCCAATTCACTCTTTAACTCTATTTTTGTATTCAATATTTTTGCAATATTTTGACAAATAGCAAGTCCTAAACCAGCACCAGAATAATCTCTTGTATTTGAAATATCTGTTTGAAAAAACTCCTCAAAAATTCTATTTTGAAACTCTTTTGATATTCCAATTCCAGTATCACAAACACTAAATCTTATTGTTGCAGTATTGTTAGATAATTCAACTAAACTAATATCTAATTTAATAGAACCTTTATTTGTAAACTTAAAAGCATTTGATAAAAGATTTGATAGGATTTGAAGAATTAAGGCTTTGTCACTTATTATCTCTAAAGGTAATTTTTCATCTATTTTTATCTCAAATTTATTATCACTATTTATTGCAAGTTTTATATAAATATCTTCTATATCTTTTTCTAGCTCTAAAAAAGAGAATATATTTTTCTCTATTTTTATAGATTTATCTTCAATATTTGCAAGAGTTAAAACACTTTGTATTGTATTTACCAAAATATTTGAAGAGTTATCTATTTTTTTTAAAAGTTTATATTGATTTTCATCTAAATTTGTATCAAAAAGAAGCTCTGTAAAACCAACAATCGCATTTAATGGTGTTTCTTAATTCATGACTTATATTTGCAAGAAATTGAAGCTTTAATCTATTGATATTTTCAAGTTTCTCTTTTTGATGCTTTAATTTTTCATTTACTCTTAACTCTTCAGTTATATCTTCAAAAGTAACAACAACTTCAATATTTTCAAAATCTTCTTCACCATCTATTTTTTTTGCAAAAACTTTAAAAATATGACTCTCTTTAAAATTTACAATTTTAGCAAGATGATTTAAATTTGGATTTTTTAAAATATACTCTACCCAAGTTATTTCACCCATTTTTGTTTGTAAAAATCCATCCTCTTTTACAAAATGGTCACAAATACAGTTATAATCTTTTTTAAAATCTTCTACTGTATTGTATGAAAAGAAATCAAGAAATGCTTTATTTGCCGTTATTAACTGTTTTCCATTTGTAACAATCAAAATATTTTTTTGAGAGTTTAAAATTTTCTCTATTTTTTCTGTATGGAGTTTAGTTTTTTTAAAAAATATTTTTTTAAAAAATTCCATCATATCTCTTTTATTAAAAAGTTATCTCTACTTTTTTGTTTAACTTCATAAAGAGCTTCATCGGCACTTTTCATAATTGAAGCAATACTTAAATCATTACTACTTTTATATAAAACTGCTCCTAAACTAATTGTTAAATAAGGAGCTATTTTTGAAAATTTATGCTCTATATTTGCATCTCTTATTGCTTTTACAAGTCTATTTGAGATATATTCTAGCTCTTTTAATTCTATATCTGAAAGTAAAATTACAAACTCTTCTCCACCATATCTTGCTACTAAATCATCTGTTCTATCTAAGGTATTTAAAATTGTATTTTCTAAAGTTTTAGCAACTATTTTTAAAGCTTCATCACCTTTTCCATGACCATAATTATCATTATAAGGTTTAAAAAAATCTATATCTATCATCATAAGTGCTAAATTTATATTTTTTATGCTACTATCTTTATAAACTTGATTTAATCTCTCATCAAAATATCTTCTATTTTTAATATTTGTTAATCCATCATAGTTTGATAATTTTTCAAGAAGTTCAGTTTTTTGTTTTAGTTTTATCTGATTTTTAACTCTAGCTTTTATTATAACTTTACTAAAAGGCTTTGATATATAATCAATTGCACCAAGATTTAATCCATACTCTTCATCTTCTTCGCTATTTTTAGCACTTACAAAAATTATTGGAATATTTTTTGTTTTTTCATCATTTTTAAGATTCTTGCAAACTTCATAACCATTCATTATTGGCATCTCAATATCTAGTAAAACCAAATCTATATCTAATTTTTTACAAAGTTCTATAGCTTTTTCACCAGTTTTTGAAATTTTGATATTGTAATCATCTTTTAAAATATCGCTTAGCATCATTAAATTTGTGCTCATATCATCTACTATAAGTATAGTAGCCCTACTCTCTTCTACCATCTAGTCTCCAAATTTTTATATAAAGTGTGTAGTATCTAATAATAACTTATTATAGCAAGTAAGCAATTAATAAAAACTTCTTAGATAATATATTTTCTTATAATTTATAGTTATAAATCCTTAATCTTAGCAATCTCATCTCTTAATCTAATTGCCTCTTCAAAGTTTAATTCGCTTGAAGCTTTTTTCATCTGCTTATTAAGTTCAACTAATAGTTTTTTTCGCTCTGCTGCTGGCATTTTTTCAAGTCGTTGTTTTTTTAGAGCAACTGTATCATACTCTTCAAGCTTAAGATTCTCATCAAGTTTTCTTTTTGTTGATTTTGGAGTTATGTTGTTTTTTATATTGTGCTCTTCTTGAATTTTTCTTCTTCGATTTGTCTCATCAATTGCAAACTGCATAGAGTCTGTTATCTTTTTAGCAAAAAGTATTACTCTACCCTCTTCATTTCTAGCAGCTCTTCCAATTGTTTGAATAAGTGAAGTACGACTCCTTATAAACCCTTCTTTATCAGCATCTAAAATTGCAACAAGTGAGGTTTCAGGAATATCAAGCCCCTCTCTTAAAAGATTTATTCCAATTAATACATCAAAAGTTCCAACTCTAAGCTCTCTTATTATTTGATTTCTCTCAATCGCATCAATTTCACTATGCATATATTTTACTTTTATTCCTAAATCTGCATAATAACTAGCTAACTCTTCAGCCATCTTTTTAGTTAAAACTGTAACTAAAACTCTTTGATTTTTTGCAACAGTTTTTTTAATCTCATCGTGAAGTTTTTCAACTTGAAACTCACTATCTACTATCTCAATAACTGGATCAAGAAGTCCTGTTGGTCGAATTATCTGTTCTGCTACAACGCTACTAAGTTCAAGTTCAAGCTCATTTGGAGTTGCGCTTACAAAGATATAATTAGGAGCTTTATTTATAAACTCATCAAATTTAAGTGGTCTATTATCCAAAGCACTTGGAAGTCTAAATCCATACTCAACTAAAACCTCTTTTCTACTTCTATCAGCTGCGTGCATTCCACGAAATTGAGGAAGTGATACATGAGATTCATCAACAACAAGTAAAAAATCCTTATCCATTTGAGCAAAATAATCTAGTAAAGAGTATGGAGTTTCACCTGGTTTTAAACCTGTTAAGTGTCTTGCATAGTTCTCAATTCCTTTACACATTCCAGTTGCTTCAATCATCTCTAAATCAAACTCAACTCTTTGTTTAAGTCTTTGATACTCTACAAGTTTTTGCTCTTTTTGGAAAAAATCAAGTCTGCTTTCAAGCTCCTCTTCTATCTGTTTTACAGCATTTGCAAGATTTTCTTGTGTTACAACAAAGGGATTAACAGAGTAGATAATCACCTCTTTTAAATCTTTTATTTTTGTATTTGTCAAGTACTCATGCAAAGTAATGCTCTCAACCTCATCACCAAAAAACTCAACTCTTAAGAACTCATCTTCATAATAGGCTGGAAAAATATCAATTACATCGCCATTTACTCTAAAATCAGCTCTATCAAAAAACTTATCATTTCTTTTATAACCCATCTCTATAAGTTTCAATAAAAACTCTTTTTGAGAGTATGAAAATCCAACTTCAACTCTTTGAACCATCGCTTTATATTCACTTGGATTTCCCAAACCATAATTTGCAGATACTGATGCTATTACAATTACATCATCAAAAGATAGAAGTGATGCAGTTGCACTAAGTCTTAATCTTTCTAACTCATCATTTATTGAACTATCTTTTTCAATAAATAGATCACTTCTTGGAATATAAGCTTCAGGTTGATAGTAGTCATAATATGAGATGAAATATTCAACATGATTATTTGGAAAAAACTGCTTAAACTCTGAGTATAACTGAGCTGCTAATGTTTTATTGTGAGTCATTATAAGTGTTGGTTTTTGAACTCTTTCAATTACTTTTGCAATAGTATAAGTCTTTCCACTTCCAGTAACTCCTAAAAGTGTGTTGTACTTATTGCTTGCTTCAATACTTAAGCTTAAAGCCTCTATTGCCTTTGGTTGATCACCACTTGGAAAATAATCACTTACTACTTCAAATTTTGCCAAAATAAAATATCCTTTTAATCTTCTAATTTTTCATTTAAAAATTTACCATCTTTAAATCTTGTAAAACTCTTTTGACAAGCTAAAGATGGAATATTTATATACTCTTGATCTCCTATTTTGTAAGATTTTGCTTGATGAAAGTGCCCCTCTATAATAATATCTTCTTTATAGTTTTTTACTCTTTTATTTGCCAACTCTTCAAAATAGTCTAAAGTGTGACAAATATTTTTATTATCAAGTGCTTTTTCAATTCTTTTGCTTATAAAAAAGTTTATATCAATAAAATTTAAAAATTTAAGTAGAGAACTATTTCTAATAACCTTGCAATACAAATTATAGTGCCAATTAACAAAATTATCTCCATGAGAGATAGCTATTTTTTTATCTTTATAGTTTAAAATTAAAGGTTGTTTTTCTCTTTTTAGAACTTTTATATTTGGAAAAAGTGTTTGTAAGTTATAATCATGATTTCCCTCTAAATAAAAAATTTCATGATTTTTTGAAAGAGTGTTTATATTATCTATTAAATTTTGATATTTTTTTACAAAATATCTTGACTCACCAGAGATAAAATCAAAATTATCTCCCATTAAAAAAATTTGATTAGCCTCTATTTTTTGGCTTATCAAATCTTCTAAAATAGTCTTAAACTCTTGATTTTTTAAATTGTAGTGTGAATCTGCTATAAAAATGGCTTCATCTTCTAAAAATAGCTTCAAACTATAGCTCTATCTCTTTATAAAATATTGCATAAACCTCAAAAGTTTTATCTCCACCTGGAAGCTTTGCAGTAAACTCATCTCCTTCAACTTTTCCCATAAGTTGTTTTGCTAAAGGTGAATTAAAAGATATAAATCCTTTTTCAACATTTGACTCAACTCCACCAACAATAGTATAAGTAAACTCTTCATCACTTACTACATCAAATAGTGTAACAGTTGATCCAAAACTAACTCTATCATGTGGTAAAACAGAAGGATCTACAATAACTGCTTTAGAGATAATATTACTTAATTCAGCAACTTGTACATCTATTAGTTTTAGTTTCTCTTTTGCACTATGATACTCAGCATTCTCCTTTAAATCTCCCAATTGTCTAGCTTCATCAAGAGCAATAACAGTTTGGGGTCTTTCGATGCTTTTTAAATAGTCCAACTCTTTTGTTACTTTGTTGTAACCAGCAAGCGTCATTGGCTCTTTATCCATATCATAACCTCTTTTAATAAATATTTTTGTGTTATAATAGCCAAAAATTTGTAAAGAAGATTTAAATATGCAATATAATAGAACAAAAATGCTTTTTGGAGAAGAGGCTTTTAATAAATTTCAAAATACAAAATTAATACTTTTTGGTGTTGGAGGAGTGGGAAGTTTCGCACTTGATGCTTTATATAATACTGGTATTACAGATATAACAATAGTTGATTTTGATACCTATGAACCATCAAATCAAAATAGACAATTGGGAAGTCATGGAAATATAGGAAGAAAAAAAGTTGAAGTTATGAAAGAGAGATATCCAAATGTAACTCCTATTTGTGTAAAAATAACACCTGAGTGGATTGATAACTTTGATTTTTCATCTTATGATTATATTTTAGATGCAATTGATGATGTAACTCCAAAAGTTCATTTGATAAAAAAATATTTTACAAAAGTAATAAGTACAGGTGGAGGAGCAAAAAGAATTGACCCTCTTCAAATTACTTATGGCTCTATTTGGGAGACAAAAAATGATAAATTTATAAAAAAAGTAAGAGAAGAGCTTAAAAAACAGGGTTTCAAAAAGAAATTTAAAGTTATTTATTCAACAGAGACTCCACTTTGCATCGATAAAGGTAGTTTTGAAGGAGTAACTGCTAGTTTTGGGCTTATGATGGCATCTGTTACTATTCAAAAAATAGTAAGAAAGTTAAATTTAGTTAAAGATAGTCAAAGTAAAAAATTTATATAATATCCAACATTCTAAATAAAGGATCTACATGGGTGGTATTGGTGGTAGTGTTGAACAGATGACACAAGGACATTTACGAAATGTTCAGCAATTAGCAGTATTTTACACTGGTCATAATAATATTTACGCAATAAATATAGCAAAAGTTAAAGCATTTATCATAACAGAAGAAGTTGCTATAAATGATACTCCAAAAGATACAAACATCATAGCAGGAATAGCTACAATTAGGGGTGAACCTGTTACTTTAGTAAACCTTGATGCTTGGCTTGGACTTAAACCTCTTGAGATAAAAGATTACAAGTTAATTATTTTTTGTGAGTTTAATCATAAAAAAATAGGTTTTTTAGTTAAAGATATGCTTGATATTGTAGAGAAAACAACTCAAGAGTTAAGACATACAGAAGAGACAAACTCAAAAATTACATATACAACTTATGTAAAAGTAAACAACAAAGATGAACTTTGTACAGTTTTTAATGCTGAGCAACTTTTAAGAGATATTAAGTGGACAGATGATGGTGGAAGAGATATCAAAAAATATGTTGAGGGGAGAATTCAATCATCTAAAAAAATACTTGCAGCAGAGGATTCAGCAGTTGCAAGAGAGGTTTTACATAAATTCTTTTCTCAAATAGAGGTTGATTATGAGATATACTCAAATGGTGGAGATCTGCTTGATAGAATTGAAGATTTAGATCCTTCAAAAATAGGTTTAATCGTAACAGATATTGAGATGCCTGGAACTGATGGTTATCAAGTTGCATCATTTATTAAAAATAATCAAAAATATGAGCACATACCTGTAGTTGTAAACTCATCTATGACAACAGATGCTGTAAGAGGAAAAATGGAGAGAATTGGAATCGATGGATTTGTAGGAAAAACTGATATAAATTCTCTATATAATCTTACAAATAGACTCTTAATAAGATAGTTTTTATCTTATTACTTTAAAAGCCAAAGATTTTAATCTTTGGCTTTTTTTATTTTAATTATCTTTTAACCAATCTTTAAAATTATCAATTTGAATTTGAGTCTGTTTTGTAGAAGTTCCACCAAAAGAGTCTCTACTATTCATAGAGTTTTTCAAATTTAAGTATGAAATTATCTCTTCATCAATATTTTCAAGCTCTTTTGTGCTGTTTCTAATCTCATTAATATTTAACTGGCTAATATCTTTGTTTAATCTATTTGCTTCCTGTACAAGCTCTTTTGTAATATAATAAGCCGTTCTAAAAGGCATATTTTGTTTTAAAACTAAATAATCTGCTAAATCAGTTGCAGTTAAATGCCCTATTTTACAAGCATTTTCCATAATATCTACATTTACTTTCATAGTTTTAATAACTTCATTTAAGATATTTAATGATATTTCAATAGTAGCAACTGAATCAAAAACTCCCTCTTTATCCTCTTGTGTATCTTTATTGTATGCCAAAGGAAGAGATTTCATAACTGTTAAAAGTGATATTAAATTTCCATAAACTCTTCCCGTTTTTCCTCTTAATAACTCAGGTACATCAGGATTTTTCTTTTGAGGCATAATAGAGCTTGTAGTTGCATACATATCACTCATTTGAACAAATCTAAACTCATAAGATGACCAAAGAATCAACTCTTCAGAAATTCTACTTATATGCATCATTGTTGTACTTATGTTAAACAATAATTCCAGTGCAAAATCTCTATTTGAAACACTATCCATAGCATTTTGTGTTGGTCCATAAAAACCTAAAAGTTCTGCTGTTTTAAATCTATCAATATTATGAGGAGTTCCTGCAAGTGCTGCACTTCCTAGTGGTGAATAGTTGTTTCTATCATATGATGATGCAAATCTTTCAAAATCTCTTTTAAACATATTTGCATATGCCATCATATGGTATCCAAAATTTATAGGCTGTGCGTGTTGTAAGTGAGTCATTCCAGGCATTAGTGCAGTTGTATGTTTTGAAGCTACATCTACAAATGTTGATATTAGCTCTTTAATTTGAGCTTGAATTGATTTTGTTTTCTCTTGAACATAAAGTGTAAAATCTGTACAAACTTGGTCATTTCTACTTCTTGCCGTGTGAAGTCTTTTACCAGCATCTCCGATTATTTGTGTAAGTCTATTTTCAACAGCCATATGAATATCTTCATACTCTAAAGAGAATTTAAATTCTCCTTTTTCAATCTCTTTTAAAACTTGTAAAAGCCCACTCTCTATCTGTTTTTGTTCATCACTTGAGATAATATTTTGCAAAGCCAACATTTTAGAGTGTGCAATAGATCCTTTTATATCTTGAGAGTATAACTCTTTGTCAAACATAATTGAAGCATTAAACTCATCTAATAGTTTTGCATTTGTATTTTTTAATATCTGATTGTTTTGTTCTGTCATATTGAATAATCCTACTTTTTATTAGGGGTTTATTATATCATAACTGATATAATTTTACTTACGAAAATTCAAGGGTATCCTATATGAACAATATCAAAGATATTACAAAAAACACTCTAGAGGCACTAAGAGAGAAAAAACTTCAAGTAACTCCCGAAAACTATTTTTTAGAGTTTAAAAATCAATCAAAACTTTTAAATGGTCACACTGAAGAGATAGCTATATATGAAAATAGTTTAAAAAATCTAACAAAGGATGAGAAGAAAAAATTAATAGATGAATCTATTTTTAAAATTATATCAATACTATCTTCAAGAGTTACAAACGATGAACTAAAATTACTTATTGCAACTTTTAATGATCTTTTAACTCCTGCTATTAATTTTGAGTTAAAAGAGGAGATTGAAAATTTTATTTTAGAGTCTTTAAAAAACCCAAAAAATGTGACTTCAAAAGAGTCAATATTAAAGATCAAAGAGTTTGCAAAAGAGCGAATAAATGGTGATAGAAGAGTATTAAAAGAGAAAACAAATGATATTATAAAATTAACCTCTTTAATGAGTAGATACTATGACAAAGCTTTAAATGATAGTAATAGTTCAAATGAAGATATTAAAAAGATAAAAGAGGATTTAGTATCTTTAGATATATCTGATTTTTCAAAAAGAGAGTTAATCTCTGTTCAAAAAAGATTAATAGAGACAATTTATAAGCTTGAAAATTCACTTTTAGAAAATAATCGAATTTTATCAACAAATATAGATAAAGTTAAACTTCTTCAAGCACAAATAAATGATCTTGAAAAAGAGCTTCAAGTTGCTAAAGAGGAGTATTTATATGACTTTTTAACAAATATTTTAAACAGAAGAGCTTATGAAAATGAAGCAAAAAAGATGGAGAAACAGTTTTTTATATTTGAAACTAATTTTGCTATTGTATTTTTTGATATTGACCACTTCAAAAAGATAAATGATGCTTTTGGGCACTCATGTGGAGATGAGATATTAAAATCATTTGCGCAAATTCTAAAAAATCTTACAAGAAAAGAGGATATTATCGCTAGATTTGGTGGAGAGGAGTTTGTTGCACTTATAAATTTTAGGGATAAAATTGAAGTAAATAGATATATAAAAAGAGTTAAAAATGCTTTTTTAAATAGAGTTTTTGTTTATAAAGATAATAAAATAAATATAACCTTCTCTGCTGGAGTTACTTTTAGAAACAACTATGACTCTATTGCACAAGCTCAAGAAAAAGCTGATAGTCTACTTTATGAAGCAAAGCATCAAGGTAGAGATAGAGTTATTTTTGATGATGGAACTGTTATTTAAGTTTTATTATGACCAAAGCTGAAGCTTTGGTAAGTTTGCAACTGCTTTTAAAATATCTGTTTTTGAAACAATTCCAACTAAAGTATCACTCTCATCAACTATTGGAATAGCATCTATTTTTAAATCTAACATTATTTTTACCACATGTCTAACATCTGATTGAGGATCTGCTGTTATAACTTCAGGCAAATATACATCATCTATTTTTCTATTTAAAATTGTCTGAGTATCATCTAAGTTATTCATTAAAAGAGTTAAAATTATATTTTTATTTACAATTCCAATAATCTTTTTCCCAAAATCTGTAACTGGAACTTGTGAAATTTTTTTATCTTTTATAAAATAGTATATCTCTTCTATTGTTGAATCTTTTGTAACATGAAAAACATCTTGCGTCATAATATCACCTATTTTATAAACAGGCTCCAAAGTATCTAATTGAGCTATTTTTTTATAAGAGTTTAGAAACTCTTTTTTCTGCTCTTGGCTTAATTGACTAGAAAAATCTTGAATTAATCCCTCTTTTGGTTCAAATCTAATTGGCTCTATCTCTTCAATAGTTTTAAGATTGTATAAATTGTCACTTGTACTTCTAAATCCTACCGTTCCATTGTTATATATTGCAAACATTTAGACCCCCAAAAAAAGTTTTTTATATTGTAACAGATTATTATAAATTTGTTATCAAACAGGTAAAACTCTAATATTTTCATCAATTTTACTTTGTAAAATTGACTCAATTGCATAAAGTGTTCCCATACTTCCAGCACTACATCCACTACAAGCACCCAAATATCTTATATATAAATCGTAGTGAGGAGCTGATTCAACCAACTCTAATACTTCCATATTTCCACCATCCATAATAAGCATTGGTCTTACATCATCATCTAAAACATCTTCTATTAATTTAATTCTCTCATCTTGTGACATATCTATAAAACTTTTATTCAAATAGCTAGGTTCGTTTGTTTTTTCTTCTTCAATTTTTTTTCTTGTTTGTTCTAAAATATCACTTAAATATATCTCTTTTTCTTCAAGACCACCCTCTTTTGCACATGATTTACAAAAAACTCCAGCGTGTGTATATTTTTGTAACTCTTCAATAGTTTTTATATCATGCTCTCTTATTAAATTTACAACTTCACCCAAAGTTGTCCTTGCACAGTCACAAATTATATAATCAGAGCTAAAATCATCAATATTTCTAATATTTGCATTTAAAGCAACTTTCTTTAACACAACAAAATTTAAAAAACCATTATGAAGCTCTTGAATATCAATTGCTGGAATTTGTGGTTCATCTCTTAATGCAAACTCAACATCTGTTTTAAACATATTTGCAACTTTTTCAAGAGTTTTTCCAATACAAAGCTCTATCATCATATCATTTAAAGCAACTATAACTCCAGTTGCAAATGATTTAAATTTTGCGTCAAATACTGTTTTATCTTTTGTAATTGCAAAATATACTCTTAAAGCATCACTTCCGTTTGATTCAAAATCAGCAACAACCAACTTGCATCCAAATTTTGTTGCATCCTCTTTTGTAATCTCTCCAAAGTGTTTTGGACTATTAATTCTATCTTCTATTTTTTTTGAGTAATTTTTCATATATTTTCCATTATTTTTATTTATTTAAAAAATTTTTGTATTTTATTTAAATTAGGATAAATTTTATCTTAATTTAAAATCGCCATTTTATCGTATTTTTAAGCAAAAAAATTGCTTATTTTTTTACTTTATTAGGATTTATGCCTTTACATTATATACTTATTTCGATATTATTCCAATTAGGATAAAAACTGTCCTATTTAAAATCAAATAAATTTTACGGAGAAGTCATGAGTGAAAACCAACAAATACATGACATTATAAACAGTGATTATAAACTTGGCTTTGAAACTTTAGTTCAAAGCGATACCTTTGCAAAGGGTTTAAATGAAGATGTTATAAGAGCTATTAGTGCAAAAAAAGAGGAGCCTGAGTTTTTATTAGAATTTAGATTAAAAGCTTATGAGAAGTGGCTAAAAATGGAAGAGCCAACTTGGGCTAAATTAAATTATCCAAAGATAGATTATCAAGATTATGCATACTATTCAGCTCCTAAAAAAGCTCTTGGTTCTTTAGATGAAGTTGATCCTGAAATCTTAAAAACTTATGAGAAGTTAGGAATTCCACTTGAAGAGCAAAATATGCTTGCAGGTGTTGCAGTTGATGCTGTTTTTGACTCAGTTTCAATAAAAACAACTTATCAAGATGAGCTTGAAAAATTAGGAATTATATTTTGCTCAATTAGTGAAGCAGCACATAGATTTCCAGATCTTGTAAAAACATATTTAGCAAGCGTTGTTCCTGTAACTGATAACTATTTTGCCTGTTTAAATAGTGCTGTTTTTACAGATGGAAGTTTTGTTTATATTCCAAAAAATACAAGATGCCCAATGGAGCTTTCAACTTATTTTAGAATAAATGCTTTAAATACAGGACAGTTTGAAAGAACTTTGATTATTTGCGATGAGGGAAGCTATGTTTCATACAATGAAGGATGCTCAGCTCCAAGCAGAGATGATAGACAACTTCACGCAGCAGTTGTTGAGTTAGTTGCACTTAAAGATGCTCATATAAAATACTCAACTATTCAAAACTGGTATCCAGGTGATGATGAAGGAAAAGGTGGAATTTTAAACTTTGTTACAAAAAGAGCTTTATGCAAAGGTGATAACTCAAAAGTATCATGGACACAAGTTGAAACAGGTTCAAGTATAACTTGGAAATACCCTTCATGTGTTCTTCAAGGTGATAATAGTGTTGGAGAGTTCTACTCTGTTGCAATTACATCAAGAGCTCAACAAGCTGATACTGGAACAAAGATGATTCATTTGGGTAAAAATACTAAATCAACAATTATCTCAAAAGGAATTTCAGCACTTAAAGGTGTAAATATATATAGAGGACTGGTGCGAGTTGGAAAAAATGCACAAAATGCTAGAAATATCTCTGAGTGTGACTCACTTTTAATTGGAAATAAGTGTCAAGCTCACACTTATCCATATCATGAGATTAGAAATAGTAGTGCAAATATTGAGCATGAAGCAACAACATCAAAAATTTCAGATGAACAGCTATTTTATCTAAACCAAAGAGGAATAGATGAAGAGGATGCTATTGCTATGATTGTAAATGGTTTTTGTAAAGAGGTTTTAAAAGAGTTACCAATGGAGTTTGCTGCTGAAGCAAAAGAGTTATTAAGTATTTCATTAGAAGGAAGTGTGGGTTAAATTATGAGTAATAAAGATACATTGTTAAAAATAGAAGATTTAAAAGTAAGTATAAATAGTAATGAGATTTTAAAAGGATTAAATTTAGAGATAAAACCAGGTGAGATTCATGCACTTATGGGTGTAAATGGAGCTGGAAAATCAACTTTAGTTAAAACTTTAGCAGCTCACTATGACTGTGAAGTTGTGGGTGGTAAAGTTACATTTAAAAACAAAGATTTATTACAAATGGATGCATCACAAAGAGCAAATGAGGGAATTTTTATGAGTTTTCAATCTCCTGTAGAAGTTCCTGGTGTAAATAATAGCTACTTTTTAAGAACAGCTATGAACGCAAAAAGAGCTTACGAAGGAAAAGAAGAGCTTGATGCAATGCAGTTTTTAAAACTTGTAAAAGAGGAGACAAATAAGTTTGATATTGATAGAAAACTATTACAAAGAGATTTAAATGATGGATTTAGTGGTGGAGAGAAAAAAAGAAACGAGCTTATTCAACTTTTAATGCTAAGTCCTGATTTAATAATGCTAGATGAGATTGATAGTGGACTTGATGTTGATGCTATTAAAATAGTTGCAAATGTTATAAACTCTATGCTTGATGGTAAAAAATCTATTCTTATGATTACTCACTATGATAGACTTTTAGAGCTTATCAAACCTGATTTTGTACATATTTTAAGTGATGGAAAAATTGCTAAAACTGGAGATTATAGTTTAGCTTTAGAGCTTGATAAGAAAGGTTTTGAAGCATTAGGAATAAAAAATGCAGATAAATAGTATAAAAAATCTAAAACTTCCTTCAAAAAAAGATGAAGAGTTTTTAAAAATAGATTTTGAAAGTTTTTTCTCAAAAAATTTTGAAAATATAAAAATAAATGAGTTTGAACTAGAAGATTTATCTTCAAAAGAAGATAAAAACTCTTATAAATCAATTTTATTTGATATTGCAAAAAGTTTTACAAGTGATCAAAAAGTTTTAAAAATAACAAAATCAACTCAAAAACCAATTGTAATAAACCACACAAAAAAGGATTTTGACTCTTTAAATATAAGTTCACTTAAAATTGAAGTTGAAAGTGGAGTTAAAGCATCTATTATTGAGATTTTTTCACTAGAAAATAGTGCAAATTTTATAGCAAATAGAGAGCTTGTATTAAAAGAGAATTCATCTTTAGAGTATGCAAAAATTGATAATCTAAACAAAGATTCATCAATGATTTTTTCAACAAATGCAAAGTGTGAAGATGATTCAAATTTAGATATTTATAACTTTAATATTGGTCTTGGATTTTGTTTAAATAACTATGAAAATAGTTTAGATGCACAAAATATAAACTATAGTTTAAATGGATTAAATAAGTTAGAAAATAGTTCAAATAGCTCAACTTTGGTAAAAACTATTCACAACAACAAAAACTCAACAAGTAACATAAACTACAAAAATAGTTTAAAAGATAACTCAAGAGCTGTTGTAAAAATCACTTCAATTGTAAATGAGAAAGCACCACATTCAAAAGCTTTTCAAAACTGTAACTCAATTTTATTAAGTGATAATGCTGTTGTTTTTGCTCAACCACATTTAGAGATTTATATAGATGAGTTAGAGGCTAGTCATGGAACTACAACTGGAACTTTAAATAAAGATCAACTTTACTATCTACAAAGTAGAGGTATTAGTAAAGATGAAGCTTATGATATGCTTTTAGTTGCTTTTGAAAGTTCAATTAAAGATAGCATTAAAGATGAAGAGCTTAAAAATTTAGTAGAAGAGTATTTAAAATAAGATGTATAAAAAAGATTTTCCATATTTTGCAAACTCAAATAGCGTATATTTGGACAATGGATCAACAACTCAAAAACCACAAAGTGTAATTGACTCAACTGTTGAATACTACACAAAATATTGCTCAAACACTCACAGAAGCAGTTTTGGTGATGCAAACAGAGCCACAAGTGAGTTTGAAAATACAAGAGAGTATCTACAAAAATTTATAAATGCAAAGAAAAAAGAGGAGATAATTTTTACAAGTGGAGTTACACAAAGTATAAATTTCATAGCCTCTTCTTTTGGAAAAAAGTTTAAAAATATTATTATATCTAGCCTTGAACATCATGCAAATATTGTACCTTGGCATTTACAAGGAAGAACTTTAGCAAATGGTCTTGAAGTTGTAAATTGTAATGAGAATTTGGATTTTGATTTTGAACATTTTGAAGAGCTTTTAAAGGCAAATCCAAACTCTTTTGTAAGTGTTGC
Organism: Arcobacter sp. AHV-9/2010; assembly: GCF_004116575.1. Classification (NCBI taxonomy): domain Bacteria; kingdom Pseudomonadati; phylum Campylobacterota; class Epsilonproteobacteria; order Campylobacterales; family Arcobacteraceae; genus Arcobacter; species Arcobacter sp. AHV-9/2010. The sequence continues at coordinate 35,865 of NZ_PDKH01000004.1, read as the reverse complement.
TCATGTTACAAATGCTTTTGGAAAAGTTCATGATATTAAAAAGATTATCTCACTAGCTCACTCTTACAATTGCCCTGTTTTAATAGATGGAGCTCAAAGTTTAAGTAGCTTTAAAATAGATGTTCAAGAGCTAAATTGTGACTTCTTTGCAATCTCAGCTCACAAAACATTTGGTCCAACAGGAGTTGGAGCTATTTATATAAAAGAGAAGTTTTTTGATGAAGTTGAGCCTTATATTACAGGAGGTGCAGCTATAAACACGGTTGATTTTAAAGAGGGAAGCACTTTTTTAAACTCACCTTATAAATTTGAAGCTGGAACTCAAAATATAGCTGGTGTGATTGCTTTTAAAGAGGCTTTAAAATATATTGAAAATATTGGATATGAGACAATACAAAATAGAAAAAAAGAGCTTTTAGAGTATCTAAATAGTGAGTTAAAAAAGCTTCCTGATATAGTTTTTTACAACGATTTAAAAGATTGTAGTGGAAGTAGAAGTTTTAATTTCAAAGGTATTATGCACGATGATATATCGATTTTACTTGATAAACTAAAAATATCTGTTCGAGTTGGTCATCACTGTGCACAACCTATTATGAAAAAACTAAAAATTAAAGGAACTATTAGAGCTAGTTTGGCTTTTTATAATGATTTTGAAGATATTGATAAACTAATTAGTGCTTTAAAAAGAGCATTAAGTATGCTAAAGGATTAAAAAATTATGAGTATAAAACAAAGAGTTGAAAATATAAAAGAGGATTTAGATTTTTTTGATGAAGAGTTGGCTAAATATGAATATATTATTGATTTAGGAAAAAAGCTACCTACTTTTGATGAAAAAAACAAAACTCCTGAAAACTTAGTACATGGTTGTACTTCTCAAGTTTGGTTGATTTGTGAAAAAAAAGAGGACAAACTATTTTTCAAAGGTACTAGTGATGCGATAATTGTAAAAGGTTTGGTTTATATTATTTTAGAGATTTTTTCAAACTCTACAATTGAAGAGTTAAAAAAGATTGATATGGATATTGTAAGAGAGCTAGGTCTTAGTGAAGTTATAACTCCAAATAGACAAAGTGGAGTTATTGGAATGATTAAAAAAATAAAAGAGTATGCTCTAAAAGCATAAAAGCCTATATAAAGGATAAAAAAATGAGTGGAATTTTTGATAAAGAGAAGATAAAAGAGAAGATTATAGAGAATTTAAAAAAAGTTTATGACCCTGAGATTCCTGTGGATATTTACAATCTTGGGTTAATTTATAGTATTGAACTAGAAGAGCGAGAAAACTATCTGTTTTGTGAGATAGATATGACTCTTACAAGTCCAGCTTGCCCTGTTGCTGATAGTTTGCTTGAGCAGGTGCGATATGTGGCTATGGCTGTTGATGAAGTTGATGAAGCAAAAGTAAACTTAGTGTTTGAACCTGTTTGGGAACCTCATATGATGAGTGAAGATGCAAAAGAGATTATGGGTGCTAGTGGAGCTGCTATTTCTTGGTAGGTTTGAAACTTTTTGTTTCAAGCTTATTTTTTAATTTGAATCAACTTAGAAAGTTGTTTTAGCTGAACTAAATCTAATTTATCTTTTTCTCTATTTGTAGAAGATTTATTTATAATCAAATCATTTAAACACAAACAATAAGTTTCTAATCCATCAAAATCTACTTTATTTTTATTATTCCAAGCATCTTCAAAATTAAGACCGTCTATATCGGTTAAAATATCTATTCTATTTGGAGCATTTCCAATTTGTATAACACTATTTGATTCTAAAAAATCATCAGGTTTTAATTTAAAAGGTACACCAAATTCATCTAAAGCATTATATATTTTTATAGCATTTTCTTTACTTTTTTCAACCCATAAATCTATATCATATGTAGCTCTTGAATATCCTAATTTTGACATAGCAAAAGCACCAGATATTAGATACTTAACTTTAAATTCATTAAAAATTTCTATTATATCTTTATAGTCATCTGTTAAATACATTATCTATCTCTTAATGATATTTTTCTAATAATATTTTTATCAACAAACAAAGGTGCAACCATTTTATTTTCATTTTCCCATTTTTTTATTGACATAGAGTACAGCAAATCCCAAGATTTTTTACAATCTAATTCAAAATGAAAACTGTGATGATTTAAAGAGTGTAAAGGAATTTTTGTAATAGTTATTTTATCTCTTCTATTTAATGCTCTTTGTTCTCTTAGTGTCATTTATTTTCTCTTTTTTTCTATTTTAAATGTATATTATAGCATAAATTAAATTTGATGTGATATAAAATAAAGGTGGGACAGCTTAGAGCGAAACATTGCAAAGCAAGTGTTGAGAAAAGTTCCACTTCCCCGAAAAAGGCAAAAAAAAAGCTTGAGCAAAAAGCTCAAGCTTTGCAAAAGAGATAAGGCTAAGCCTTATTTCTTAAATTCTTAGAATTTATAGTTAACTTGTAGTCTTCCAGAGTTTTGTTCAGCTCCATCAAAATCTTGTTGACCATATCTAATATATCCATCTAGGTTTTTAGACATTTTATATGTTAATTGTGCAAAATACTCATCTTGTTTTGCAGTTCCAGTAGTTTCTGTTGTTAATTTATCTTTTCCTAAAGCAGATTTAGCAACATCATACTCTAATTTATTATAGTTAAAAGATAGATTTAAGTTATCTAAAATATCAGCACCTAAAGTTGCTTGTAGGAATTTAGCATCTGCTTTTCCTAAAGTGTTTAATCTCCACCCTAAAGAAGCATTTTGTGCATCTGTATCAAGAGCTGTTAATCCACCCTCTTCATCTGTCATAGAGTAAGCAACTCTAGCATTAACAATTCCAACTTTACCATCAACAGCAACTCTTAAAAGAGTGTTAGTATCATCTGAATTATCTAATTCTAAAGATACATATCTTACTTCGTATCCAATTTTTGCATTTTCAGCTAAATCAGCTTTTCCATGAACAGCAAGTGCATAAGTATCGAATTGATCGTTTGCATTTAAATACCAAGCTTCTGCATTTACAATACCATAGTTAGCTTGTAGAGTTGCAGCATAGATATCTTCTGAACCAGAAAGTTCTAAAGCTCCATTATCAGTTTTAGCTGTATCTATATTTGTTTGATTAAAATATGCAAGTCCTAAAACAAAGTTATCAACAGCAGTTACAGAGAAAATTCCTGTTCCAGTTTGCTCACCACCGTCATTGTCAGTTGCAACAGTCCATGGAGTAGCAAGACCTTGTTTACCAACATTTACAGTAGTATTTGGAATTACATTAACACCAAAGTAAGCGTGTGCTAAACCAACTTCTGGTTTTAAATCGTTTTTTGTATCTTTATCACCTTTTACTTTATCCATAGAAGCAAAGTCGTTACTACCTTTTAATCCTGGCTCAGCTACATTAAATCTTGTATTAAATTTAACATAGTCATTTACTTTTGATGATAAATTTAAGTTAATTTTATATTTATTTGCATTGCTTGTTTCTTTACCAGTTTTATCATCTCCAAAGTTATCATATCTATATGTAACTGTTCCTGATACATCTACATCTTTAATAGCTTCTTCAAGTGGTTTCGCGTTTGCACTTGTAAGACCTGCAACTGCAACAGCTGCAACTAAACTTAGTTTTGTGAATTTTTTCATTGTTTTTCTCCTAAAATCTCGAAATTAAAGTCGATTTACAAGAAGTTATTAACTTATTGTTTACCGTGGCGACCATTTTATATGAGTTAAATTTAAAGTTTTCTTAAAGTTACCGTATAGTTACACTATTTTTAGCTTTTTTAATAATTTTTCAATTTATAGAGAGTTTTTAGCAATATCAAACAATTTTTCTATCAATAAAAAAGAAGAAATTTTGAGTAAAATAGTCTAATATGTTGGAAAATTTTTCAAAAAAGGCAAAAGATGAAAAAGATAAATAAGGTTTTAATAGCAAATAGAGGGGAGATAGCTCTTCGAATTATTAGAGCTTGTAAAGAGCTTGAGATAAAAAGCGTTGCAATTTTCTCAGAGGTTGATGTTGAGGGTGTTTGGGTAAGAAAAGCTGATGAGTGCTATCCAATACTAGGAGATGTAGTTCAAGCGTATTTGAACTATGACAAAATCATATCTATTGCAAAAAAAGCGCAGTGTGATGCGATTCACCCTGGATATGGATTTTTAAGTGAAAATGCAGATTTTGCAAGAGCTTGTGAAGAGAATGGAATTATCTTTATTGGTCCTAAGCCTGAGCATATTGAGCTTTTTGGAGATAAGATGGCTTCTAAAGTTGCTATGAAAAAAGTTGGAGTTCCTGTACTTGAAGGTACTGATGAGCCAATAAGCGATATAGCAGAAGCTTCTAAAATAGCTAAACAGATTGGATTTCCTGTAATTATCAAAGCTGCTTTTGGTGGTGGTGGAAGAGGAATGAGAATTGTAAAAAAAGAGGAAGAGTTTAAAGAGCTTTATGAAGCTGCTACAAATGAGGCTAAAAAATATTTTGGAAGAGGTGAGACATTTATTGAAAAATATGTTGAAAATCCAAGACATATTGAGATTCAAATTATTGCTGATAAGTATGGAAATGTACTTCACCTAGGTGAGAGAGATTGTAGTATTCAAAGAAGACACCAAAAGGTTATTGAGATTGCTCCATCGCCACTTTTAAGCAGTAGTGCTAGAAGAGAGCTTTATAGAATTGCTACAAAAGCTATGTTCAAACTTGGATATGAGAGTGTTGGAACTGTTGAGTTCTTGCTTGATCCTGATGATAATATCTACTTTATTGAGATGAATACTAGAGTTCAAGTTGAGCATCCTATTACTGAGACTATTACAGGAGTTGATATTATTCAAAGAATGATTCAAATTGCTGAGGGCGATAAGATGATTTTCTTACAAGAGGAGATTAACTTTAGAGGTTATAGTATTGAGTTTAGAATAAATGCTGAAAATCCACTAAAAGGATTTATGCCATCTGTTGGAACTGTTGAGAAGTATCTTACTCCAAATGGTCCAGGAGTTAGACTTGACTCTGCACTTTACACTGGATATAAAATTCCTGCAAACTATGACTCTATGGTTGGAAAGCTTATTGTTTGGGCACTTGATTGGGAAGGTTGTGTAAAAAAAGCAAAAAGAGCTTTAGATGAGTTCTATATTGAAGGTTTCCCTACAAATATTCCACTTCATAGAGAGATAGTTAGAGATGAGGATTTCAAAGCTGGAAGATTTACAACTAACTATTTAGATAAGAAGATGGATATATTTACACTTCATAGTGAAGATAATATCAAAGAGGAAGAGGCAAAGGTTGAAAATCTTAAAAAACTGATTTCTACAATTAACTCTAAAAATATCACTACTAGACACTAAAAAAAAGAGCTTTAAGGCTCTTTTTTTAAAACTTTTTAAAAAGTTGTGAGTGAGTTCCTATTCTTAAAAGCTGTAAGCTAGTATCATTTATAATATAGATTACAAGCAAATCTCCACTTATATGAAACTCTTTTGTATCTTCCCATTCTCCTAATAAAGAGTGATTTCTTGCCTCTTTTGGTAAATCTTTTTTATTTAAAAGTAGTGAAATATATAAAAATAGTTTTGATGAGTTTGTTGAGTTTAACTGGGCTTTTTTCAAATCTTTTGTAAATGTTTTGTGAACTTCTAATTCAAGCATCTATAACTCTTTTTTTAAATCATCTAAACTAACTTTTTTCATATTTTTATTTGCTCTTGCATCTTTTATCGCTTCTAAAGTTTCCTCATTTGGAATTTTTATTTCAAAAGGTATTCCTCTTTGTAAAACACTTTGAGTCAAAAATATATTAAAAGCTTCACTTAAACCTAAACCATACTGCTTAAAAATTTCTTGAGCTTTTTGTTTTGTTGTTGAATCAAGATATACATTTGTTCGTATTTTGTTTGAAGTTGTAGTCATTTTATCTCCTTTTTTTGGAATAATAACACACAATGTGTGTTTTGTCAATAATATTTTGTTAAATAAAGCTTCATAATAGTAGAATTCCAAAAAAAATTTAAGGCTTTTTCGTGTCAATATTTCTAACTTTGCTTGGAAAAATCATACCTTTGTATTTTAGTGTTTTTCTGGGTTTTTTAACAACTTATAAACTTAAGTGCGACAAAGAGAGTGTTGCAAAGATTTTATTATATATTTTGGCTCCTTTGATAGTTTTAAATGCAACTATTAGTGTGAAACTTGATATGCAAGTTCTTTTTTTGCCACTATCTTTTTTTGTTTTTAGTACCGTTTTGGCATTTTTTTTGCTCTTTATTTTTAAAAAAATATATAGTGATAATACGGCAAATTTATTAGCATTTAGCACAAGCACTGGAAATACTGGAAATATAGGAATACCTTTGGCTATTTTGTTTTTAGAGCCAAGATTGGTTGATATTTTTATCTTCTCTATTTTGGCCTCTATTTTATATCAAAATTCTGTTGGGTATTATATTACTGCTAAGGGAAATTTTAGTGCAAGAGAGAGCTTAAAAAAGGTTTTAAAACTTCCTGTTGTATATGCTTTTATTTTGGGAATTGTTTTAAACTTAAATGGTCTAAAAATCCCTGAGATGCTACTTTCTTATAGTGAGTTTTTAAAAGGAGCATATGCGATTTTGGGAATGATGCTAATTGGAATGGGAATGGAGAATTTCAAATCAACTAAAGCTTTTGATATAAAATTTATATCATTTACCTTGCTTATTAAGTTTGTTCTTTGGCCAGTTGCAACTTTGATTTTTATATATTTGGATAAAAACTTTATTCACTTTTTAGATAGTGATTTTTATATGATTATGTTTTTATTTAGTATTGTTCCTTTGGCTGGAAATACTGTAACTGTGGCAACTATTTTAAATGTGAAACCTGAGAAGATGTCTATGGCTGTTTTTGTTTCAACTATTGTTTCGCTGTTTTATATCCCTTTGGTTTTGTATTTGTATATTTATTAGATTTTAATCTATATTTTAGAACAAAATTAATACTATAGTTTTTTAATTAAAACTTTTTAGGAGTTTATATGCACACTATAAAATTGAATATTCCAGATAGTTTATACATAAAATTGGCAAATAAAAAGATAGATATAGAGTCTGCTTTTGAAGAGTTGCTTTATGATTTAGTTGATGATGGTTATAGTTCAATATCAAAAGAAGATGCTGATAAAAGAGTTAGTGATGCTGTTTCAAAATATAAAAAAGGTGAGCTTAAAACTGTAGCTTATGAAGATGGTACAGATAAGATAGACAGTTGGCTTAAATCTATTCAATGAAAATTATAAAAAATATATCTTTTGATGATAATCTTTTATCAATTTTAAAATATATTTCAAAAGATTCTGTATCAAGAGCTAAAAACTTTAAAAATCAACTAGATAAGAAAATAAAAAATATTCCTAATATGCCTTTTAAAGCAAGACAATCTATACATTTTAATGATATTTTTGTAAGAGATTTAATTTTCAAAGGTTATACAATTCCTTACTTAATAGATGAAGATTTAGATCTTATTGTTATACTTGATATTTTTAAGTGGCAGATTAGATAAGTAATATTCAATTTATTTTAATTTTGTAGTGCTAAAATCTTTGATTAACTTAATACAAGGATGTAGCTTATGTTTTTATCAAACAAATTTGACAGATTTCAGTTGGATGCAATAGATGAGGCTTTTGCTGTTGTGCATTTTAAACCAAATGGAACTATTTTAAAGGCAAATAAAAATTTCTTAAATATTATGGGCTACTCTTTGGAAGAGATAAAAGGGGAAAATCACAAAATCTTTTGTGAAGATAGCTTTGTAAAAACTCCTCAATATAAAGAGGCTTGGGATGCTGTTAATAGAGGATTATCTATAAGTGCTGATGTTAAAAGAGTAAAAAGAGATGGTAAATTTGTATTTTTTAAAGCTACTTATATGCCTATTAAAAATAGTCAAAAAAGTGTTGTAGAGGTTGTTTTACTTGCACAGGATATTACAAAAAATAGATTAAATGATTTATACTTTAGAGGTCAAGTTGATGCTATAAATAAGTCTCAAGCAGTTATTGAGTTTGATATGCAAGGTAATATTTTAAATGCAAATAGAAACTTCTTGGATACTATTGGGTACTCAAAAGATGAGATTGTTGGGAAGCATCACTCAATTTTTTGTGAAGAGTCTTATAAAAATTCAAATGAGTATAAAGAGTTTTGGAAAAAACTAAATAGTGGTGAATTTGATAGTGCTGAGTATCTTAGAATTGGAAAAAATGGAAAAGAGATTTGGATACAAGCTACATACAACCCTATTTTTGATTTAGATGGAAAACCTTTTAAGGTTATAAAATATGCTACAGATATAAGTTTGAAAAAATTTGCTATGTTTGAAGTTGGTAAAAAAATTGAAGATTTGACACAATCTTTGCAAGATTTAAAAAATGCTTCAACAACAATGGTAAAAGAAGCAGATGTAAGTATGAAAGGCTCTCAAGAAGTTAGTGTATCTATTGAAGAGCTTGATGCTGCTGTTTTAGATTTGTCAAAAAAAATAGAGAATATGCTAAGTTCAATTACAGATATCTCAAATACAACATCTGAGAGTGAAAAAATAGTTCTTGAGGCAAAAGAGCAATCAAAAGAGAGCTCAAATGCTATGCTAAAACTAAATGAGGAGTCTATAAAAATTGGAGATACTATTGAGGTGATTTCTCAAATTGCATTTCAAACAAATATTTTAAGCCTAAATGCTGCTGTTGAAGCTGCTACTGCTGGAGAGGCTGGAAAAGGTTTTGCAGTTGTTGCACAGGAGGTGCGAAATTTAGCAACTAGATCAAATGAGGCTGCTAAAAATATAGATGAAGCTATAGGATTAATTCAAAACTTAGTTAAAAACTCTTTGGATTCTATTCATAAAATTGATGATAAGATAGAGAATATCAGCAAAATATCTTCAACTATCTCAAACTCTGTAAGAGAGCAACAAGTTATATCAAATGAGCTTGCATCAAATGCTTCACAAACAAGTCAAACTCTAAATCAAATATCACAAAATATGGTAAGAGTTTCTTCAAGTACACGCAATACAGATAAAGAGGCAAAAACTACTCAAGAGAGTTCTAATGAGTTGATTGAAATCTCTAATGAATTAATTGAAAAACTAAAAGTGCTTAATTAATTTAAGCACTATGTTATTTTAAAACTACCACTTTATAGATAATTGCATAAATAAATCCAATAGCAAGACCTATAAAGTGAGCATACCAAGCTATTGGAAGTCCAATAAGTAGTGGAGCAACTGAGATTAGTAAAATCCAAGTAACAATAGCTTTTCTTTCATCTTTTACAAAATATGCGTAAAAGCCTAAAATAGCACATATAGCACCACTTGCACCTACTAAATTTACTCCAATATCTAAATAAAAGATATATAAAAATGATAAAAGAGAGGTTAAAATACCTGTGATAAAATATAGTGCTAAAAAATTTTTGCTTCCAATGAATCTCTCTATCATATTTCCAAACTGCCATAAAACAAACATATTCATAGCTAAATGAGCAATTCCACCATGAGCAAAGATGCTTGATAGTGGTTGCCAGTAAAATTCGCCTATTAGAAAATAGATATTTAAGCCCATCAAAATAGAGCCACTTTGAATAGTTGTTTGAAAAATATAGGCTATTATAGTTATTGCTATTAAAACATTTGTGGCTGTAAATTTTTTTTGCTCTATAAAGTGCATTTAAACTAAAGCCTCTTTTAAAACATCTTCAATACTATTTACAACTTTTATCTCTAAAGCCTGTTTTACCTCATCTGGAATATCATCTAAATCTCTTTCATAGTTCTTTTTAGGAATTAGAACTTTTTTGATTTTTGCTTTGTAAGCAGCTATTAGTTTCTCTTTTAAGCCACCAATTGGTAAAACTTTTCCTAAAAGTGTAAGCTCTCCTGTCATTGCAACATCTGCTTTGATTTTTTTGTTACTTAATGCTGAAGCTATGGCTAATGCCATTGTTATACCCGCACTTGGTCCATCTTTTGGTGTTGCACCTTCTGGTATATGAAGATGAATATCATATCTTTTGTATATCTCACTTGGATCTAGTTTTGTATTCTCCTCTTTCTCTTTTGCTGTTTTTGGAATTTGATTTTCATCTATTTTTAAAATGTTGTTGTCTATTAGATGTTTTACAACTGCATAAGAGATAAATGAAGACTCCTTCATAACATCACCTAGATTTCCAGTAACTTTTAAATCACCCTTTCCTTTTAGTTTAATTGTCTCTATTTTTAAAATATCTCCACCAACTGCTGTCCATGCAAGTCCATTTGCAACTCCTACAACATCTACTTTATCGGCTGATTCAATCTCAAAAATTGGATTATCTAAATACTCTTTTAAATCTTTTGTACCTATTGTTACTTTTTGAATTGATTGGTCATTTAAAATCTGTTTTACAACTTTTCTAAATAGTTTTGAAAATACTCTTCGCAGATTTCGCACCCCTGCTTCTCTTGTATATTTTGAGATAATCAAATCAATAGTAGCCTTACTTAAAGATACTTCCTCTTTTTTAAGACCATGTTTTTCAAGCTCTTGAGGGATTAAATAATCTTTTGCAATATGGTATTTTTCATTTGGAGTGTATGAGTTTAACTCTATAAACTCCATTCTATCTCTAAGTGGTGCTGGTATTTTTCTTATATCATTTGCTGTTGATACAAATATTACTTGCGATAAATCAATAGGAAAATTTAGATACAAATCTCTAAATTCATGATTTTGTTCAGGGTCTAAAATTTCAAGCATCACAGCAGCTGGATCACCTCTGTGATTTGCTCCTAATTTATCAATCTCATCTAAAACAATAACTGGATTCATCTTTTTTGCATCAATTAACCCTTTTACAAGACGCCCTGGCATTGCTCCTACATATGTTCTTCTATGACCTCTTAGCTCATTTACATCTTCCATTCCACCAAGAGCAACTCTTACAAGTGGTCTTTGTAAAGCTTTTGAAATAGAGTTTGCTAGTGAAGTTTTACCAACACCTGGAGGTCCTACAAAACATAAAACTGTCCCTTTTGACTCTAAATCTTTTATATTTCTAAGCTCCAATAGCTGTTTTACTGCAAAATACTCTGCAATTCTTTGTTTTGGTTTTTCTAGCGAGTAGTGATCTTTGTTTAACTGTTTTTCAACACTTGCAACTGAGATTTTACTATTTGAATACTCTCCAAAAGGTATATCTAAAACCATCTCTACATATGTTTGAAGAAGTGAAGCATCTGGAGAGTCTGGATTTAGGCGGCTTAGTTTATCTATCTGTTTTTTTGTCTCTTTATAAGCCTCTTTACTCATAAACTCTTTTTTTGCTTTTAGTTTCTTTTTGAAAGATTTTATCTCTTCCTCTTTTTGATTGTCAGTTCCAAGCTCTTTTTGAATAGCTTTTATCTGCTCTTTTAAGAAGTAATCTTTATGAGTTTTCTCTATTTTTGAGTTTACTTTTTGAGTTATCTCTTTTTGAATTTTATATGACTCTATTTCGTTTTTTACATACTCAATAATATCTATAACTCTTTGTTCTAAACTCTCATTTGAGTAGATTTTATAGGCTTCCTCTTTTTTTAGTTTTAAAACAGATGAGATTAAATCAGCAACTCTTGAAGCATCTTCATTCTCCTCTATTGCTTTTATTAAATCTGTTGGGAATTTGTTGTTTAGTTTTGCTAATTTTTTTACACTATCAAGCAGAATATTTACCAATGATTTTAGCTCTATATCATTTTTAAAACTATCTTGAACTAAATCAATAGTTGCAAAAATTTTTGAATCAAGTGAAAAATTAACAACTTTTGCTTTTGATATTCCTTGAAATAAAACTTTTATTTTACCCTCAGGTAGTGAGACTTTTCTCATAACATTACCAACAACTCCAATGTTATAAAAACTATTCTCTTCTCTTGTTAACTCTTTTGAAGGTTTTGAAACAACTATCATAATTGGTTTATTAAACTCAATAGCGTGTTCAACTGCCTTTATATTATCTTCTGTACTTAAAAAAAGTGGTGTTATCATAAATGGGTATAAAAAAATCTCATCTTCTATAACCAAAGGTACTGTTTGTGGAAAATTATCATAATTTGATAACATATTTCATATCTCCTTAAAATTTCTATATTCTATATTTTTATTCAAATAAACTTCTAATAAATGGTGTTTTTGGCTTTTCTATATCATCTATATGGTGCCAAGATTGTTTTGATTTTTCTAAATAAAACAAAGATGCTTCACTCTTATCTCTTCTTGTATAAAGCTCTGAAATCTCTTTGTCCATTAAAGCTCTTGCCATAAGAAGTCTTGAGTTTATACTATTTACCAAAGGCAAATATTGTGAGTTTTTATATCTTAATTTAAACTCTTCAACTAAAACTAAAGTATCATCTATTAGCTGTTGATCTCTATTTGGCATCTTAAATCCCATAAAGTTTGATTTTATCTTTAAATATCTAATATAATCAACATCACTACTTAAAGTAAATCTTTTTAAATACTCATCTAAATAGAAGTTTGCAAGGATATATTGCTCCTCTTGCATATGAGCATTTACCAAAATCAAAATTGATGGTTTAATTAAAAGTGAATTTCTATGCTCACTTTCAAGTGATATAAAAGTATCATCAGCAGCTTCTAAATCGCCCATTGAGATATCTTTTAATAGTTGATTGTACCAATAAGTATCTGGCTTGTTATACTCTTTTTCACTCTTTGATGAACAAGCATTTAAGATAAATATTAGTGAAAAAACATATAAGATATTTTTTATCTTTAATTCTTTTAGCATCTATAATTCCTTAATTTTAAAGCAAATATATTAGCTAAAAATGGTTTAAACTATATATAGAACATTTTTTTGGTTATAATGTAGCCAAAATTTTTGAGGTGTGATTATGAAACTAACTTTAATTGGAAATGGAATTATGGCTCAATCACTTGCTATTGGACTTGTAAAAAAGTATGAAGTAGAGATGATTGGAAGAGAGATTAATAAATTACAACAGATAAAACAAAAAATCCCACAACTTGAAATCAAAGAGTTAAGCGATATAGAAGATATTAGTGGAAAAAATATTATATTTTGTGTAAAACCTTATGCTTTAGAGAGTGTTTCAATTCGACTAAATGGAACGGCAAACTCTTTTATATCTATTTTAGCTGGAACTAAACTTGAGTATTTAAAAAAACAGATAAGTTCAAAACATTATGTAAGATCTATGCCAAATATTGCAGCTAGTGTTCAAAACTCAATGACAACATTAACAGGAGATGTTGAGATAAAAGAGATGGCTATTGATATTTTCAACTCTATTGGAGAGGCTATTTGGGTAAATAGTGAAACTCATCTTGATATAGCAAGTGCTATTAGTGCAAGTGGACCTGCATTTTTAGCTTTGGTTGCTGAGGCAATTTCTGATGGTGCTGTTAAAGTTGGTCTTGATAGACATATGGCTCAACATTTAGTTCAAGGACTTTTCTCTAGTACATCATCACTTCTAAAACACTCTCACGCTGCAATTATAAAAGATAGCGTTATGAGTCCAGCTGGAACAACAGCTGCTGGATATGCAAAACTTGAAGAAGCAGGAGTTAGAAATGCTTTTATACAAGCAATTGAAGGTTCGTTTAATAAATCACAAAAGATATCTGAAAAGTAGTTTTGCACTAATAGAGGTTTTAATCTCTATTGTGCTTTTGACAGCTATTTCTTTAGCTCTTTTTAAAACTACAAGCAACATCTCAAATAAAGGCTATTTTTCCACTCTTTTGGAGATTGAAAATAGCTTAGAAAAAAAAGATTTCTCTAAATTTAAAAAATCAAACAAAACTCTTAAAGTATTAAAAAATAACAGCTTTGAAGAGCTAAACTTAACTCTTTATGAGTATAAAAATAGTGATTTAAAGGTTGTTTTTTATGAAAAATAGTTTTGCTTTATTTGAATTTTTAATTGCTTTAGTTTTAAGCTCTATTTTATTGATTCTTACATCTTATGTTTATAAAAGTGTTGTTACTTTTAATAAAAACAATCAAAAGTTAGCTATAAAAGAGTTATCTTTAAATAGTTTAAGAGCTTTTTTGGAAAAAAATAGAGAATCTTTATTTGAATTAGAGTTTAAAAATAGCAATTTATACTTTAAAAATGAGCTACTATTTTTAAATTTAGATAGTTTTTCTATAAAAAAAGAGAGCGGGTTTTTTATTATAAATCTAAGAACTTATGATAGTGAAAATATTGTTTGGTATATAAAAGAGTTATGAAAAAATCATATATTCTGTTTTCAACTTTAATTATTGTTGTAATATTTAGTTTTGTTGCAAAAAATATTTTAGAGACAAATGCTTTAAAAAGTAGAGTTGTAAATGAAAAACTACATTTTATTCAAGCGAAATCTCATCTTATCTTTTTGGAAAACTATCTTCTATCTATGAGTCAAAGCGAACTTGATAACTTTTCAAGTTTACAAATAGATGATAATGATTTTTTACTAACTATTAAAAAATATGATGATACTACTAAAAAATATTTTCTAGTAGTATCATCTTCTAAATTTAAAGTAAGAGTTACAAAAACTATCTACTTATAAAATCACATCTAACACTTTTTTTGCTAAATCTAAAGCTTTACTTCTATGAGAGAATTTTTGTTTAACTTCAAAATCCAACTCTCCTAAAGTTTTTGAAAAGTTTTTTGGAATAAATAGTGAATCATATCCAAAACCGTTTAATCCCACCTCTTTATTTGTTGCAAATCCGTGCATAAATCCATGAACTGTATATGTGAAATCTTTATAAATTATTGCTATACAAGCTGTATAAAAAGCTGCTGTTTTTTCTAAATTTAGCTCATTTAATTTTGAGATTAATTTTTCATTATTCTCTTTATCACTTGCATTTAAACCAGCAAATCTTGCACTATAAACTCCAGGAGCGTTATTTAAAATAGGAAGTGATATTCCAGAATCATCTGAGATAACTATAAAATCTTTTTCACCTTTTTCTTTTAATTTCTCATTTACAGCACTAGCTTTTAAAATTGCATTCTCTTTAAAAGTAGTTCCAGTTTCAGGAATATCAAACTCTCCTAAAACTTCACTATATGCAACAACTTTGTTATTTGGAAGAAGTTTTTTAAACTCCTCTATTTTTCCTCTATTTGCACTTGCTAATACTATCTTCACTATCTATCCTTTTTATTAACTTCCATATTAAAAGCTATCTTAGTATATAATCAAAGTTTTAATTATAATATATTTAGGATTATGTATGTTTAAATCGGTTATGCCATTAAGTTTTATTATTGCTCTTAGATTTTTTGGGCTTTTTATTGTTCTTCCAGTTATCTCTGTATATGCTTTTAGCCTTGAAGGTGCAAATGCTACATTAGTTGGAATTGTTGTTGGTGGTTATGCTTTAACTCAAGTTATTTTTCAAACTCCTTTTGGAATTATGAGTGATAAGTTAGGTAGAAAAGGGACAATCGTAACTGGACTTTTGCTTTTTGCTATTGGTTCTTTTATTTGTGCAATTGCTGTTGATATTTTCACTTTAATGCTTGGAAGACTTTTACAAGGAGCTGGAGCTATTGGGGCAGTGGTAACTGCCATGATAAGTGATGTTGTAAAAGAGGAGCAAAGATCAAAAGCAATGGCTATTATGGGTGGATTTATTGGTATCTCTTTTGCTCTTGCTATGGGTTTAAGTCCGCTTATTAGTGGAATGGCTGGAGTTCCTGCACTATTTTATATAACTATGGTTTTATCTTTAGTTGCTATTTATATATTAGTAAAAAAAGTACCAAATCCTCCAAAAATAACGCACTCTTATAATGAAAAATTAAAATTAAAAGATGTTTTAGGAAATGCAAATATAAACAAAATGCACCTTACAAACTTTTTACAAAAAGCTTTAATGACATTTGCTTTTTTGGTTATTCCAATTATTCTTACAAAAGTTTATAGTTGGGAGATTAAAGATTTATGGCAAGTTTATATTCCATCTATGATTTTAGGACTTCTTGCTATGGGACCAGCTGCCGTTTTGGCTGAGAAAAAAGGAAAATATAGAGAAGTTTTACTAATAGGAATTTTGTTTTTTATAATCTCTTATTTGGTTATTGGTTTTAGTTCAAGTGCTTATGTTTTCAGTGTTGGGGTTGTAATATTTTTTATTGGGTTTAATATGCATGAACCAATTATGCAATCACTTACAACAAAATTTGCAAAAGTTCATCAAAGAGGTAGTGTTTTAGGAGTTTTTAACTCTTTTGGATATTTAGGGACATTTTTTGGTGGAGTTTTTGGTGGTATTATGCTTGATAAGTTTAGTTCTTATGAGCTTGAAAACTTCTCATTGATTGTTGCAGTTGTATGTGTTTTATGGGCTTTATTAATAGTTTTAATGAAAAATCCATCAAAAACAAAAAATGTTTATCTAAGTTTAGATGAGTACAAACTTGAAAATAGTCAAAGATTAAATCAAAATGAGAATATTATTGAGTGGTATATCAATAATAGTGAGAATATTTTAGTAGTAAAATATAGTGATGATAAGATTAGTGAAGATGAGATAAAGGCAATTTTAAACCCTTAATCTCATATTGACAATCAAAAATATATTCTATAAAATAGAGTTCAATTTTTAATAAGGATGTTCTATGTCAAGTTTTACTTTTGATATAAAAAATATGAATACTCAAGAGAAGTTTTTGATTATGGAAGAGATTTGGAGTAGTTTAAACTATGATGATTTAGAAAATTTAACTCCAAATTGGCATCTAAATGTTTTAGAAGAGAGAGAAAAACAAAATAATTTTATAAGTATTGAAGAATCTAAAAAAGCATTAAGAAATCTTTTAAAATGAATATAAAAATTTTGCTTGAAGCACAAAATGATATTGCAAAAGCTATGTTATTTTATGAAAATCAAAAAGAAAATTTGGGTAACTATTTTTTAGATTCTATTATGTCAGATATTGAATCTTTATATATTTACTATGGAATTCATTTTAAAGTTAAAGACTATTTTAGAGTTCTTTCAAAAAGGTTTCCATTTGCAATTTACTATAAATTTGATAAAAATTTTATCTATATTTATGCAGTCTTAGATTGTAGGCAAAATCCAACACTATTGAACAAAAGATTAATAAAATAAAAAACTTAAAATAGTGAGAATATTTCAGTAGTAAAATATAGTGATGATAAGATTAGTGAAGATGAGATAAAGGCAATTTTAAAGTAGATAAATCTTCTAAAAAGAAGATTTATCTTAGACTCTTAAGTTCAGATTCTATTTTTTCTAACCTTGTTTTTACCTCTTCAAGAGCTTTTTTATTCTCTTCAATTACATTTGCTGGTGCATTTGCAACAAATCTCTCATTTGAAAGCATTCCATTTAATTTATCAAACTCTTTTTGTGCTTTTTCTTGTTGTTTTTCAAGCTTTTCAATAATTGGTTTCATATCAATTTGAGAAGTTGGAAGATATACTTCTAAATGATTTGAAACATCTGTTATAGCATTCTCAACTTTTGAATTTACAAACTCAATATTTTCAACTTTTGCTAATTTTTCTATAAATGGTTTAGCAACATTTGTATCAATATTTCTATCAAGTTTTATATATGCTTTTTCAATTTTACTATTTCCCATATCTATTAGAGTTTTTGCTCTTCTTATACTTATAATTGCCTCTTCAATAATAGAGAACATCTCTTCAATATTTTCATCTTTTTTAATATCTTTTGGGAAGTTCATAATCATTAATGAGTCACCATTTTCAAGTGTTGTTCCACTTAATTTATGATATAAGTAGTCTGAAATAAAAGGCATAAATGGACTAACCATTTTTAATGTCTCTTTAAATAAGCTACCTAGTTCTACAATAGACTCTTTAGAAGCTTTTGAGTACTCAATTCCCCAGTCACAAAACTCCATCCAAACAAATCTATAAAGCGTACTTGCTGCTTCATTAAATTTATAACTATCAAGTGAATTTCTAACCTCATCAACAGCATGGCTAAGTCTGCTTTGCATATAAAGCCCAAGAGGAGTTTGAATATTTATATCTTTTAAATCAGGGAATCTATCAACATTTAAAGTTAAAAAGTTTGAAGCATTATAAAGTTTATTTGTAAAGTTTCTAAACTGCTCAAGATTTTTTTCACCAAGTTTTATATCTCTTCCTTGAACTGCTAAGTATGCTAAAGTAAATCTAATAATATCAGCACTATGAGTCTCAACCATATCAAGAGGATCAATTACATTTCCTTTTGATTTACTCATTTTTGCTCCATGCTCATCTCGAACTAATGCGTGCATATAGATATCTTTAAATGGAAGTTGCCCCATAAAATGCTCTCCCATCATCATCATTCTAGCAACCCAGAAGAACATAATATCAAATCCAGTAATTAGTAAAGAGTTTGGATAGAAATCTTTTAAATCATTTGCACCAAATGTTTTTTGCATTTGACCATTATTTCCCCAACCAAGTGGTGAAAATGCCCATAAAGCACTACTAAACCAAGTATCAAGTACATCTGGATCTTGATGAATATCTGATTTACCACATTTTGGACAAGCTTTTGGTTCATCCTCTTTTGTTGCCCATTGATGATTACAGCTATCACAATAGAATACTGGAATTCTATGTCCCCACCAAAGTTGTCTTGAAATACACCAATCTCTTAACTCATCCATCCAAGCTCTATATGAGTTTAACCAGTGACTTGGATGAAATTTAGCTTCACCTGCATAAGTTTTTTCAATTGATTTTTTTGCAACCTCTTTTTTTACAAACCACTGTTTAGATATATATGGCTCAACAATATTTTTACATCTATAACAGTGCCCTACTTGGTGATTATGCTCTTCAATCTTTACAATAAATCCCTCATCTTGAAGTTTTTTAACAATCACGGGTCTTGCTTCTAGTCTTTCAAGTCCTTTAAACTCTCCACAATAATCATTTAAAATACCTTTTTCATCAAAGCATTTTATAAACTCCAAATTGTGTCTAAGCCCTACTTCATAGTCATTTGTATCGTGAGCTGGAGTTACTTTTACAACACCTGTTCCAAAACTCATATCAACATAAGAGTCTGTAATTACTTTTATTTTTCTATTTGTTAAAGGTAAAACTACCTCTTTTCCAACAATATTTGTATATCTCTCATCATCTGGATGAACCATTATTGCTGTATCACCAAAATATGTTTCAGGTCTTGTTGTAGCAACTGTTACAAAGCCACTTCCATCTGCAAAGTGGTAGTTCATATGATAGAACTTACCATTTACCTCTTCGTGTTCAACCTCAATGTCACTTAGTGCTCCATCGTGAGTACACCAATTTACCATATAGTTATTTTGAGTAATCATACCCTCATCATAAAGTTTAACAAAAGCCTCTTTTACAGCCTCTTTTAAACCCTCATCCATAGTAAATCGCTCTCTACTCCAAGCAGGACTAACTCCTAGTTTTCTCATTTGATGAACTATTGTTCCACCACTAAACTCTTTCCATTTCCAAACTCTATCTACAAAAGCCTCTCTTCCTAAAGCCTCTTTTGTAGTACCCTCTTTTAAAAGTTGTTTTTCAACAACATTTTGAGTTGCAATCCCAGCATGGTCAGTTCCTGGTTGCCAAAGAGTTTTATACCCATCCATTCTTTTATATCTTGTAATAATATCTTGCAATGTAAATGTAAGTGCATGTCCAATATGTAAGCTTCCTGTTACATTTGGAGGTGGCATCATAATTGCAAAATTTTTATTTGGCTCTTGAATTGATCTGTTTCCATCAATCTCAAAATAACCTCTATCTTCCCAAATTTTATAAAAACTATCTTCTATCTTTGATGGTTCGTACTTTTCACTCATAAATAATCCTAATTGTGTTACTAAAATGGCGTAGATTTTATCTAATTTTTGCTTAAGAGAGCGATAACTTGCGATTTCAAAAGCTTTTTGATAGAATCACAACTATTATTTATTTAAGGAGAGTAAATGTTTAAAATATTTGTAGGAAGTGTTGTTTTAGCAACATCTTTATTTAGTGTAGATTTACAACAAACAGGTGTTGAAGTAAAACTTGATGGTGGTAAAAAAGTAGTTATAAAAAGAGAAAATAGACCAAAAGAGTGCGAAAAAGTGGCTTTTGATCCAAAAGATATCTTTGGTGGTATGCATGAAGCTTCAAAGAGTGTTCCACAAAATTGTAAAAGAAGTTTTGTAACATATTTTGGAAAAATTGCACCTATGAAAGCATCAGAAAATATTGAAACTTACGGTGAATTAGAGGTTTTAGAGTTTATAGAAAAAGCAAAAAAAGATAATAATCTTTTATTAATTGATTCAAGAACTGAAAACTGGTTTTATCATGAGACAATTCCAAGTGCTATAAATGTTCCATATATTTACACTAAAAAATCTCAATATCCAGATGAGTTTGAAGAGGCTTTAGAGATTTTTGGAGTTAAAGTAAAAAATGGAAAATATGATTTTACAAATGCAAAAACTCTATTAATGTTTTGTAATGCTGCTTGGTGTGGACAAAGTCCTGAAGCTATGAAAGAGCTAATAGCTATTGGATATCCAGAAGAGAAAATGAAATGGTATAGAGGTGGAATGCAATCTTGGTTAAGTCTTGGACTTACAACAATTAAACCATAATTAAAGCTTGGATTAAATCCAAGCTTTAAGCTAAAATTTCCTCAAAAACTTCAACTATACTTTTATCAAGTTTTCCATCTTTTGACTCTTTTTTTAAACTCTTTATAGACTCTTTGTGATTATTAGACTCTTTTAAATCGTTATATCTAACTAAACAAATAAGCAATCTATCTTTAAAGCTTAAATCTTTTGCTAGTAAACCAAAAACTCCAGTTCCATCAAGTTTTTCTTGCGTTTTATAGCAAAGTGAGCAAATATCACCAAAACCCATAATCTGATTTAAAACTCTTTTAGTATGGTATGAGTAGATCTCTTCTATGCTTTCATATTTATATAGTTTTCCAATATTATATAAACTTGAAGCTATTAGAAATATCTGTTTATCTTTATGTTCAAAATTGAAATAATCTGCAAGAGTTGAAGAGTATTTTAAAATTTGTGAATTTGGATTTTGAAGTTTATGAAATATTGTTGTCATCTTTAAAATATCTTCAAAATCTAAAGCTTTTGTAAAATCTGCTAGATTTGAGTAGATAAAGATTAAAATCTCACTATCATTTTGTAAATCAAGCCAAAAAGATAGTTTTTTTGAAATATCCAAAAAAGTCTCTTTTAATCTATCTTCTATATTTAGATTTTTTACAAACTCTAAACAAGAGAGTTTTTTATTTAAAATATCATCTGAAAAATCAAAGTTTTTACAGATAGTTGAAGATAGATTTACAATATCTAAAAAAGTTTTATCTTCTAAATGTGAAGAGTTTAAAAAATCAAACTCTTTTATATCATCTTTTTTTAAATCACAAATCAAAGAGTAAGAGCATAAATCTGATAGTTTCTCTGATGAAAAATCATATTTTAAAGCTAAATTTAAAGCTATGTAAGCAACTTTTTTACTATTTAAAATCTCACTAAAAGCTAATAAAAAGTTGTTTAGATTAAATGCAATTTGTCGTTTTTTATCCATAAATTTTCCTAAATTAAAATTACTTATATAAAAATAATAATACAATATTACCTTTGATTATATTATAAAGGAATTTATATGTTTAAAAAGATTGCTTTTTTAGCACTTATTTGTACATTTAGTTTTGGTTTTGATTATAAGTTAGAGCCAAAAAAAGTTGCAGATGATATTTGGTGTTTTATTGGAAAAACTGAAGTTCCATCAAAACAAAATGGTGGATTTATGGCAAACTCTTGTTATATAAAAGCAAACAGTAGTTATGTTTTAATTGATACAGGTGCAAACTATAACTTTGCGAAACAAGCATATGAAGCTATGCAAAAAATAGAGAATTTAGAAGTTAGTACAATTATAATTACTCATGAACACGATGATCATTGGATGGGGAATAGCTTTTATAAAGAGAGATTTAATAGCACAATTTATGCTCCTAAATCTATAAATGAAAACTATGATGAGAGTTCAAAACCTAGAATTTTTGAGATTTTAGATAAAAATGAGATGAAAAATACAAAAGTTATAAAAGCTGATAAAATTGTTGAAGATAAAACAACTTTTGAAGTTGGAAATAAAGAGTTTGAAATATATGCACTAAAACAAAAAGCTCATACAGACAATGATTTAATAATTTATCTTCCAAAGCAAAAAGCTGTTTTTGTTGGTGATATTATAATGAACGATAGAATTACTTCAAATAGAGATGGATCTGTTATTGGAACTTTAGAGGCTATTGATTTTATTGAGTCTTTATCATGGGATACTTTAGTTGCTGGTCATGGAGATAAAACTGGAAAAAATTCATTAAATCATACTAAAAAATATTTTACTCTATTAAAAAATAGAGTTTTGGAAGCTATTGAAAATGGTGTTGAAGCTGGTGAAATTACAGAAGTTGTAACTATGGATGAGTTTAAAGATATAGCTATGTTTGATGAGTTAAGTAGTAGAAATGTTTTTGATGCTTTTAGGGAGTTGGAGTTTTATTAATAAAAACGGAAAAATCCGTTTTTATTAGCAAGAGTACATAGTTTTAAATTCAAACGGTGTAGGTCTTGCTTCGTAAGGCCAAACTTGAGTTGAGAATTTAAAGTGCTGATAAGTATCAATCATCTCTTTAGTAAATACTGGTCTTAAAAACTCATTATGTCTTATAAGTGCCTCTAAAGATCCTCTTAATGTATGAGGCATTTGAGGAATATCTCTCTCTCTAATCTCATCTAAAGATAGTTCAAACAGATCATCATCCATAGGACCAATTGGCTCATATTTGTTTTTAATTCCATCAAGTCCTGCCATTAGCATAGATGCAAATGCTAAATATGGACAAGCTGTTGAGTCTGGGAATCTCATCTCAACTCTTGTTGATTTTTCACCTGCTCCATAAGGAATTCTACAAGATGCACTTCTGTTTTGAGAAGAGTATGTAAGAATTGAAGGTGCTTCAAATCCTGGAATTAATCTTTTGTAAGAGTTTGTAGATGGGTTTGTAAATGCTGCAAGTGCTCTTGCGTGTTTAAAAATACCACCAATATACCATCTTGCTATATCACTTAAATTTCCATATTCACCCTGTTTGTAGAATAGATTTTTTCCATTTTTCCAGATACTTTGGTGAACATGCATTCCACTTCCATTGTCTCCATAAAGAGGTTTTGGCATAAATGTTGCAGATTTTCCATTTAAGTGAGCTACCATTTTAATAACATATTTTAATTTTTGAACATTGTCACTAGCTTCAATTAAATCTCCATAAACAATACCAATTTCGTGTTGTCCTTGAGCAACTTCATGATGTCCTAAAACAACTTCTAATCCAACTTGCTCTAAAACTTGCATCATTTCAGCTCTTAAATCAACACCATTGTCAATAGGAGCTACAGGGAAATATCCACCTTTAAGTCTAGCTCTATGACCTATATTTCCACCTTCATAGTTTTTTGAATCATTCCACTCACCATCTTCGCTATCAACTCTGAAATATGACTCATTTACGCTATCTATAATTTTTACATCATCAAAAATAAAAAACTCATTTTCAGGTCCAAAATATGCAACATCTCCAATATTTGCCTCTGCTAAATACTCTACTGCTTTTTTTGCAATAGATCTTGGGCATTTTTCATACATTTTATCTTTATAAATATCATAAACATCACAAATAACAATTATTGTACTATCGGCTGTAAATGGGTCTAAAAATGCTGTTGGAACATCTGGTTTTAATATCATATCTGATCTATGAATTGGTTGCCATGCATCAATTGATGAACCATCAAAAGGCATTCCATTTGCTAGTAAATCTTTGTTTACAGCTTTAATATTATAAGTTACATGGTGCCAAGTACCTTTAAGATCAGTAAATCTAAAATCTACAAATTTAACTTCGTGTTCACTACAAAAACTAAAAAACTCTTCTATACTATTTACAAATTTTCCCATTTTTAACTCCATAAAATTTTAAGTTGCCATTTTATCTAAAACTCTATTAAATTCATCTCTTTTTTATAAAAAGTAACACACTTTTTATAGCCAATCTCTTTTACCATCTTTACAGCTTCATCATATCCAAAACCAACATTCTCAACACTATGAGCATCTGAACCAAATGTTATGTTAATTCCTAAATCAAAAGCCTCTTCTAAAAGCTGTTTTGATGGATAGAGTTCATTTATTGGTTTTCTAAGTCCTGCTGGATTTACCTCTAAAACCATATTTGATTTTTTTATCTGTTTTAAGGTATCTTTTGCAATTAATCGTATATCTTTTTTTGGTAAAAATTTAAAAACTTTTATCAAATCCAAATGTCCAACTATTTGAAAATAGTTTGTTTTTGCCATAGCCTTTATTGCTTCAAAGTAATCTTCCCAAATTTTATCTATATCAACATTTTTATAAACACCAATAAATTCAGGATTATCAAATCCCCACATCTCATTTTTATTTTGTAAAAAGTGAACTGAACCTATTAGATAATCAACATTTGCATTTAAAATCTCATCAAGCATAAAACCATTTAAAAAATCAACTTCATAGGCTAATAAAACTTTGATTTTATCTTTATATTTCTCTTTTGCTTCATTTACCCAAGATTCATAAAGAGTTCTATCTTCTATTTTCATTCTATATTTTGGATCAAAATTCATAGGTGCATGACACGCAAATCCATACTCATCTATTCCTAATTCTATTGCTCTTTGTACATACTCTTCAACACTTCCAGTTGCGTGGTTACAAAGTGTTGTGTGATTGTGTAAATCTACTCTCATACTAAAATTCCAGCTCCATCTATTTTTTGGCTTCTATCTTTTGCATAAACTCTTTGATTATCTCTTAAATCATATTTCCAAATTGGTGCATTTTTTTTAAAATCTTCTACAAACTCATCTATTAACTCTAAAGCAACTCTTCTTTGAGGGCTACAAACACCAGCTATGTATGAGCTTTCATGATTTTTTACATCTCCAATGCTGTGAGCTAGAAAAACTATTGCATTTTTAGTTTTTGCTTTTTCTTGCCAAGATGCAAACCATTTTTTCAAAATTGGTTCATAAATATCAAAAGATAGCCCATCTATACCATTTTCATCTCTTACAATACCAACAAAAGTGATAAAGGCACCATAATTTAGGTTTTTATACTTTGCGTACCAAGAGTTATGAATTTTTTCTATCTCTAAGCTTCCTTTGTGAAGTTGTAAATCTTGTTTAAACATAATCAACCACCACAAACAGGAGGAAGTAAACTTACTTTATCTCCACTTTTTAATTCAACATCTTTTGAGCTAACTAAACAATCATTTATAGCAACTGCACAAGTCTCAAGCCAAGAAGATACTTTCTCATCATTTTTCAAAATATCTGATAACTCTTTTAAGTTTTTAATATCTAAATTGATATCTTCTTTATTTATTGGACCTAAGAATTCAATTTTTACCATCTCAACACCTTTTTATAATCATTTTTGTACTATTATAGCCACTTTAAATTAAAACAATTAAGGCAACAAAGCTATGATATTCTCAAAGATTGATTTTATAAACCTATTACCTTTTCACATTTATATCAAAAAAAATATAAAATCAAATCAACTTAAATCAAGTATTGAGTACAAAAAATCTTATCCATCGAAAATTACAAATAGTTTTAAAAAAAGAAAAACGCATAGTGCTTTTATCTCTTCAATTGGTTCAAGAAATGAGAAATTTTTGGATTTTGGAATTATTGCAAGAGATTATGTAGATTCAGTTTTAATCTTACCAAATAGAAAAAATAAAGATGATTTTCAATCAAAAACTTCAAATGCACTAGCAAAAGTTTTAGAGCTAGATGGTGAAGTAATTATTGGGGATAAGGCTTTAAAGTTTTATCATGACAATAGAGGTGAAGATTTTATAGATTTAGCCAAAGAGTGGCAAAATAGATACAATCTTCCTTTTGTATTTGCAGTTTTGTGTTATAACAAATATGAGAGTAGATTAAAAAAACTTACAAAAGATTTTGATAAAAGAAAAATAAAAATTCCTCAATATATTTTAGAGCAGTACTCAAAAAGAAGTGGTATTTCAAAGAAAAATATCTTGGATTATCTTACAAAAATTGATTATGATATTGGATATAAAGAGAAACGAGCTTTAAAACTATTTTTAAAACTTACAAAAAACAAGGGGATAATTTGAGTATATTTGATGCAATTTGGCTAGGAATCATAGAGGGAATTACAGAATTTCTTCCTATATCTTCTACAGGACACTTAATAGTTTTAAGTGAGTTTTTAAAAATTGAACAAAACAGTGTAAACAAGGCTTTTGAAATTATCATTCAATTTGCAGCAATCATGGCTTTGGTTTTTATTTATCCATCTAAATTTACATTTAAACATATAAATTTATGGATGAAAATTGCTATTTCATTTTTACCTATAGGAATTGTTGGATTTTTATTCTCAAGCCAAATAAAAGAGCTATTTTCTATAGAGATTGTAGCTTGGATGTTTATTTTTGGTGGAGTTATATTTTTAATAGTTGAGAAGTTTTATGATGAGAATAAAAAACATATAACAGATGTTGAAGATGTGAGTTTCAAACAAGCTTTTTTTATTGGTATTGCTCAAATAGCTGCACTAATTCCAGGAACAAGCCGTGCGGGAGCTAGTATAATTGGAGCTATGATTGTGGGGTTAAATCGAAAAGCAAGTGCTGAGTTCTCGTTTTTACTTGCTGTTCCTGTGATGTGTGCTACCACTTTTTATGATGTTTATAAACACCATGCAGAAATACTTCAAGATGGTAATTTTTTAAATCTTGCTGTTGGTTTTGTTGTCTCTTTTTTTGTTGCTTATTTGGTAATAAAGCTATTTTTAAAGTTTTTAGAGAGATTTACTTTTGTGGCTTTTGGGATTTATAGAATTATTTTTGGGGTTTTGATACTTGTGTTGTTTTGAAAAATGATTTTTTAAATATTTAACTCTTTTTATTTATTATAAAATTTTCTTACTCAAAATCTCTACTAGCTCAAATACTCTAGTTGAGGGATTGTCATTTTCTGGATTGTGTGAACCTGCATAATTTTCAAGTAATTTTTTTGCATTTTTTATTGCTGTTTCTTGTAATTCTAAAAGCTCATTAAAAATAAGTTCTGTCATCTCTTTTGTTTTTATATTTTCTTTATTTAGTTTTGAAAAAGTTGTAAAATTTTTATCTTTTAATTTTTTGATAACTTCTTTTAGAACATCATCTCTACTAATAGCCGTATCTCTATAAACAAAATGTAACAAATACCAAATCTCAAAACAATCATTTGAATATGCAACTTCAACTTTTTTGCTTTTTGCCTCACTCAAAGCTTTCAAAAAATCATCTTTTGGATGTCCACCACCATTTACTCTAGCGATATCTCTATCAATTACAATCCATCTATGTTCAAAATCTTTGTAGGTTTTATCATCTTTTTTATGATTTAATAAATCTTGTAAGACACCTTTTGGGTTTACATGCTCATGTTTTGCTATTACTAAAGAGTCTTGAGTAATTTTTTTATCTTCTATTAATTTTTTTATAATCATCTTAAAATAGTTTGGAGAAGATATTTTATCTTCACAAGCTATTAATACACTTTTTACTTGCTCTTTGATTTGCTTTTTTCTTTTAAAATCATCTTTAGATTTTTCTTTATTATCTGTATACAGTTTTTTTCTAGCCATTTAAAACTCAAATTCCCCAATATACGGAACTGCTCCATATTTACCTTGGATATAGTGCTTTTCAAAATCATCACTTGCTCTTACTCCTTTAATCTCTAGCATAGAATACAAATTCGTAGAACCATATTTATCTTTTTGCGTAAACCAAATTTGCTCTCTTTTAAATATAGTTGGCTTTAAAAGATTTGTATCGTGAGTTGTAAATATTAGCTGAGCATTGTTTTTATTTATTTTTTCATCATTAAAAAGTTTGATTAAATGCTTTGTTAAAATTGGATGCAAACTACTATCTAACTCATCTATTAAAAGTATTTTTCCATTTTTTAAAGTATCTATTACAGGAGCAGAGATTTTAAAAAATTTCTTTGTACCAAATGATTCATCTTTTTCTAATTCAAAAGTCTCAAGTGCAATAAAATTGTTTTCATCATCAAAAACCTTATGAGAAGTATTTATACTAATAGATTTTACACCACCATTTTTTAGTATCTCTTCTTTTAAAAAATCTGGTAATGGTACTTTTGAAATCTCATCAAAGTGAATATCATCTTCTTGTAAATCGATATTTTCTATTCCTATATCTGCTGTTTTTACTAGATTTACTATCTCTTTCTTAAACTCTTCATCTTCCATTTTTCTAAGTGTAAAGTTCATATAGCCGTTGCTATCTGTACCATCTAACATATTGAAATTTGAAAACCATTTTAAAATAGATTTTGATATAGTTGAATTTGCTAACCTATCACAAACCCATAAAAAAAGCTGATTTTGTGCAATATCTATTTTTTTGTTTGATTTATCAAAAAATCCATAACCCTCTTTGAATTTTTGATTGTTTACATAATCTTCTTCATCTATATCTCTATAAAAAAGTTTTGCTTCTTTGCCTTTTTCATCTTCAAATAACCACTCACTATATATTGTTGTGCTATCTAGTTCAAAACCATATCTATATTTTTTTTCATCTATAAAAAAAACCATCTCAAAACTACTAGAAGACTCTTTTGTGCTAGTGTTAAGTTTAAAAGGAGAGTGTGGTAATATATCTGTGGATTGGATAATCTTATATTTATTTAAAACTAAAGTTCTCATAAAACTCATGGCTTTTAAAATATTTGTTTTTCCACTTGCATTTGCACCATATATCACAGATGTTCTAAGTAAATTGTAATCTCTAATAGAAAAAGAGTTTTTATCTTCTTTTGAACTATCTAGCATACTAAAAGTTGCTTTCTCTTTGATAGATAAAAAGTTACTCACTGTAAATTGTAAAAACATATTATAAATCCTAATTAAATTTTAGAATTGTAGCAAAATAAACTTTATATTTGTAATTTTTTTACAAATATAAGATTTATTATTTTAAAATTAACAAAAAAAGAATTTAATAAGTTGTTCTATTTGTATTTTGTTTAATAAAATTCAATAAAAAAACTAAAAATATTGAAATAATAAATCCACTTACAAAAGCAACTGCAACTATTAATTTTTTCTTAGGTTTTACTGGAAAATCGTTTGTGATAATCTCTCCGACTATTTGAGTATTTTTATAATTATGTGGTAGAAGTAATGATTCTGCTGTTTGTTTACTCTCTTCAAGTTTATATAATGTTGTTGTTAATAACTCATCTTTTTTACTCTCTAGCTCAAAATTTTGAATAGTAATAGTATTTATAGAATTTGTAATATCTCTTTTTTCCATAAGTTTTAAAGCAGCTAATGATGGATTTAAGCTATCAATTTTTTTTAGATTTTCATCAACTTGTTTTAATTGCTCTTCTAAACTTTTTAAATTTTTAATATTATTCTCTATTTTTTTATCAATTAAAGCCACAGATTTCGACTTAATATCAGAAATTTGTAAATCAATATTTCTTAACTCCATCTCTTTTTGTTTTTTAATATCATCAAGAATTTTTTCATGCTCATTTTGAACAAAATTCAAAACTCTTAAAATCTCATTTTTCGCCTCTTCATTTGAAGTAGCTTCACTTTTTATCTCTAAAAAGTTTTTTAAACCTTTCATAACACTTATATTTGAAATTTGTGAAGTTCTATCTTTTTGATTTTTTTCCATATCAATAAAAAGAGTTGTTAATTTTTTTGTAACAACAGATGCATCATCTACTGAATTTTTTGTGGTGTTATTTATCTTATACTCACCAATTTCAACTAAAGCTTTTGCTTCATAAATTGGAGTTTTACTATAAGCATAAACTCCAGCTAAAATTGTAATTACCAGAGTAAATAAAATTATAAAAAGCTTTTTCTCCCAAATAATTTGAAATAACTCTCTTAAATCTATCTCATCTTCTTGTATATATCTATTCTCTTGCATCTATTTTGCCACCATTATTAAAATATAAAAAGCTGATGCAAAAATTGTAAATGTTACAAGCGAAGCATAAAAATAAAGTTTCTGTTTTTTGTGCATATAAATCCCTATTTTCTTTATTGTCTAGAATTTATTTATATTTTCTAGTTTAAATTCTTGAAATATTATAATTTTCTTGCTTTATTATCCATTATTTATAGAATTATCTTGTTATAGAAGAAATTTGATTGTTAATATTCTTCTCAAAAGGTAAAAAATGGAAATACACGAAAGAATAAATTTATTATTAAAAGAGAAAAATCTATCAAAAAAAGAATTTGCTATAAAACTAAGAAATTTAGAGCCAAAATTAAATAATACTTTGGAAATTCCATCTGAAAAATCAATTTATGCATATTTAAATGGAAGAGTAAGTATTAGAATAGAACTAATCCCATATATAGCAGAAGTTTTGGAGATACCTGAGCAGTTTTTATTTGATGATAGCAGTCGTGCTAGAAAGATATTTTTAAAGCATATATTAAAAGATATTTCAAATGAAGAGAAAGAGTTGTTAAAATCAAAAATATGTCCAGAACAAAATCAAAAAATTAATATTGCAAAAGATAGATTCCACACTATAAATGATTTGTTGGTATATGCTCCAGAGATATTTTTGGAAAATTTGGAAAATACTTTAAAAAACTACAAAGATTTAACTTTGAAGTTTACAAAATAGTTAATTATTTAAAATATCATCTACAATTTTTTCTACACCATTTGGTTTAATAAACTCTTTTAAACCAGTGCTGATTTTTTCTATATTGCTATTTAAGCACTCAAAAAAGTAGTTCTCATCTAGCTCATCTTCACTTTGCAAGAAGCATAAGTTTTTTTCAGACAAAGCTTTTGCGTTGTAGTATTGATGATTTTGTGCTGCATATTTAAAAGGTATGAAAAAAGTTGGAAGATTGTTTGCACAAAGCTCAAAAAGTGTTGAAGCACCAGCTCGGCTTACACAAAAATCAGCTTGGTTCATTTTTTCTAAAATATCTTTTGTAAAATCAAAAACATCTGCATTTATTCCTAACTTCTCATACTCACTTTTTACTCTTAAAAAGTCATTTTTCCCAGCTTGATGAACTATTTTTATACCCATTTCATTTAGTTTTGGTGCAACTTTTAAAGCAAAGTTATTAATTGCAACTGCTCCTTGAGAGCCACCAAAAAATGCAACAGTTTTTATCTCTTTTCTCACTCTTCTTTTTTCAAAAAATTTACTATCAACTGGATAATCTTTTATTGGTGAAAAATCATGAAAAGATGAGTAAGCTCTTTTTGTATATTTTAAACTGATCTTATTTAAAGCCCCAATTTTTGAGTTTTGTTCATGTAAATATAGATTGCAATCTTTTTTAAATATAGTTGCAAGTGAAGCAGCAGCTGCACTAAATCCACCAACAGATACAACCTTTTTTACACCATACTTTTTTAAAATCTTAAGACAAAAGATAGCTTTGTAAAATATATTTAAAAGTGAAAAAATCTTAGCTACTCCTCTTTTATTCACAACTCCACTTGTATTTAAAAAAATCTTCTCTTTTAATCTATCATCATTTTCAAACCAAAACTTATCTTGCCCATAACTTGAACCTATAAAAACAACTTCAAAACCTCTTTTTTTGAACTCAGATATAAAAACATCAGCAATTTTTAAATGTCCGCCAGTTCCTCCACCTGTTATTACAACAACTTTACTCAAAACTCTCTTCCTTTGTTTTAGACTCAAGACTCTCTTTTTTTGCACATCTGCTTATTGATAAAACCAAACCTATTGCAAAAGATGTTGCAAGAAGTGATGAACCACCATAAGATAACATTGGAACTGCTATTCCTTTTATTGGAATTAATCCTGAAATTCCAAAAGAGTTGATTAAAAAAGAGAATATCAACATCAAAGCAATTCCTGTTGAAAATAGATAAAAAATCTTATTATCTACATTTTTAGCTATTTTAAAAATTCTATAAACAATCGCGAAAAATATTATTAAAATTAAAACAAAACCAAAATATCCAAGCTCTTCAGTAATTCCAGCAAGTACAAAGTCTGTATGAACTTCACTTAAAAATCCCATTTTTATCTCGCCAAAACCAATACCTTGACCAAAAAAACCACCATTGTGAATTGCATTTAAAGATTGCATAACTTGATATGGTTCAGGAAGATTCTCTACTCTAAAATATTTTTCAGCAGATGCTGGAACAATTGATAAAAAAGTATCTTGAACCATCGCCCACCAAGAGTGAAATCTATTTACCCTATGTGGAGCACTTATTATTAAACCTATAAATCCAATCAATCCTACTAAAACTAAAATAAGCAATAATTTCAAAGATCTATTCGCAAAAACAATTAAAACTCCCATAACAGCTGCCAAAAGTACAACTTGACCTAAATCTTTTTGAAAAAATGCAACAAACACAACAACCAAAAAGAATATCATAAAATATGGAAACAGAAGCATAAACTCACTTACTAAAGTAGTTTTTGGTTTATCAATTACTTTTCTATAAAATGACCAAGATAAAAAATATATAAACCCTACTTTAAAAAACTCAACAGGAGATAAAGAGAATCCTGGAAGCCTAATCCATCGATTTGCACCTCCTGAAGCTGTCACTAAAGATGATGGTAATATTGGCATTAAAAACATTAAAATAAAACCTATAAAAAATAGACTCATTCCAAAATATCCAACTAAAAAATTTGGATTCAATTTTGAGAATATCCACATTATAAATATTGCCAATATAGCAACTACTCCTTGTCTTAATGCAAAATGAAACTCATTGTAAGAGTACATCTCTACAGTATAAACAGATAAAGAGTAAGAAAATATAGTTCCTATAGTAATCAAAATTGATACTAGTATAAAAAGTATATAATCAGCATCTCTTAGACCACTACTAGAAATTAGATTGTTAATTGGGGTTTTAATATGTTTTTGGATAAAATTCATACTTTGATTATATAATATTATGGATAAAAATGACTTCAAATATAGATTTTAATACTTATAAATTATCTGAACTAAAAAAGAAATCAAAAAAATTTAGTATCCTTATTTTTTTCCTCACAATTCCACTATTTATTGTAGCTTTCTCTATTTTTAATACTATAAAAGATAATAGAAAAATTCCAAGAATCGCACAAACCAAAAATGAATTGGCTGTTAGAGGAAATATTATTAGCCAAGATGGTTTTAATTTAGTATCATCAAAAAAGCTATATAAAGCTGTAATTGACACTAGATATTTAGATTTTAAAAAAGAGGAGCTTTTTTTAAGTCTGTTCTCTATTTATAGTGGTTTAGATTATAGTGAATTAAAAAAAAGATTGAGTGCATCAAAAAAAAGACCTGGGAATTTGGTTTTATCATATAGTATTGATTCAAAAGCTGCAAAAAATTTAGAAGAGTTGGATTTAAAGCTCAACTCTTTAAAAGTTTTTGTTCCAATAAAAGGTGATAATAGTTCAATTATTAGAAGATTAGAGATTAGTGAAAGTGGGGAGAAAAGAGATTTTAGATATGAAGATACTCTATCGCCAATTTTAGGATATGTTCAAAAAGAGGAAGATGAGCAGGGTAAAACTAGATCTTTAGGAATAAAAGGTTTAGAAAATTTTTATAATGAAAATCTAAATGATTTAAATAATGGTATTTTACAAGGGTATAGAGATATTTCAGGATATCTATATTTTGATAAAAATTCAACTACAACTCACGCAATAGATGGATATAGTTTAAAACTAAATATTCCTTTAAAACTTCAAAAAAACAATGAAGCAACTTTAGATAAACATAAAATAAGAACGCAAAGTGATGAGATTATGCTTGCAATTGTAGAAAATAAGAGTGGAAAAATCTTATCAATGGCTTCATCAAATAGGTTTATACCAGATAATATAAAACCAAATGAGATACCAATTTTAAATGTAAATGCTGTTGAATACCAATTTGAGCCAGGTTCAGTTATAAAACCACTTTCAATATCATTGGCTCTTGATAAAAATAGAGTTAAAAAAAATGAATCATTTCCTAGTTCAAACATACCAAATAGAAAAAGACAATATGTTATTGGAAACTATACAATAAGAGATAGCCATAAATTTGATGATATTATATCTTTAGAAGATACGATTATCTACTCTTCAAACATAGCTACAATACAAATTGCTCAAAGAATTCCAGCTTATGAGTTCTATGAAGGTATGAAAAGTTTTGGTTTTACTCAAAAAACTGGAATTGATCTATCTTATGAAAAAACTGGTGCAATGCCACCTTTAATTAGATTTGCAGCTGGAGAAAAAGAGAACAAAGATAATATATTTAAAGCAACAGTATCTTACGGTCAAGGAATGACTGCTACATTTATGCAACTTGTAAAAGCATTTACAATATTTAGTAATGATGGTTTTATGTTAACACCTTATATTGTTGATGAACTTATAAAGGCAAACAGAGTTATAAAAGAGCCCTTTAAAAAAGAGCCTATTCAAGTATTATCAAAAGATACAACAAATTTTATGAGAAACCTGCTAATTAAAACAGTTGAAGAAGGAACTGGAAAAGGTGCAAAAATTGATGGTCTTGAAATAGGTGGAAAAACTGGAACTGCGCAAATTGCAGGTGGAGGAACTTACATAAAAAAATATATATCATCATTTATTGGTTTTGTAAATGATGATAAAGGAAACTCTTATACAATAGGAGTAACTGTAATTAACCCAACAACAGATTCATCATCTTATTATGCCTCACAAGCAGCTGTTCCAATATTCAAAGAAACAATTCAAAACTTAGTAAAATTAAACTACTTGTCACCTAAAAAAGATATAATTTCAAAAAATTAATTTATAAAGGATTTTAATGAGTACAAATAGATTTGGTCAAGAACTAAAAGAGTATAACTACACAAAAGAGGAACTTGCAAAATTTAATTATGCTAAATTTACTACAAAAAATGGAGAAATTTTAATAAAACTTTTCAACCATGAGACTCCAAATACAGTTGCAAATTTTGCTACTTTAGTAAATGATGGTTTTTATAATGGTTTAAATTTCCATAGAGTTATTCCTGGTTTTATGGCACAAGGTGGATGTCCAGATGGAACTGGTATGGGAGGTCCTTCTTGGGCAATTAAGTGTGAAGTAGATGCACCAAAACAAGTTCATAAAAGAGGAAGCCTTTCAATGGCACATGCAGGAAGAGATACAGGTGGAAGCCAATTTTTTATCTGTTTTGTACCATGCCCACATTTAGATAAAAACCACACAGTGTTTGGAGAGATTGTAGAAAATAGTGTTGATAGTTTTAAAAATTTAGATGCTATTAAACAAGGTGATAAAATAATCTCAATTGAGATATTAGAAAAAATCTAATTATTAGACTAAGATTAAATCTTAGTCTAAACATCTAGATGATAAAAACATATCACTTAGAAGAGTTATTAATATTTTTATCTTTCATAGCGTTATTGTTGTTAGATTTAGGATAAGAAGGTTTGTTTATTTTATCCTTTTTTTTGTCAGAATCAATTTGAGCTTTAATATTGTTAATTAAAGTAGAACCGAAACCTTTAACATTTTTAAGATCATCAGGATTAGAGATAG
>NZ_PDKH01000003.1:0-337004 GCF_004116575.1 Arcobacter sp. AHV-9/2010 | reverse complement strand
CATCGCCGATAATACTGCTGGGTCCCCCGGTGGAAACGTAGGTCGCTGCCAGCTCTTTTGAGTTTTATTCAAGCCTTTATCTATTCACTTATCTCTTAAGTGTTTAGCTGAAGGCTTTTTTTATTTAATCTCTTATTACTCTTATTGTTATCTGATTCTTATCATCTTTAAAGTAGCTTGTTCTTTTATTCTCATCCAATAAACTTTTTAAAAAATTATTGTCATACTCTTCACTCAAGTACTCTTTATTAAATGTTTCTAAATCTTGACATTTAAAAATGCCTTTACATATTTTATCATTATAAATATCTACATCAAAAATTAAATTTCCTAAACTAAATACTTGAAGTTTAGTATAGTTTTTATATTTATAGATAAAACCTCTATCATGAAATTTTATATTTGGAGTTTTAAACAGAATTGTTGCACTGTTTGATGATATTTGAGGCTCTTTTATACTGCAGGCTGTAAATATTGAAGCAATAAGTGATATTTTGATTATATTTTTGATAAGAAACCCTTTATTAAAATTTTTTTAACTATAATTATACCTTATTTAAAAAAAAGGACAAAATTGTTAGTACATATTTGTTGCTCTGTTGATAGCCACTATTTTTTAGAAAAGATTCAAGAAGATTTTCCAAATGAGAAGCTTATTGGATACTTTTATGATCCAAATATTCATCCATATAGTGAATATAGACTTAGATATTTAGATGTTGAATACTCTTGTAAAAAATTAGGAATTCCGCTTATTGAGGGACCATATAATCTTGAAGAGTGGTTAAAAAAAGTAAAAGGGATGGAGCATCTTCCTGAAAAAGGTGATAGATGTACCGTTTGTTATGATGATAGGCTTGAAAATAGTGTAAAAAAAGCTATTGAGCTAGGTGAAAGTAGTTTTACTACTACTTTGTTGATATCACCAAAGAAATCTCAAGAAAAGCTTGAGCTTATTGGAAACAATTTAGAAAACAAAACAGGCATAAGGTTTATTTTTAAAGATTATAGAAGTGGAAATGGAGCTCAGATTCAAGGATTAAGAGTAAAAGAGAATAGCTTGTATAGGCAAAATTATTGTGGATGTCTATTTGGATTGTCTTCTCAAAGAGAACATCAAAAGAAGATTATGGATGAGATGTTTAATCCTATTTCAAATCAAATAATGCCCGAATCAATTGAACAAAGATTAGAATTATATAAAAAAAGAGATCAATTTGAAGAGAGTAATAAAGAGTACAAAATAATTAAACAAAGATTTTTAAACTATAGATTACTAAGTGGTAAAGTTGTAGCAAATAAAGAGATTATTCCCTCTTACATTTTTGCCTATTCAACAATAAATAAAAATCAAACGAGTTCAAAAATAGAGTATGTAAAAAATGGAATAAATTATTTAGCTAAAGATGAAGTGAAAATTATTACTATAGATAAATTTAATGAAATCTCTAATAGTAGATATAAATCAACAAAAGAGTTGATATTTAATCCACTTAAATTTGAAGATGAGATTGTAGTTAGAAATAAGATATTAAACAATCCTTTTGATTTAAGTGCTTTGATTGTTGTTGATAAAATTATTGATGAAAAGTATGAGATTTTTATAAATAGTGTTGTTTATGAAGATATAAAAGAGGAGATTATATGAAAATTTTAGTAAGTGCAATGGAAGCATCATCAAATATTCATCTAAAAGAGTTAAAAAAATATTTAGGTGAGAATGTTGAGCTTGTTGGAGTGTTTGATAAAGATTTAGGAAATCCTCTTTATGATTTAAGTCATCTTGCTATTATGGGGATAGTTGATGCTTTAAAAAAACTCAGATTCTTTTTTCGTCTAAGAGATGAGCTAGTCAAGTTGGCAAAAGATTGCGACAAAGTTCTTTTGATGGATAGTAGTGGATTTAATCTTCCATTGGCAAAAAAACTAAGAGAAGTTTATCCAAATAAAGAGATTATTTACTATATTCTTCCACAAGCTTGGGCTTGGAAAAGAAAAAGAGTTAAAGTTTTAGAGGCAACTTGCTCAAAGCTTTGTTCTATTATTCCATTTGAAAGTGAGTTATATAGTAATAAAGAGAAAATTACTTATGTAGGACATCCTCTTTTAGATGAGATAAAAGAGTTTAAAAAAGAGCTTTCAAGCACAGAAAAAATTGTATTTATGGCTGGAAGTAGAAAAACAGAGATAAGAAACTTAATGCCTATATTTAAAGAGTTAATAAAACATATTCCAAACAAAGAGTACATTTTAGTAATTCCATCAAAATTTGATGATAATTATATAAAAGAAATTTATGGAGATATTAGCAAATTTACAATATCAAAAGATGCTCACAAATCACTTTTAGAAGCTGAGTATGCATTTATTTGTAGTGGAACTGCAACACTTGAAGCAGCACTTATTGGAACTCCTTTTACTCTTGCTTATATTGCAAAAAAAATAGATTTTTTTATTGGAAGAGTCTTTGTAAAACTTCCTTATGTAGGTCTTGCAAATATATTTTTTGAAAAAATGTATAACAGACCACTTCATAGTGAATTTCTACAAAAAGATGTAACTGTGGAGAATCTTTTAAATGATTATAAAAGTATGAATAGAGAAGATTTTTTTAAAAACTCTAAGCTTTTAAAAGATTATCTAAAAGAGGGAAGTTCTCAAAATGTTGCAAAGATTATAAAAAACTAAACTTCTTTTAGATATAATCTTTAGCAATTTTCAATTTTTAGGATAAAAATATGTTTGATATTATGCAAATTCAAGAGATTTTACCACATAGATACCCGATGCTATTAGTAGATAGAATTACAGATATGGAAGAGGGAAAAGTTATAAAAGGTTATAAAAATATATCAATTTCAGAACCATCATTTCAAGGACATTTTCCAGGTCATCCAATCTATCCAGGAGTTATGATTTTAGAAGGAATGGCACAATGCGGTGGAGTTTTAGCACTAAAAAGTTCAGGCTTAAGTGATGAGGAGCTTAAAAATAAAGTTATCTATTTCATGAGCATAGATAAGGCTAAATTTAGAAATCCTGTTCGTCCTGGAGATAGATTAGATTATGAGTTAACAGCAATAAAGATGAAGAGTACTCTAATGGTTTTTGAAGGTAAAGCTTATGTTGATGGTAAACTTACAGCCGAAGCTGAATTTAAAGCAATGATTGTTGATAAATAATTAGGAATAAAATGAATAATATTCACAAAACTGCCATTATAGAAGATGGTGCAAAACTAGGGAACAATGTAACAATTGGTGCATATACGATAATTGGCAAAGATGTTATTATTGGCGATGGAACGATAGTGGATTCTCACTCTTTAATAACTGGAAAAACAACAATTGGAAAAAATAATCATATATTTTCTCACGCTTCAATTGGATCAATTCCACAAGATTTAAAGTTCAACAACGAAGAAGAGGTTGAGCTAATAATTGGTGATAATAATAAAATTAGAGAGTTTACACTTTTTAATCCTGGAACTGTTACTGGAAATATTAAAACTATTATTGGAAGTAATAATTTATTTATGGGTTATGTTCATGTGGCTCATGATTGTATTATTGGAGATAACTGTATATTTGCAAATGGAGCAACGCTTGCTGGTCATGTTGAGTGTGAAGATTTTGTTGTAGTTGGCGGATTAACACCAATTCATCAATTTTGTAAAATAGGAACACAAGCGATGATTGGAGGAGCTAGTGCTGTTGCTCAAGATATTCCACCATTTTGTTTAGCAGAGGGAAATAAAGCAACAATTAAAGGTTTAAATTTAGTAGGACTTAGAAGAAGATTAGATAATAAAGATGATATAAATGCTTTAAAACATGCTTATAAAGTTCTATTTAGTATGGGAAATCCACTTCAAGAGGCTGCTAAAAATCTTTTTGAAAATGATTCAAATGAGTTAGTTAAAAAACTTGCAAGTTTTATAATTGAAACAAAAAGAGGAATTCCTTTTGAGAGAAATTTAAAGAGTGAAAATGAGTAAGATAGTTTGTGATTTTTGTGGTGCAAATGATACAAAAGCAAATCCAATAATAACTGGAGATAATGCTTGTATATGTAAAGCTTGTGTGGGTGCTGCTTATGATATTATGAATACACAATTAGATGATATCTCTATTAAAAGTGAAACTAAAATAAAACCTGAAGAGCTAAAAATAAAAACTCCTTCAGAGTTAAAAGCAATTTTAGATGAGTATGTAATAGGACAAGAGAGAGCTAAAAAAGTTCTATCTGTTGCTGTTTATAATCACTATAAAAGAATTTTTAGAAAAGATGAGTTAGGTGATGATATTGAACTTAATAAATCAAATGTACTTCTAATTGGACCTACTGGAAGTGGAAAAACTCTTCTTGCTCAAACAATATCAAAATACCTTGATGTTCCTTTGGCAATTGCAGATGCAACTAGTTTAACTGAAGCTGGATATGTTGGAGATGATGTTGAAAATGTTGTAACAAGATTGGTTCAAGCTGCTGGTGGGGATATAGAAAAAGCTCAAAGAGGAATTATTTTTATTGATGAAATAGATAAAATTGCAAGAATGAGTGAGAATAGAAGTATTACTAGAGATGTTTCAGGAGAGGGAGTTCAACAAGCACTTTTAAAAATAGTTGAGGGTGCTATTGTAAATGTACCTCCAAAAGGTGGAAGAAAACATCCAGGACAAGACTCCCTTCAAGTTGATACAACAAATATTTTATTTATTTGTGGTGGAGCTTTTGATGGACTTGAAGATATTATTAGAAGAAAACAGGGTTCTAATGTTTTAGGATTTAATCAAGATAAAAAATCAAAATCTGATAGTGATAAACTTATTTCAAAAGTTGAAACAGATGATTTAGTAAAATATGGTTTAATTCCAGAACTTATTGGAAGACTTCATATGATAGCAACTTTAAATGAGATCTCAAAAGAGGATATGGTACATATTTTAACTGAACCAAAAAATGCTTTAATCAAACAGTATATAAAACTTTTCTCTATGGATAAAGTAGATTTAGAGTTTGATAAAGATGCTTTACTTGAACTTGCTGATTTGGCCATAAAGAGAAAAACAGGGGCTAGAGGACTTAGGTCAATTTTGGAAGATATTATGCTTGATATTATGTTTGACCTTCCAAAGTTTAAAAATAAAAAAATTACAATTACAAAAAAGGTTATTCTAAAAGAGGAAGAACCAAAAGTAAGCAAAGGATAACAAATGATTTTAGATAAACTAATCGGATTTTTTTCAAGTGATATGGCGATAGATTTAGGAACTGCTAACACTATTGTTTCTGTAAAAGGTAAAGGTATTATTATAAATGAGCCTTCTGTTGTTGCTGTTCAAGTTGATAAACAAGGGAAAGATAAAATTTTAGCCGTAGGTCAAGAGGCTAAAAGAATGCTTGGAAAAACACCACTAAATATCCAAGCTGTTCGTCCAATGCAAGATGGAGTTATCGCTGATTTTGAGATGACTGAAAGAATGATTAGATATTTTATCGAAAAAGCTCATTCAAGAAAATCATTTATTAGACCTAGAGTAATTATCTGTATTCCTTATGGAATTACACAAGTTGAGAGAAAAGCTGTTGAAGAGTCAGCTATGAGTGCAGGAGCTAGAGAGGTATTTTTAGTTGAAGAGCCAATGGCAGCGGCTATTGGAGCTGGAATTCCAGTTAGTGATCCAGATGGTCATGTGGTTGTTGATATTGGTGGTGGAACAACTGAGATTGGGGTTACATCTTTAGGTGGATTAGTTTTATGTAAAAGTGTAAAAGTTGGTGGAGATAAAGTAGATAGATCTATTGTTGAGTATGTAAGACAAAACTATAATCTATTTATTGGTGAGAGAACTGCTGAAACAATTAAGATTGAAGTAGGAGCTGCTGTTAAACTAGAGCCTGAGCTTAAAATTCAAATTAAAGGTAAAGATCACTCTGGATACCTTTCAACTATCGAGTTAGGAAGCGAAGGTGTTAGAATTGCTATAAAAGAGCCTCTAAAAGAGATTGCAAGTGCAATTAGAACTGTTTTAGAAAATATGCCACCTGATTTAGCTGGAGATGTTGTTGATAATGGAATTATAATAACAGGTGGGGGAGCCTTGATTAGAGGAATTGATAAATATCTAGCTGAAATTGTAAGAATTCCAGTAAGAATTGCAGAAGATCCACTTTTATCTGTTGCTTATGGTACAAGTCAAGTATTAGATGAGCCAGAACTATTAAAAATTATAGAAGAGATGAAAAATTAATTTCTAAATGAAGAGATTTTTATTTCTATCTTTATTTATCTTTGCAGGATTAATCTATTTGTTTGAAGTGGATGAATATATTTCAAAACAGTTTGGATTTTTTGCAGGGTTAAAAAACTCTTATATAAATGGTTATATAAATTTTTCTCAAAATATTAAAAACCATTTTAATCAAGAAGCTTTAATAAAAGAGCTTCAGTCTGAAAATTTAAAATTAAAAGAGTACAAATATCTGTATGAATCAACAATTTCAAAGATAGATTCATTAAAAGAGTTTTTAATAAATGTTGAAATACCAAATATAAATGCAAAAATTGATATTGTAAGAGTTTTGTCTTATATAAATTTTGATGACTTTACAACAGTGTTAATTGATAAAGAGTTAGATGAAAAAATAGTTGGTTTAATCTCTGAAAATTATGCTGCTGGAATAGCTTTAAAAAGAGGAGCTAAAAATATTGGACTTTTAAATGGAAATGAAGATTGTACATACGCAGTTTTTATTGGAAATAGTAAAAGTTCTGGAATTTTAACATCAAAAGATGACAATCATAATCTTTTACAAGTTAAATTTATACCAATTTGGGCCAATATAAATATTGGTGATGAGGTTATAACATCTGGACTTGATAATATCTTTTATGAGGGACTTAGAGTTGGAAAAGTTGTTGAGATAAAAGAGTATCCTGATATGAAAGTTGCTACAATAGAGCCTTATGCAAAACCTCTTGAAAAGAGATTTTTTTATATATATGAGGAAATTTTAGATTAGTAAGATGCCATAATTCTATCAACATCGCCCCACGATAGATTCTCTTTTTTATTAAACATATTGTAAATATATCTAGCAAACATATCCGTTTCAATATTAACTCTACTTCCTACTTTATAAGTTCTAAAAAGCGTATTTTGAATTGTGTGAGGAATAATTGTAAGTCTAAAACTACTTTTTAAAACTTCATTTATAGTCAGTGATACACCATCAATTGCAACACTACCTTTTGAAATCATATATTTTAAAAACTCTTTAGGTACTTTGATATAAAAATCTGCTGAATTACCATTTTTCTCTATTTTTTCAACTATCCCAACACAATCAATATGTCCTTGAACTATATGACCTTCAAATCTATCACCGAG
Organism: Arcobacter sp. AHV-9/2010; assembly: GCF_004116575.1. Classification (NCBI taxonomy): domain Bacteria; kingdom Pseudomonadati; phylum Campylobacterota; class Epsilonproteobacteria; order Campylobacterales; family Arcobacteraceae; genus Arcobacter; species Arcobacter sp. AHV-9/2010. The sequence continues at coordinate 329,610 of NZ_PDKH01000003.1, read as the reverse complement.
CAGCATTGCTGGTTCTATATGAACTTCATTTTTATAATTTTCTAGTGCTAAAATAGAACTACTTTCAGGAGATAACTCTACACTAAAATTTTTATTTCCTATTTTTATAACAGTTAAACAAGCTCCATTTACAGCAATAGAATCTCCAATTTTAGGTCTATATTCTGCTTTTAGAGTTAAAATATTATTTGAAAAGTTCTCAACCTTTGCCATCTCTCTTATTAAACCTGTAAACACTTAAAAAACCTTTAGATAAAATTTGGTTATAATAGCCAAAAATTCATAAGAAGCTAATTTTAACTCTTATTTAAAAATTCTAATACTCTTTAAAAAGGAAAATTAAATGCAATACGATATAATCGTTGTTGGTGCTGGTCATGCTGGTATTGAAGCAGCATTAGCAGGTGCAAGACTTGGTAAAAAAACACTATTAATAACAATGCTAGTTGAGCAAATTGGAGCGGCTAGTTGTAATCCTGCAATTGGTGGTTTAGCAAAAGGACATTTAGTAAAAGAGATCGATGCTCTTGGTGGAGAGATGGGACTTTGTACAGATGCCTCAGGAATTCAATTTAGAGTTTTAAACGGCTCAAAAGGAGCTGCTGTTCAAGGGACAAGGGCTCAAATTGATATGGATGAGTATAAAGAGTATATGAGAAAAGTTTGTCATAGCACTCCAAATTTAGATATTTATCAAGATGAAGTAAGCTCTTTAATAGTTGAAAATAGTGAAGTTTTAGGAGTAAAAACAAAACTAGGGGAAGAGTTTAGATCTTTAAAAACTATTCTTACAGTTGGAACTTTTATGAGAGGTTTAATTCATATTGGAGAGAATACTTATGAAGCTGGAAGGGCTTGGGAGTTGCCATCTAGTACTCTATCTATTCAACTAAAAGAGTTGGGATTAAATGTAGGAAGACTAAAAACTGGAACTCCATCAAGACTTGATGCAAATAGTATTGATTTTTCAGTAATGGAGACTCATGGTGGTGATGTAAAACCTACACCATTTTCATTTAGAACATCAAAAAAGGATTTTAATCCAACACAATACCCTTGTTATGTAACTTATACAAATTTAAGCACTCATGAGTTAATTGCTGCAAATTTTCATAGAGCTCCTATTTATACAGGACAGATTCAAGGTTCAGGTCCAAGATATTGTCCAAGTATTGAAGATAAGGTAAAAAGATTTAGCGAAAGAGAGAGACATCAACTATTTTTAGAGCCACAAACTGCTAAATGTACAGAGTATTATGTAAATGGTATGTCAAGTTCACTTCCTATTGAGATTCAAAAGCAAATGATTGCTAGCGTAAAAGGTTTAGAGAATGCAAGAATTGTAAGATATGGATATGCTATTGAGTATGATTATGTTGATCCAACTGAGTTAAAACACACTCTTGAGACTAAAAAGATAAAAAATCTTTATCATGCTGGACAGATAAATGCAACAACTGGATATGAAGAGGCTGCAGCTCAAGGCTTGATGGCAAGTATAAATGCAACTTTAGCAATAGATAATAAAGAGCCATTTATTTTAAGACGAGATGAGGCATATATTGGTGTTTTAATTGATGATTTAGTTACAAAAGGAACGCACGAACCATATAGAATGTTTACAAGCCGTGCTGAGTATAGACTTCTATTAAGAGAAGAGAATGCTGATATAAGACTTAGTCAATATGGACATCAATTAGGACTTATAGATGATGAAACATTTGCAAAAGTTGAGAATAAAAGAAAAGTTTTAGAAGATGCAATTAATTATATGGCATCTACATGGATAACTTCAAAAAAAGAGACTTTAGAGCTTTTAGAATCTATTGGCGAAGAGAAAATAAATGATAAGGTTTTACTGGTTGATTTAATAGGAAGAAATACAATTGATATTGAAAAATTAGATATTTTGGTTCCTAGTTTAAAAGAGCTTGATGAGTATTTAAAAGAGCAAATAATTGTAGAAGCAAAATATTATAGATATATTCAAAAGCAACAAAAACAGATAGAAAAAATGAAGAAAATGCTAAAACTAAATATACCTGAAAACTTCTCTTACAAAGGTCTTCCAGGGCTTTCAAATGAGGTTATAGAGAAGCTTGAAAAACACAGACCACCAACACTTTATAATGCAAGTCTAATTTCTGGAATTACACCTGCTGCTTTGGATATTATACATTTAAATTTGAATATGTTTTTAAAACAAAAGTAGATAGTTTTACCTATCTACTTTAAAGAGATTGTAATATTTCCCGTAGTTACATCTACATTGTATTTAGATGGATTATCGCTAAGTTCTACAGCAACTCTAAAGAAACCTGCATTTTTATGATTTCCTACAGTTAAGCTTTTGAAATTTGTATCTAAAAAAGTCTCTCTTTGTGTTGCAAAATCAGTTTTTGCTTTGAAATCAAAAACAATTTTATTCTCTTTATCAAGATTAAACTTTTTTGTAACCTTGTAATCAGTCATAATATGAAGTTTATTATCAGCAATTGATATCTTTAAAAAAGGTAAAACAGTTTTTTCAATACTAAAAGTTCTAACACTCTCTTGAGTAGTTTCATCTTCGCTAAGTATATCTGCTCTAGGTTTTACAAAAACAACTTGTTCTGGCTCTTTTTTGATATTTTCGAGCTCTTTTTTAATATTTTCAAGCTCTTTTGCTTTTTGCTCATTTTGTTTGTTTGTTTTTGAAATTATCGCATCAAGCTCTTTTTTAGTAACAACTCTCTCTTCAGGTTTTTTTACAACTGGTGTTACTGGCTCTTTTGGTGAAGTTTTTTCATCAATCTCTTTTTGGATTTTTTGAATATACATCTCTTCTTGAATTGACTCTTTAATCTCTAAGCTATTATCAACATTTTCATCATAATTTGAAAAGGGGTTTTCCCTAGCTTCTAATGAGATTGTTAAAATAGCTAATAACAAAATTTTAGGTAATTTTTTCATTCTTCTGGCTCCAAGTTTTTAAGTTCAAAATACTCTTTTTGTAATCTAGCATTTTCTTGTTGTAGGCGTAAATTTTCACTCTCTAAGTATACTTTTTTATACTTTAATGAATTATAAACTTTAAGAGAATTGTCTCCAACTAAAAGAAGATTTACAAAGTGATATGCAAGAAATATTGTAAATATAGCCAAAAATATGGTAAAAACTATAAATCTTGCTTTCTCACTTAGTTTTTTCATTATTTTTTAGAGAAAGGTTGTTTCCCTAAATATTCACTATAAGCAATCTCTGAACCAATTTCAAGAAGTCTATTATATTTTGCAATTCTATCGCTTCTTGCTGTGCTTCCTGTTTTAATTTGTCCACAATTTAATGCAACAGCAAAATCAGCAATAAATGCATCTTCACTCTCTCCACTTCTGTGACTCATAATACAGTTGTAGTTATTTCTTTGAGCAAGTCTAATTGTTTGCATTGTTTCACTTACAGTTCCAATTTGATTTGGTTTAATTAACACAGCGTTTGCAATCTGTTTTTTGATACCTTCAGCAACAATAGCTGCATTTGTAACAAACAGATCATCTCCAACTAATTGAACTTTGTTTCCAAGTTTTTGCGTTAAAATTTTCCATCCATCCCAATCATCTTCACTTAAACCATCTTCAATTGAAACAATTGGATATTTAGAACATAAATCAGCATAATAATCAACAAGCTGTGCTGAAGTTAATTCTCTATTTTCACCTTTTAAAACATATTTTTTTGTTTTTTCATCAATTAATTCAGAAGCTGCAACATCAAGAGCAATAGAGATTTGTTCACCAGCTTTATATCCAGCTTTCTCAATTGCACTCATGATAACTGCTATTGGTTCTTCATTTGATTTTAAGTTTGGAGCAAATCCACCCTCATCACCAACTGCTGTGCTCTCACCCATTGCATCAATAATTTTTTTAAGGTGTTGATAAATCTCTGCAACTGCTCTTAAACCTTCATTGAAGTTTTCAAAACCAGTTGGCATAATCATATACTCTTGGAAATCTACAGAGTTATTTGCATGCTCTCCACCATTTATAATATTAAACATAGGAACAGGCATAGTCATAGCATTTGCTCCACCAAGGTATCTATAAAGTGGCATATTAAGTGAAGTTGCAGCTGCTCTTGCTACTGCCATAGAAACACCTAAAACAGCATTTGCTCCAAGATTTGAGTAGTTGTGTGTTCCATCGATCTCTTTCATAATTGCATCAATCTCAGCTTGGTTAAATGGACTTTGACCAATTAGCTCATCTGCAATTTTTGTATTTACATTTTCAACAGCTTTTAGAACACCTTTTCCTAAAAATCTATTATCCCCATCTCTTAACTCTAGGGCTTCTCTTTTACCTGTACTTGCACCACTTGGAACTATTGCATTTGCTTTTGTACCATCACTTAAAATTACAGTTGCTCTTACAGTTGGATTTCCTCTTGAATCCATAACTTCATCAGCATAAATATTGTCAATATATACCACAAGGTCTCCTAAATTAAAATTTTTTGCTACGATTATATCTAAAAAAAAATTGGGATTTCCTTTATTACTTATATTTAAATATATAAAGGAAAAAGTCTAAAAAACTCTATTTTTCGTCTGGCATTAAATGCATATGTTTAGCAATTTTAAAACCAAGTTTTTCAAGTGCTTCAACATCATCTTTTGGAGTTTTTCCAGCAGTTGTAAGATAATCTCCAATTACAAAAGCATTTGCTCCACGCTTAAAAATCTCATATTGTCTATCACCAAACATTAACTCTCTTCCACCTGCAACCATTATTTTATGTGCATTTGGAATCATTTTTCTAGCAAGTTCTACTAAATCAAAAGCTTGTTCAATATCTATTGAATTTTCCACAATTGGTAGAGCTTCATTTGGGTGAAAAAAGTTTAAAGGTACATTCATAGGATCAAGTGAATTTATAGCTTCAAGCATAGATATTCTATCCTCTTGAGTCTCTCCCATTCCAAAAATTCCACCACAAACAAGTTTTAATCCAGCCTCTTTTACATTTAGACAAGTTTGGTATCTCTCATCCCATGTATGAGTCGTACAGATTGTTGGATAAAAATCTCTTGAAGTCTCTAAATTATGGTTATAGTTATCAACTCCAGCAGCTTTTAGCTCTTTTAGTTGCTCAACAGTTGCAATACCATTACAAGCAATTAATCTTAATCCTAAATTTGCAGCCTTAACAGCTTTTGCAGCCTCTGCAATAAATTTAGTTTTTTTATCTGTAAGTCCAGCTCCAGCAGTAACCAAACAAAATCCAACAGCACCGTTTGCTCTTGCAACTGTTGCCTCTTTTACAATTTGTTCAATACTTTTTAGTTTATATCTTTGAATATCGGCTTTATACTTTACGCTTTGTGTACAAAATTTGCAATCTTCGTTGCAAGTTCCACTCTCAACATTACAAATAGCACATAAAAAAATCTCTTCATTATTGTTCATATTTAATCTCTTCTTTCATAAAATTATCTTCATCTAACTTTTTAAAATATCTTGTGATTATATACTCATTTGCATTAATCTCTAGTTTTACACACTCTACAAACTCTTTTTCTCTAGCACAAATTTCACCAGGATTTAAAAATAGTTTTTTGTTTATATATTGGTAACTAAACTCATGAGTATGACCAAAAATTATGATATCTGTATCAGGAGTTAAGTGCATTGGAAGGTGCATAAGTTTAAAACTTTTATCTTTTATTTTAAAATAATATGGCTCTTTTTTTATATTGTAGTTATTGCTAAATTCATAAAGATTTTTGTCATTATTTCCAAAAACACAAATATATTTTAAACCACAATTTTTCAAAACTTCCAAAGAGTCAACCGTGCAAATATCTCCAGCATGAATTAGATATTCACAATCCTCTTTTTTTAAAAATTCAATAGCATTTTTTAAATAATCTACTTTAAAGTGGCTATCTGAAACAATTGCTATTTTCATCTACTCTTTTTTAGCCTTAGTAGTCTTTTTTGTAGTTGTACTTTTTGAAGCTACTTTTCTAGTAGTTTTTTTAGCACCTTTGCTATCTTTTTCAATAATCTCTAAACACTCTTCTAAAGTAAGATTTGAAGCCTCTTTTGTTTTTGGTATTTTGAAATTTTTTCTACCTTGTTTTATATAAGCTCCATATTGACCATCTAAAACTTGAATTTTCTCTTTTTCAAACTCTTTTATTAAAGCTTTACTTTTAGCCTCATCAATCTCTTTTATAATCTCTTTTGCTCTTATCTCATCAACTGTATAAGGGTCATCAGTTTTTAGTGAGTAATATTTTGTTTTAACTTGTAAATATGGACCAAATCTTCCAATATTTGCTTTAATCTCATTTCCACTATCATCAACTCCAACAACTCTTGGAAGATTGAATAAAAATAGTGCCTCTTCAAGTGTAATAGTATCCATATTTAGTTTTTCAGGAATTGCCACAAATTTTGGTTTCTCTTCATCATCTTTTGTTCCAATTTGAACAAAAGGTCCAAATCTTCCAACTCTAGCACTTACAGGTTTTCCAGATTTTGGGTCAATTCCAAGCTCTCTTACTTGAGAATAATCAGATTTACTAATATTCTCCTCTTTATCTTTTATAGTCTCTTTAAAATCTCCATAAAAGTTTCTCATTACATCAACCCAAGCTTTTTTACCCTCTGCTATATCATCAAACTGCTCTTCAATTTTAGCTGTAAATCCAAGGTCAATAATATTTGAGAAGTGATCAGTTAAAAAACTATTTACAATCTCTCCTGTTGGTGTTGGTGCTAATTTTTTATCTTCTGTTTTTACTACATACTCTCTTGCTTGAATAGTTGAAATTGTTGGAGCATAAGTTGAAGGTCTTCCAATTCCTTCACTCTCAAGTTTTTTAACCAAAGAAGCTTCAGTGTATCTTGAAGGTGGTTTTGTAAAGTTTTGTTCACTACTTAAATTTTCTAGTTCTAAAACTGTTCCAACTTTTATATTTGGAAGAATTTTTTCAGCACTATCAAGTGCAGCCTCTGGATTATCACTACCTTCTGTGTAAGCTTTCATAAATCCAGCAAAAATAATTCTTTGACCTTTTGTTTGAAACTCAAACTCTTTTTTAGCACCAGCTTCTATTTTATAAGTTGTATTTGCAATTTTTGCAGTAGCCATTTGAGTAGCTATTGTTCTTTTCCAAATTAAGCTATAAAGTCTATATTGTGAAGGTTCTAAATATGTTTTTACATCAGATGGTTTTAAACTCATATCAACAGGTCTTATAGCTTCGTGAGCTTCTTGTGCACCTTTTGCAGTTGATTTAAAAGCTCTTGGTTTAGAAAGTGAATAATCACTTCCATACTCATCTTCAATAACTTTTTTAGCAGCAGTTGTTGCAACAGTTGAAAGATTTAAAGAGTCAGTTCTCATATAAGTAATCAAACCACCTGTATGATTTGGAATATTTGCTGTATTTCCTTCATATAGCTGTTGAGCTATCATCATAGTTTGAGCAACACTAAGACCTATTTTTCTACTTGCTTCTTGTTGTAGTGTTGAGGTTGTAAATGGTGGGGCTGGATTTCTAGTGCTCTCTTTCTCTTCAATATCTACAAGTTTATATGAACCACTATTTAAAGAGTTTTCAATATCTCTTGCCTCTTGTTCATTTTTTACTTTAATATTTTTACCATTTTTCTTTGCTAATTCACTTGAAAGCTCTGGATTTATAAAATCAGCTTTTATTTTCCAATACTCTTCAGGAACAAAAGCTCTTATCTCATTCTCTCTATCTACAATTATTTTAACAGCAACACTTTGAACTCTTCCAGCACTTAAACCATATCTTACTTTTTTCCAAAGTAATGGTGAAAGCTCATATCCAACAGCCCTATCAAGTATTCTTCTTGCTTGTTGAGCATCAACTAAATTTTGATCCACATCTCTTGGATTTTGTAAGGCTTTAAGTATTGCATCTTTTGTAATTTCGTGAAAAACTATTCTTTTTATTGGATTTTTCTCAATCTTTAGTGCTGGAATTAAGTGCCAAGCAATAGCCTCTCCCTCTCTATCCTCATCGGCCGCTAGGTAGATTGTTGTATCTTTTGAGATCTGTTTTTTTAAATCAGCTATTACCTTTTTTTTATCACTACTTACTTGATAGCTTGGTTTAAAATTATCTTCAGGATCAAATCCTAAAGTTGATTTTGGCAGATCTCTTACATGCCCCATAGATGCCATAACTACATAATCAGAACCCAAGAATTTTGATATTGTTTTTGCTTTTGCTGGTGATTCCACTATTACTAAATTTTTCACTTAAATTGCCTTCATATTTTCTAAAAGTGTGCATTCTAACATAAAAAATGTAAGGTTTTCTTAATAGTGTGAATTTTAATCTAGCTTATTCAAAAATTATAATCTCAGTTTCCAACTCTATATCAAACTGCTCTTTTACTTTTTGTTTCGCAAGATTTATTAAGCTAATAGCTTCATCAAAAGTTCCAGAGCCATGATTTACTAAAAAATTTGCATGAGTATTTGAAAACTCCATATCTCCTATCTTTTTACCTTTAAGCCCAACAGCTTCTATTAATCTTCCTGCAAAATCACCTTTTGGATTTTTAAAACAGCTTCCAGCACTAGCCATTTGTGGTTGATTATCTCTCATTTTCACAAACTCATTTTGCATCTCTTTACTAAAACCTTTTTGGATATAAAAAACTGCTTCATAAATAATAGAGTTGATATTTGTATGCCTATATGAAAAATCTATATCCTCTTTTTTTATATACCCATCTTTTGTCTTTATACTATGAAGATAGTTGAAAATTTCCCACTCTTTTAATCCAGCATTCATCTTTACAAGTCCACCAATATTTCCTGGCAGTTTTGCTAAAAACTCTAAAGATGCAATATCATTTTTTCTTGTATATGTAAGAAGTTTTCCACTACTAGTAGCGCAACCAACATACAAAAGATTATTTTCCTCTTTGATATAATCAAACTCTTCACCCAAAACGGCAAATTTTTTTTCACATTTTGGTGAAATAAGTAGATTATTTCCACGACCAATTATTTGAAAATCACTATAATCGCCTATTTCATTTATAACTAAAACCTCTTTTACGCAACCTATATGAATAGAAGAGTATTTTTTAAAATCAATTGTTTTAAAGTAGTTTTGCATTAGCTATTTCTTAAATCTTCGTACTCGCTTGGAATTGTAAAATCTTGTGAACGAAGAAGATTTTCATAGTGACCACTTTTGTAACCCAATTCAAATAGTTTATCTATAGCTTTATATTGAATTGGGCTTAATTTTACAGAGTTATCATTTGCATATAAATCCAAATATTTATCTAAAGTTTTGGCATCTACTCTTATAAGTCCTTTTTCAAGCAACATTACAGCCAAAGTTTTTCTATTTTTATTTGCTACATCAACTGCTTTTATAAGTGCATTCTCATATTTTATAGCATCATTAAGTGGAATTGAACGACGAAGACACATTCCGCCAAGTGGAAGTGGCAACTCTTCACCGTTGCATAGTTCTGTCCAAATATCCCAAATCTCACGCTCTACTTCTAAATCTTGGCTATAAGTTAAAATTGATTCATGAATTAAAACTCCAGCATCAACATCACCATTTAGTACAGCATTTTCAATATCCAAAAAGTTCATATATGAAATTCTTGCTTCTGGATATGCAATTTTAAACAAAAGTGCATTTGTAGTAAACTCTCCACTAAGAGCAACTTTGAAGTTTTTCTTTAGTTTAGTTCCTTTTTTTTTGATAAGTTTTGGACCATAACCCTCTCCAAATGAAACAGCAGTTTTTAAAAGTGCAAAATCATCTTTTACAAAAGGATAAAGAGCAAAAGATATTGCACAAATATCGTAAACTCCTTTTAGTGTTGCTTGATTTAAAGTCTCTATATCAAGTGCTATATTTTCAAATTTTGTATTCTCTATACTAATCCAACCAAATTTAATAGCATAATACATAAAAATATCATCAGCATCAGGTGAGTGCCCTACACTAATAGTTTTAATTTGTTGCATTATTTTTGCTCCTTTTTAAGTCCTATTTTTCTAAATTTATAATCTGAAATATCTTCATTTATTAAAGCGATTGTTCCTAAAAGATTGTTATCTAAAACTATTTGTTTTTTAAACTCTTTGTTATTGCAACTAAAAGTTACAAAATCATTGTTTGCTACTTTTGCAACATTTAAAAAAGTTTGACTTGCAATAATTTTTGAATCATCTTCTAAGCTATTTTTTCCTAAAAAATAAAGAACAGTTCCATTAAAACTCTCAAGATTTTTAGGTTCAACTAACTTCTTTTCTGAACTATTTTTTACCATATTCTCTAATTCTAGTGAAGTAAAAATAGGATTTAAATCTGTATATTTTTCTATATTTTTTACTAATTGAACAATATTTTCAATACTTCTATGATTTAGTAAATCATCTCCTAAAATCAAAGCTTTTTTCAAAGAGTTTTCATAAATTTCAAAAGCTTCTTCAAACTCATCCTCTCCAGCACTACTTTCAGCAGATAAATAACCAATATCAAGATCTTCTAAATAGTTTGAGATAATCTTTTTATCTTTTGAGAAAAAGTATAAAATCAGGGCTAAAATAGCCTCTTCACTTCCAACTTCATACTTTATAAAAAAGTGATAAAAATCTTTTAATTCATATTTATCTATTGGGTGCATATAGATTATTTTAGTTCCATTTTTTGAAGAGTTTTTTAAATCTTCCAATAGATTTTTATCTTCAAAAAATGTTCCAAGAGTTAAAATATAATCATAATTTTTTATAATTTTCACTAATCTTCCTTTTTATTTTAAATAAGCTTTTAGGATTTCATGTTTTAATGTTTCAAAATCTAAAGTATGAGAAAAGTCTTTCTCTAATCCAATATTGACAATATCAATAAACTTTTCCTTAGAATAATTACCTAATTCTTTTATATAATCTATTTCAATACTATCCAATTTAGATATTAAACAAATAGCTTGATAGGATTTATCTAATAAAGCAGTTTTATTATTTGGATGAGCACGATAAAAATGTTGATTAGGTGTAATGGCAATAATATTTTCAGGAATATCAGCTAATTCTGGAAATTCAGATGAAAGAAATATATGATGAGCTTGTGTTGCTGGATATGTTTCAAATCTATGAATTTCACTACATTTATGGATAGATTTAATAAATTTCTTTGCTTTTTCTATTTGATATTTATAGAATTTATCATTATCTATCTCTTTTTCAAAAAAGTTAGTATTAAATTCTTCTCTTGTGAGAGATTTATCTTTTTTTACATCTCTCCAATTTGGTCTATTGTAAAGTAAATCATCATAATTAATAACAGATACTTCCCCATCGAGTGTACCTAGTTTTTTCAACTTAAAAGCTATGGTTCTTAATAGTGGGTTAAATATTCTAATAGGTTCTTTATCTTTTTTTATTTTCGTATGTTCTTTAATAAAAGTAATATACTTATCTCTTAATTCATACAATGAATTTTTATCTTGTTTGTTAAAAAAATTATCAAAATATTTCCAAATATCACTATCTTTTAAAACTTTTTCAAGATAAAAAGCTAAAAAATAAAAAGCATTTCTATCTCGTAAAGAAATATATTCTATAAAATCTTTATGAATAATAGTATATTCATTTGTACGACCTTTTTTATTTTCTTGAAGCAAACCGCAATAAGCTAACATTTTAAGTGGTTGTGCAAAAAACTTATCATATTCATTTTGAGCTTTTTGAATATCTGGTTTATTGAATATTTCAGTAACTAATTCATTTGAATATGGACAAAACCGTATATCATTAACTGTAAAAATAGTTTTATTTTCAGTACAATTAAGAATACATTCACAAACTGCACTTAAAACATCTGGTTGAACTTTCTGATCAAAAAATCTTGCATTTTTTGTTTTTTTAATATCTAAATCTAAACTTTCTAAATAACTTTTAATCTTGCTTATCAAAGTGTTAGTCCATAATTAAAATCACTAATAAATTTTGGCGGTATAGTGGCTCTTATATTAGTAACATTTTGAGTGCCTCCCATAACAAACATATTATTAGTCACTATATTTTGTATAAATTCATTACAGTTGGTTCTATTTATAACATTACCAGTTCCTTCTGTTAATTTAAAATAGCCAGGTATTGGTGGATTGCTTATATAAAAATGAATTCTTCCTTCACTTCCCCAAGCACCTTGATTTTCATTATGTTCCCAATGAATCGATGATGTTCCATCCGATTTTGCTAAATAACCTAAAGCTTTATAGTATTGACTTTCAGAAGTAAATTGAATTTGGGGAGGAGTGTTTGTTCCAAAATTTGCTCTATACATAATTATCCTTTTAAAATAAATTTACAAGATTATTACTTATTCTAACTTAAGTAATCCAAAAAACTTAGCTGAATTATTATCTATATTTAAAGACCTTGTTCCTCTATTTCTGGCTATTCTATAATATTCCGTAAACTCTTCACTACTATAATAATCCAAATGTTTTTTTGTAATTTCAATACCATTTTTTGGTTTTAAAATAGCAACTGAACCATCGACAATACTATTTCTAGGTAAAAATGTTGCTCTTGGATAATATGTTAAATTTGGGATTAAAACAATATTGTTTTGATTTAGATATTTTGATACTGTAAAACTATCTATTTCATTTATAAAACAATCATAATTTTCTATATTTTTAATACCATTATTTTTAATATTTCTTGATTTTAAAACTCTAAATTTTCCACTATTTAAGGTATGTTTTTTCGTAATTTGTCTATCTCTAAAAGTTTCAAATATATCTAGTTGCATTTTTTCAACAACCATATCAAAAAACTCATTTCTATATAGCAACCAATATGGAAATCTTTTTGAAAAGATGTAATCTTTATTTTGATAAAAAATAGTATCTGTGATATAGCTTTCCACTTTTATTTGCTCAAATTTTTCTTTTTTGTAAGTATCTAATAAAAAACTTACTGTTTCAATTTTAACACCCTTGAAAGCTTTTTCTCCATAATCAGTAATTGAATGTAAATTTTTATTTTCTAAAATTTCTCTTGTTTTATTGAATTCAGGAGCATTTATCAAACTTTTTGGAACTATTAAAGAAATATATTTAGCTAAATTTATAGTTTTTTCTATAAAAAATGAGAATAGATTGTTAGTTTCTTTATTTTGTGAAATAGCTTTATAAGAATCTAATAAATTCTTTTCATTAATAACTTTTCCATAGGGAGGATTTCCCACAACTAAATCATATAAATACTCATTTTTCCATAATAAAAAATCTTCATTGATAAAATTGATAATAAAATTTTTAGGTATTTTTGTCTTTTCTAATAATAGTTTTAAAATTTCAAGTGAATTTTTATCTATATCAATCACATCTAAAATTACTTTTGGAACATTTTTATATTTTTTAAATAATAAAGGCAAAAAATTTCCAATTCCTACACATGGTTCTAATATTTTAATCAATTTTTTATCATCAAAATTGGGCAATTTTGAAACCATATTAAAAACTATATCTTCTCTTGTAAAATATGCTTTAGTTTCATTTCTATTTACATTTGATAACTCTGCAATGCTATAAAGAGTATTTATATCATACTTACAAGGATTATTTTTAATGAAAATTTTTAAATTACTTAAATCTTGTAAATTATATTCATTTATAATTTTATTAATCTCATTAATAGACAAAATTTTTTGATTTAAAACTTTTTTAATATTTTGTGCAATTTGTTCAAATATTTTTGTTGGAACGGCTTCCCCAATACAATGTCTTATATTTAACTCTTCTTGTTTTAAAAACTTCTTTTTTTCTTCAAATGTTAAGTTATTTAAAATTTCAAATTCAATATTTGACCATTTAAATTCATTAGGAATTGTCATCATTAACATTAGTTCTCTAATGCTAAAAACTCTATTGTCACTTGGATGAATTGTATTTTGACTAGCTAAAATATCATTTCGTGTATGAATACAAGGAGCAACTTTATCCCAATACCATCGTGAATATTTATCACCATTTTTATTTTTGTTAAAAACAATTTTTCCATTTTCTATTTTATGTGGAATTCTTTCTTTTTCTATATTATCAAAAGCAGATTGACCCTCTTTTATATTTTCAATCCAAGGTAACATTTTTATATCAAAATTTCTATATGAGTGATAAATATCACTTTCTGAAATTTCACCCATATTTTTTAAAGGTTCCAAATCAGATATAAGTTTTCTTAGAGTTTTTGCATTTTGTTCTTTTGGAAAAAGTTGTTCAGGGCTTATATTTATTAAATCTTTTCTAACACCAATAACTAAGGTTCTTGTTCTGCTTGATTGAGCTCCATAATCCTTAAGATTTAAAACCTTTGATAATATATTATAGTTGCCTCCAAGATTTAAATATATTGCTTCTTGTATAGGTTTATCAATATTATCAATATCTGTACAAATAGTATTTAAAAAAGCCCTTACATTCTCAAAAATAAAAAACTTTGGCTTTATCTCTTTAACTATTTTTATAGACTCAACAACTAAAGAATTTCTTTTTATTTCATCATCATTTTTTTTGTGATTAGCTATAGACATTCCTTGACAAGGAGGAGTTGCTATTAAAACATCTAAATCACAAATATTATTATTGTCTAATTCTTTATATATTTTTTCTTGTATTTCTTTTTTAGATAAATCACCTTGGATGTATCCACTATTAAATTCACATTTTTTATTATATTTTTGAATCCTAATTCTTTTTTCAAGATATTCATTTGTTGCTATACATTTAAAACCTTGTTGTTTAAATCCATAACAACCAATCCCAGCACTACTAAAAAGGGAGATATAAGTTAAATATTTGTTATTTTTATTGTAAATTAATTGATTTAAATGTTTCATCTTAAATCCTTATTAAAAAAATCCTACTTTTATATCACTGTCAAATTGACCCTTCTTCTCTTTTGTAATCTGCTCTTCAAAATCTTTTAGAGTAAATATTGCATTTTCACTAATTGCTAGTTTATAAGCTGTATTTTTAATCACAAGCTCAATTTGTCCACCTGTTAGTTCGTGTTGTGCAATTTTTTCAAAGTCAAAATCCTTTTCTAAAGGTAAAGCCTGTGGAATTAGTTTTTTCCAAAGCTCTACTCTTTGCTCTTTGTTTGGTTTTACAAACTCAATTTTGTAGTTAAATCTTCTTGAAAATGCTTTATCAAGATTTTCAAGCAAGTTTGTAGTTGCTATTAAGATTCCATCAAATTTTTCAATCTGCTCTAAAAATATATTTTGCATTTGATTATGCATCTTATCAGCACTACTTCCTGCACCACTACTTCTTGAACTTAAAAATTGATCAGCTTCATTTAAAAGCAAAACAGGTTCGCTTTTTGTCTGCTCTTTTATCTCTTTATATTTATCAAAAATATTTCTAACATTTTTTTCACTCTCACCAATATACATTGACAATATTTTTGAGCAATCAAAGCTTAAAACCTCTTTTTTTAAAGATTTTGCCAAAGCTAAAGCTGTTATTGTTTTTCCAGTTCCAGCGTGTCCATAAAATATTATTTTTGCCTCTATTCCTCTTTTTTTATCTTTTATTCCCCAAGTTTTAAGTCTATTTATAACACTTTTATCAACTTGTTTTAAAAGATTATTTAAAGTCTCTTTTGTTTTTGGATTTAAAACAACATCATCTAAGTTTTTAGTTGTAGTGCTTAATTCAAAAATCTCTTGCTCTTTGATTATTGTTTCAAGTTTAATTTTTGAAACAGGTGAGCCTTTTTTATTTGGATGAGATATTTTGTATAAAATCTCATCAGGAATATAGAAATTTCTATTTATTCCTCCAAAAGGAGTTAAAACTTCATCATAATCAATTAAATTTTTTGATACCAAAGTTGAACTCTCTTCAAGCAAACTTCTATATTTTATCTTCTCATAATCATCATTTGATACAAGTTCAAGAAGATAGTTCATCTCTCTTAATGTTCCATCTCCACCGCTATACTCCTCTTTTAATAGTGCCAAAAATAGAATTTTTTCCTGTTCATCAAGATTATGCTCTTTAAAAAACTCTTCAAGAACTATCTTATTTGTAGTTGCATTTATTCTCTCTTTTATTCTATTTTCTACTAGAAGAAGTTTGTTTTTAAGCCTACTTGAACTAGGTGAGTTTATATCAAAATTTCTTTTTACGCTATTTAGTTGTTGAGTTATATCTATTTTTAAAAACTGGTCTTGAAGATACTCTAAATGGTCACTATAATCTTTTATTTCAGGTAAAACAAACTCACTACTTCCGCTTTCAAGCATCTTTAAATAAGAGCTAGAGAGGCAAACACTTGTATTTATTAGCTCAAACTTTGAAGCTTCGTTTAGTTTTACTTGGTCAAAAGCTATTTGAACAATCCAACCAAACTCTAAAAGAGATTTTATAATGTTTAATTTCTCTAAGTGCTCATATTTTTCAATATTATAAAATTGACCTAAAATATCAATTACACTTAAAACATCTCTTCCGTTCATATACTCTTTTGATAGATATTGAAGTATTTTTGCCTCTTCAACACTACATTTTAATTGATTAAAAAAGTTTGTTTTCTCTATATCTTTTGTTTTTAAAAAATCTATTACCTCTTGCATAAAGCTCCGTAAATTTAAATAATATTAAGTTTATATGGTATCTTAAAACTTCTTAACTACAAATGAATAAAAAAATGATAAAATCGTAAGATATTTTTTTGGGAGTGATATTATGTTTGGGTTGTTGAGATTTTCTTCTATTTTTATAATATCTTTTATATTTATCTCTTGTTCTAGCTATAAAAGTGATAGCTCTTTGCAAAGTGAGTTAGATATTGCAAATAGTTGTAAAAATAAGAGTATTAAACTAGAGATGAGTTGTTATGATTTAGTAGCATATAAAACTAGCTTTGCAAATATAAGACTTGGAATTTATGAGCTAAAAATTGGTGAATCAAAATCAGCAAAAAATAGATTTGAACTAGCTAAACAAAGTGGAAATTTTTATGCAAATGCCTTACTTGCAAATCTGTATGAAAATGCAATTACTGTAAAAGAGGATAGAGCTTTGGCAATTAAACTTCTACAAGAGGTTGAATATAAAGATCCAATTGCAGCTTATAAAATATCTTTTTTCTATTTTTCAAATGACAATATAAAAAAAGGGATAAAACTTTTAGAGTTTGCTGCAAATAGCGGAGTTAAAGAGGCTCAAAAAGAGTTAGTTTTGATATATACAAACAATCAATATATAAATGAAGATAGCCAAAAAGCTATGTTTTATGACAATTTATATCAGGATAAAAAAGAAGATTTTTCTGTAAAAATTTATGGAAGATAGAAGATGATACGAAGTAATATCTTCTCAGGACTTACAGTTGGAATTATTGCTCTGCCTTTATCAATGGCACTTGCAATTGCAACAGGAGTTCCGCCTGAACTTGGGCTTTATACGGCTATTGTTGCTGGAGTTTTAGCAGCTTTATTTGGAAGTAGTAAAGTAAATATCTCAGGACCAACTGCAGCTTTTATCGTAATTTTAATTCCAATTGTTCAAGAGTTTGGAATATCTGGACTTCTTCTTTGTGGACTTATGTCAGGAGCTATTTTAATTTTAGTTGGACTTTTTAGACTTGGAAATTTAATAGAGCTAGTTCCTTATCCAGTAACAGTTGGATTTACTTCAGGAATTGCAGTTGTAATTGCAACTTTTCAAATAAAAGATTTTTTTGGTTTAACTATTGAGAACTTTACAGGAAGCTATATTGATAAGATTCTTCTTTTGGCAAAGAATTTTACTACTTTTAATATCTATGAATTTTTAACAGCATTTGCAACACTTTTAATATTGATTTATTGGAGAAAAACAAAAAGTAAAGTACCAGCAGCTTTGATTGCTTTGGGATCTATTACTTTAGTTGTTGCATATGTTAATTATAAGTTTGGATTAAATATTTCAACAATTCACTCAACTTTTTCATATAGTGTTGGAAATTTACAAGGAAGTGGAATACCACCTGTTGCTTTACAATTTACACTTCCTTGGGGATTTTTAGCTCCACATGAGATAAATTTAGATCTTATAAAAGCTTTGTTGCCTCACGCAATTGCTATTGCAATATTAGGGGCTTTGGAGTCACTTTTGTGTGCAGTTATTAGTGATGGTATGACGGGAAATAAAACAGATCCAAACAAAGAGTTAATAGGTCAAGGAATTACAAATATAGTAGTTCCTTTTTTTGGAGGAATTCCAGCAACTGCAGCGATTGCTCGAACGGTAGCAAATATAAATTCAGGTGGAACAACAAAACTATCTTCAATTATTCACTCTTTGTTTATTTTAGTTTCAATTTTATTTATAGCTTCTTACATCTCATATTTACCAATGGCTGGGTTATCGGCACTTTTACTTATGGTTGCTTGGAATATGAGTGAAGTTAAACACTTTATAAATATCTTAAAAACTGCTCCAAAAGATGATATTTATGTTCTTTTAGCTTGTTTTAGTTTAACAGTTTTAATAGATATGCAAGTTGCTGTTACAGTTGGAATTGGACTAGCTTCCATACTATTTATAAAAAGAACAATTGATCTATACTCTATTGAGCTTGTAAGTGAGGATTTAACTTTGCATCCTGATTTGCCAAAAGATGTTTTAATATATGATATAAATGGTCCTATGTTTTTTGGTGCTGCTCAAAAAGCTATGAAAATTCTTTTAAGCTCAAGTGATAAAAGAGATATTGTAATTTTAAATATGAAAAATGTATCTTTAATAGATATGACTGCAATGGTTGCACTTAAATCTATAATTGATAGTTTTGAAACAAAAAACAAAAAGCTAATACTATCAGGTTTAAACAGTAGAGTTCAAAGAAAAATAGAGAGACATATGAATTATGTTACAAGTTTTTCAAATATAAATGATGCAATAGAGTATGCAAAACATTTTAAAAATGTAGTATAAAGTAGAGAGTTTTAATTCTCTACAAAACTATATAAAGTCTCTATCTCTTTTGCCCAAATAGATTCATCAATAGTCTCTAAAATAAGTGGAATATCATCCATTCTGTGATCATTCATCAAAAATTTAAAAGCATCCCAACCAATTTGCCCAGCTCCTAAACTATCGTGTCTATCAACCCTGCTTCCTAGTTCTGGTTTAGAGTCATTTATATGCATTCCACTTAAATACTCAAATCCTATAATTTTAGAGAACTCATCCCAAGTTTTATCATAAGCTTCACGCGTTCTTATATCATAACCAGCTGTAAACATATGACAAGTATCAATACATACTCCAACTCTAGTCTTATCTTCAATTTTATCAATTATATAAGCTAGATGCTCAAATTTATAACCTAAGTTACTTCCTTGCCCAGCTGTGTTTTCAAGTACAAGTTTTACACCTCTAGTCTTATCAAGAGCATAGTTCATAGATTCTGCAATATTATTTAAACACTCCTCTTCGCTAATCTCTCTTAAATGGCTTCCTGGATGAAAATTTAATCTATCTAAAGCTAAAATTTCGCATCTTTGAACTTCATCAATAAAACTATTTAATGATTTCTCTCTAGCATCACTATTTGGATGTCCAAGATTTATCAAATAAGAGTCATGTGGCAAAATATGCTTTGGTTCTATTTTTGATTTTTCTAACTCTTTAAACCATAAATCAATTGTTTTATTATCAAGAGCTTTTGCACTCCATTGTCTTTGATTTTTTGTAAATAGTGCAAAAGCCTTTGCACCAATTTCAACAGCATTTTTTGGGGCATTAAAAACCCCTCCACTAGCACTTACATGCGCACCTACAAATTTCATAATAATTACCTAATAGATTTTTATTTTCATTATACCCAAGATATAGTTAAGTAAAATTTATAATTAAATTTTAGATAAAATCTATTTTTAATAATAAAAAGGATTTTTTTGCATAAAAATAGATTTTCAAAAATAGGATATGTTTTAGCGATTGCAGGAAGTGCAATTGGACTTGGTAATATTTGGAAATTTCCATATATAACTGGAGAAAATGGTGGTGGAGCTTTTGTTTTAGTATTTTTACTCTCTGTTTTCACAATTGGAATTTCAATCTTTATAGCTGAGGTTATTTTAGGAAAAATAGTAAAAAAAGATGCTGTTACAACTTTTGAAGTTTTATCTCCAAAAAAGCATAAATATTTTAAGTATATTGGGTTTACTTTTATAACAGGAGTTTTAATAATATCTTTTTATCCAATAGTTATAGCTTGGATTTTGCACTATACGGTATTAAGTTTTACATCACTTCCTACAACTGTAAATTTAGCAGAGGAGTATTTTTTAAACTACTCTCAAAATAGTTTAGCCTCTCAAATTTTTTATTTTAGTTTTGTTTTTGCTTTAATTATATTTATTATCTCAAAAGGGGTAAAAAAAGGGATAGAGAGATTAAATAATATACTTGTTCCTGCACTATTTATTATATTTATAGTGATGTTTTTTTACTCTACAACTTTAAGTGGATTTTCAAAAGCAATGGAGTTTATGTTTAAAGTAGATTTTGAGAGTTTTGATACAAATTCAATACTAATAGCAGTTGGTCATGCTTTCTTTTGTCTATCTGTTGGAGTTGTTACTATTTTGACATACTCGGCATCAATTAGTGAAGATACACATATTTTAAAAGCGACTATGTTTGTTGTAATTATGGATGTATTGACTGCTTTTGTCTCTGGATTGATTATTTTTACAATAATTTTTAGTGCAGGTTCAAATGTTGATAAAGGAGTAGGGTTGGTATTTATAACTCTTCCTGCAATTTTTTATCAGATGGGATTTGCTGGAACTATTTTTGCAATATTTTTCTTTATAGCTTTGGCTTTTGCTGCTATTACTTCAGCTGTTTCTATGATAGAACCAGCAATTATGTATCTAATTGAAAGAAGAGGTTTTAAAAGAGTAAAAGCAACTTTAACAGTATCATCTTTTGCATATATCTTAGGATTTATAGCAATTTTATCTTTTTCAAATGAGTTTAAAGAGTATCTTATTTTTTATGAAAAATCATTTTTTGAGTGGTTGGACTTTTTAACTTCAGCAATATTAATGCCACTTGGTGGAATTGCAATTTCAATTTTTGTAGCTTTTGTAGTGGATAAAACGATAATTAAAAAAGCATTAGTTCCATACTTAGGAGAGTTTTTATTTGTACTTTGGCTTATAGTTTTAAAATATATAACACCATTTGCTATCTTTGTTTTGATGTTAAAAGAGGCAGGATTTGTAAGTTTTTAAGAAGTTTGAGACAATTTTAAATTGTCTCAAAAAGTATTAATCTTCTAAAGAAGAGCTATCCTCTTCACCATCATCGCTTCCAGTTATAATTGCATCATTTATTCCCATAGAGTTTAAAATTTTATCTTCAATCTCTTTTGCAATAGCTGGATTATCTCTTAAGAAGACTTTAGAGTTCTCTCTTCCTTGTCCAATTTTTGTATCACCGTAGCTAAACCAAGCTCCAGCTTTATCAATAATATCAAGCTTAACACCATAATCAACAAGCTCACCAGTTTTTGAAATACCCTCACCAAACATAATATCAAACTCAGCTTGTTTAAAAGGAGCTGCAACTTTATTTTTAACAACTTTTACTTTTACTCTATTTCCAATTGAGTTTTCACCCTGCTTTAAAGTTGCAATTCTTCTAATATCAAGTCTTACTGATGAGTAGAATTTTAAAGCATTTCCACCTGTTGTTGTCTCTGGACTTCCATATCCTGTCATTCCAATTTTCATTCTTATTTGGTTAATAAATATAACTGTACAGTTCATTTTATTTAAAAGTCCAGTAATTTTTCTTAAAGCCTTACTCATAAGTCTAGCTTGAACTCCAACTTGTTGGTCATCCATATCACCATCAATTTCTACTTTTGGTGTTAAGGCAGCAACTGAATCCACAACAACTAAATCAACAGCACCACTTCTAATAACAGTTTCAAGTATCTCTAAAGCTTGTTCTCCAAAATCAGGTTGAGAAACAAGTAAATTGTCTGTATCAACTCCAATATCTCTTGCATATTTTACATCAAGTGCGTGTTCTGCATCAATAAATGCACACACACCTCCAGCTTTTTGAGCTTCTGCAATTGCATGAAGTGTTAAAGTTGTTTTTCCAGAACTTTCAGGTCCATAGATTTCAATAACTCTTCCTTTTGGTAAACCTCCAACACCAAGAGCTAAATCAAGACCAAGTGAGCCTGTACTAATAGCTTCAGTTGGAATTACCTCTTTATCTCCAAGTCTAATAAGTGTACCTTTTCCAAAAGCTTTATCTATTTGTTTAATAGCAAGTTCAAGTGATTTTTTTTGATTTTCATCCATGATTTTTACCTCTTCTTTTTGATTTTTTCTTTTTATGTCGAAATCTTAGCACATTTTTTTAAAAGTTGTTAGAAATATTACAATTTGCAATATTTTTACTCTTTATTTAGATTTTGAATAGTTTCAATTACCTTTATATGGGCTTTTACTCTTTGTTGCATAGTATGAGATTTTATATGTTTTGCTAATATTTTTGTATATTTTTTATAATTTCTTGAATCTTTTTGTAAAGTTGCAAGTTTTTTTTGAATTTTTAAAATATTTTCAGGTATTACTTCTCTCATCTTCTCTTTTTCCGTAAAATTTGAGTTTATTATTACATAATTAAATAAAATATTAAATAAATTAAAAATTTGATAGAATCTACTTCAAATATTAAAATAAGGTCTTTTTATGTTTAATGGAAAAAATATACTTATAACTGGTGGAACTGGTAGTTTTGGTAAAAAATATACTGAGATTTTATTATCAAAATATAAACCAAATAAGATAATTATTTTTAGTAGAGATGAGTTAAAACAGTATGAGATGGCTCAAGAGTTCAATGCTAAATGTATGAGATATTTTATAGGAGATGTAAGAGATAATCAAAGATTAAAACAAGCTACTAAAGATGTTGATTTTATAATTCATGCAGCTGCTTTAAAACATGTTCCAATAGCTGAATATAATCCTATGGAGTGCATTAAAACAAATATAGATGGCGCTCAAAATGTAATTGAAGCAGCATTAGAAAATGGTGTAAAAAGAGTAATAGCTCTTTCAACTGATAAGGCTGCTAATCCTGTAAATTTATATGGTGCTACAAAATTGGCTAGTGATAAACTTTTTGTTGCAGCAAATAATTTAGTTGGAAAAAGTGATATAAAATTTTCTGTTGTAAGATATGGAAATGTTGTAGGAAGCAGGGGTTCGGTTGTTCCTTTTTTTAAAAAACTAATAAGTGAAGGAGCAAAAGAGCTTCCAATAACAGATGAGAAGATGACAAGATTTTTTATAACACTTGAAGATGGAGTGAATTTTGTTTTAAAAAACTTTGAAAGAATGCAAGGTGGGGAGATATTTATTCCAAAAATTCCATCTATGAAAATAGTTGATATGGCAAAAGCTTTAGCTCCAAATTTACCTCATAAGATTATTGGAATTAGACCTGGTGAAAAACTTCATGAGATTATGTGCCCAGCAGATGATAGTCACTTAACTTTAGAGTTTGAAAATCATTATGTAATAAAACCAACTATTAAATTTACAAGTGGGGCAGATTTTTCAAAAAATCTTTTAGGTGAAGTAGGAGTTCCAGTATCTCAAGGATTTGAGTATAACTCTGGAAACAACACACAGTGGCTAAGTAGTGAAGAGTTTTTAAAAATGGTTGATAAATCATGATAAATTTTATTCCTTACGGTAAACAAAGCATTGATGAAGATGATATAAATAGTGTTGTTGAAGTTTTAAAATCGGACTTTTTAACAACGGGTCCAAAAATAAAAGAGTTTGAAGATGAACTTTGCAAATATACAAATGCAAAATATTGTGTAGCCCTAGCAAACGGAACAGCTGCACTTCACTTAGCTTCTTTAGTTTTACTAAACAAAGGTGATAAAGTTCTTACAACTGCTAACTCTTTTTTAGCAACTTCAAATTCAATTTTGTATGTAGAAGCGCAACCTATTTTTGTGGATATTTGTGAAGATGGAAATATAGATTTACATTTATGTGAAGAAGAGCTTAAAAAAGATAGTTCAATAAAAGCTATATATGTAGTTCATTTTTCAGGAAATCCAGTAAATCAGAAAAAATTAAAATATCTAAAAGAGACTTACAATATAAAAATCCTAGAAGATTGTGCTCACTCTTTAGGGGCAAGTTTTGGAAATATAAAAGCAGGAAGCTGTGAAAATAGTGATTGTAGTATCTTATCTTTTCATCCAGTAAAACATATAACAACAGGAGAGGGTGGTGCAATTACTACAAACTCTAAAGAGCTTTATGAAAAACTTTTAGAGTTAAGAGCTCATGGAATAAAAAGATTACCAGAGGTAGCTCCTTGGTACTATGAGATGCACTCTTTGGGATATAATTATAGAATTACAGATATGCAGTGTGCTTTGGGAATTAGCCAATTAAAAAAACTAGATAGTTTTGTAAAAAGAAGAAGAGAGTTAGCTTTAAAATATGATAAATCTTTTTTAAATAGTGTCATAAAACCACTTTATAGTTTTGATGCAAACTCTTCTTATCATCTTTTTGTTGTAAAAGTTGATTTTAGTAATTTAAGTATCTCAAAAATAGAGCTCTTTGATAAAATGAGAGAAAAAAATATTGGACTTCAGCTTCACTATATTCCTATAAATAAGCAACCATATTATAAATCTTTGGGGTATGGAGATGAAATAACACCTATTATGGATAAATATTATGAAGAGTGTTTCTCTCTTCCTATGTATCCAAGCTTGAGAGATGAAGAGCAAGAGTATGTTATTAAAACTTTGTTTGAGGTTTTAAATGCTTAATTGTGTTGCAATAATTCCAGCAAGAGGTGGGAGCAAAAGAATTCCCAAAAAAAACATAAAGCTATTTCATGGAAAGCCACTTATTGCTTATAGTATTGAAGCTGCTATTAAATCAAAACTCTTTTCTAAAGTAATTGTTTCAACAGATGATGAAGAGATAGCAAAAATTGCAAAAAGTTTTGGAGCAGATGTTCCATTTTTAAGACCAAAAGATCTAAGCGATGATTTTACAGGAACAGGTGCTGTTGTAAATCATGCAATAGAGTTTTTAAAACAAAGTGGAGAGAAAATAGATTTTGTTTGTACAATCTATGCAACAGCTCCATTTTTGCAAGAGAAATATTTAAAAGAAGGCTTTCTTAAGCTAAAAAACTCAAATGCAAGAAATGCTTTTTCATGCACATCTATGCCATTTCCAATCCAAAGAACTTTTAAAATCACAAAAGATGAAAGATGTGAAATGTTTTGGCCAGAGAATTTTTCTAAACGAAGTCAAGATTTAGAAGAAGCCTACCAAGATGCTGGACAGTTTTACTGGACAAATTTAAATGTAAAATCAGGTGAAATAACATTTGGTAAAGATAGTATTCCAATAGTTCTTCCAAGACATTTGGTTCAAGATATTGATACACAAGAGGATTGGACTAGAGCTGAGTTTATGTATGAAGCTATAAAAAGAGAATTGTAATGAATATTTTAATAAGAGCTGATTCATCTTCATATATTGGAACTGGGCATATTATGAGAGATTTAGTTTTAGTTAAGCAATATACAAATGAAAATATTATTTTTGCTACACAAAATTTAGATGGAAATATAAATCATAAAATTATTGAAGCTGGTTATAAAATAGAGCTTTTAAAATCAAATGATTTTGAAGAGTTAAATGAATTGATCAAAAAACTAAATATTGATATGATAATAATTGATAATTATGATATAGATTATGATTTTGAAAAGAGATTAAAAGAAGAAAACAAAAATCTAAAAATTTTTGTTTTTGATGATACCTATGAAAAACATTTTTGTGATATTTTATTAAATCATAATATCTATGCAGATGAAAAAAAGTATAAAAAAAAGGTGCCAAATAATTGTGAATTAAGATGTGGAAGTAAATATACACTTTTAAGAGATGAGTTTTTGGAAGCTAAAAAAGCTAAAAAGAGAGTAAAGAAAAAAAATAAAACAATATTTTTGGCAATGGGTGGAGCTGACCATAAAAATTTAAATATAAAAATTTTAAAGGTAGTAGAAAAGTTTAAAAAATCTTTGAAAGTAAATTTAGTAACTACAACAGCAAATAAAAATTTAGAAGAGCTAAAAGGGTATTGTAAAGATAAAAAGTGGATAAATCTACAAATAAATTCAAATGAAGTTGCAAAACTTATGAGCAAGAGTGATTTTGCAATTGTAACTCCAAGTGTTACAGCAAATGAGATTTTTTATTTAGATTTACCTATGATTGCTATAAAAACAGCAGAAAATCAGATAGATATGTATGAGTACTTGAAAAAGAAAAGATATTTAGTTTTGAAAAAATTTAATACTATAAAATTAGAAAAAAGTATTTATTCATTGTTAAAAAGTTTTAAAGGTCAGTAATGGAAAATATTATAATAGCAACAATCAAAGAATGGAATATAGAAAACTATTTTAAATTAAAAGAAAGACTTAAGAGTAAATACAATTTTTATTTAATAACAGACAAAGAAGAACTAAACTTAGAAAATATAAAAAAAATTAATCCTAAGTTCATATTCTTTCCCCACTGGTCTTGGATTATCAAAGAAGATATTTATAATAGTTTTGATTGTATTGTATTTCATATGACAGATTTACCTTATGGAAGAGGAGGAAGCCCTTTTCAGAATTTGATTATTAATGAAGTGTATGACACAAAAATATCTGCTTTAAAAGTTGATGGTGGCTTAGATACAGGTGATATATATTTAAAGGAAGATTTTAATATAAATATAGGAAGTGCAGAGGAAAATTTTATAAAACTTTCTAATATTATATTTGAGAAAATGATACCAACTTTACTATCTAATGATTTAGTACCAAGAAAGCAAAGTGGGGAAATCATAGAATTTAAACGACGGAAACCAGAGGAAAGTGATATCTTTAATCTTAAGAAAAAGAATTTACATAAACTTTATGATTTTATTAGAATGCTAGATGCAGAGGGATACCCAAAAGCCTATATAGAACTAGATAAGATAAAAATAGAATTTAGCGAAGTACACCATAAAAATAAAAAACTTGTAGGAAGGTTTGAGGTATTTGAAAATGAATAAAAAAATATTAATCATTGCAGCACACCCCGATGATGAAGTGTTAGGGTGTTTTGGAACAGTTGCAAGACTTATAAAAGAAGGTTATGAATCCTATACCCTTATTCTTGGTGAAGGTAAAACAAGTAGAGATGAGAAAAGAGTTGTAGAAAATAAAAAAGATGAGATAGAAATTTTAAATACCGAGATACAAAAAGCAAATAATGTAATAGGTGTAAAAAAAGTTTTTGTTGAATCATTTCCTGATAATAGATTTGATAGTGTAGATCTACTTGATATTATAAAAGTTATATCAAAAGTAAAAGAGGAGATAAAACCAGATATTATATTTACCCATTATGAGCACGATTTAAATATAGATCATCAAATAACTTACAAAGCAGTTATAACAGCTACTAGACCTATGGAAGATGAGTGTGTAAAAGAGATATATAGTTTTGAAATACTCTCATCTACAGAGTGGAACTATCCACTTTCTTTTTCACCTGATACATTTTTTGATATAAGTGACACATTAGATTTGAAAATCAAAGCTATGAAAGAATACACATCAGAATTATGTGAATATCCTCATCCTAGAAGTTTAGAAGGTATAAAACTAAATGCAAAATACCAAGGGATGAGAGTGGGTAAAAAATATGTTGAAGCTTTTAAAAGTGTTAGGATTATAAAATGAATTTAAATGACATCAGATTAAAAAAATTTATTGATTTAGAAACAGATGAAAAATTAATGGTTTTATCATGGAGAAATAATATAAACAATCGAAAATGGATGTATAATTCTGAAATGATATCAGAAAAAGAACATTTTCACTTTTTAGATACTCTAATTAAGAGAGAAAGTGAACAGTATTTTTTAGTGCAAAATAATAAGCAAAATATAGGTGTAGTTTATTTTAATCAAATTAATAAAAAAACTAATAGTTGCTATTTTGGTCTTTATTCAAACCCATTTGAAAAAGTAGCAGGAGTTGGTAGAATACTTGAAGAGATATGTATAAAATATGCTTTTGAAGTGTTAAAACTAGATACTTTAAAACTTGAGGTATTTTATGAAAATGAAAAGGCAAAAGCTTTATATAAAAAATATAATTTTCAAGAAACAGGTTATAAAATAGTAAATGGTAAAAATGTTATTTGTATGGAATTAGAACGAAAAGGAAAAATATGAAAATAGGTAATTTTGATTTAAATAAAGATGGAGTTTATATAATTGCAGAGCTTAGTGCAAACCATAATGGAAGCTTGCAAACGGCACTTGATACTATAAAAGCTGCTAAAGAGATTGGTGCAAATGCAATAAAACTTCAAACATATCGTGCAGATACTATAACTCTAGATAGTGATAAAGAAGATTTTATCATCAAAGGTGGGACACTATGGGATGGTAAAAAGCTTTATGATTTGTATAAAGAAGCTTATACTCCTTGGGAGTGGCACAAAGAGCTATTTGAATATGCAAGAAGCATAGATATTGATATTTTTTCAACACCTTTTGATAAAAGTGCTGTTGATTTTCTTGAACAATTTAATCCAAGTGCTTATAAAATCGCCTCTTTTGAAATAACTGACTATGAGCTTGTAAGATATACAGCTTCTAAAATGAAACCAATTATTATAAGCACAGGAATTGCAACAATTGATGAGATTCAAGATGTTGTAGATATTTGTAGAAGTGTTGGAAACCACGATATAATATTACTTAAATGCACAAGTGAATATCCAGCACCACTTGAAGAGGCAAATTTAAAAACAATACCAAATATGAAAGAAACTTTTGGTGTTGAGCTTGGATTTTCTGATCATACATTAGGAATTGTTGCACCAGTAGTTGCGGTAACTTTAGGAGCAAAAGTTATAGAGAAACACTTCATCTTGGATAAGTCTATAGGTGGAGCTGATGCAGATTTTTCTATGGATAAGCAAGAGTTTAGTGAGATGATAAAAGCCATAAGAGATGTAGAAAAGCTTATAGGAAAAGTTGACTATAGTATGACTCCTAAAAAGAAAAAAAGTAGACAGTTTAGTCGAAGTCTTTATATTGCAAAAGATATCAAAAAAGGTGAGGTTTTCACAGAAGAAAACATAAGAAGTGTAAGACCAGGATATGGACTTCATCCAAAATATTTGTATGATATTTTAGGTAAACAAGCAAGATATGATTTAACCTTTGGTAATCCTTTAAGAATAGGAGATATAGAAAATGACTGAAGCACAAATACAATTACAAAATGCACTTACAACAACTTTTTTAGCAAATTTAGTGTTTTTAAGTGAATATGATAAAAAGCTCTATGATAGAATTGATGAATTATCAAGAATGATAGAAAATGGTACATATGAAGAGAAATATTATCTAGAGTTTATTATGGAAGATGGTGATTTTGATATATATGATGTTGTAAATGAAAAATACCTATATAATAGAAAACCAAAAAAGAAGAATGAAGAATTAATAAAAAAGGTAGATTTTGATTTAAAACAATCTATTTTTGAACTACAACCATACTTTACTATAAAAGATAAGTATAAAGTAGATTATGAAAAAAGATTTGAATTAGAAAAGCTAAGTGATTTGAATCATCTTACATTAATGGATGCTCAAGATTATACAGAGATTACTAAGGAGTATTTAGAAAAAAGAGATCAAAAAAAATTCAAAAAAATAAACAAATTTATATTTCTAGGAACACTTCTTGGAAGACACATACCAAAAATTGCAGAAAAAATAGATGCTAGTTCTTATTTGATTTTAGAGAGAAATTTAGAGATATTCAGATTGTCTTTATTTACAGTAGATTATACAATTTTAGGAAAAAAAGGGGCGATTTTTTCTATTATGGATGATGTTTTGATTGAAGAAGGAAAAGTGTATGATTTTTTAAATATATATAGAACAGATAACTACCTTTTAAAACTATCTATTACAAATATTAATATAAATAGATATATTGATACAATTTTAAATATGCTAAATACTATGAATCCAACAGCTTATGATTATAATAGAAGAGTATATATTCATACAAACAGAACTACAAAAAGAGTTCAAGATAAGTATAAATTTTTAGATTTTTCTAAAATAAAAAAAAGTAACTATTTTAAAGAAATTTCGATTTTATACATAGCAGCTGGACCATCATTGGATGAAAATATAGATTGGATAAAACAAAATCAAGATAAGTTTTTTATAGTTTGTATAGGAAGAGCTCTAAAAAAATTAATTGATAATAATATAAAGGTTCATATAGTAGTTACTGTTGATGAGCAAGAGTTTTTAGAAAAAACACAATTTGATGATGAGACTATAGAAAAAATGCCTAAAGATACAACTCTTTTTGCAAGTTCTATAACAAATACAAATGTATTAGATAAATTTGATAAGAAAAATATATTTTTATTTGAAGTTTTCTATCCATTTTTTCAAGGAAATATCTCTTATTCTGGATTTAGTGTGGGTGAGATTGGATTAGATATTTTACTTAAATTTAATCCTAAAGATATATTTATAATAGGATTAGACTTAGCAGTTAATCAAAAAACTGGAGATACACACTCCTCTGGAGATAAAACAGGAACAACTAAAATAAATCTTGATGAAAAACAAGATAGAAGCGAATTTAGAATAAGAAGTAGTTTAGTAAAAGTAAAAGGTAATTTCAAAAAAGAGGTTTATACTACACCTCTTTTTTATGGTTCAATTAAAATGGTTGAAGATAAATTAAGAATAAAAAGCAACTCAACAAAAATTTATAATTTATCTGAAAATGGAGCAAAATTTGAAGGTACAATCTCAAAAAAAATAGATAAAATTAATCTCTCTAATCATAAAAAGATATTTTTGAGTATGAATAATAATGATTTTTTTAGTTTAAACTCTTTAGATGCTCTAAATGATAGTTCAAGAGATACTATAAAAACTGAAGTTGAATATATAGAATCAAATTTAAAAGATATATTAAATAATATTATTGAAAAAGAGAATATTTTGTATGAGGAATTTTTAAAAGAACTTGAAAAACTTTTTTCAGAATTAAACAAAAATAATCTACTAAATTTAAGCCAAATAATCAATTTATATTGTGAAATATATATACCATATTTATCATACTATTTTAATGATAAGCAAATAAAAGCTGAAAGAAACAAAGTTAAAAAAATTAAAGATATATTAATAAAACATATTAAGAATATTTCAGAAGATTATAAAACTTCTTTAAAAAGAGTTATCTAACCAAGATTCAAATAGAATCTTGGTTGATAGCAATAAAAATTTTATTTATTGTAGAAGTCTAAGAACATTTTGTGATACAGCATTTGACTGACTAATAGCGTATGAACCAGCTTGAGAAATGATATTTAGCTTATTAAAGTTTGCACTTTCAGCTGCATAATCAACATCTCTGATTACAGACTCAGCATTTTTAATATTTGTAGCTTGAGTCATTAAGTTTCTAATAGCTGATTCAACTTGGTTTTGAGTAGAACCTATATCTCCTCTATATCCATTTAATTGAGTGATAGCTTTATCAATTGCACTTTGACCACTTTGAGCCATAGTTCTTGTAAATACTCCAGTTGTACCAGCAGTAGCTCCTGCAGACATATCAGCACCACTTCTAACAGCTCTTGCAAGAGCTGTTAAACCAAGACCAGCCACATTTGAGTTAATAGATTGAGTTGTTATTAAATCTCCAGTTCCCTCACCAACTTGAAAAGATAAGCCACCTTTTGAACTTCTTGCTGCAGTAAGATTTGCAATATTTGAAGCATCAGCAGTTGTTCTGCTTGCTTGTAAAAGATTAGTGCCGTTGTAGTTTGTTTGCTCACCAATATTGTTTAACTGTTGTAAAAGTTTTGTAATATCTTTTGCAATAGCAGTTCTACCTGCTGTTGATGTTGTATCAGTATTAGCTTGAATTAGTTTTGCTTTGATAGTATCTAAAATAGTTGATTGCTCAGCCATAGATTTATCTGTGATTTGAAGTAAAGCAACAGCAGAGTTACCATTGGCAATACCTTGGTTTATAGATGTAGCTTGAGTTCTTAATTTATCAGCAATAGCAAGACCAGAAGCATCATCACTAGCTTTATTGATTTTTAATCCAGTAGAAAGTTTCTCTAAAGAGTTTTTAATACTATTATTAGTATTTGTTGCTGCTTCTTGAGCTGTTAAAGATGAAACGTTCGTATTAATTTTCATAAATATGTCCTTAGTTTTGGTTTATTTTGGTGTAAATAAAACTTAATGACACAATTATTGCAAACTAATTCATAAAATTAGTTTAAATTAAAATTAAAATTGAAAAAAGTGGAGAAAAACTCCACTTTTTTATAAAAGAGAACTTAAGACTAGTTAACTATTGAAGTAGTCTTAGAACATTTTGTTGAGTTGCATTAGCCTGACTGATTGCATAAGATCCAGCTTGAGAAATGATATTTAGCTTATTAAAGTTTGCAGACTCTTGTGCATAATCAACGTCTCTAATTACAGACTCAGCTGCTTTAATATTTGTTGATTGAGTCATTAGGTTTCTAATAGCTGATTCAACTTGGTTTTGAGTAGAACCTATATCTCCTCTATATCCATTTAGTTTTGTAATTGCAGTATCAATAGATTTTTGACCATTTTGAGCCATAGTTCTTGTAAATACTCCAGTTGTACCAGCAGTAGCTCCTGCAGACACACCAGCTCCACTTCTAACAGCTTGCGCAAGAGTTGTTAAACCAAGACCAGCTACATTTGAGTTAATAGTTTTAGTTTGTATTAAATCTTGAGTTCCTTCTCCAATTTGGAAAGATAATCCACCTAATGCAGTTCTTCCTGCAGTAAGATTTGCAATATTTGAAGCATTAGCAGTTGTTCTGCTTGCTTGAAGCAGTGTTGTACCGTTGTAGTTTGTTTGCTCACCAATATTGTTTAGCTGTTGTAAAAGTTTTGTAATATCTTTTGCAATAGCAGTTCTACCAGCAACAGAAGTTGTATCAGTATTTGCTTGAATTAATTTAGATTTAATTGTATCAAGAATAGTTGATTGCTCAGCCATAGATTTATCTGTAATTTGAAGTAAAGCAACAGCAGAGTTACCGTTTGAAATACCTTGATTAATAGATGTAGCTTGAGTTCTAAGTTTATCTGCAATTGCAAGACCAGAAGCATCATCAGAAGCTTTGTTGATTCTTAAACCAGTACTTAATTTTTCTAAAGAGTTAGAAATGTTTTTATTTGTGTTTATTGAAGCTTCTTGAGCTCCCAGTGAAGATATGTTTGTATTAATTCTCATTGTAAATCCTTTTAGATTTTTAAACAATTTGTAATATCTTTAAAATATTACAACCTAAAACCTTCTTGTCTCTTTTTATAAAAAAGGTTCAAGCATAGAGAGTAAAAAAATTTCTCTCTTCGGATTGAATCCAACCCTAAATTGATAAGAGAATTATTATATAACTTTTCTTAAAATTAGATTAAATTCAAATAGCTATTTTAGTTTTTCTAAAATAACTCCAGACTCAATATGTTCACTATATGCAAATTGGTCAAATATGGCAAATTTTACTATCTTATGAGTTTTTAAAAGCTCTTCTAAATCTCTATGTAGAGTTTCTGGGTTACAAGATATATATATAATATTTTCGAAATTTTTTGCTAAAGCTCTTGTTGTATCATCAAGTCCACTTCTTGGTGGATCCATAAAAATAGTTTCAAAGTCGTATGATTTTAAATCTATATTTTTTAATCTATTAAAAGCTCTAACTTCATTTAAAGCTTCAACAAACTCTTCAGAGCTCATTCTTATAAATTCAATATTGTTTATACCATTTAAACTACAATTTCTCAAAGCAGATTTTATAGATGTTTTTGAAATTTCTGTAGCTAGTACTTTTCTAAATCTTTTAGATAATGGAATTGTAAAATTTCCACCTCCACAGTAAAGCTCGCATAAATCTTTATTTGAATCTTTAATATTTTCTAAAACCCACTCAATCATTTTTATATTTACACTTGTATTTGGTTGAGTAAAACCGTTCTCTTCATAGGCAAATTTAAACTCTTGATTGTTTATATTTAAGCTCTCATTTATAAAATCGCTACTTAAAACTATTTTTTGTTTTCTACTTCTTCCAATTATTTTTATATTTAATTTTTGCTCAATCTCTTTTGCCAAACTTATCCACTCATCTTCAAGTTTTTTGTGATAAATCAAAGTTACAAGCATATCAGAAGTTGAACTAACTAAAAACTCAATAGAAAAAAGCCTAAAAGATAAAATCATAGATTTTTGAAGTTCAGTTAAGAGTTTTGGCATAAGATTTTTTATATCTTCACTTACTATTTGACATGAATCGATTTTTAAAATCTCTTTATTAAAATCATTCATGGCATATGATAAAACATCCTTTTCACTATTTTCATCTTTTTCCCACCAAACTCTAAATTCAGCTCTATTTCTAAAGTTTGAATCTTTGCTTTTTATAATATCTAAGGTTATTTTTGAAAAATCAATCAAAGATGAAAATCTATCTTGTTCTCTTTTGATTTTATAGTTTAGTTGCTCTTCATAGTTTTTATTGTAGAGTGTACAAGAGGCGCAAAGCCCAAAATATTTACAATTCATAAAGTTTTATCCTTTGTTTAAAAGAGACATTATAAGAAAATATTGGTAAAAGTAGATATAATTTAACAATTTTAAAAAAGAAGAGATATGGAAAACAACTGGCAAGAACAACTAAAAGATTTATTAAATTGTGATTTAAAATCGCTTTATCCACTAGCAAGAACTATAAAAAGAGAGCTTGAATTTTATGTGGGTCCAACAAATAGTGGAAAAACATATAATGCAATGAAAAAATTAAAAGAGGCAAATAGTGGATTATATCTTGCACCTTTGAGACTTTTGGCACTTGAAGGATATGAGGATTTAAAAGAGTCAAATATTGATGCTTCATTAATCACAGGTGAAGAGCAGATTTTAAATGAAGAAGCGGCTCATATTTGCTCAACAATTGAGATGATAGATTTTGATTTGGAAGTTGATGTTGCTATTATTGATGAAGTTCAAATGCTTGAAGATATTGATAGGGGTTGGGCTTGGGTAAATGCAATTATTGGAGTTCCTGCTAAAAAAGTTATTATGACAGGAAGTGTAAATGCGCTTGATGCTGTTAAAAAAATAGCTTCATATTTGGGTGAAGATTTAAATATTATAAGACATAAAAGAAAAAATGAGTTAAAAGTTTTACAAAAGTGGACACCACTTGATAAGCTTGAAAATGCAACTGCTTTAATAGCATTCTCAAGAGCAGAAGTTTTAAAACTAAAACAAAAGCTTCAAAAAAAATATAAAGTATCAGTAATTTATGGAAATCTATCTCCAGAAGTTAGGCGTGATGAAGCTAGAAGATTTAGAGATGGACAAACTCAAATTTTAATTGCAACAGATGCTATAAGTATGGGCTTAAACCTTCCAATTAAAACAATACTTTTTACAACAGATACAAAATTTGATGGTATTTCAAAAAGAAAGATAAGCGTAAATGAGATAGTTCAAATAGCAGGTCGTGCTGGAAGGTTTGGAATTTTTGAAGCTGGATATTTGGGAGCTACACGAAGAGATGTTTTAGAGTATATCAAAGAGGAGTTTGAATCACCAATAAAAACAATAAAACCACCTTTTAAAGTAAAGATAAACAACTCTCAGCTAGAAAATCTTTCAATGCATTTAAAGACAAAATCCTTAACAAAAGTTTTAAACTATTTTGCTTTAAATATGAAATTTAATGGTCCTTTTGAGGCTGCAAATCTGTCAAGTATGCTTGAAGCTTCAAAAATTGTTGATAGTAAAGATGGTTTGAGTTTAGAAGAGAAATATCTTTTGGCTCAAGCTCCAATTACTACAAAATCAACTATTATTGTTCAAGCATTTAACTCATATATTGCAAGCGTAATAAAAAAACGACCAAACCACTATAAACCATCAATTACTTTACCAAAAAAGGCAATTACACAAAAAGATCTACTTTTGGTTGAAGATGAGGTAAAAAAAATATCACTATATCTTTGGCTTTCATATAAGCTACCAGATATTTTTCCAGATCATGACAAAGCCTATATTTTAAGAAACTCTTTTAACGCATTTATTGAAAAATCTTTAAAAGGTGTTTTAATAGATGATAGAGATTTTGAAAAACCACCTTTTAAAGATAGAAATACTAAAAATAGAGCTAGCACAAAAAAGCAAGAGGATAAAAGAGAATTTAATGATAAAAAAAGATATAGAAAAAGTTTTAATCGAAATTAGGTTAAAATAGAAGCTTATATAAAAATGGATTTGAATAAGGAATTTTATAGTGTTAAGCTACTTCAAAGCAGACAGTGAATCTTTGCTTAAAGAACTATTATCAGATAGTGTAAATGAAAACAAAGTAAAAAGTTATATAAATAAAGGTATAGATATAAATGCTATTGATGATAGAGGTAAAACTATACTATTTCAACTTGCTTTTAAGAAAAAATTCAACTCTATTAAACTTTTAATAAAACTAGGGGTAGATTTGTATAAAGAGGATAACACAGGAGCAACAGTATTAAGTAATGCTTGTGAAAAATATGATTTTGAAGCAGCAAAATTTTTATTACAAAATGGTTATGATATAAATAGTAAAAATAGTAAAGGAAGAACTGCTTTACAAGAACTTGTAAGAGTTGCAAATATAAAAGCATACTCTTTTTTACAAGATTTTAATCCAGATTTTGATTCAGTTGATAATAGTGGAAAAACAGTCCTATTTGATGCAATTTTAAGTAAAAATTTGGAACTTGTTGAAGATGTTGTAAAAAAGATAAAAGATATAAATGTAGTTGATAATAATGGTCAAAATGCACTTTTTTATTCTGTTTTGCAAGAAAATTTACGAATATCTTTAGTTCTAATGGCAAAAGGTATTAATATAAATGCTATTGATAAAAATGGTCAAAATGTTCTTTACAATGCCGTTCTTTTAGGTCACAGAAACAAAATTTTACTAAATCATTTAATTGATAGAAGAATTGATTTAGGTGTTGTTGATAATAGAGGAATGTCTATTGTTGATGAGATTTTTTACATTACAACTTTACAAAAGCATGATAAAGATATTACAGATAAAAAATATTTAATAATAAATCAAAATGATAACTATATATCTTTAGCAGAGCAAGTTTTAGGCTTTTCTTCAAGTGTAAACTCTATTGGAAAAGATGGCAAAACAACTTTACAAAAAGAGTTAGAGAAGAAAAATTTTGCTTTTGCAGAGATTTTAATAAAAAATAAAGCCGATATTGAAGTATTAGATGAAGATGGAAGAAGTATTTTACATCAAGAAATTTTAAAAGGTTTTTCAAGTAGAAGAGTTGTTGATTTTCTTTTGGTAAATGGTGCAAATGTAAATCAAGTAGATAATTACGGAAAATCTATTTTAGAGAATTTAATTGAACTTTATCTAGCTTCAACTGGACAAAAAACTCCTGAAAAACAGCTTGAAAAGTATGTTAAAGAGAATGGTGATTTTGATTTTTATATTAAAAAAATATTAGCTCAAGGAGTTAATGTAAATCTAAAAAAAGCCAATGGACGAAATATTTTATATGAGTTGGTAAATTATAGTTGTGAACCTATTATTAATACTCTTGTAGAGTATGGAGTAGATGTAAATTGTGTTGATGAGAATGGAATTACACCAATAGCTTATATGGTAGAAGAGGGTTTAAAACTTATTAATCCAAAAGAACAAGCAGAGTTTTTAAAAAATCTTCAACTATTTTTAAAATATAAAGTAAGTCTTGATATTCAAGATAAAGATGGAAAAACTGTAATTCATAAAGCTGTAATTGCTGATAATCTTCAAGTTGTTGAAAAACTTATGATAAAAAAAGCAAATCTTGATATAAAAGATAATCATGGAAGAACTGCTCTTCATCACACTCAATGGAAAGGAAACTATGAGATTGCAAGATGGCTAATTTCAGCAGGGGCTAATTTAAATGAAACTGATAATAGTGGTTTTAATATTTTAAATTATGCTGCAATTTTAGGTCATATTAGACTTGTAATTACTCTTATTTCATCTGGTGCTTTACTTTATAATAAACATCAAAAGAATAAAAAAATTGCACAATTTTTTAAAAGCAAAGAGAGAATTTTAGATAAATATCTTGAAGCTACAAATATAAGTGATGATAATATGCGAAATGCATTAAGTGAGCTTGTAATGAATTTTAGAAAAGAGATAAACGAAGCTTTATAAAAAGGAATAAATTTGAATAATAAATCAATAATAATACTTGCAGCTGGGCAAGGAACTAGAATGAAATCAAACTTGCCAAAAGTTTTACACAAAATTTCTGGAAAACCAATGCTTTACTACTCTATAAAAGAGGCTTTGAAATTAAGCAATGATATAACAGTTGTTTTATATCATCAATTTGAAAAAGTTAAATCTGAAATAGAAAAATATTTTTCAAATATAAATTTTGTAATTCAAGACCATAAAAACTACCCTGGAACTGGAGGGGCAGTTATGAATATAGTTCCAAAATACGAAAAAACTTTGGTTTTAAATGGTGATATGCCTTTAATTCAAGCAAGTGAATTGGAAAAATTTGATATACCAAATGCAACTATTGTTATGTCTGTTTTGAAGCTAGAAAATGCTGATGGTTATGGAAGAGTAATTATTGAAAATGGAGATGTAAAAAAAATAGTTGAACAAAAAGATGCAAACGAAGATGAGTTAAAAGTTAAAACTGCAAATGCAGGAATCTATCAGTTTGAAACAAATTTTTTACTTGAAAATTTACCAAAGTTAAATAACAATAATGCTCAAAAAGAGTACTACATCACAGATTTAGTGGAAATGGCTATAAATCAAGGTAAGGTTCTAAAACCATTAATTGTAAATGAAGAGAATTTTAAAGGAGTTAATTCTAAAGTTGAATTAGCTGATGCTGAAGTAATTCATCAAAATAGAGTTAAAAAAGAGTTTTTAAAAGCTGGTGTTATTATGAGATTGCCTGAAACTATCTATATAGAAGAGGGTGTAGAGATTGAGGGTGAAAGTATAATTGAAAATGGTGTAAGTTTGCTTGGAAATGCGAAAATTATAAACTCACATATAAAAACAAATAGTGTTGTTGAAGATTCAATCATTATTGATAGTGATGTTGGACCAATGGCACGAATAAGACCTCTAAGTGAAATAAATAAAACACATATAGGAAACTTTGTTGAGACAAAAAAAGCTAAATTAAATGGTGTAAAAGCTGGGCATTTGAGTTATTTAGGAGATTGTGTTATTGATGAGGGCACAAACATTGGTTGCGGAACAATTACTTGCAACTATGATGGGGTAAATAAATATGAAACAATAATTGGTAAAAATGTTTTTGTAGGAAGTGATACACAGTTTGTTGCACCTGTAAAAATTGAAGATGATGTATTAATAGCAGCTGGCTCAACTGTAACAACAGATGTAAAAAAAGGTGAACTTTATTTAACAAGGGCAAAAGCAAAAACAATCGATGGTTATTTTTATAAACATTTTGATAAAGCCAAAAAAGCAAAAGAAGAGAAATAGATAGTGATTTTAAAAGATAAAAAAATTCTTGTAGCAGTTACTGGCTCTATTGCTATATATAAAACTTTGGATTTGATAAGACTTTATGTAAAAGCAGGTGCAATTGTAAGAGTTCTTATGAGTGAAGCTGCAAAAAAATTTATAAATCCAATAACTTTTGAAGCAATTAGCCAAAATAAAATTTTAGATGAGAGTAGTGAAAGCTGGGATAAAAATAGTGATTATAATCATATAGATATAGCAAAGTGGACTGATATTTTTGTAATTGCACCAGCTAGTGCAAACACTATAAATAAAATATCTTGTGGAGTTGCTGATAATTTGCTACTTCAAACAGTTCTTGCTTGTAAAAAAAAGATTATCATAGCACCAGCTGCAAATACAAATATGATTGAAAATCCTATTACTATTCAAAGTATAAACAACTTAAAAAATTTAGGATTTGAAGTTTTACAAACTCAAACAAAAGAGCTTGTTTGTAAAGATGTTGGAAATGGTGCAATGCTTGAGCCAATTGATATTTTTCATAAAACTTGCAAAGAGCTTTTAAAAACTTCATATTGGAGCAATAGAAGAGCTGTTTTAAGTGGTGGGGGAACAGTAGAAAAAATTGATGATGTAAGATATATCTCAAATTTTTCAAGTGGAAAGATGGCTAGTAGTTTAGCAACAGCGCTTTACTATTTGGGTGCAGATGTTAGTTTGGTAAGTAGCAGAGGTTTTGAAAATATACCTTATGAGATTGATCTTAAAGTTTCATATAGTTCACAACAGATGTTTGAGAATTTGAAATTAGCTTTAGAGAAAAAATTAGATAAAAAAAGCTATTTATTTATGGTGGCTGCTATTAGTGATTATATTCCAAAAACAAATTTCAAAGGAAAACTAAAAAAAGAGAATTTGGGTGAAGATTGGAATTTAGAGCTTATTAAAAATATTGATATTTTGGCTTCAATAGATAAAAAAGATATATTTTCTATTGGTTTTAAAGCTGAGATGGATAAAGAATTTGCTAAAACAAATGCAAAAAATATGCTAAAAAATAAAAATCTTGATGCAGTTTGCTTAAATATTTTAGATGAGTCAAATAGTTTTGGAAGCAATACAAATAATATAGAACTTATTTTAAAAGATAAAAGTTTTGATTTTTCTGGGAATAAACTAAATATCTCTTTAGAAATTTTAAATAGATTTGAAAAAGAGTTTACAAATGAGTAGTTCAAATCCCCCTTCGCATATTGCAATAATTATGGATGGAAATGGAAGATGGGCAAAAGAGCGTGGACTTAAAAGAACATCTGGTCATGAAGCTGGAGCAAAAACTGTAAGAGAGATTACAGAGTATTGTGCAAAAATAGGTGTTAAATACCTTACTTTATATGCTTTTTCAACAGAAAATTGGAATAGACCAAAACTTGAAGTTGATTATTTAATGAAGCTTTTGGAAAAGTTTTTAAAAAATGAACTTGAAACTTTGATGAAAAACAACATAAGATTTAAAGTTATAGGAGATTTAAGTAAATTCTCACAAAACTTACAAAAAATTATAAAAGAGTTAGAGGAAAAAACATCAAAAAACTCTGGACTTACTCAAGTTTTAGCTTTAAATTATGGCTCAAAAGATGAGATTATTAGAGCTATTAAAAAATTAAATGAAAAAAATCTTGAAATAAATGAAGAAAATTTTGAATCATGTCTTGATACAGCTGGATTTGGGGATGTTGATTTATTAATACGAACAAGTGGAGAGATTAGACTTTCAAACTATTTGTTGTGGCAAAATGCCTATGCAGAGATGTTTTTTACAAACACACTTTGGCCAGATTTTAGTGTTGATGAGCTTGAGGAGATTATTATTGAGTTTAATAAAAGAGAAAGAAGATTTGGAGGTCTATAAAATATGCAAACAGTTTTAATAACACTATTTTTTCTAAATCTTTTTATTTTAGTAATTTATGATTTTAAGTATAAAGCAGTTCCTGATTATCTTTTATTAATTGCTCTATTTTTATCATTTTTTATAAGTGAATATAGTTTTATTGACTCTTTAAAAAATGCATTTTTTATCTCTGGAGCATTTGTTTTATTAAATTTTGTTGTTACTTTTTATATACAAAATATTAAATCAAGATTTTTAAAAGATGAGAGCTTAAAAACAAAAACAGCTTTAGGTGAGGGAGATATACCACTTATTGCATCTTTTGCAATAATAGTTGGTTTAGAAGAGGTTATTTTTTTAGTTTTTTTATCTGCACTTTTAGCAATAGTTTTATACATTTATAGAGTAAAAAGGTTTAAAGATGGTGAAATACCATTTATTCCACCTCTTGCAGTAGCATTTTTACTTGACTATTTTTTAAATTTATCAATATTTTTTAAGGGATTGTTTTGAGATTAAACAGCTATTTACATGCACAACTAAGTATTACATTTTTTCCTATATTTTTAGGACTATTTTTTATTACAAGCGTAGTTTTTTTGGTAAGAATTGCATCATTAACATCAGTTATTACAATGGATTTATATGAACTTTTAAAACTTTTTAGCTACTCATTGCCTCAAATTCTGTTTTATACTCTTCCAATTACATTTTTTATCTCTTTAGCAATTAGTGTTTCAAAACTATCAAGTGAGTATGAACTAACAGTTATTACATCTTTTGGATTAAATCCAGTTAGAGTTTTAAAGATTTTTTTTCCAATTACTATTTTGCTCTCAGCTATGCTTTTGGTAATCTCTTTGGGGCTCATTCCAAAAACAAAATATCTGACAAAAACATTTTTAGATTTTAAGAAAAAAGAGGCAAACTTCAATATAAAAGAGAGTGAATTTGGTCAAAAATTTGGTGATTGGCTTATTTATATATCAGAAAAAGATGGCAAAATTTATAAAGATGTAAAACTTTTCAAAACTGAAAAGAATAAAGAGCAGTTTATTATAAGTAAAGAGGCACACCTTTTAAATCAAGATGGAAATTTAAGTTTTAGATTAGATGATGGAAAAGTTTTTA
This sequence comes from Arcobacter sp. AHV-9/2010, assembly GCF_004116575.1. NCBI lineage: Bacteria > Pseudomonadati > Campylobacterota > Epsilonproteobacteria > Campylobacterales > Arcobacteraceae > Arcobacter > Arcobacter sp. AHV-9/2010. The sequence continues at coordinate 286,768 of NZ_PDKH01000003.1, read as the reverse complement.
TAATTGATATAGATGAGGTAAATCAAATTGACTACTCTAAAATGTATATAAATGACTCAATAGCTAGTTCAAATTATGAAGAGTTCACAAATAGTTATGATTTTTGGAAAAATAATTTTAAAATTAATAAAGATATTGATGATTTTACATTTTATATACTAACATCAATTTTTCCTCTAATATCACTATTTTTTGTAATAGTATTTGGATATTTTAATCCAAGATATGAAAAAAATAGAACAACAGCTTATGCAATTATTACAGTTGTAATTTATTATATTTTAATCAAATATATAGCAGATAAATTACTTTTTCATTCACTCTATATTATTCCACTTATTTGGATAGCTTCTAGCTATCTTTTATATAGCAGAACTATTAAAAAAGAGTATTAAAATTGAATCTAAAATTTACAATATCTTACGATGGAACTGCTTTTTGTGGAAGTCAAAAACAGCCAAACAAAAATACAGTTGAAGATGAGCTATTAAAAGTTTTTAAATCAATAAATATTGATACAAAAATTATTTTAAGTGGAAGAACAGATAGAGATGTTCACGCTACAAAACAGGTTTTTAATGCTTTCATTCCAGATTATTGGAGTGATTTTGAGAAATTAAAAAAGATAATAAATAAAAGAGTTGATAAAGCAGTAAAGATTTTAAATATTTCAAGAGTTGATGATAAATTTCACGCAAGATTTAGTGCAAAAACAAGAACTTATAGATATTTAATCACAACAAAACCTACAAATCCATTTAATCAAAAATATATTACTTATGTAAAAAGTGTAGATGAAGAGCTTTTAAAACTTGCTATAAAAGAGTTTGAAGGAGTTCATGATTTTATATATTTTCATAAAACTGGAAGCGAAAAAGAGAATACAAAAAGAGAGATATTTAAGACAAAATTTTATAAATATAGGGATATTTATGTATTTAAGTTTACGGCAAACTCATATTTAAGAAGTCAAATTAGATTGATGGTTGGATTTTTACTTGAAATAAATAGTAAAAAACTCACAATTGATGATTTAAGAAAACAGTTAAATTGTGAAAAAAATATATTCAAAACACCAATTGAACCAAATGGTTTATATCTATCAAAAGTAAAATATTAAATAAATAGTAAAGTTAAAGAGGATAGAATATGGAGCAAAAAATAAAACACAGGAGCATTTTTTGAAAAAGAGTGAACTTTATAACAAGTTATCTAATCGTTTAAAACAGTTAGAGAGCTTAGAGGGATTTAAAGAAGAGAAGAGTTTAGCTTCTCATTTGGAAGAAAAAGGTGTTTCAAGAAGAGACTTTATGAAGTGGGCGGCTGCTATGACTGCTATGTTAACACTTCCATCAAGTTTCTCTCCATTGATTGCAAAAGCAGCAACTTTAAGTGATAGATTACCAATTATTTGGTTACATATGGCAGAGTGTACAGGATGTAGTGAATCACTACTTAGAACAGATGCACCAACTATTGATTCACTTATTTTTGATTATATCTCTTTGGAGTATCATGAAACATTGATGGCAGCTTCTGGATGGCAGGCTGAACATAATCTTGAATCAGCTATTCAGAAGTATAAAGGAAGATATATTTTAATGGTTGAGGGTGGAATACCAACAGGAGAAAATGCAAGTTATTTAACTATTGGTGGTCATGGAAAAACAGGTGAACAAAGTGCAATAGAGGCTTCAAACAACGCTTTAGCAATATTTGCAATAGGAACTTGTTCATCTTTTGGTGGAGTTCAAGCAGCTTTTCCAAACCCAACAGGAGCTCAAGCTTTATCAAAAGTTACTAATAAACAAGTAATAAATGTTCCAGGTTGTCCACCAAGTGAAAAAAATATAGTTGGAACTTTGCTTCATTATATTCTTTATGGAACTTTACCCTCTCTTGATGCTTATAATAGACCAAAATGGGCTTATGGTTTAAGAATTCATGACTTATGTGAAAGAAGAGGTCATTTTGATGCTGGAGAGTTTGTTGAAGAGTTTGGAGATGAAGGTGCTAAAAAAGGGTATTGTCTATATAAAGTAGGGTGCAAAGGACCATATACATTTAATAATTGTTCAAAAAATAAGTTCAATTCTCATATGTCGTGGCCAATTCAAGCAGGTCATGGTTGTATTGGATGTAGTGAACCAAACTTTTGGGATACTATGGGACCTCTTGAAGAACCAGTTGCAAATAGATTATATAACACTGTATTTAAAGGGCTTGGTGCAGATGCAACTGCTGATAAAATAGGAGTTGGATTACTTACTATTACAGGAATTGGTATTGCAGCACATGCAGCTATTTCAAAATTTAAAAATCCAAAAGATTCACAAGGAGAACAATAATGTCAAATAAAAGAGTTATAATTGATCCAATTACAAGAATTGAGGGGCATTTAAGAATAGAAGTTGAAGTTGATGAAAATAATGTAATACAAAAAGCTTATTCATCTTCAACTTTGTGGAGAGGTTTGGAGACAATAGTAAAAAATAGAGATCCTAGAGATGCAGGTTTTTTAATGCAAAGAATTTGTGGGGTTTGTACATATTCACACTATAAAGCTGGAATTGAAGCTGTTGAAAATGCTTTAGGAATAGTTCCCCCTTTAAATGCAAAACTTACAAGAAGTTTAATGTTAATGGCACTTTTTATGCATGATCATGTTGTTCATTTTTATCATCTTCATGGGCTTGATTGGGTTGATATTGTTTCAGCTCTTGATGCAGATGAGAAAAAAGCTTCAAATGAAGCATTTAAGTATTCAGATTTTCCAATAGCAACTGGTGAAAATGATTTAAAAAAAGTTAAAACAAGAGTAAAAGAGTTTGTAGAAAAAGGGCAATTAGGACCTTTTGCAAATGCTTATTGGGGACATAAAACTTATAGATTATCTTCTGAACAAAACTTAATTTTATTATCTCACTATTTAAAAGCTTTAGAAGTTCAAAGAGATTTAGCAAAACTTATGGCTATTTTTGGTGGAAAACAACCACATCCACAAAGCTTAAGTGTAGGTGGAGTTACATGTATTATGGATTTATTAGATCCAACAAGAATGGGAGAGTATTTAACACTATTTAAAAATGCAGCAGAGTTTATAGAGAATGCTTATCATGCTGATATTGTAATGGCTGCAAGTGTATATAAAGATGAGTTGTCAGTTACAAGAAAAGCTGGAGTTATGAACTTTATTGCTCATCAAGAGATGATGTTAAATCAAACAGAGTTTTTATTTGATTCTGGAATTATTTTTGATGGTGATTTATCAAAAGTTTTTGAAATAAATGAAGATTTAATAACAGAAGAGGCGACTCACTCTTGGTATGAAAATGATGAAGCACTTCACCCTTATGATGGAAAAACAAATCCTAAATATACAGGCTTTAAAGATATGAAAACAGTTGGAATGAATAAAGAGCTTGTAGATTCTAAAGTTTTAGATGTAAAGGGTAAATATTCATGGATAAAATCTCCAAGATATGATGGAAAAGCTATGGAGGTTGGACCACTTGCTTGTATATTAGTATCTTATGCAAAAGGAAATAAAAGAGTAGTTCCAATAGTAGATGAGTTTTTAGCAAAAACAAAATTGCCAAAAAGTGCATTATTTACAACTTTAGGAAGAACAGCTGCTAGAATGCTTCAGGTAAAAGCTATTGCAAAACATGGATTAGAGACATTTAATACTTTGATTGAAAATCTAAAAGTAGATGAAACTACTTATACATCTTATAAAATAGATAAAAACAGAGAGTACAAAGGAAGATTTATAGGAGATGTTCCAAGAGGAATGTTATCTCATTGGGTAAGAATAAAAAATGGAGTGATTGAAAACTATCAAGCTGTTGTTCCTTCAACTTGGAATGCAGGACCAATAGATGCAAAAGGAGAAATGGGACCTTATGAAGCAAACCTAGTTGGTTTAAAAGTTCAAGATATTTCTCAACCTCTTGAGATTATTAGAATTATTCATAGTTTTGACCCTTGTATTGCTTGTGCTGTTCATGTTATGGATAAGAAAGGTAATGATTTAGGAACATATAAAGTAGATCCATTATATGGTTTTTCTTGTAATAGTTAAGGAATAAACTATGATTAAAAAACATTATGAATACTCTGTATGGCTTAGAATAACTCACTGGCTTAGAGTTTTAGCTATTACAGCTTTAACTTTTACAGGATTTTATTTGGCATATCCATTTATATCTCCTTCTTTAAATGGTGGTGAGCCAACAAACTTTTTAAATGCTTTAATGAGAAGTTGGCACATAATTTTTGGTTTTTTACTAATTTGTGTGACTATTGGAAAAATATATCTATTTTTCTTTGATAGACAAAGTAAGAAAGAGAGATTATCTTTTTGGGATTTTATATCACCAAAAATGTGGATAAAACAGATTAAATACTATATTTTAATAGGTGAACACACTAAATTAAAAGGGATATATAATCCACTACAATTTATGGCATATTCAGCTATTTATATCTCTTTAATAGTTATCTCTTTAACTGGATTAATTTTATATATACATGTTTATCATGATGGTTTGGGTGGATTTTTATTTGATATTTTAAGACCAATTGAGGTTTTAATGGGTGGTTTAGCTGTTGTTAGAGAAGTTCATCATATTTTTATGTGGATTTTTTTGATATTTTTGCCTATACATATCTATTTGGTTGTATTTAACTCAATTTATGGAAAAAAAGGGGATATGGATTCAATTATCTCTGGATATAAATGGGAAGATGACCATAAATGAATATCTTAATTTTAGGAATAGGAAATATCCTATTCCAAGATGAGGGAATTGGAGCTCATTTTATTCACTATTTAGATGAAAAGTATGAGTTTGAATCTTCAAAAAATAGTTTAACTTTAGTTGATGGTGGAACTTTGGCTCAAAGACTTATTCCTTTAATTATAAAATATGATGAGGTTTTAGTAGTTGATTGTATTGATTCATTAAACTCAAATGCTGGAGATGTTTTTTTCTTTGATTATAGAAAAGTTCCATCAAATATAAACTGGCAAGGAAGTGCTCACGAAGTTGAGATGCTTCAAACATTAAATATGATTGAAATGAATGGTGATTTACCAACAACTTATGTTTTAGGAGTTGTTCCTAAAAGAGTTGCAGATGATACTACATTTGATTTGAGTAGTGAAATTATAGAAGCTTCTAAAACTATGGAGAAAACGATAGTAGATTATCTTTTAAAACATGATATAAAAGCAGTAAAAATAGAAGATATTAGCATAGAAGAGATAGCTAAAATTTCATTTAAAAGAGATATAAAAAATGGTCCTAGAGTTTAGATTTAACTATAAATCAAGTAATAAAACTTTGATGAAGTTTTTAGACTTTGTTGCAAAAAAGTTTGATTGTGACTATAAAATATATCAAAAACTAGATTTTGTTTATCTATATATAGAGGCTGAAGAGAAAATATTAGAAGAGTTTTCAAATGCTTTATCTTTGTATGTTCCTGTCTCAATTTTTTATTATGGATTGGAAGTTGAAGTAGTTGAGAAACTGCCTCTAAAAGCTTCAGACTCTATTGATGAAAAGAATTTAATATCTTTTTCTCCAAGTACAATAAAAGATGTGGAAGATGAAAATAGCGAAGATTTTTACAATGCCTTTAAATCTTGCAATATTTCAAAAGGTTTTGAAGATGCAACTTTTATTTTTGAAAATCAAAAAGTAAAATCAGATAAAAAACTTTTTGAAAAATTAAGCTCTTTAATATATGAAGGTAAAAAAATCAAAATAAAAACTCTAAGTGGAACTTTTGTATTCTCAAAAGTAGAAAATATAGATAAAAGCAGTGAGCTTTTAGTTGTAAGCTTAGAAAATATAAGTAGCTTAGTTGTAGAGGATATTAATTCAATCGTCTCTCTTGCAACTATTGAAAAACCAAAAATAGAGTTTAGAATAAATGAGATTTATAGATTAAAAAATAAGATTGATAAAAAAAGTATAGAGATAAGATATGCAAATGATTTAACACTATATTTACTAACTCTTGAGCTAAAAAAATTAAAGATTGATTTTTTAAATATTGAAAATGAAGATGCAAGTTTTGACTATTTTTTAGATGTAAAAAGTAAAAATAGCATCAAGCTTGATATTCCAAAAATATTATGCTTTGATAATAAAAAACTTATTTTAGAATCAAACTCATATCCAAAAAAGCTAGATACAGTTTTTAATAAATTTCAAGAAAAAGATAAATCTCAGTTTATGACTGTTTTAGCAGAGAGTGAACTGTTTGAGAAATCTATTATAAATTTTTATATTAGCTTTTCAAACAAAAATAAAATCTCTTACTACTCAAAAAATGGTTTAGTTGATATTTTAGAGGATTTATATATTCCAAGCTCAATAGAGGAGATTTTTGAATCTATAAAAAAAGATACAAAAGGTGAAAAGCTTCTAAAAAACTATAAAAATAAGTTTGAAAACAGTTACAATAAAGCGCTAAATACAAAGATAGATTTTTTTGAAAAAACATTTTTTTCATATTTTAAAATAGCAAAAATTATATTAGATTTTGAAGATGATATTATTTTAAATGCTTCAAACTCTTTGCTTGAAAAAGGACCTAGAATTGATTATAAAATTTTTGATGACAAAAAAGTTTTTAATAGAAAATTTGATTATCTACCACTTATAAAATCAGCTATGAGTTTTAAATTAGCAGGAGTTGATGAACAAACAATTAGTTTGGGTTTTATTGAAAGTTTTGCACATTTTATAGCAAATGAAGTTGATACTTTACATGGAAATTATGAACTAGAAGGAGTGAGTTTATGTGGAGATATGTTTGCAAATATTAGATTCAATCAACTTGTTGAAAAGAGCATAACAAAAAACTTCAAAATCTACTACAACAAAGAGTTTGTAATTCAAAAATAGGTATAAAATTTTATGATAAATCAAAAAATATCTATTTTTGGACTTGTTCAAGGTGTTGGGTTTCGACCATTTATCTATAATCTAGCAATAAAACATCATATAAAAGGTTGGATTAAAAATGATGAAAATGGAGTTGAGATTCAAGCTTTTGCCAAAAAAGAAGATTTAAAAGAGTTTATAAAAGAGATTAGATTAAATCCCCCAACTTTAGCCAAAATATTTGATATAAAGATTGAAAATTTAGAGTTTAAAGAGTATGAAAAATTTGAGATTAAAAAAAGCTCAAATTCAAATATTAAAAATAAAAGTGCCCTTATTTACCCTGATATTTCAATTTGCGAAGATTGTATAAAAGATATTTTTGATAAAAATAGTTTTAGATATAACTATGCTTTGACAAATTGTACAAATTGTGGACCAAGATACTCAATAATCAAAGATATTCCTTATGATAGAGTAAATACCTCTTTAAAAGAGTTTAGCTTATGTAAAAATTGTCAAGATGAGTTTGAAAATCCTAAAAATAGAAGGTATCACGCACAGGCAATCTCTTGTGAAGAGTGCGGACCAACTACTTTTTTATATGATAAAAATCAAAATTTAATATCAAAAAAAATAGATGCTATAAATCAAGCATCAAACTATATAAAAGATGGAAAAATTTTAGCTATCAAAGGTATAGCAGGTTTTCATATTGTTTGTGATGCTACAAACTCAAAAGCAATAGAAAAAATAAGAGAGTTTAAAAAAAGAGCCTCAAAACCTTTTGCTGTGATGTTTAAAGATATAGAAAATGTAAAAGATTACGGATATTTTAATAAGCTTGAAGAGAAGATTTTAAACTCAAAAGAAAAACCAATAGTTTTATTGAAAAAAAGAGAAAATAGTGATTTATCAAAGCAAATAGCTCCAAATTTGGATATTGTTGGCTCTTTTTTACCAAATAGTGCTTTGCACTATCTTCTATTTAAAAATTTAGAAAAACCAATCTTGGCAACAAGTGCAAATTTAAAAGATGAGCCAATAATTACAAAAAAAGAGGATATTTTTTTTAAACTTGCCAATTTAGTAGATTTTGTACTTGATTATAATAGAGAAATAGTAAATAGTTGTGATGACTCAATAGTTCAAATAGTAGATGAAAAAGTTTTGAAACTTAGAAATAGTAGAGGTTTTGCTCCAAATATTTTGCAAGTAGAAAATAAGTTTTCAAAAAAAGTTTTAGCTTTAGGCGCAAATCAAAAAGCAACTTTTAGTATAGCTTTTGAAAATAAGATTATAACAACTGTTTATTTAGGAGATTTAAACTCAATATCTTCAATAGAAAATTATAAAAAAACTCTTGAAAATTTTCTTCATTTTTATGATTTTAAACCTGAAATTATAGTTTGTGATAAACATCCAAATTATGAGACTACAAAAATTGCTTTAGATTTTGTAAAAGAGAATAAAAATCTAAATTTGATTCAAATTCAACACCATTATGCTCATATTTTGGCTGTTTTAGCAGAGAAATCTTTAAAAAAAGATGTTTTAGCATTCTGTTTTGATGGAACTGGATATGGTGATGATGGAAATATTTGGGGTGGAGAAGTTTTTATAGCAAATCAAAAAGAGTATAAAAGAGTTTATCATCTAAAGTATTTTAAACTTTTAGGAGGTGCTTTGGCTATAAAAGAGCCAAAAAGAGTCGCTTTATCACTACTTTTTGATAATTTTACTCTAGAAGAGATTTTAGATTTACCTTTAGATTTTTTAAACTCATTTGAAAAATCAGAGATAAAAATTCTATATACTCTTTGGCAAAAGAATTTAAATTCACCTCTTTCAAGCTCTTTTGGAAGAGTTTTTGATGCAGTTTGCTTTTTTGCCAATACTCTTCATATTCAAGAGTTTGAAGGGCAAACTGGTCTTTATTTAGAAAATTTATATGATGAAAATATAAAAGATGCTTTCTCTTATGCCTTAATTGATGATATTATAGATATTTCACCAATGATAAAAGAGCTTATATTTGAAAAAGATAAAAAAATTATTGCTTCAAAATTTATAAATACTCTTGCAAATATAATTTTTGATATCTCAAATTTACACAAAGATTTAGCTATTGTTTTAAGTGGTGGAGTTTTTCAAAACAAAACTTTACTTAAAATTGTATTTGAAAAACTAAAAGAAAAAGAGCTTTATATAGGAGAAAATTATAGTGTAAATGATGAAAATATATCTTTGGGACAAGCTTTTTTTACTCTTGAAAATATATAGAGTTTAAAATCTCTATTTGCTCACTTTTTTTGTAGTTAAACCTAAACTCACACTCTTTTAAGTAGTAGAAAAAATTTTCTTCATCTACTCCTTTATATTTTTTTAACTCCTCTTCAAGAAACTCCCAAAATAGTTTTAGAGTTGTTTTATGTGAGTTTTGTGATTGAAGTTTGTACCAAAGAAGATATTGAAAAAAATCCTCATCATTTGTAGCAAAAGTTCTATACTTTATATTTGGCATAAGAAGTGTATATACTTTTTGGTTTGAGTAAAATCCTATTATATTTGTAGCCTCATCTAGTGATTTTATTTTTTTACGCTTTCCTCTTTGTTTGAAGTAATAAAACTCTTCATATTCACTATAATCATTTATAGAATCTTGATAAGAGTTTTCCAAAAATATAGCTATTTTTTTTCTAAACAGATCAAATCTATCTTTTATAGTTTTGTAGTTTAGCTTTAACTCTTTTGAGCTTTGAAGTGCATTTTTGTTTTCACAAAATTTTTCTATGATTAATTTATCTTTAGCTATCTTTTTCAAAGATAGTTTTTTTGCACATTTTGTGCATTTTATATAATCATTTGCTAAATTATAAAAGTTTCTATTTTTGCAGTTTGGACAAATCATAAAAATAGTTTATCAAGTTTGTTCTAAAACTATATAAGTGATGTAAACTATTATATTATATTTAGCCTTTTTGGGTTAAACTAAATAAAATATTGAATAAAACAAAAGGGAATAAAAATGTGTAAAGATTGCGGTTGTACAATAGCAGGACAAGAACATAATCATCATGACCATGAACATCATCATTCAAACGAAAATCATCATTCGCATATAAATGAAAATATTCATCACAATCCTCAGTTAAATGATGCAAAAACAATTTCAGTAATTCAAAAAATTTTAGATAAAAATGATCATGAAGCAAGACACAATAGAGCTCATTTTGATAATCATAAAGTTTTAGGAATAAATCTTATGTCAAGTCCTGGAAGTGGAAAAACTACACTTTTAGAGAATTTAGTAGATATTGCTGATTTTAAATTTGCAGTTGTGGAGGGAGATTTAGAGACTTCAAGAGATGCAGATAGATTAAAAGCAAAAGGAGTAGATGCTGTTCAGATACAAACAGGAAGTGCTTGTCATCTTGACGCATTTATGGTGCATAAAGGTTTGCATAACTTATCTTTAGAGAACATTGATGTCTGTTTTGTGGAAAATGTAGGAAATTTAGTTTGTCCAGCATCTTATGATGTAGGAACTCACTTAAATATTGTATTGGTTTCAATTCCTGAGGGCGAAGATAAAATAGCAAAATATCCAGTTATGTTTAGAAGTGCTGATTTAATACTTTTTACAAAAACTGATCTACTTCCACACTTTGAGTATGATATAGAAAAAGAGAAGACAGAAGCTAGAAAACTAAAACCAAATGTTGATATTTTGGAAGTTTCTATAAAAGATAAGCAATCACTTCAAAATGTAATTGATTGGATTAATTTTAAAAGAAAGATGAGATGATATTTGTAAAATCAATTTCATTTATTTAGGCTTCACGGTGGGTACCCAGAAATCAAATATTTTTACCCTTGCGTTGCAGAATCATTCATAAAATTGTTTTACAAATAATATATTAAAAGGAAAAATTGTATGTGTTTATCAATACCATCGAAAATAAAAAGCATAAATAGAGAGTCAAATAGTTGTGTAGTTGATACAATGGGAGTTGAGAGAGTTGCTAGTTTGGATTTAATAGATCAAGAGGTGCAAATAGGGGATTATGTTTTAATTCATATTGGATTTGCTATGAATAAAATAGATGAAGAGTATGCCTTAGAATCACTAAAGCTTTATGAAAAGATAATAGAAGAGATTGAGCAAGAGGATAGATTAGCAGCTATTGAAGAGTCCCAAAATTGCCCAAATAGATAGTATCATGGAAAAAGAGTTACAACTAAAAGATTTATATGATGGCTTTCGTGATGCTAAAACTGTAAAAGCATATAAAAAATTAATAGATGATGAGTTAAAAGATTATGATAAAACTATAAATATTATGGAGGTTTGTGGAGGACACACTCATACTATTATGAAGTATGGACTTCCACAAATTCTTAATAAAAAAATAAACTTTATTCACGGACCTGGCTGTCCTGTTTGTGTGATGCCAAGAGATAGAATCGATAGTGCATATATTTTAAGTTTACAAAAAGATCTGATACTTGTAACTCTTGGAGATATGATAAAAGTTCCAGGAACTCTTGGTAGTTTGCAAGATGCCAGAAGTAAAGGTGCTGATGTAAGATTTGTCTATTCTCCTCTTGATTGTCTGAAAATAGCAGATGAGAACAAAGATAAAATAGTAGTATTTTTTGCAATAGGATTTGAAACAACAACTCCAATGACTTGTGCATTGCTTGAACAAGTTATCAAAAGTGATATAAAAAATATTTTGTTTTATATAAACCATATTACAGTTCCTGAGGTTATGAGAGTTTTAGTTCAAGATGAGAAGTGCAAAATCGATGCTTTTTTAGGACCATCACATGTAAGTGTGATAAGTGGGAGTAAAATTTATGAAGAGTTTCCTTTAAAGTACAATAAACCAGTTGTTGTGGCTGGTTTTGAACCTGTTGATGTGATGCAATCTATCTATATGATTGTAAAACAGTTCAAAGAAAAAAGAGCAAATTTGGAAGTAGAGTATAAACGGCTTGTATCTTACGAGGGAAATTTAAAAGCACAAGAGCTTATAAACAGATACTTTAAAAAAGTTCCTTTTAAATTTAGAGGAATAGGTGTTGTAGAAAATAGTGGTTATGAGCTAAAAGATGAGTTTGATAAATATAATGCAAAAATAATTTATAAAGAAATTCTACCAACCAAAGAAGTAAAAGAGAACAAAGCTTGTAAATGTCCTGATATTTTAAAAGGAGTTGCAAAACCAAATGATTGTAAAATTTTTGGAACTGTATGTACTCCATCAAATCCTATTGGCTCTTGTATGGTAAGCAGTGAGGGTGCTTGTAGTGCTTATTATAAATATGGTAATTTGTTGTAAAATAGTAAATGCAAAATACAATTTATGAATATGAATCTATAACCAATGGAAAATTAAAAAATCATATTATTAACACAAAAGAGTTACATAAATACTTTACCCTTGATTGGAAAGATTTAAAAGCTTCAAATTATTGTGGAATTTTAAATTTTGACAATCAAGATTTTTATATCTTACCTAAAATTGCAAATCATAATGATGAAAAAGATGCAGAACAAAATCTAAATATATTTATCTATATGTTGATGTATGCTTATGATGTAAAACTATCAAATGAACAAATAGCAAGTTGTCAAAACCAAGAAAATCATACAATCTTAGAAGTTTTTGTACAAATGTTTGCAAATGGACTTTTACAAGAACTTAAAAAAGGTTTATATAAAGAGTATTTAACAAAACAAGATAATCTTCCAGTCTTAAAAGGAAAATATCTAATAAATGAAAATCTAAAATATAATTTCACAAAAGTAGCGAATAGCGATTGCGAAGCAAACTTTCCTCGAAAAAACAGAATCTATTGTGAATATGATGAATTTAGTGAAAATAACAGTTTAAATCAATTTTTTTTATATGCTATAAAATATCTTCAAAAGTTTGTAAAAGATAAAAAACTTCTAAAACAGTGTGAATTAATCTTTGATGAGGTTGAATATAAGTCAGTAGATATAAATAGAGTTGAAACTATTAATTTCAATAGATTAAATCAAAGATTTAAAACAAGTTTTGAAATAGCAATTTTACTTTTGAAACAATCTATTCCACTATTTAGTCAAGATAAAAAATCATTTGCTTTTTTATTTGATATGAATGTTTTGTTTGAGAAGTTTATAGCTAGAATGGTAAAAGAATCAGATAGTAATGTAAAAATACAAAATCAAAATAATTTTGGAGATTTAACTTTAAAGCCAGATATAATACTAGAAAATCAAATAATAGATACAAAATATAAAAAAATTAAATCAATAGAAGATATAAAACAAAGTGATAAACTTCAAGCTTTTGCTTATGGAATAAATTATGGATTTGAAAATGTAATGCTTTTATATCCAAAAGATGAAAAAGATATGATATATGATTTAGTTTTAGGGAAAGAAAATATTGTTAATCTAAAAATTAGAACTATTTATTTAAATTTTAGTGGTAATGATTATAAAGAATATATTGATGAAATTATAGAAAGAGTGGAGAGTTTATTATGAAAGTAAAGTTTAATAGTAAAATTTATAAAAAAAATGGAAATGTAAAATCAGAAAGTGGAGATGGATTGGGAAGATTATGTTTAGATATTTTTAGATTATATTTAAAATTAAATCCTAACAAGACCTATGATGAGTTAAAACAAATTTTTAATTCGCCAAATATTCATAAAACTTTTTCTGGTAATGGATTAAAGAAAGTTATTTTTAATAAAAGTGATTTTACAAATTGGTATAATAATTCACAAGATGATACAAAAAAAAATGATAGATATTTTGGGTTTGATACATATGAGTTTATAGATAATCAGTATAATGGTGAAGAATTATATTTTACAACTCAATGGGGAAATAGTGATGGAAATATTGATAAAATGATTAATTTTGCAATTGAACAAAATTATGATATTAAAGTCATTCAAGAAAATTCAGAGGAAGAGAAAGAAAAAATAAATTTAAAAACAAAAAATATAATGCTTTATGGTGCACCAGGTGTTGGAAAAACTTATAATTATAAAAAATTAGTTTCTTTAATTGAAAGTAAAACATATAATGAAAATGATATTTTTAAATCAATTATAGAAAATCAAAATTTGGGTATAGATATTGATAAAACTTTTGAAATTATAAAAAACGAAAAAAGAATAGAGTTTGTAACTTTTCATCAAAGTTACTCTTATGAAGATTTTATTGAAGGGTTTAGACCAAATGAAAATGGAGAAATTGAATTAGATAAAAAAGGTGGAGTTTTTAAAAGAATTTCAGATAAAGCAAGAGAAAATTTAGAAGAATCACAAAAAGAAAAAATTCAAGTAAAAGAAGAGATAACATTTAGACAAAAATTGGATAGTTTTATAGAAAAGCTTGAAATAGAACTAGAAACAAAAGGTTATTATGAGATAACAGATGCAGCCTATATAAGTAGTATTGATAGCGATGCTTTTAGATATAACATAAGAAAAGAAAATCCTACATATAAATATGATTTACGAATGAAATTTGAAGATTTATTTGAGTTTGAAAAAAATAAAGTTTCTTCAAGACAAGATGTAAAAAAACTTGAAAATATAAATTCTTTAGCAAATCAACATGCAACTTATTATTATAAAGTTTTTAGCGAAATAATTTTAAATTCAAAAAATATAAAAATAAATGATAAAGAAATAAATAATGTAGAATTAAAAAACTTCTATATAGTAATTGATGAAATAAATAGAGGAAATATCTCTAAAATTTTTGGAGAATTAATTACTCTTATTGAAGAAGATAAAAGAGACAGTTATGAAGTAACTCTTCCATACTCAAAAGAGAAGTTTAAAATTCCATCTAATCTTTTTATTATAGCTACTATGAATAGTACAGATAAATCTATTGCAACTATTGATATAGCCCTAAGAAGAAGATTTACATTTTTAAAAATGAAACCAAATGAAGAATTAGTTAAAAATGAAAAAGCAAAAGATTTAATGAATAAATTAAATGAACATATTTCAAAAGCTATAAGTGAAGATTATACTTTAGGACATAGTTACTTTATGAAGATAGAGAATGAAGATGATTTAGAGTTTGTAAAAGAGTATAAAATAAAGCCTTTACTTGAAGAGTATTTTTATGGTGATGAAACAAACTACAATAAAGCAATATCAATATTAAATATAAAAGAAGATAATCAATGAACATAGAAAAAATAAAACAAAGAATTCAAAAGTTTAGTGATGATAGAAATTGGGATGAGTTTCATAATCCAAAAAATCTAGTTATGGCATTAAATGGTGAAGTAGGTGAGCTAAATGAGATTTTTCAGTGGCTAAACTTTGAAGAGTGTATGAATTTACCCCAAGATGTAAAAGAGCATACAAAAGAGGAGATTGCAGATATTGCTATTTATCTTATAAGAATTTGTATGAAACTTGATATAAATCTTGAAGAAGCGATATTAAACAAAATGACAAAAAATGAAGCTAAATATCCAGTTGAAACATCACAAGGTGGAAGTAAAAAGTATAGTAAAAGTAGGGAAGATAAATAGATGACAAAAACAATAACACTAGCCCATGGAAACGGTGGAGTAGAAAATAACGAGTTAATAAAAGAGGTTTTTTATAAAGCTTTTAAAAATGAGATTTTAGAAAAAAGTGAAGATGCAGCAGTTATAGAAAATGGAAAACTAGCCTTTAGTACAGACTCTTTTACCGTAAGTCCTCTTTTTTTCAATGGAGCAAATATCGGAAAACTTTCCATTTGTGGAACTTGCAATGATTTAGCAATGATGGGAGCAAAGCCAAAATATCTTACTTGTTCAGTTATTATTGAAGAAGGGTTTGAAGTTGAGCAACTTGAACTTATAGTAAACTCTATGAAAGAAGAGTTAGCAAAAAATGAAGCGATAATAGTAAGTGGTGATACAAAAGTAGTTCCAAGGGGAGCAGTTGATAAAATCTTTATAAAT
This sequence comes from Arcobacter sp. AHV-9/2010, assembly GCF_004116575.1. Classification (NCBI taxonomy): domain Bacteria; kingdom Pseudomonadati; phylum Campylobacterota; class Epsilonproteobacteria; order Campylobacterales; family Arcobacteraceae; genus Arcobacter; species Arcobacter sp. AHV-9/2010. The sequence continues at coordinate 270,873 of NZ_PDKH01000003.1, read as the reverse complement.
ACAACTGGAATTGGAGAGATAATTTATAGTGGAATAAGCTCAAACAATATTACGCAAGATGACTTGATACTTGTAAGTAGGGATATTGGAGCACATGGCGCTACTATATTTACTGCACGAGAAGGTATAGACATACACTCAAATTTAAAAAGTGATTGCGCATCTTTGTATCCTTTAGTAAAAGCCTTGATAGATGCTAACATTAAAATAACAGCTTTAAGAGATGCCACAAGAGGAGGAGTAAGTGCTGTATTAAATGAGTGGGCAAAACAATCAAATATCTGTATTGAAGTAGATGAAGAAAAAATACCAGTAAGCAATGAGGTAAAAGGAGTTTGCGAAATGTTAGGCTTTGAAGCTACAAATTTAGCAAATGAGGGAACATTTCTCCTTGCAATAAAAAAAGAGGATGCAGAAAAAGCTATTGAGGTTTTACATAAATTTGAAGAGGCAAAAAATGCTTGTATCATAGGAAAAGTGACACAACAATATCCACAAAAAGTTATATTAAATAGTTCTTGGGGAACTAAAAGATTTTTAGATACACCAAGTGGTGAATTATTACCAAGGATTTGTTAATTGCTTATTTTTGAATGGGAGATTTAAAAAGGAGACTATTATGCATGAGTATTCTATTGTTCAATCACTATTAGAGAGTTGCGAAGAACACGCAAAAATAAATGACGCAAAAAAAGTTACAAAAGTAGTTGTTAAAATTGGAGTTTTAAGTGGAGTTGAACCAGAGCTTCTTCAAACTGCTTTTGATACTTTTAAAGAGAAAACTATTTGTGATGATGCACAATTTATAATAAATATTCAAAAAGTTGAGATTTTATGTAATAAATGTAAAGCTAAATCAACTTTACAAAAACATGAGTTTGCTTGTCCAAAATGCCAAAGCACAGATATAAAAGTGACAGATGGGGAAGATATGTATCTTATGAGTTTGGAGTTAGAGTAATCTTGTTCTAAAACTATATAAGAAACTATAAAATTTATATTCTATAAAGTAAAGCCAATTATAATCAGCAAAAAATAAAAAGGATAACTTATGAGAAAAATTATTTATGCTTTAGCCTTAACAACTCTTTTTGCAAATGCACATTTTTTAACTCTTCTTCCAAGTGTTGATAATATTGAAGATAAAAAAGATGCAAATATCAAAATAGAGGCTATGTTTATTCACCCTTTTGAACAAAGTGGTATGAATATGGAGAAACCAAAAGGTATTTTTGTAAATAACACTAAAAACTCTCTACCTTTAAAAGAGAGAAAAAAGTTTGAACATAAAGCTTGGGAGAGTTCATATTCAATAAATAAACCAGGAGTTTATAAGTTTTTTGTACAACCAGAGCCTTATTTTGAAGAGAGTGAAGAGCTATTTATAAGCCATGTTCCAAAAGTGATAGTTAGTGCTTTTGGTGTTGAAGATGGATGGGATGAGCCAATTGGTTTAAAATATGAGATAGTTCCACTTACAAAACCTTTTGGACTTTATGCTGGAAATATTTTTCAAGGTGTAGTTTTAAAAGATGGAAAACCACAAGCAAATGTTGAAGTAGAAGTTGAAATTTATAATGAGTTTGGCTTAAAAGCTCCAACATCTTCACATATTACTCAAAGCTTAAAAACAGATAAAAATGGAGTTTTCTCTTTTGTGATGAATCACAAAGGTTGGTGGGGATTTGCAGCACTTATTCTTGAGGGAGAAAAAGAGTTAAATGGTAAAAAATACCCTATTGAAAATGGTGCATTACTTTGGTTAAAAGCACACTAAAATGCATATAAGTGATGGTATTTTAACTCTTGAAGTTACAGTAGTTTCAACTACTGTTGCTACTCTATTTTTAATATACTCTTTTAAAAATTTATCAAATGATAAAATAGCATTAGCTTCTGCTTTTAGTGCTCTTTTTTTTGTAGCTTCATTTATTCATATACCCTTTGGATTTACTCAAATTCATCTAATGCTTTTAGGCTTTATTGGAGTTTTTTTAGGAAGTGTTGCAATATTTTCTATATCTTTGGCACTTATTTTACAAGCTTTGCTTTTGGGTTATGGGGGAGTTAGTTCTTTGGGAGCAAATATTTTAATAATAGCAATTCCCGCATATTTTGTATTTTTATTATTTAAAATTGATATTTTAAAAAAGTTAAATGAAAAAGTAAAGTTTTTTATAATTGGATTTAGTGGAGTTTTTTTCTCAGCCATTATGATGTTTATGCTTTTGGTTTTTTCAAAGCAAGAGTACAAAAATGCAGCATATTCAATAGTTTTTGTAAATATTCCAACTATGGTTTTGGAAGGGTTAATTACACTCTTTTTGTTTTTATATATAAAAAAAACAATGCCAAGTTTATTTAAAGGATTAAATATATGAGATTTTTTTTGATTCTATTTTTGCCAATATTTCTATTTGCTCACAAGGTGAATCTATTTTTAGATCTAAAAGATGATAATTTATACATAAATTCATATTTTGCAAATTCAAAGCCATGTAAGAGTTGCAAATTTAAAATTGAATCAGATGGTTTGGTTTTTGAAAGTAGATTAGATGAAAATGGTGAGTACAACTATAAAAGCTCAAATGATTTTTTCAAAGTAACAGTTGATGCAGGAAGTTCTCACTTTGTTAGCAAAGATATAAAAGTTTCAAAAAAGATTGTTGAAGTTGAAAATAAAGAAACAATAGAAGAAGATAAAAAAATTAAAGAGTTAGTAGAAGAGAATACTCTTTTAAAAAATAAAATAGAGGTTTTAGAAGAGCAACTAAACTATTTTGAGATATTTAAAATAGCTTTTGGATTGATTTTGATAGCTTTTATATTTTTAATAATAAAAAGAGTTAAAAGTTGAGTTTAAATCCAGCTATCTCTTTGTTGAGTGCAGTTGGATTTAGTTTGATTTTGAGTTTCTCAAAATTTGAACTATTTTTTATACTTCCTCTAATTTTTCTTATATATTTAAACTATAAAAATATTTTAAATATTTTAAGAAAACTACTATTTTTAAACTTTTTTGTAGTTGTATTAACTCTTTTTTTATATTTTGAAACTAATATAAATGAAGCTTTAAACCTCTTTTTAAAAGTAAATTTCATACTTTTATTTAATCTTTTACTATTTTACTTTTCAAATGGTTTTGATATTGTAAAAGCTTTTATGATTTTAAAATTTCCTAAAAAGTTTAATTCTACTTTATATTTTACTGTTAAGTCTATTTATGATTTAAATATGGAGTTTAAAAATATAAAAGAGTCTTTAAAAGCTAGAAACTTTAAAGCAAAAACAGATATTTTTACATATAAAACCTATGGAAATATTTTTGGAATACTATTTTTAAAAACTATAAGAAATAGTGAAAAATTAAAAGATAGTTTTAAAGTAAGAGGTTTTAAAGGTGAGATTTTTATAAATTATGAAAATAGTTTTAGCTTAGTTGATTTTATTTTGATATTTTTAATATTAATTATATTTTTTTTAAAGGTAGTTTTATGAGTTGTTCAATAAATTTAAAAGATATTTCATATAAAAAAGATGAGAAGATTTTATTTGAAAATATAAGTTTTGATTTAGGACACAAAGAGAAAATTGCAATTATTGGCAAAAATGGGGTTGGAAAATCAACACTTCTTAAAATAATAGCTGGTTTAAAAAATCAAAATAGTGGCACAATAGATATTTTTCATAATAGAATCAACAAAAAAGAGGATTATGAAAAATATAGAGATGAAATAGCATATTTACCTCAAGATATAGATAACTTTTTTTTATCAATTACTGTAATTGAAGATGTTATGTTCTCCTTATTGGCTTTGGGAGTAAAAAAAGATGAAGCGTATAAAAAAAGCTTAGATATTTTAAAAAGCTTAGATATTTTGCATTTAGAAAATAGAGTAATTTATGATTTAAGTGGCGGAGAGAAAAAGCTCGTAGCTTTAGCAGCTATTTTAGTAAAAGAGCCAAAAATTTTGCTTCTTGATGAGCCAACAAATAATTTAGATGAAGATAGTGAAAAGAAGCTTATTGATATTTTAAATAATATAGAAAAATCAATGATAATTATATCTCATCAAAAAACCTTTATAGATAGCCTAGTTACAAAGATTTATATACTAGAAGAGAAAACTTTAAAAGTTTACTAATATAATACTTGACAAACATTGACTCAATAAGCTATAATTCTTTAGCAGTTTAAACATTAGAGTGCTAAAAGATAGAGAGGTTAATTTTGTTAGATAAAAAAGAGTTTTTATTACAATCAATTATAAAAGCATATATCGAACATTTAGAACCAATTGGTTCAACTCAACTAAAATCTATGTACGATTTAGAGTACTCAACTGCTACAATTAGAGGTTATTTTAAAAAACTAGTAGATGAGGGTTTTTTAGCTCAAGAGCACATAAGTAGTGGTAGAACTCCTACAAATGAAGCTTTAAAACAGTATTGGATAGATAGACTTAATTTCTCTCTTGGTGGAGTTAATATCAAAGCCGTAGAAGAGATGTCAAAAAGAGTTGGTCTTTGTGTTTTTCTAAAAAGAGATAAAAGTGATATTTTAAAAAATTTAATAAATGTTGAAAATAGATACATAATCTTAGAGTTTTCAAGTTTTGCAGTAACTATAAAATATAGTAGTGCACTTTTTAAATTTTTAAGTGATTTTGTAGAAACTTCTTTAAATGATATTTTAAAAATATCAAAAGAGGTTGGAGCTTATGAGCTTTATACAAATATAAATGATAGTTTACAAGGCAAAGATTTAAAAATTTTTAACTATAAAGAGTTTTTATCACTAGCTTTAGAAAAAGATTTTGATGAGTTTACGATAAATAGATTTTTAAAAGGATCTATTTTGGATGAGTTAAAAGAGGGCTTATATTTTGATGGTTTTTTACCTCAAAATTATATAGCAATATGTAAATTGTGCAAAATAGATAATGAAGATACAAAAATGTTTGTTATTGGTGAATTATCAAAAGATTATGAATATTTTTTTAAACAAATTATAAATTTTTAAGGAGAAAAAATGAGTGAAAACAGAAATGAAGAGCTTTTAAAAGAAGAGAGTAATATTGAGTGTGCTCAAGAAATTGATGATAAAAATGATTGTTGTGAAAATAAAGATGAGTGTTGTTCTGGTGAAAAAAAAGAGGATAGCCTAGAAGATGTTATAGCTAGACTTGAAGATGAGTTAAAACAGAGTGAAGATAAATTTTTAAGAGTTCATGCTGATTTTGAAAATATTAAAAAAAGATTAGAAAGAGAGAAATATCAAGCAATTGATTATGCAAGTGAAAAGTTTGCAAAAGATCTATTAACGCCTCTTGATACTTTAGAGATGGCACTTGCATCTGCTAATGCAAATATAAGTGCCCAAGAGTTACTTCCAAAACTAAAAGAGGGAATTGAGCTTACAATTAAAAGTTTTATAACAACTTTTGAAAAGCACAATATTACAAAAATAGATACAGATTGTGAGTTTGATCCAAATGTTCACAATGCAGTTATGCAAGTTGATAGTCCTGAGCATACATCTGGACAAATTGTAAATGAGTTACAAAAAGGTTATATGTTAAAAGATAGGTTGCTAAGACCTTCGATGGTTAGCATAGCAAATTAGAAATAGTCTAAAATCTGGCTATTTCTAAGGTTTCTGACCGAAATGTCAATAAACTATGAATAAAATTTAGAATTTAAAAAAACTTAATAAAAGGAAGAAAAAAATGAGTAAAGTAATTGGTATAGATTTAGGAACAACAAACTCTTGTGTTGCAGTTTATGAAAATGGTGAAGCAAAGATTATTCCAAATAAAGAGGGTAAAAATACAACTCCTTCAATAGTTGCATTTACAGATAAAGGTGAAATTTTAGTTGGAGATCCAGCAAAAAGACAAGCTATTACAAACCCTGAAAAAACTATCTATTCTATTAAAAGAATTATGGGTCTTATGATGAATGAGCCAAATGCAAAAGAGGCTCAAGGAAAAGTTGGATATAAAATTGTTGATAGAAATGGAGCAGCTGCTGTTGAGATTGCTGGAAAGGTATATACTCCTCAAGAGATCTCTGCAAAAATTTTAGGAAAACTAAAAGCTGATGCTGAAGAGTATTTAGGAGCAAAAGTTACAGATGCAGTTATAACTGTACCTGCGTATTTTAATGATGCACAAAGAAAAGCTACTCAAGAAGCTGGAACAATTGCAGGATTAAATGTACTAAGAATTATAAACGAGCCAACAGCAGCATCACTTGCTTATGGACTTGATAAAAAAGGTGAAGAGAAAGTTCTAGTTTACGATTTAGGTGGAGGAACTTTTGACGTTACAGTTTTAGAGATTGGTGATGGAACATTTGAAGTTTTAAGTACAGATGGAAATGCATTCTTAGGTGGAGATGATTTTGATAATGCAATTATTGATTGGCTTGCAAAAGAGTTCAAAGATGAGAATGGATTTGATATTAAAAATGACAAAATGGCACTTCAAAGATTAAAAGATGCTGCTGAAAATGCTAAAAAAGAGTTATCATCTGCTGAATCAACAGAGATTAATCTACCATTTATCTCTATGGGAAATGCAGGACCAGTTCACTTAGTTAAATCTTTAACAAGAGCAAAATTTGAGTCAATGACTGAACATTTAATAAATGAGACTTTAGGTCACATCAAAACAGCTTTAAAAGATGCAAACTTAGATAAAGGTGAAATTGATGAGATTATCATGGTTGGTGGATCTACAAGATTACCAAAAGCAAACCAAGTTGTAAGAGAGTTCTTTGGAAAAGATTTAAATAAAGGTGTAAATCCAGATGAAGTAGTTGCTGCTGGAGCTGCAGTGCAAGCTGGAGTTTTAAGAGGAGATGTAAAAGATGTTCTTTTACTTGATGTTACGCCATTAAGTTTAGGAATTGAGACTTTAGGTGGAGTTATGACAAAATTAATTGAAAAAGGTACAACAATTCCAGTTAAAAAATCTCAAGTATTTAGTACAGCTGATGATAATCAACCTGCTGTTTCTATTCATGTTTGTCAAGGTGAGAGAGAGTTTGCAAAAGATAATAAATCTTTAGGTATGTTTGAATTATCAGATATTCCAGCAGCTCCAAGAGGTGTTCCTCAAATTGAAGTAACATTTGATATTGATGCAAATGGTGTTTTAAATGTAAGCGCAAAAGATAAAGGAACTGGAAAAGAGAATAAAATTACTATTTCTGGAAGTTCTGGATTAAGTGATGATGAGATTGCAAAAATGGTTGCTGAAGCTGAAGCTAATAAAGATGTTGATGCTAAGAAAAAAGCTTTAATCGAAGTTAGAAATCAAGCTGATGCAATGCTTCACTCTACAAGAAAAACATTAGAAGAGAATGAAAATGCAATTAGCGAAGATGAGAAAAAAGCTATTATTGATGCAGCAGCAGATTTAGAAGAGTTATTAAAAGATGATAATGCAACAAAAGAGCAAATTGAAGAGAAATTAAAAGTTTTAACTGAAAAATCTCACAAATTAGCTGAAGCTATGTATAAAAAAGAGGGTGAGCAAGGACAAGGTGGACAAGCAAACCAACAAGCAAAAAAAGATGACGATGTTATCGATGCAGAGGTAGAGTAAAACTCTACCTTTGATGCTTATGAGAAATTTAAACTTAATAGCTCTTATTTTTATATCTCTATTTTTTATCTCTTGTTCTCAAAAAGAGATAAGTTTTCAAAAAACACCATTTTCAAAAATTGATGGTTTTTTTGATGATGACTTAGAACTTGCCTTTGAAGTATTCAAAAAAGATTGTGAAAAATCACAAATAAATCCAAAATTTACAAATGTTTGTAAACTCTCAGAAAATTATAACAATGCCCAGAAGTTTTTTACTGAAAATTTTGAAGCTTATACTATTGTTGATAGAAATAAAAACAAACAAGGTTTAATTACAGGATATTATGAACCACTTTTAAAAGGTAGTTTTGAAAAAACTTCAAGATATAAATATCCAGTTTATGGCTTACCGCAAGATTTAGTAATTTCAGATGATAGCAAATTAAAAGATTATAAAAATGTAGGAAGAGTTGAAAACAATAGATTAACCGCATACTATACAAGAGCCCAAATAGAGTCAAAAGTGAGCAAAAGCTTAGAACCAATACTTTATGTAGATAATAAAATTGATCTATTTTTTCTTCAAATTCAAGGGAGTGGAAGAGTTGAATTAGAGGATAAAACTTTGATAAATCTAGCTTGGGCTGGTCAAAATGGAAGAGCCTATAAATCTATTGGTAAATATTTGGTAGAAAATGGAATTTTTACTCTTGAAGAGATTGATGGTATAAAAATAAAAGAGTATTTAAATGCAAACTCTCAAAAAGTTGATGAGATTTTAAATATAAATGAGAGTTATATCTTTTTTAAAATATCGCCAAATATAGCAACAGGTGCTTTAAATACAGTTTTAACTCCAAAAAGAAATATTGCTGTTGATAGAAGATTTATAGAACTTGGAACTCCTGTTTTTATAAAAACAACAAATCCAGTAACAAAAGAGCCCATAAAAAAACTTGTTGTAGCTGCTGATGTGGGAGGTGCAATAAAAGGTGAAATTAGAGCTGATTTTTATTGGGGATTTGGAGAAGAGGCTAAAATAAACTCTCACAAGATGAGAGAGTATGGTGAAATAATAGTTTTAGAACCAAAAAAATAGTTTAGTGTAGTTTCCTACACTAAACCAAACTAGCTATTTACTTTTTTTAATAGCTTTTTTTATCAAACTTTGTTTGTTTTTAAGCTTCTTAACTCTTTTTTTATCTTTTTTAGATGTTTTTTTAAGTTCAGACTTTAGTTTTGAATTTTTTGATTTTAATTCACCAAGAAGTTTTTTAGACTCTTTTTTTTGTGATTTGCTTAGCTCATCTTTTTTTGTAAGCTTTACAAGCTCTTTAATTGCTTTTGTAGTTTTCATTTTACACTCCATATTATATTTTTGTTTACAAAACTTAGTAAACTACCTTCTTTGAACTATTTTATGAAAAATAATACTGAAGATAGGTACATCCTACAGAAGCAACTCTTAGTTTAAGCTTACTTGTCAATATAAAACCCAATTTACATACAACAGCCATTTCCACAACAAGATTTTATTGGTTCATCTTTATAAACTTTAATTACAAAATTATTAAGCATCTCTTGAAGCTCAAATGAGTGTTTTTTGCAAAAAGTTCTATTCATAATATTTTTTATCTCAATAGCTTTTTCTAAAGCCACATCTTTTGAATTAAATGTAAGATTATTTTGTAGTGAACTTTTATAAAAGCAGTCACATCTATCTTGAATAACAATTTTATACATAAATATCCTTTTTAAAAGCAAAACTCTAGCAAAAAATAGGTAAAATATTAGACTAATTTTTTACGGGGGCTTAAATGCATATTACAAATCTTATATCACAATACTTTGGGAAGTTTGCAAAAAAAGAGTTTCCAAGACCTATTCAAAAATTTATAAATATTTCTTATGCAAAATTTATGAAGCTAGATTTAAAAGAGTTTAAAAATGCAAAACATTATAAATCATTAAATGAGCTTTTTACAAGAGAGTTTATAATACAAAGAGATTTTGATAAAACTTCTAATATTTTTATATCACCAACAGATAGTTTAATTACTCAATGTGGAAAATTAAACAAAGATATTGCACTTCAAATTAAAGGGATGCAGTATAGTGTTGAAGAGCTTTTAACTTACTATTGTAGTGAAAATTTCCAAAGAGTAGAAAATGGTGATTTTATGAACTTTTATCTATCGCCTAAAGATTATCACAGATATCACGCTCCAATTGATTTTAAATTAAAAAAACTAATACATGTTCCTGGAAAACTATATCCAGTTAATTTAAAATACCTAAACAAAGAGTTTGAACTTTTTGTTCAAAATGAAAGAGTTATTTTAGAGTGTGAATCAAATAGTAAAATCTTTTATATGGTTTTTGTAGGTGCACTAAATGTTGGTCAGATGGTTTTTGAGTTTGAAAAGCAAGTTGAAACAAATCTTGATACAAAAGAGATAAAAGTTTACAACTATGATAATATTGAATTCTCAAAAGGTGACTGCTTGGGTTACTTTAAGATGGGTTCAACTGTTGTTATGCTTTGGGAAAAGGATTTTGTAAATTTAGAAAATTTATTAAATCAAGATGTAAAATTTGGTCAAAAAATTGCAAACTTTTAATCTTTTATATCTATTATTAATAATAAGTTCAAGCTTATCAATAATATTTATATATTTGTACATAAAATCTTTATTAAATACAAAAATTGTATGTAATAAATTTATTGTAGATGCAAAAAAAGAGGTAGAAGAGAGACTTTATAAAGATGAGCTTACATCTTTGCAAAATAGAAAAGCTCTTGAAGATAGCATAAGAGATCAAGAGTCGGTTGTTGCGATTCTTTTAGATTTAGACTCTTTTGAAGATTTAAATGAGATTTATGGTTTTATAAATGCTGAGTTAGTTTTAGTTGAAATAGGAAAAATATTAAAAGAGTTTGAGATAAATTATGAAGTAACTGCTTATAGATTAAGTGGAGATATCTTTGCTTTAGCAAATACAAAAAATATGGCTATTGAAGATATTTTTATTTTAATAGAAAAACTGAATCAAACATTTTTAAATAGAAAAATATATGTTGAAAAATTAAAAGATAATATAACAATCTCTATGACTCTTGGAGTATCAATTTTCCAAGATGAACCAATAATAACAGCTGCAATGGCTTTAAAAAAAGCAAAATCACTAAATCAAAGTTATTTTATATACAACAATGAGCTTGATTCAAAAGAGTTGATTATTCAATCTTTATATTGGAGAGAGAAGATTAAAAAAGCTGTAGAGGAGAATAGGATAGTTCCATATTATCAAGCAATATTTGATAAAGATAAAAATATAAAAAAATATGAAACTCTTATGAGAATTGAAGATAAAGATGAAGATAATCTTCCTATAATAGTAACACCTGATAAATTTTTAGGGATATCTTTTAAGACAAAACAGTATCTACAACTTTCAAAAATTGTAATATCAAGAAGCTTGGATAATCTTTTAAAAACTGATAAACAAATCACAATCAATCTTAGTTTCAAAGATATTTTAAACTATGAATTTGTAGATTATTTAGAGGATAAACTTTTAAGTTTAGAGCAAAGTGTTAGAGAGAGATTAGTTTTTGAAATTTTAGAGAGTGAAACTGTAAGTGATTATGATTTTTTAGAGGAGTTTGTTTTAAAATATAAAAATTTGGGTGTAAAAATAGCTATTGATGATTTTGGAAGTGGTTACTCAAACTTTTTAAGAATTATTAGAATAAAACCTCACTATGTAAAAATTGATGGAAGCTTAATAAAAAATATAAATATAGATCAAAACTCTTATGAGATTGTAAAATCTATAATAGCATTTTGCAAAACTTTAAATATAAAAACAGTTGCTGAGTTTGTTCATAGTGAAGAGATTTTTAATATTTTAATCAATTTAGAGATAGATGAGTTTCAAGGGTTCTATTTAGGAAGACCTGAACCAATTTTTAAGTAATTTAAATATATACAAAAGAAATTTTATGTAGAATTTAAAAAAATTAAGGAGATAAAATGTCAACAACTACAAAAATAGCTGAATTTGATTTAGCAGGAACAAAAAAAGGAAAAATAACAGTTTCAAATGTAAGTGAGCCTTATGGAGTAAATACTGCTGATATAGTAAGTATTGGAATCTCTTTAACAGGTGAAGATATTCAATGGAAATCTCATATTCCATACGATAATATTGATGAACTAATCTTGGCTTTACAAAAAGCAAAAGAGTTAAAAAAGTAGAGCTAAATTTTTTATTGTGATATAATTTACTTTATTTTAAAAAAGGGTGATTATGTCACAACTACAAATAATAGGAAGAGTAGAGCCCATATCTATTTTGGATTTAGAACTTTTTGATTTAGATGCAAAAATAGATACAGGAGCCTACTCAAACTCACTTCACTGCGATGATATCTTTGTAGATGATTCTAATTTTGTACACTTTAGACTACTAGATAAAATTCATCCATCTTATCATGGTAAAAGAGTAAAAATGCCACTTTTTAAAATAAAAAGTGTGAAAAGTTCAAATGGAGTTGTTCAAACTAGAGCCTCTATAAAAGTCAAAGTTGAATTTGCTGGAAAAATCTATCAAACAGTAGTATCACTAACTTCAAGAGCAGATATGAAATACCCCATGCTAATAGGTAGAAAGTTTTTGCAAAATCGTTTTTTAGTTGATGTTTCAAAAAAAAATATATTAAAATAGGAAACTATAATGTTAATTTATATCTTGTCAAGAAATGAGAATCTTTATTCGACAAAAAGATTGTATGAAGAGGCTTTAAATAAAGGTTGGGAAGTAAGAGTTATTGATTATTTAAAATGTACAATTGAGATTATGAAAAATGAGCTTGTTGTAAACTATGAAGGAGAGGTTCTAAAAGTTCCAGATGCAATAATTCCAAGAATTGGAGCAAGTAGAACTTTTTTTGGTGCAGCAATAGTTAGACACTTTGAGATGCAAGATGTATTTTCAACAACTGGAAATCTGGCACTTACAAGAAGTAGAGATAAGTTAAGAAGTCTTCAAGTTTTATCAAAAAATGGTGTTGATTTACCAAGAACTGTATTTGCTTCGAATAAATCAAATGCAAAAGATGTAATTGCTTTAAGTGGTGGAACGCCTTTGGTTTTAAAAATTTTAGAAGGAACTCAAGGTGTAGGAGTTGTTTTAGTTGATAGTAAAAAAGCAGCTAAATCTGTTCTTGATGCTTTTTATGGAATGGATGTAAATTTACTTGTTCAAGAGTATATTGAAGAGGCAAATGGAGCTGATATAAGAGTATTTATAGTTGGTGGAGAGGTTGTTGCTGCAATGAGAAGGCAAGGAGCTGAAGGTGATTTTAGATCAAATCTTCATCAAGGTGGAAATGCCTCTATTTATAACTTAAATAGAAAAGAGAAAACTACAGCACTAGCAGCTGCTAGAGCAATGGGACTTGGAGTTTGTGGTGTTGATATGATAATTTCAAAAAGAGGTCCTTTGGTAATGGAGGTAAACTCAAGCCCTGGACTTGAAGGAATTGAGAAATCAACAAATATAAATATAGCTCAAAAGATTATAAATTATATTCAAAATAGCGTAAATCCAACTACTACAGATAATCAAAAAAGGAAAAAATTTAAAAAAGATAGTATTGGTGCATAATTAAAAGTTATAATTCTTAAAGCAAATTGTTTACTATTATTTAATATAATATAATCCATTTTTAAAAAAGGATTATAAATGATTAAATTTTTTATTTTTGCACTATTCTCTTTAGTCTCTTTAAATGCTTATGAAGAGTTAAATATTGATAATTTTGATGAAAAAACCAAGGGTAAAAATGCCATTATTGACTTTTATGCACCTTGGTGTCCACCTTGTAAAGTCTTAGCAGTAAATTTAGAAGATTTCGAAATTATAAAACCTGATAATGTAGAGATTTTTAAGGTTAATATTGAAGATGAGTTAGTTTTAGCAAAAAGATATGGGGTAAAAAAATTACCAACTTTGATATATTTTAAAGATGGAAAACCAATAAAAGAGTATGTTGGAATAAAAACATCGCAAGAACTTTTAGAGAGTTCAAAAATAGATTTTAAGTAGGATAGAAAATGAAAAAAATAGTTCTCTTTTTAGCACTTTTTGTCTACTCTTTTTCACTAGATTTTGAGAATAGAGTTTTAGAACCAGAAGAGGCTTTTAAAGTAAATTTTGTACAAAATGAAGATAGTTTGGTTATAAAATTAGAGTTAGGAAAAGATATTTATCTGTACGATGATAAGCTGCAAATAAATATAACAAAACCAAAAAAAGTTGAACTTTTAAAAGAGTTAGAACTTCCAAAGCCAGTTGTTTATGATGATTTTATTGTTCATTTTGAAGATTTAAATATCAATATTCCATATAGTTTAATAAAATCAAAAATAGATTCAAATAAGTATGAAATTGAGTTCAAATTTCAAGGTTGCTCAAAAGCAGGGCTTTGTTATGCTCCTATTAGTGAAAAGCAAGTTATATTTTTTGATTCAAGTTCTGTAAAAGAAGAGCCAGAAAGTAAAAATAATATAAAAGAGACTAATAAAGAAGTTTTAACAAAAGATGAAAATATTAGTGAAACAGATAGTATTGCTTTAGCTTTTAGTGACTCAAGCACTTTAATAATTCTTGCAACATTCTTTGGATTTGGACTTTTATTATCATTTACTCCTTGTGTTTTTCCTATGATTCCAATACTCTCATCAATTATTGTAAAAGCTTCTCAAAATGAGACAATGAATGCTAAAAAAGGTTTTATAATGTCTTTGGTGTATGTATTAGCTATGAGTTTTGCATACTCACTAGCAGGAGTTGTTGCTGGAGTATTTGGAGCCAATTTACAAGCTTCTTTACAAAACCCTTATGTTTTGGTTGTTTTTGCTTTTGTGTTTGTTGCTCTTGCATTTTCTATGTTTGGATATTTTGAAATAAGAGTTCCAACAGCTTTGCAAAATAAGATAAATAAAACAAGTGAAGGAAAAGAGAAACAAGGAATGCTAGGAGTTGCAATTATGGGATTCTTATCGGCTCTCATCGTTGGTCCTTGTGTAGCGCCTCCTTTGGCTGGTGCATTAGTATATATTGGGCAAACAGGAGATGCAGTTCTTGGAGGAATGGCACTATTTGTAATGAGTTTAGGAATGGGAGTTCCACTACTTTTAATAGGTGTTGGAGCTGGTAAATTTATGCCAAAACCAGGTGGATGGATGGAAGGTGTTACAAAAATCTTTGGAATAATCATGCTAGGAGTTGCTATTTGGCTTCTTGATAGAGTTATTAATCCAACTATAGCTATGTATTTATGGGCACTTTTACTTTTGGGAAGTGCAATTTATTTAAGAGTTTATACTCATATTATTTCTCAATTAATCTCTAAAGTTATATTAATATTTGGAGCTGTAATGCTTGTTGGTGCAATAAGTGGAGCAACAAATCCACTAAAACCGCTTGAAAAGTTTACAAGCGGTGTTGCAATTTCATCAAATACTCAAAGCCTTAATTTTACAAAAATAAAAAATATAAATGAACTAGAAGTTGCTATAAAACAATCTTCAAAACCAATAATGCTAGATTTTTGGGCATCTTGGTGTGTATCTTGTAAAGAGTTAGATGAGATTACTTTTAAAGATGCAGAAGTTATTAATAAACTAAAAGGATTTACACTTTTAAAAGTTGATGTTACAGACAACACAGATGATGACAAAGCTTTACAAAAAAAATATGGAATTGTAGGTCCTCCAGCTCTTGTTTTTTGGGATGAGAATAAACAAGAGATAAAAAGTGCAAAGATTGTTGGATATAAAAACCCAAAAGAGTTTTTAGAAATAGTAAACAAAAATTTTCAAAATTAAATGATATTCATATATAATAAATCCTTCTTTTTTTAGGATTTATTATGGACTTAAATATTGATTTTTTAATCATCTTTTCAATAATTTTATTTTTTTCTTCTTTAGTTCAAGGAAGTATTGGTTTTGGTTTTCCTTTAATCTCAACTCCTCTTTTAGCAATGATTACAGATATGAAAACAGCTATTTTGTATGTTGCTATTCCTACACTTTTGATTAATTTAATAGCTATTTTTAGTGAAGGAAACTTTTTAAATGCTATAAAAAGATTTTATCCTTTGGCAATTTTTGCGATGATAGGAAGTGCTATTGGTACACAAATATTAATCTATAGTAGTTCTGAAATTTTTAAATTATTATTGGCAATCTCAATTATTTTTTATTTACTAATTCAAAAATTCAAATTTGAAATGGTTTGGGTAAAAAATAAACCTAAAACTTCACTTGTTATATTTGGATTAAGTGCTGGAATTATAGGTGGTTTAACAAATGTTATGGCTTTGGTTTTAATAATATATTCTTTAGAATCAAAACATTCAAGAAAAGAGATAATTCAGTCTTCAAATATATGTTTTTTGTTTGGAAAACTTATTCAAATTATGCTTTTCGGAATTCATGGTTCATTTACGCAAGAGTTATTAACAATTTCTTTTAGTAGTTTAATACTTGTTGTAGTTGCAATGGTTATTGGACTTAAAATAAAGAACAAAATTCCGCAAGAAAATTATAATAAAGTTATAAAAGGATTTTTATTTTTAATGGCGATAGCATTAATGTATCAAACGATTTTTTAAAAGGAAGTTAGACTTCCTTTTAATTTTTTATATAAATATAAATACACCTAAAAGAATAACTGCTAAATACAATCCTCCAAAGATAGCTCCTAAACCCCACCATCTAGCTTGAGATATATATCCAGCACCATACCAAATTGGATTTGGTCCACTTCCATAAGGAGTGATAATTCCCATAACTCCTAAACTTCCTGCAAGTAAAACCATAAATGGAATTATTTGATCTGCTGGTATAAATGTTGTTGCAATAACCATAAATAGAGGAACTAATGCAGTAACATGAGCAGTTGTACTAGCAAAGAAGTAGTGAAGTACATAAAATAAAACAAGTAGTGATACTATTAAAGCCATTGTATCAAGTCCTGATAGCATCGATTCAGAGTTTTTACCTATAAAATCTAAAACACCAACTCTTTTTAATCCATCAGCTAGTGCAACCAAAGTGGCGAACCAGATAAATACATTAAATGCAGCTTTTTCACTAAGCAAGTCATCCCAAGAGATAATTCCTGTAAGAACCATAACAGTCATAACACAAATAGCAGTTGTTGTAGCATTTATTCCTATCTCTTTTCCAAAAATCCAAAGAACTAAAGCAACAATTGCAAGTCCTGCCATTAAATACTCTTTAAATGTAACATTTCCTAGTTTTTTCAGCTCTTCTGCTGCCCATTTTGGAGCTTCAGGAGATCTTTTTTGTGTTGGTGGATAAATAACATAAGTTAACCAAGGAGTTAGTAAAAATAGTGGAATCATAATCGGAACCATGATAGTTGCCCACTCCATCCAAGTAAGTGTATGTTGTGTATGTCTTCCCATTAAATCAACTGCAAGTAAGTTTGGAGCAAGAGCTGTTAAAAACATAGAGCTTGTAACAGAAGTTGAAGCTATTGCTACCCAAGTGATATAAGATCCTATTTTTCTTGGCTCATTGTTTGGTAATGAGTTGAAAATTTGTGGAATATTAATAGCTATTGGATAGATAGTTCCAGCACTTCTTGCAGTGTTTGATGGCATAAATGGAGCTAAAACTAAATCAGAAAATGCAACTGCATATCCTAAACCTAAAGTGCTTTTACCCATATATTTAACCATAATTAGTGAAACTCTTTTCCCAAGACCTGTTTTTTTGTAACCAAGTGCAAACATAAAAGCTGCAAATATTAACCAAATAACACTATTGCTAAAACCAGATAATGCCCAGTTTATACTCATTGTTGGATTTCCTATTAATCCTAATGCAGCTATTAAAGCTACACCTGCAAAACCAATTAGCGCTGCTGGAATTGGTTCAAGAATAAGTCCAACAACTACAGCTAAAAATATTGCTAAAAAATGCCATGCATTTTGTGACAAACCTTCAGGTGCTGGTATAAACCACATAACAACTGCTACAAGAACAGGTATTAGTAGTTTTATATTTCGTGCCGACATAAAAACTCCTTATAAAAAAATTAAGCAATTATAATATATTTTTATTACAATCTTATTATAAGATAAAATTAAATGTTTAAAAAATGTGATAAAAGATATAAAAATGTTATACATACAAAATAAATCTTGATTGCATAAACAATATTTAATTTAAAAATCTCCTTTGGACTACAAGAGTATCTTGAACTTAAAGTTAGATTTAAGCCAGATATTGGAGAGGTTGATACTGTTGTTGCCCATGACATCAAAAAAGTCATAGCAAGAAGAGTGTGATTTGCGTTGACAAAAAAATCTCCCAAAATTGATATAGATATAATTGGATGAATTCCAATAAAACCTAAGATTATAAAAGTAAGTAAAACAACTGAAGCTGCTTTGTAATCAAAAATTTCAAAAGGGAGTTTAAAATCAAATGATAAAAGAGTAGTTCCTATAAAAATTCCAAAAATACCAGCTACTAAAAATAGTGTTAATTCACTCTTCATCTTTGGTAAATCATCAATAATATAAAATTTTAATATTTTAAAACTTTCAAAAAAACCTTTTTTTATAGGTAAAATAAAAAGTGTAAGAAGTAAAGAGAAGAGTGAGATTAAAACAATAATTTTAAGATCTTCGTAAAAATGGTGAGTAAATAGAACAAAAATAGCTAATAGAAGTGGAATAAAAAGTGTTTGTAAAGATAGAGGATAACCTCTAAACTCTTTTAAATCAAATTTTTTATTGTAATTTACCTCTAAGAGTGTAATTATAAAAGTTGCTATTGCTAAAAATATTCCAAAAAATATTATTGTAAGTGTTTGTAAATTTGGAGCATAAGTAATAGCAGCTGCAAATGCCACAAAAAAAGGTGACCAGTAAGCATCACTTGCAAATGAACGAGTAAGCAAAACAATTTGTAATGCGGTTAATTTTCCTTTTTTATACATTTTATCAGCAACTAAAAGTAGGGCTGATAGATTTATAACTGAACCAAATAGATGAATACTTAAATATGTTTTTATAAATGAGCTTTTTCCACTTGGAAGTTCAATACTTTTTTCACTTCTAGGAGTTGCAATAAGTTTTAAAAATCCAACTGCTATTAAAAGATTTAGAAGATATAAATTTATACTAAATGCTTTATAAAAATCTATTTTTATATCGTTAAAGTAGCAGTATAAAAGCGATAAAAAGGATAAAAGTAGAAGTATTGATATAAGTTTTCTCTTTTTTAATGTAAAAAACAAAATTGTAGCAGCTATCCAAATTGATACAACAGCTACTATTTGAAGATTTTCATTAAAAAAGTATGAGTAGAGTGTAAAAATAAATGATAAAAATATTAAAAAGCCTGAAAATCTTGAAAGTGCTAACATAAAAATCCTATATATTAAAATCGTATTATATTAAAACTTAGTATAATTCAAGGAAAAAAGGAAAAAATTGATAAGACTTGGTTCAAATTCGCCAACACGAGCAAAGATATTAAAAGATTTTAAGATTGATTTTATACAAAGTGGTGGAAGTTTTGATGAAGATAGTATAACAACTTCAAATCCAAAAGAGTTTTGCTATGCAGCTACAAAGGGAAAATTTGATGAGTTGCATAATAAATATGGAGTTGAAATACCACTTTTGGTTGCTGATAGTGTAGTAACTTGTGAAGGTAAACTTTTAAGAAAAGCAAAAGATTATGAAGATGCAAAAAATATGTTAGAACTTCAAAGTGGAAATAAAACTTCAGTAATTACTTGTATGATTTATAAATCAAAAACTTTTGAGCTAATTGATATATCTATTACAAGTTATGAGTTTAAAAATTTTAAAAAAGATGATCTTTTAAACTATTTAAAAAGTGGTGAGTGCTTTGGAAAAGCTGGAGCAATTATGGTTGAAGGTTTTTGTAAACCTTATATAAAAAAGGTATCTGGTCTTGAAACTACAGCTATGGGGCTTAGTATTGAAAAATTAATACCTTTTTTAAAACTATAAAGTTTTAAAAAGGTCTTTGTTTAAAGCTACAACTAAAGCTACAACTAAAAGCAATACTACAAAACTAATTAACATAATGTTCCAATTAAATGCTTTGTATATCATTGATGGAACAAGTGAGCCTGTTGCTCCCCCTAGATAATAAAAGGTTAAATACATTCCAGAAGTTAAAGATTTTTGTGATTTTTGCATAGAGTTTGCAAGTTGTGTACTAACTGTATGAGCTGTAAACATTCCTATACAAACTAAAAATAGAAGTAAAAAAAGATATAAAATATTTTCTATAAATAGTGATGATATAGTAAATATAAAAAATATTGTTGCATACAATATAGTATTTATTTCACCCTTGAAAAAAGTTACTATTTTTTTAGAGTTTAATGATACTAAAATTCCCATTCCATATCCTAAATATAAAAGAGCAATTCGAAACTCAGAAAACTCACTTGATAACTCTTTTGCTCTAAATGGTAGCACATTTAAAACACCTGAAAATACAAAAAATATACAAAACATTACAAAATATACGATTACAAATCTTCTATCTTTTAAAATATTTAATACATCTGAAATTTTTGGTTTTATAATATTGGCTTCCCCATTAAAGTTTAGTTTTTTAATTAATAAAATAGAGATAAATATAGCAAGAGAGAGAGAGTAAAATACATATTCATATGAAAAAGTTGTTGCAATAAACCCTGAAAAAACTCTTCCAACAAGTCCTCCAAAAACTGTTCCAGCAACATAAATAGACATATTAAATTTAATATTATCTTTATCTATATTTGCCAATATACTCATAAGTGAAGTTAAAATTGCTGGAATTACTAAAGCTTCACAAACTCTAAAAAATAAAAATAGTTCATAACTATTTGCTAAACCTAAGAAAATATTTGTAATTAGTAAAACAATTGATGCATTTATTAACATCTTTTTTGCACAAACTTTCTCTAAAATATAACCATATATTATTGGAGCAACTGCTAAAAAGAACAAAATCACAGCTGTAAAAAGTGAAGCTTCTGTAATTGTTACTTCAAATTTTGAAGCTAAAAGTGGTTGAAGTGGTTGAGTTGCATACATTACAGACATTGTAACAATTAGTCCATAGATGATAATTAATAGATTACTTTTCAAAATCGATTACCTAGCCTTTAAAAAAAGGTAATTCTACTCTTAAAAATATTTGTTTAAAGTTAAGCAAAATAGTAAAACTAGGGGAAAATCCCTAGTTTTTAATCAAATGAAGGTTTTGGAGTTTTATCGTTTGATTCTGGAAGTTGTGGATAAACAATAGCTGGTTTAGTACCTGTTAATGATTTTAAGAAAGTTACAATTTTAGAAGCATCACTATTTGATATATTAATACCTAATTGAACAGATCCCATCTCTTTAACTGCCTCTGCTAAAGACCAGATTTGACCATTATGGAAATATGGAGCTGTTTCAGTAATATTTCTTAAAGATGGTGTTTTAACCATACCATTTTCATCACCTGTAAAGTCACCAACACTTATAAATTTGTATTGATTTGCAACTTGGAATGGTTGCATTGTTCCACCAAGAGCAATTCCTGTATGACAAGCTGTACAACCTTTGTTTAAGAATAACTCTAATCCCTCTTTTTCAGCTTTAGTTAAAGCATTAACATCACCTTCTAAGAATTTATCAAATCTTGATGGTGTAACTAAAGTTCTTTCAAATGTAGCAATTGCACTTGTGATTTTATCAAAATCAACTTTTGTATTTTTCCCATAAGCTTTTTTAAACTCATCTACATAAGCTGGAATTGAATTAATTCTCTCTTCTACAAGTGCTGGAGGTGCAGCCATCTCTGGACCAGCTTGAATTGGACCTGCTGCTTGATCAGCTAAGTGAGGACTTCTTCCATCCCAAAATTGTGCTTTAAAGAACACTGAGTTATAAACTGTTGGAGAGTTTAAGTGGTGTGGATTTGCAGTCCATCCATGTCCAATTGCAACAGGAACACCATCAGCTCCACCAAGTGCTAGATTATGACATGTATTACAAGATATTAAATTACTTCTTGAAAGTCTTGGATCAAAATATAATTTTTTTCCAAGTTCAACTTTTGCATCTGTTATTGGATCTGCTTTATCATCAATTAATTTCATTAAAGCTTTTTTATCTGATGGAATAGGCTCCAAACCAAAGTTTTTTGATTTTGTGATTAATGCTTGATCAGCAAAAAGTGTAGTTGCACCTAAAAATAGTGCTAAAGAAATTTTTAGTTTCATATAAAATCCTCCTAAATGATTTAAGAAATCATAGGAAAATTTTTGTTAATTAGAGCTTAGTTTTATCTATTTTTATAAATAATATTATAATTTTTACTTATAAAATAGGAGATAAAATATCCTATTTTATCTTTTCAACTAACTGTATTGGAAGCAGACCTAAAGAGTCTTCAACAAGCTTAGTGTCGCCATGTTCTATAAAGCTATCTTCAAATTCAAATGATTTTAAAGAGATGTTTTTTATATTCTCTTCATTTAAAGCCTCTAAAATAGCACTTGCAACACCGCTTTGTTTTTGTGAATCACTAAAAACATACCAAGAGTCATATTTTTTTGATAAATCTTTTAAGATATTTTTATCTATTGGTTTTACAAATCTTAAATCTAATATTGCTATATCTTCACTATGAAGTTTTTCAACTTCAATAGCTTTTGATACACCACTTCCATATCCAATGAAAAGTTTATTTGAAGTTCCATTTTTAAGTAGTTCCGCTTTTCCTAACTCAAATTTAGAAGCTTTGTACTCTAAATCTTTAAATGAACCTCTTGGATATCTAATTGCACATGGATTTTTTAAACTATAAGCAAACTCTAAAGATAATTCCAATGTTTTGTTATCTCTTGGAGCAAATAAAATCATATTAGGAATAAATCTTAAAAAATTAATATCAAAAGCTCCTTGATGAGTCTCACCATCATTTCCAACAATTCCAGCTCTATCCATTGCAAAAACAACAGGTAGATTCATAATACAAACATCATGAATTATCTGATCAAAACCTCTTTGTAAAAATGTAGAATAAATTGTAACAAAAGGTTTAAAACCCTCTTTTGCCATGGCTGCCATTGAAGTAACAGCATGTTGTTCAGCAATTGCTACATCCCAAAAACGAGAAGGAAACTCTTTCATTAATTTATCCATTCCAGTTCCGCTTGGCATGGCAGCAGTTACGCCAACAATATTTTTATATTTTTTTGCTAAATTTAGTAAAGAGTTAGAAAATACTTCAGTTGCACTTTTTTCGGTAGCTTTTTTGATAAACTCTCCATCTTCAACATTAAAAGGTCCAACTCCATGCCACTTTTCATGTTGTCCTTCAGCAATTTTATAACCTTTTCCTTTTACAGTTCTTGCGTGAACAATTACTGGCTTTTTCATAGATTTGGCTATCTCTAAAGTCTCTATAATCTCTTTTATATCATGCCCATCAATTGGACCAATATAATCAATTCCCATCTCTTCAAATAAAATACCAGGAGTTATTAATTTAATTGAGCTCTCAATTCTTTTTGCTAAATAAGTTGTACCTTCTGGCATATTGTTTCGTATAAATTTATCAACTGTTGCTTTAAAACTTTGATAAGTTTTTCCAGCTAATATTTTTGATAGATATTTTGAAATTGCACCAATTGGTTTTGCAATACTCATTTCATTGTCATTTAAAATTATTACAACTGGGAGTTTTAAATCTCCTAGTT
The DNA here is from genome assembly GCF_004116575.1 of Arcobacter sp. AHV-9/2010. NCBI lineage: Bacteria > Pseudomonadati > Campylobacterota > Epsilonproteobacteria > Campylobacterales > Arcobacteraceae > Arcobacter > Arcobacter sp. AHV-9/2010. Next base: position 247,441 of record NZ_PDKH01000003.1, on the reverse strand, counting down.
CGTTTAGAGCTTCATAAACCATTCCAGCGCTCATAGAACCATCTCCAATCATTACAACTGGAACTCTATTTTCGCCTTTTAATTTTATAGCTTTTGCTGCTCCAACTGCAAGTGAGATAGAAGTTGAGCTATGCCCAGCTACAAAGTAATCAGCAGAGCTCTCATTTGGTTTTGTAAAGCCACTTAATCCACCAAATTGTCTAATTGTTTCAAACTCATCCCATCTAGAAGTTAAAAGTTTGTGAGGGTAACATTGATGAGAAACATCAAATATAAATGGATCACTATTTACACCAAAAACTTTGTGCATTCCAATAGTTAATTCAACAGCACCAAGTGTTGATGAGAAGTGCCCACCTTTTCTTGATACTACATCAATTATTCGCTCTCTTATTTTACAAGATAGCTCTTTTAACTCTTCAGTTGATTTATCTTTTATTTGCATTTTAAATCTATTTTAACTCTTCTAAAACTTCATTAAGGAGTTTAAAAAACTTCGTATTTTGTGCTTGAGTCCCAATTGTAACTCTAATTGCATTAAGACCATAACCTGTTAAATCTCTAATAATCATTCCTCTTTCTAAAAGTTTTTGAGCAATCTCTTTTGAAATAAAGTTTTTGAATAAAATCGTAATAAAATTTGTATATGAAGGTATATATTCAAAACCATTATCTTGGCAATATTTTTCATATCTTTTCATCTGTTTAAAGTTTTTATCAATACAATCATCTACAAACTCTTGATCTTTTAAAGCTTCAATAGCAGCTGCTAAACTTAAAGTTGTAATATTAAAAGGAGCTCTTATTTTATAAAAAGTTGAAATTATATCCTCATTTGCCAAACCATAACCAACTCTCATTCCCCCAAGGGCATATGCTTTTGAGAATGTTCCAAGATAGATTGCATTTGGAAATTTTTCTATTAAATCTTTTGGGCAAATTCTTTTTTTCTCATCTTTAAAACTAGCGTACTCTTGATATGCACCATCAACTATAACTAATGTGTTTTTATCAATAGTTTCTAAAAATTCATAAACTTCATCTTTATCTAAACACTCTCCTAGTGGATTGTTTGGAATACAAAGAAAAATTACATCAGCTCCATGTTTTTTATAAAGTTTACTAAACTCTTTTAAGTTGTGTTGAGAAGATTTTGTTTTGATAATCTTTGCACCAACTTGCTTTGCATATATTTCATACATAGCAAATGTTGTTTGAGCCATTAAAACTTTTGAATTCTTTTTACATTTTGCATGAATTGCAAACTCTAAAATTTGATCACTTCCAGAACCAATAATTACATTTTTGCTATTAAGATTGAACTTATTTGCCAAAGCTGCTTTTAGTTCAAACATAGAGTCATCTGGGTATAAGTACATATTTTTTGCTAAACTCTCAATCTTTGCAACAACTTTTGGACTTGTTCCATAAGGATTCTCATTTGATGCAAGTTTTACAACATCTTTTTGATTAATTCCATACTCTCTTACAACTAACTCAATTGGTTTTCCAGCCTCATAAGTTGATAAATTTTTCAACACTTTATTAAATTTCATTTTTGCTCCTTGCTTAATTTATATATCTTTTATCTCTTTTACATAAGAGCCCAAAACTTTTATACTACTCTTATGTTTATCTAAAATCTCTTTAACATTTTCATCATCTTTATGTCCATCAAAATCTATAAAAAATATAGATATTCCCTCAACAATATGAGATTTTATTTTTGTTAAATTTATTCCAGCATTATTAAAATCATTTAGAAATTTTACAAGTGCTCCTTGAGTATCTGGAAGATTTACCAAAATCGATGTTTTGTCATTTCCACTTTGAGAATTTTCAAAATCACTTAATATGAAAAATCTTGTTTTATTGTTATCTTTATCTTCAATATTTTCAAATAAGATTGGAAGATTATAAAGCTTTGCCGCAACATGAGAACATATTGCAGCACTATTTGCTTCAATTGCTGCTAATTTTGCTGCTTTTGTTGTTGATTCAACTGGAATTAATTCAACTTCATTTAAACCAAAATTATTTAAAAATTTTCTACACTGATCAAATGCTATATCTTTTGAATATATCTTTTTTATATCGCTTATTTTATCACAAGTTGTTGCAAGTGTGTGATGAATATTTAATACAACTTCAGCAACAATTTTTGAGTTAAAATTTGTAAAACCATTTATTGTGTCGTTTACAATTCCATTTGAAGAGTTTTCAATTGGCACAACACCAAATTTTATCTTTTTTGATTCTAACTCTTTAAAAATTCCCAAAATTGAGCTAATAGATACATAAGAGCTCATAGCTCCAAATCTACTCTCAGCTGCTTGATGAGTAAAGCTTCCTTGGGGACCTAAATAGCCAATGTTTTCTGGTAGTTCAATATTTCTAGATATTGCAAAAATCTCTAAAAATAGAGCTTCAATAGCACTTCTATTTAAAAGACCATTTTTTTCTCTATTAATTCTATCAAGTCTATCAATAATAGCCTTCTCTCTATCAGGTCTATATATTGCTCCACCACTTTTTGCTTTTAAGGCTCCAACTTTATGAACTAGTTGCATTCTTTCATCTAAAAGTTCAAGAAGTTTATTATCAATACTATCTAGCTTATTTCTTAATTCAAGTAAGCCATCTTCACAACTTGCCATACAAAATCCTTATTTTATAAACTCTTCTTCTAAAGCTATTAAATCTTCAAATTTTTCTCTTCTTCTAATTAACCTATCAACACCATTTTCAACTGCAATCTCTGCAACTCTTCCTCTTGTGTTGTAGTTACTAGCCATTGTAAATCCATAAGCTCCAGCACTGTGAATTACAACTAAATCATTAGGTTGTGTCTCTTGCAAATCTATATTTTTTGCAAAAAAATCACCACTTTCGCAAACAGGTCCTACAAGGTTACAATCTGAGAAGTTTTTATTATCATTTAAAACTTCAATTTTATGATAGGCATTATATAAAGCAGGTCTTATTAAATCATTCATAGCTCCATCAACAATAACAAATCTCTTATTTCCATTTGTTTTTTCATATAAAACTTTTGTTATAAAGTATCCAGAGTTCCCAACAATAAATCTTCCTGGTTCACAAATAACAGTTAAATCAAGACCAAACATAGAGTCTAAAATTGATTGTGCATACTCATATGTATCAATTAGTTTCTCTTCATCATAAATAATTCCTAAACCACCACCAACATCCATAAATGATAGTTCAATTTTAATAGCTTTTAAGTTTCTTACTAAATCAGCCACAATTTTAACAGCATCTTTAATTGGTTGAAGTTGAGTAAGTTGTGATCCAATGTGACAATGAATTCCAGTTGGCTCTAAAAAATCGCTATTTTTACACTGAATATACATTCTTTTTGCTGTATCAATATCTACTCCAAACTTATTTTCATGTAGTCCTGTTGAGATATATGGATGAGTTTGTGGATCTATATTTGGATTTACTCTTATTGAGATTCTTGCAACTTTGTTTAACTCTTTTGCTATTGTTTCAACTTTGTTCAACTCAGCAGCACTCTCTACATTTATAAGTAAAATATCAAGTTGTAAAGCCTCTTTTATCTCTTCATCACTTTTTCCAACTCCTGAGAAGATAATTTTATATGAAGGAATACCAACTTTTAATGCTCTTTTTACCTCTCCAATACTAACACAATCAGCACCAGCTCCTAAATTTGCAAGATGTTGTATTACACTTAAATTCGAGTTTGCTTTAACTGCATATGCAATTAGAGATTTTCTTGCTCTAAATGACTCTTTAAGTTCAGTATACTGTTTTTTAATGTAATCAAAATCATATACATAGTATGGTGTTTGATATTTTTGTGCAAGTGTTTTAAAATCTATATTCATAATTCTCCTAATCAAAGTTTATATTTATTTATCAGTACCATTCCAAGCAATTTTTGGTTTTCCATCTTCAAACTCAACTGCTGGCATACCCATTATATTAAATCCACTATCAACATGGTGAATTTCACCTGTTACCGCACTACTTAAATCACTAAGCAGGTACATTCCAGAGTTTCCAACTTCATCAATTGTTACATTTTTCTTTAATGGAGAGTGAGCCTCATTCCATTTAAGCATAAATCTAAAATCACCAATTCCAGCAGCTGCTAAAGTTTTAATTGGACCTGCACTAATAGCATTTACTCTAATTCCATCTTTTCCTAAATCTTCCGCTAGATATTTAGTAGTCATATCTAAAGCTGCTTTTGCAACTCCCATAAGATTGTAGTTTGGAATATATTTTTCTCCACCATAATATGTTAGAGTTAAAATTGAAGAGTTAGAAGATAAAAGAGGTTTTAGCTCTTTTGTAACTTCAATTAGTGAAAACACTGATATATCCATTGCAATATCAAATGCCTCTTTTGAGATATTGTGAAATCTTCCACTTAAACCCTCTTTTGGAGCAAATGCAATTGAGTGAACTATAAAATCAATCTCGCCTAAATCTTTTTGTAAAGATTCTCTTAAAGCAACTATCTCTTCAGGTTTAGAAACATCGCAAGGATAAACTAAATTAGAGCTTCCAAATTCAGCTGCTATTGGTTCAACTCTTTTTTTAAGAGCATCATTTAAATATGTAAATGCAATTTTTGCACCTTGTGCATGACAAGCTTTTGCAATTCCATAAGCAATTGATTTGTCATTTGCTACACCTAAAATAACACCTTTTTTACCCTTCATTATCATTATAAATCCTTTGTATTTTCTAAAATTTTTATAAAATCATCTATTTGCCAAGATGCAGTACCAATTAGTGCCCCATCAACATTTTTAATAGAGCAAATCTCTCTTACATTTTCAACTTTAACGCTTCCACCATAAAGCAAAGGTTTATTGATTTTTGATTTTATTGCACTGTGAACTTTTTTTATATCTTCGTTTGTTGCAGTAACACCTGTACCAATTGCCCAAACAGGCTCATAAGCAAGAATTAAATTTTCATAGCTTGTATCAATTCCAATAAACTGTTCATAGATATACTCTAAAGTTTTTTCTAAACCACTATTTTTAACCTCTAATGGCTCTCCAATACAGTAGATTATCTTGAAACCTAAGTTTTTATAAAACTCATATTTTTTTGCAATCTCTTCTTGAGTTTCACCTAAAATATGTCTTCTTTCACTATGACCTATTAATATAGTTTTAATTCCAAACTCATCAATTTGTAAACTTCCAATCTCACCTGTAAAAGAGCCATATTCTACGGCATAAGCATTTTGAACACCAATTTTAAGATTTGAAACTATATTAAAAGAGTCCAAAGATGTTGAAGTAGGGAATATGAAAACTTCATTTTGAATACTTTTTTCAATCATAAAAGAGTTTAATTTTTCAATATACTCTTTTGTACTCTTTCTTGTATGGTTTGTCTTAAAATTACTAGCAATAATTGCCATTTATTTATCATCCTCAATAACTAATGCTTTAACTCCAGGAAGAATTTTTCCTTCAATTAACTCTAAAGATGCTCCACCACCAGTGCTTATAAATGTCATATCATCTTCATCACCAGTAATTCTTACTAAATCAGCTGTATCTCCACCACCAACAACAGTTGTTGCATATGAACTAGCTACTGCGTGAGATATTTTTGTGCTTCCTTTTGCAAATTTTTCCATCTCATAAACACCCATTGGACCGTTCCACAAAATTGTATTTGCATCATTTAAAACTTCACTAAATAATAGGGCAGTTGCTGGTCCTATATCAAGTCCTATCCATGATTTTGGAATCTCTTGTACTGGAACAATTTTAGCAATTGCTTCAGCATCAAAAGCTTCAGCAACAACAATATCAACAGGAAGATATAGTTTTGTATCTTTCTGCTTTGCTAATTCCATAATTTTTAAGGCTTCAGGGATTAAATCCTCTTCAACAAGCGATTTTCCAATTTCATATCCTAAAGCTTTTAAGAATGTAAATGCCATTCCACCACCGATTACAATTTTATCAACCTTTGGAACAAGATTATAAAGTGCTTCAAGTTTTCCAGATACTTTTGATCCTCCAACTATTGATACAAATGGTCTTTTAGGATTTTCAACTATATGGTGGAAAAATTTAATCTCTTTTGCTAATAAAAATCCAGCAGCTTTGTGATTTATATCAAAATATTTCGCAATACCTTCAACAGATGAGTGAGCTCTGTGAGATACCCCAAAAGCATCATTTATATAAACATCAGCCATTGAAGCTAACTTTTTACTTAACTCTTCATCATTTTTTGTCTCACCAGCTTCAAATCTCATATTTTCTAAAAGCATTATTTCACCAGTTTTTAAATCCTTTGCCATCTGTATAGTTTTTTCACAAACTACATTTGGAGCTAATTTAATCTCTTGCTTTAATAAAATATGTAATCTTTTTGCAATAGGTGCTAAAGAGTATTTCTCTTCAAAACCACCTTTTGGTCTTCCAAAGTGACTAGCTAATATAACAGAGCAATCATTATCAATACAATATCTAATTGTATTTAAAGCACTTCGAATTCTTCTATCATCTGTAATGTTATTGTACTCATCAACTGGAACATTAAAGTCACATCTAATAAAAACTTTTTTACCAGCAATATCTATATTTTTAATCTCTTGTAACTTCATTTTATCCCTTATTTTTTTGCTATATAAACTGCTAAATCTACAAGTCTAGCAGAATATCCCCACTCATTATCATACCAGCTCATAACTTTTATCATATTTCCACCAATAACTTGAGTTAAGTCACTTGCAATAATTGTTGAGTTTGTATTTCCAACTAAATCGCTTGATACAAGCATTTCGTTATCAACTGCAACAATACCTTTTAGTTCTTCTGATTTTTGAGTAAATAAAGCATTTATTTCCTCTTTTGTAGTATCTTTTTTGATTACAAAGTTAACATCTACCATTGATACATTTGGAGTTGGAACTCTTACGCTTTGACCATGAAGTTTTCCATCAAGTTGTGGCATAATAAGTCGCATAGCTTTTGCAGCACCTGTGCTTGTAGGAATCATATTTGCAGCACCTGCTCTTGCTCTTCTTTTATCAGATTTATGTTTTACATCTAATATATTTTGGTCATTTGTATATGAGTGAATAGTTGTCATTAAACCTTTTTCAATTCCAAAAGCATCATCTATAATTTTAGCTATTGGTCCAAGGCAGTTTGTAGTACAAGATGCGTTTGAAACTATATTTTCACCATCATAAGTGTGCTCATTTACACCAATAACATAAGTTTTTGTATCATCTTTTGCAGGTGCGCTCATAACAACTTTTTTAGCACCATTATTTATATGAACTTGACATGACTCTTTTGTTAAATATGCTCCTGTGCACTCTAAAACAATCTCTGCACCGCAATCTTTTGTAAAAGTTAGTTCATTTGCATCTCTAGTTGAATATAATTTAGCATTTATTTTACCCATTTTTAGGTAACCATTTTCAACTTTTACATCACCATCAAAAGTTCCATGAACAGTATCATATTTTGTAATATATTCAAGCATTTCAGGTTTTGCAGTATCATTAATAGCAACCAGTTCAACATCATCTCTGTTGGCAATAATTCTAGCCACACATCTTCCTATTCTTCCAAATCCGTTTATTGCAACTTTAATAGCCATTTAATCCCTTTATAAAAATTCTAAATAGCAAATATTTTATCGAAAAATTGCTATAATATAATTTAATTCATAATTTGAGGTAAGTTTTTTTTGAAAATTGCAATTTTTGGTGGTAGTTTTGACCCAATACATTTAGCACATGAAAAGATAGTTAAGACTGCACTAGAAGTTTTAGATATTGATAAATTAATCATAGTTCCAACTTATCTAAATCCATTTAAAAAAGATTTTTTATTTGAGCCAGAGATTAGATTCAAGCTTTTAAAAAAAGTTTTTGAAGATGATAAAAGAGTTGAGGTTTGTGATTATGAGATTAAACAAAAAAAACTAAGCTACACTTATGAGACTATTAGATATATTAAAAGTTTATTAAATCCTAGCAAAATCTACTTCATAATAGGTGAAGATAATCTAAAATCTCTTTATAGATGGCACAATATTGATGAGCTAAAAGAGAATTTAGAGTTTGTTGTGGCTAAAAGAGCTGGATATAATCTCTTATCAAGCGAGTTTAAAACTCTTGATATAAATATAGATATTAGCTCTACAAGATTACGTGAAAAATTAGATTTAAACTATGTTCCAAAAGTTATTTGGGAAGATTTAAAAAACTTAAAAAAGGAAAAAATTGAAAAATAGAGTAGAGAATATAAAAGCTATTTTAGAAGATAAAAAAGCTGTTGATGTTGAACTTTTTGATTTGAAATCAAAAGAGTATTTAGTGGATTATGTTGTGATTGCTACAACTTTAAATCCAAAGCATGGTGCTGCACTTTTGGATTATTTAAAAACAGATTTAAAACCAAAAGGTGAAGAGTTTTTAAGAGTTGATGAAGATGAGAATTGGACTGTTATTGATTTAGGAGATATTTTTATTCATTTAATGAGTGAAAAATATAGAGAAAAATATAATCTTGAAGATTTTTTAGAGAGCTTTGCAAAGCCTAAAAACTAATGCCTAACAAAAGAGATTACATAATCTCTTTTGCTTCAATCCCAAGAAGTTTAAGTCCTGTTTTTAGAGTTAATTTTGCCATACTTAGAACTTTTAAATAAGTTTTCTCTTCACTACTTCCAATAATTTTATGTTCATTATAAAACTTATGTACACTAGAAGCTAGATTGTATAAATATTCAGTTATTTTTTGCATATCTCTTTTAGAAAATGCATCTTCTAAAACAGATTTTAAAAGAAGTGATTCATAAACTAAATTTAAAGCTTCACTATTTAAAGCTTCAAAACTCTCATCTTTTATATCTTCAAAACTTAAATTTGATTTTACAAAAACTTGATTTATTCTAGCGTGTGCATAGTTTATATAAAAGATTGGATTACTTGAATCTTGATTTTTTAGCATATCAATATCAAACTCAAGGTGAGTATCGCTTTTTTTAGTTAAAAATATAAATCTTAAAGCATCACTTCCAATTTCAGCTGTTATATCTGACATTAAAATCACATTTCCAGCTCGTTTACTCATTTTATAAGGTTGTCCACCTTTAAGTAGTTGAACCATTTGAGATAAAATAACTTCAAGTTTAGATGAATCATTTCCCAAAAACTCAATAGCTGCTTTTACTCTTGTGATATAACCGTGGTGATCAGCTCCCCAAATATTTATATATCTATCAAAGCTTCTATCAAACTTATTTTTATGATAGATTATATCTCCAGCTAAATATGTAGGAATTCCATTCTCTCTTACAACAACTCTATCGCTATCATCACCAAACTTAGTTGAGTTTAGGTAAACTTTTTCATCTTTTGTGTAAAGTGAACCATTTTTTTCTAAAACATCTTTTGTGCTATCCCATGAGCTATAAAGTGATTTTTCAGATACAAAGTTTTGGAAACTTATTCCTAAATCATCTAAATCTTTGATGATTATTTCCATTACAATATCTTTTGCAAAAATCGCCATCTCATCGAATCTGCTCTCATCATAGATAATATCTTTCCCATATTTTTCTATAATTTTCTCTGCAATCTCGATTAAATACTCACCTCTATAGTAGCTTTCTGGATACTCTACTGTTTCATTAAAAATAAAATCTCTAGCAGCCAAACTAACGCTAATTCCTAATAGTTGCATCTGTGCACCAGCATCATTTATATAATACTCAGTTGTAATATCATATCCTAGATATTTTCCAACTTTATATAAAGTATCTCCAAAAACAGCCCCTCTTGCATGACCAATATGAAGAGGTCCTGTTGGGTTTGCACTAACATACTCTAAAAGAATCTTTTCAGTTTTTGCTTCACCTTTTGCAAAATTCTCACCACTTTTTAAAGCTTCATTTGTAAATTTTTCTATAAATTTTTTTGATAGTGTAAAGTTTATAAAACCTTTTACACTATCAACTTTTTCAAATATATCAGGATTTTGCAACTTTATAGCCAACTCTTCAGCCAAAATCATAGGAGATTTTTTGAGCTCTTTTGCTAAAGAGAATGCAACAGGCGTGGCAAAATGACCAAGAGAGCTATCTTTTGGCTTCTCTAATACAATATTTTTTTGTAAACTTTTTTCAATAAAATCTTTAACTATATTTTGCAATTTAATCTCTTTTGTAGGTGTTTTAAGACAAAGGCTTAAGCCTTTGTTTTGTCTTCAGTTTTAGCAGTTTCTACTTTATTATCAGCTTTTTTTTCACTATCTTCGATTTTTGAAGCTGTAGCACTCTCTTCATCTTCATCTTTTATAGCTTTTTTAAAGTTTTTAATACCACTTCCTAAACCTTTTGCAAGTTCAGGTATTTTTTTACCACCGAATAATATTAGTATAATTAAAACAATTACTAGTAATTGCATACCACTTGGCATACCCATAATAATTCCTTTTTTTTAAGATAAAGAATATTATATCTTTTTGTAGCTTAAAATTTTTTCTATTTAAAAATAAATTGTGCAATTTTTATACCAAGAAAAATTGCAAATATAGAGCCAGAAATATTTAAAACTATATTCAAAATTGCTAAATTTAAAGATGAGTTTAATAGTAAATAGCTGTCAAGTGCAAAAGTTGAAAATGTTGTAAGACCACCTAAAAAACCTGTGATTAGCAGAAATCTTACATTTTCAGAAACAATAAAATTAGATATATAAAAATAGACAAAACCAAGTAGTAAAGAACCTAAAATATTAACTACTAAAATACCCAAAGGAAAATCAACTGGATAATATTTTGTTTGATAAAAAACAGTTATGGCTCTTAAAATTGAGCCAACTGCTCCACCAATACCAATTGCAATAAGAGTTTTAAACTCAAGAAACATAGTTTTTATACTCTTTGTAAAATACCTCTTTCATATTTTTTTCAGTATCTTCATACCAAGAGCTATCTTTACTAGCAAGAACTGGTTCTAAAAATACAACTTTTACAACTCCCGAAGATGCTTCAAGTTTTTTAGAATCTACAATATTTCTAGTATTAAACATAACAACGGGTTGAACTTTTAGGTTATATTTATTTCCAAGCATTTTAGCTCCCGCTTTAAAATCACCCATAAAAGTTCCATCTCCTCTAGTCCCTTCTGGAAAAATTGCTATTGGACGACCTTTGTCTAATCTATCTTTTGCTTCACTTAATAGATGAATTAAACCAGCTTTATTCTCTCTATCAATGCTAATCATTCTTGGAGCTTTTATAATATGACCAAAAAAGAACATATCAGTTATCTGTTTTTTTGCAACCCAAGCTATATTTCTTTTATGAATATACTCCATTACTATAATATCAAGCATTGATTGATGATTTATTAAAATTAAATCACAACTCTCATCAAGTTTACCCTCAATTTCAAGCTTAATTCCCAAAAAGTACATCTGAATAGTCATCCAAATTTTAATAACTTTATGTGCATTGTTTCTAAACAGATACATAAAAAATATAACAAATGCAACAGTTATTGAAAACTGAATTGCAACAAAAAGACCTCTAATTTTTTTCAAAACTCTCCTCCTTGATCCACCCAATAAAACTATTATCCAAACCTAAAACTTTTTTAAATTGACCTTTTTTTTCTAATACTTCAACTCTCTCTTTGTTTGTTGTTTTAAAAAATATAGTTGAGTTTTTTGTAGGAAGAATATATATAAATGAATCTTCACTTACATAACCTTTTTGATTTGGAAAATTATAAATAATTGCAAATATAAGTGAAATAAACATAAGTGTAAATATAACTTTGTTTCTTCTTTTCCAAATAAATAGTAGGAAAAATATTACAAAAACAACAATAGCAGCGATTTTTTTATATTTTTCAAATGTTGAATCATTTGGATTTAAATCAGTTTGTGTACTTACTAACTCATTTTGTAAAATAAGTGGAACTTTCATCTCCACAAAACTATTAGTTTTGCTATTAAAATATGTAAATATAAGATTTTTTTGATAAATTGGTGTTACAAAATAGTAAACTAAATTCTCAATATTTTCTATCTCTTTAATTGAAGAGATTCCTTGCTCTTCTATCTCATTTAAATGAAAATTTCCCAAATTTGAGTTTATTGCATCAATATCTACAATCGTAAGAGCATCTTTATTGTTGTATTGTTTTGTTTTATAGGCTTTTATAACTAAATCATCAGCAATAATATTTGTAAATCTTTTATCACTTTTTCCAATCTCCAAATAATTTATACTATTTAACTCTAAAACATCATTATCAATAACTTCATTATAGTTTAAAAGTGAGATATTTATAATTGGAAGTTTAAAATTAGAGCTTAAAACTTGAAGGTAGTAACTATTTTCATACTTATCATTTGATATTTTTTTCCAAGGAGAGTTTGGATTTATAATATCTATATCTTCCATTTCAAAGAATTCAGTATTTAAATCTGTAAAATTTGAAGTTGTTACTAATGCTTCAACTTTTATCTCAAATTTTTGATTAGCATAGATATTTTTTGGTATTTTTGAAAATGATAAATATAGATTCTTTGATGCAAATAGATTTATAGTAAGAAGAGTTGAAAAAAGTATAAATAAAGATATTAGTTTTTTCATATTATTTAAAGTAGAAAAATCTACTTTAAAAATCCTTTCAACATGTTAATACCATCTGTTGAACCCAAAATCTCTTCAATAGCTCGTTCTGGATGAGGCATTAAACCAAATACATTTCTTTGTTTATTACAAATTCCTGCAATATTTGAAACACTTCCATTCATATTTGTAGTCTCGCCATCTTTTGTACAATATTTTAATAAGATTTGATTATTCTCTTCAAGCTCTTTTAATCCAGCTTCATCAATATAGTAGTTTCCATCATGGTGAGCCACAGGAATATTAACTACATCACCAACATTTAAAAGTCTTAGAAATTCATTATTATTGTCTATAACTTTTAGGTGGTGATATTTTGATATAAAGTGTAAAGTATCATTTCTTTTCATTGCACCTGGAAGAAGTCCAGCTTCTAAAAGAATTTGAAAACCATTACAAATTCCTAATACTTTTCCACCATTTGATGCAAATTTTTTAACATCTTCCATAATATTTGCAAATCTAGCAATCGCACCACTTCTTAAATAGTCACCATAAGAAAAACCACCTGGTACAACAACTAAATCAGTATTTTCTGGAAGTTTACTCTCTTTGTGCCAAATAACTTCAACTTCACAACCAAGTTTATTAAATGCATATTTTGCATCAAACTCACAGTTTGTTCCTGGAAATTGTAGAACTGCTACTTTCATAATTAACCAACTATTTCTATTGTGTAATCTTCAATTACAGTATTTGCTAAAAGCTTTTCGCACATCTTTGTAACTTCCTCTTTAGCTGTTTCTTTATTAGTTGAGTTTAATTCAATAATAATTTGTTTTCCAACTCTTACATCTGATATTAAATCTTTAAATCCTAAAGTTCCTAAAGCATGATTTATTGCTTTTCCTTGATCATCTAAAACACCTTTTTTTAAACCTACATTTACAATTGCTTTCATATTTTATACCTTTACTTATATTTTTTTGGGATTATATCTAATATTTTATTTGCTTAATCTTTCTAAAATTGTTCTATATCCATTTAAAATTTTATCTTTAATCTCTTGAGGAACAACAACTTCTAGTTTTTCACCAGCTTTTAAAGATTTAGCTTTTTCTTTCCAGTTCTCTTTTTTACCAAAATCTCTTAGAATTTGTTTATCCATAGATATGAAATTATCTTTTTCAAAATCTTCTAATGCTATAAATCTTGAGCTCTCAGGTGTTAAAACTTCATCTCCTAAAACCCAATTTCCACTCTCATCAACAAAAATCTCAAATTTTGTATCAACTACAACAATTCCTCTTTTGTGTGCAAAAGCTGTAAACTCTTTAAAAACTCTCTCTAAGTTTGAGATTATTTCAGGAAACTTCTCTTTTACTTTTTGTGAATTTAAAGGCTCATCTTTGATTCCTTTTGTTGTTGGAGTAAAGATAGGAGTCTCAAATTTATGCCACTCTTTTAAATCATTTGGAAGATTTAATCCATAAGGGTCTTTATTCTCTTGTAGAGCTTGAAATAGTGAACCTGTTAAATAGTTTCTAAATATTAGCTCAAATTGAACAGTATCACCATCAATTTCAGCTTCAAGAGGTTTACACAGCTTCATAAGTTGGCATCTTGGTGAAAGTGAAATATCATTTGAAATTTTTTCATCTAATATTGCTGTTCTTATTCCAGCTTTTTTTGCAAAATCTGCACCAAAATTTGATATTTGAGTTTGGATTATTCCTTTACCTTCAATTTGAAAATTAAGTGGAATATCAAAAACAGATGTTCTATCACTTCTTACAAGTAGAGTTTTAGGTTCATCACCTGGACAACTATAAAGGTCTGCATTTTTTCCTATATAAAAAAGATTATATCCAGCATTTTCTAGCTCATCAAAACCTTTTTGTGTAGTTGTTTTTTTGTTATCTGGCCAAAGTTTTAACTCTTTTATTTTTTCTATATTCATTTCTCTTCCTAATTTTTATTCATAATTATTAAACTTTTTAAAATTGCTAATGATGTATTTAGTTGGTTGTCATTTAGCAACTCCTCTTTTGAAACTATTTTATTTGAATCATTTTTTGATGATTTTGAATCATCTTTTGATTTTTTATCAACTTTATCTAGCTCACCTTCAAGATGTCTTTTTAAATCAGCCTCTTTTATTCTAAAAGCAGAGTCTTCATCTTGTGTAACTTTTCCAGCACTTGCAATTATATCTGGAGTTACACCAAGAGCTTGAATAGTTCTTCCACTTGGAAGATAGTATTTTGCAATTGTTAATTTAATATTTTCAGTTTGATCATCGTTTATTGGTAGTACTGCTTGAACAGAACCTTTACCAAAAGTTTTTTCACCAATAACTACAGCTCTTTTATGATCTTGTAGTGAACCACTAACAATCTCTGAAGCTGAAGCAGAACCCTCATTTACTAAAACTACAAGTGGAAGATCTGATTTAAATCCAAATTTAGTTGCTTCAAACTTCTCTTCAGACTCTTTGTCTCTCCCTTTTTGTGAAACAATTGTTCCTGATTTTACAAATAGATCAACAACTCCAATAGCTTGACCTAAAAGTCCACCTGGATTGTTTCTTAAATCTAAAATAATACCTTTTGCTTTTGGATTGTTTTTAATTGCTTTTTGTAGCTCTTCTGTTACTTTAGCATCAAAGCTAGAGATTCTAATATATAAAAGCTCTTCATCTTCAACTGTTTTTGCAAATACAGATTGAACTTTTATAATATCTCTTTGCATCTTTATCTCAATTGGTTTTAATTCACCTTTTCTAACAACTGTAATAGATATATCAGTTTTTGGTTTCCCTCTCATGATGCTTACAGCTTCATCTAAAGTCATTCCTAAAGTTGCTTTATCATCAATTTTTAAGATTATATCAGATGCTTTAACCCCAGCTTTATATGCAGGAGTGTCATCAATTGGTGAAATTACAGTTAATGCACCATCTCTCATTCCAACAGTAATTCCCAAACCTCCAAATTCACCAGCTGTTGTAATACTCATCTCATTTGAAGCTTTTTTATCTAAATAGCTTGAGTGAGCATCAAGCTCTTGCATTAAACCTTTTAAAGCTTTATCAATAATCTCTTGAAGTTTTATATCATCAACATAATACTTTTCAACTGTTCCAATAACTTTTGTTAATTTTGTTAAAGATTCAAATCTTGTTTGGTCTGAAGTTGCTACTTCATTTTTCTCTTTTGCGAATAAAGAAATTGTTAAAAATAGTGATAAAATAGAAGTTATAATTAGTTTTTTCATAATAGATTACCTTTAAAATTAATGGCTACAATTATACAAGAAAAAAAATAAAAGTAAGGTTTTATCAATATTTTTGTAGAATATTGTTTATTTTAAAAAAAGGTTAGATAAATGAGTATAAAAGATGATGTAAACTATCTAAAAAATGAATTAAACAATGAAGAGAAACTTTTAGAGAATTTTGTAAAACTAGAGAGATTTTTCAAAAAATATAAAAAAATTATATATGTGTTGGTAGTGTTGGCAATTGTTACTCCTATTGCGATTTTTACAAAAAATAAGATTGATGAGTCAAATTTATATAAAGCAAATATAGCCTTAAATAACTATTTAGAACAAGGTGATGAGAGCTCTTTGGAGTATTTGAAAAATAAAAATCAATCTTTGTATGAAGTAGCACTTTTTTTAACAGCAAAAAAAGAGTTAAGTGAAATAAATATCTCTTCTAAATATTTAAAAGAGTTATTAGAGTATCAAATTGCTGCAAAAGAGATGAATTTTGATAAGTTGGATGCTTTAAGAAAAAATGATGATTTTTTAATTAAAGATTATGCGATACTACATGAAGCTATTATTTTAGTAAATCAAGAAGAGTATGAAAAAGCAAAAGCTATCTTAGAGGAGATAAATCAAGATTCAAAAGTTTATGAACTAGCAATTTTATTAAAACACAATTTAGTAACGAAGTAAAATATGAGATACATAATTAGTGCAATTTTTATAATTTTTGTTTTTAGTGCTTGTTCAGGTAAAAAATATTTTGAACCAGAAGAGTTAAGTAAAGGTTTAAATCTTGAAAAAAACTCTATAAAAAGTGATATAAAATCAATGAATAAAATTGGTGCAACTTTAGAAGATGGTAAGTTTATAACAAAATTAGGAGTTAGTGAGGATAGATTAAATAAAGATTTTGATTTTATAAATTTAACTGATGATCAAAAAATTATAGCAACAAACAATTTAGACAAAATTTTGATTGATAAAATAGAGATTACAACTTCAAATCCAGTTGTTGCAGCTAGTTTAGTTGAAGATAAATTAGCAATTTTATACTCAAATAATAGTATTGAACTAGTTGATGTTAATACAAATAAAACACTATTTAAAGAGTATTTTCCTTTATCTTTAGCAAATGATACAAGAGTTACAAACCCTTATTTTATGGGAAGTTTGGTTCTTTTTCCGACTTTAAATGGAAGATTGGTAATAGTATCTTTAGTATCAAATGAGATTGTAAGAAATATAGCAATAGATCCAGATAATGAGTTTAATAATATTATAGCTTTAGGATTTGTTGATGGTGGAGAGAGTTTAGTAGTTGCAAGTTCAAATAAAATTGTATCTATATCTCCAAGAGAGGTATTTACAAAAGATTATAATATTAGAGATGTGATTTTTAAAGATAAATTTATTTATTTAGCAAATATTGAGGGTGAAATTTTTAAATTAAATAGTTCACTTGAGGAGTTATCAAGTGTTAAATTTAAGTATGCTAAATTTTTTACTTTAGCATTTGGAACATCTTTATATGCTCTTGAATCTCAAGGTTATTTAATTAAACTTGATGAGAATTTAGATAAAAATGAAGTTTATAAGTTTAAGTTTGATAATGAACAAAGAGTTATAGCTATTGAAAATAGACTATACTACGAAGATAGATATATAACTCTTCCTTAGTGTTTAGCCAAAATTTCTATTGGCTAAAGCTTCAATTAAAACTGTAGCATAAGAGCCTTTTGGAAGGATAAAATCCAAAAGAGCCTCTTTTCTCTCTTTATTATATTTTGTAGATAAAATTTCTGGAAATACAATAGCCTCTCTTCTATAACCTTTTTCTCTAATATCGCTATTATCATATTTTTGCTCTATTTTTAAAGCTTCGTCTCTTGCTCTAAAAACATCATTTCCAGGTAGAAGTCCTGTTGGAGTTATCTTTTTATCTTTAAAGTCATTTATAATCTTTTCATTTATAGATTTTGGTGTAAAAAGTTTAGAGCTTTCTATATCATAAAATATATCACCATTTAGAAGTTTAAACTCACTTTTGTTTAGTTTTAATCTTTCAACTAACCAAGCATTAAAATATGTGCTTTGGTAAGCACTAATAAGCATTTTAGCTACTTTTTTATCTTTTACTTTATAATCATCAAAAAGTAGTTGTTTTGCTTTTTCTAAATTCTCTTCAACCTCTTTTCCAAATCTTTGAAATCCAAAATAGTTTGGCATACCATATTTACTAATCTCTTTTAAAACTTTATCTATAGTGTAAAGCTCTTCAAGTTCAACATCTTTTAGATTTATCTTAAATCGATTCCCTTTTAGATCACCAATATTTAGTTTTTTATTGTGCAAACCAATTTCAAAAATCTCTATTTTTTTAGATTTATAATTTTTTATATCTTTTTGATATTTTTTAGGTATTGAAATATATTGAGTTGTTGTTGCATTTTTATCTTTTAATCCAGCATAACCAATCTCATTTGAAAATACTCTAAGATGTTTTGCAATTTTATCTATAAGTTCCCAAGTATCACAATTTTGTTTTACTATTTTTAGTATTAAAAAGTTTCCAAAACCTGAAAACTCTATGGGTTCTTCTTCAACTATAAAGTCTTCAATATTTTGGAAAAAATTGAAATTTAATTTTGTATCGTGTAAAAAATACTCTCTTTTTATCAAGCTTTTGCTCTTTTTTGTTCTTCTTGTTCAAAAACTGTTCTGCACTCTGTACAAAATCTAGCAAATGGTTTTGCTTTTAATCTTCCAATTGGAATATTAACTCCACACATATCACAAATTCCGTAGCTTCCATCTGATATTTTTTTTAGAGCAGTTTCAATCTGTTTTAACTCTTCTAGTTGATGATTAGCAATCATACCTTGTGTAAATGAATCACTAACAAAATCCGCATAATCTAAATCGTCGTTTAAGTCTTGATCTTTTAGTTGTTCTATACTATCTCTGCTATTTTTTACATTTGTAAAAATAGTATCTTTTCTTTGTAGCAATATCTCTTTTAACTCTTCAATTTGGCTTTTGTTTGCCATATTCCCCTCCAAAATTTTAAAAATAGTAGTATATCAAAAAAAATAGGAATAAAGCTTAAAATATTTATTTGAATTTTAAAGTAGTTTTGGAGGAGGTAGTCGGACTCGAACCAACGCATGTCGGATTTGCAATCCGAGGCATTACCAACTTTGCTATACCTCCAACAG
This sequence comes from Arcobacter sp. AHV-9/2010, assembly GCF_004116575.1. Taxonomy (NCBI): domain Bacteria; kingdom Pseudomonadati; phylum Campylobacterota; class Epsilonproteobacteria; order Campylobacterales; family Arcobacteraceae; genus Arcobacter; species Arcobacter sp. AHV-9/2010. The sequence continues at coordinate 228,312 of NZ_PDKH01000003.1, read as the reverse complement.
TAAGTTATAAATTGGATTTATTTATTTGTATGTAAGCAAATGGAGGAGAGCGAGGGATTCGAACCCTCGGAGGCTTTCACCTCGCCGGTTTTCAAAACCGGTACATTCGACCAACTCTGTCAGCTCTCCATCATTTAAAAAAATGGTGCGAATGGTGAGAATCGAACTCACACTCCGAAACCGGAACGGGATTTTAAGTCCCGCGCGTCTACCTATTCCGCCACACTCGCATAATTTTAAGAACTCTATTTTAAGTTACTTCTTAAAATGGACTGGAATTATAGTAGCTTTTTTTTTATTTGTCAAGAGTTTTTAAAAAAAATTTAAAATATTTTTTATTTAATAAAATATGAAAAGTAATATATGTATAATCTATTAAATTTTTAAAATAATTCACAAAAGGATAGTTATGAGAAGTGATGAGATAAAAAAGGGTCATAATAGAACTCCACATAGATCTTTATTAAGAGCAACTGGATTAAAAGATGAAGATTTTAATAAACCATTTATTGGAGTTGCAAACTCATTTATTGAGATTATTCCAGGGCACTTTTTTTTAGATAAGGTTTCAAAGATTATAAAAGATGAGATAAGAGCAAATGGTTGTGTACCTTTTGAGTTTAATACAATTGGTGTTGATGATGGAATTGCTATGGGACATGATGGAATGTTATTTTCTCTTCCTAGTCGTGAGTTAATTGCAAACTCAATAGAAACTGTGATGAATGCACATAAACTAGATGCCATGATTGCTATTCCAAACTGCGATAAAATAGTACCTGGAATGATAATGGGAGCTTTAAGAGTAAATGTTCCAACTGTTTTTGTAAGTGGTGGAGCTATGCAAAAAGGTTATACAAAAGATGGAACACCAATAGATTTGGCAACTGCATTTGAAGCTGTTGGAAAGTTTGAAGCTGGAGAGATTAGTGAAGAGGAGCTAAAAGATATTGAGTGTAATGCATGTCCAGATGGAGGAAGCTGTTCGGGGATGTTTACTGCAAACTCTATGAATACTTTAATGGAAGCCATGGGAATTGCACTACCTGGAAATGGAACAATCTTAGCACTTACAAAAGAGAGAGAAGAGTTATACAAAAAAGCAGCAAGAAGAGTTTGTGAAATTGCTCTTGATAAAGCAAATATTGAAAAATTTAGATTAAAAAATATTTTAAACGAAAAAGCTGTAAGAAATGCTTTTGCTGTTGATATGGCAATGGGTGGAAGCTCAAACACTGTTTTACACATGCTTGCAATTGCAAAAGAAGCAGGTGTTGATTTTGAATTAAAAGATATAAATGCTATTTCAAAAAGAGTTTCACATATTGCAAAAATCTCTCCATCTTTAAGCACTGTTCATATGGAAGATATAAATAAAGCTGGTGGTGTAAATGCTGTTATGAAAGAGATGAGCAAAAGAGGAGATGATATTTTATTAGATAACCTTACAATTACAGGTGAAACAATACTAGAAAGAATTAAGGATGCAGATATAAAAGATACAAATATAATTCACACTATTGATAATCCTTATTCACAAGTTGGTGGATTGGCTATTCTTTATGGAAATCTGGCTCAACAAGGTGCTGTTATTAAAACAGCTGGAATTACAGGAGCTAGAGCTTTAAAAGGAAAAGCTGTTTGTTTTGATGGACAAGCTGAAGCTATTAAAGGAATAGTTGAAGGAAAGGTAAAAGCTGGTGATGTTGTAGTAATTAGATATGAAGGTCCAAAAGGAGGACCAGGTATGCAAGAGATGCTAGCACCAACTAGCCTTATTATGGGAATGGGACTTGGAGATAAGGTTGCGCTTATTACTGATGGAAGATTTAGTGGTGCTACAAGAGGAGCTTCTATTGGACATGTTAGTCCAGAAGCTGCTGAGGGTGGAATGATTGGATTATTAAAAGATGGAGATATTATAAATATTGATGTTGATAAATATATTTTAGAAGTTGAATTAAGCGACGAAGAGATTGCGAAAAGAAAAGCTGAATTTATACCTTTAAAAAAACCAATTAAATCGTCATGGTTGGGGCAATATAGAGCTTTAGTAACAAATGCAAGTAGTGGAGCTGTTTTAAGAACAGATTTATAACAAAATAATTAACTATATGTTAATTATTTATTGGAAAACAGTTTACATAGTAGCACTATAATTTTCTAATAATTTATCAAATAAGGATTAAAATGATTAAGAAGATAGTTGTTGTTTCTTTGGTTTTGTCAACTCTACTATTATCAAAAAACATAGAGTTTGAAGAGATGGATAAAAATCCAAATAGAGTAGCACCAAATTCACAAAGCGAGATTTTATCTTTTAATAGCAGTATAAACTCTTCTTTAAATTCAGTAGTTAATATATCTACAAAAAGAAGTGTAAATGCAGCTGTTAATGTTCCATTTCAGATGCTTGATGATCCATTTTTTAGGAAATTTTTTGGAGATGATTTTTCAAATCAATTTAAACAAAATCAAGTACAAAGATCTTTAGGTTCGGGTGTAATTGTTACAAAAGATGGTTATATTATTACAAATAATCATGTAATTGAAAATGCAGAAGAGATATCTGTAACTATTGCTAATGATCCAATTGAATATAGTGCAACTTTAATAGGAAGAGATAAAGATAGTGATATTGCAGTTATTAAAATTGATACAAAAAAGAGTTTAACACCAATAAAACTTGGTGATTCAAGCTCTTTATTGGTTGGTGATGTAACTTTTGCAATAGGCGATCCTTTTGGAGTTGGAACAACTGTTACAATGGGAATAATATCTGCTTTAAATAAAAACAAAGTAGGAATTAATAAATATGAAAACTATATTCAAACAGATGCATCTATAAATCCTGGGAATAGTGGAGGAGCTTTAGTTGATAGTAGAGGTGCTTTAATAGGAATTAATACAGCAATATTATCAAAAAGTGGTGGAAATGATGGAATAGGTTTTGCAATTCCTGTTGATATGGTAAGAGATGTTGTAACAAAACTTGTAACTGATGGTAAAGTAGTAAGAGGATATCTTGGAGTTATGATTGCTGATTTAGATAAGGATGCTCAGCAAGTTTATAAAAGAAAAGAGGGTGCTATTATTTTAGATATTTCAGCAGATACACCAGCTGCTCAATATGGTCTAAAAAGAGGAGATTTAATATACTCAATAGATGATAAAGTTATAAAAGATAGAACAACCTTACAAAATGTAATAGCATCTTTTAAACCAAATGAGAAAGTTGTATTTGGAGTAGAAAGAGATAGAAAAGATTTAAAAATAGAGGTTGTATTAGGCGATAGATCAACAATTGAAGGTGTATCTTCAAGCGATAGGAAAATATTAGATGGATTAAAAGTTAGCACAATAAATGCTGATATGATAAAAAAATATAGATTATCTTCAGATATAAATGGAATGCTAATAACTGAAGTTGAACCAAAATCAAAAGCTGAGAAAGTTGGATTTTTAGCTGGAGATATTATAATTCAAATAGAGGATATTGAAATTAAAAATTTTGAAAATATTCAAATAGCTTTAAAAAAGTATAAAAATGATTATAAAAGAGTTTATGTAAATAGATATGGTCAAACTTTAATGCTTGTAACTCAATAAAAAGGATAACACATAATAAAAGTACTTATGATAGAAGATGATTTAGAGTTAGCTCAAATCATCACAGATTATTTAAAATCGTTTGATATAGATGTTACAAACACAGATAGTCCATATATTGGACTATCTATGCTTGATATAAATAAAGATTTCCAGCTTATAATTTTGGATTTAACACTACCTGAAATTGATGGTTTGGAGCTTATTCCAAAAATTAGAGAAAAATCTCAAATTCCAATTATTATAAGTTCAGCTAGAGATGATATTTTGGATAAGGTTATGGGATTAGAAAGAGGTGCTGATGATTATTTGCCAAAACCTTATAATCCAAGAGAACTTCAAGCAAGAATTAAAACTATTTTAAAAAGAGTTGATGCTCAAGCAACTATAAAAAAAGATAAAAATGATTCACCTTTTGAGTTGAGAGAGAAAGATATGCAAATCAAATTTAAAGGTATCTCTCTCTCATTAACATTGGCAGAATATGATATTTTAAAACTGCTTATTCAAAGAAATAAAGGTGTTGTTTCAAGAGAAGATTTTATATATACAAGTGATAATATAGAAGATGATTCATCTTTAAAAAATATAGATGTAATTATCTCAAGAATTAGAACAAAGATATCAAAAATTGATGATTCTCAACAATATATTAAATCTGTTAGAGGTATTGGTTATCAACTAATATGATAAGAAATATCTCTATCTCTACATTTGTAAATATAATATTTGCATTTGCTTTTTTTGGAATTTTTATAACTTTTGCAATATTTATAAGATATGACAAACAAAGACACGATTTAAATTTACAAAATAGATATGAGCTAATAGCTGAAAACTTTTTGATTCTTTTTCAAGATCACCCAACTGCTTCAAAGTTAGATGAGCTATATAAAAAATTAAATGTAAAACCAATAAATAGTGTTGAGAGAAAACTTGAAATTATTAATAATGCTCAAGAGTTAACAATCAATAAGAACTATTCAGGAACTTATAGAGTCTATAAATTTGATAATATGTACTATATATATGTGCAACAGTATGGTTACAATGTGATGATAAAAGACTCCAAACAGTACAATTACAATGTTGCTTTTATAGTTGCTGGTTTGATACTCTCAATTGCTATTTTTTTACTTCTTTATGAGATTATAAATAGAAAACTAAGACCTTTAAAAGAGTTAAATAGAAAAATTATAGAGTTTTCAAATGGAAATAAAGATATTAAATTAGAGTATAAGAGTCGTGATGAGGTTGGAACTATTGCAAAAAACTTTAATGAAGCAATAAATATAATAAATAATCAATCAAAATCAAAAGATCTGTTTATGCGAAATATGATGCATGAGCTTAAAACTCCTATTACAAAAGCTATGTTTATTGCTGAAACTTTAGAAGATGATAAAACTAAAGAGAGTCTTCAAAAAGCTTTTAGAAGAATGGATGATATTATAAAAGAGTTAGCAACTGTTGAAAAATTAACTTCAAAAAATACAATGCTATATAAAGAGAGAATAAATTTTAATACAGTTTTTGAAAAATCAATTGAGCTTTTAATGATAAATCAAGATAAAATTGATAAAAAAATAGAGGATTTTGAGTTTGAAGTCGATATATATATGATATCAATTGCTCTTAAAAATTTAATTGATAATGCTATTAAATTTAGTACGGATAAAAAAGTTATAGTTGAAGCAGATTCAAATTCAATAAAAATTATTTCAAAAGGGGATGCTTTGAAAAATGATTTATCATTTTATACAGATGCTTTCTATCAAGAAGAGAAGAGAAGTAGTGGATTTGGATTGGGGCTTTATATTGTAAAAACAATTATAAACTTGCATAAATTTAAATTAGAGTATCTTCATAAAGATTCTTACAACTATTTTATAATAATCATATAAATTTTTAATAATTACTATCAATTTCAACTTATTTTAAGTTTTTCACAATATTATTCCACTTATCTTTTATTAATAATTAATAACGATTATTAATAATTATCTCAAATATAATTAGAATTAAAAGGAATAAATATGCGAATAAAATTAGCTCTAAGTGTCGCTACTTTAATTTTTGGTGGTGTTGCTTTAAATGCAAATGAGACAACAAAACTTGACTCTGTGCAAGTTGTAACAACGGCAAGTGGATATGAACAAAAAATAATAGATGCACCAGCATCTATTTCAGTTCTTACTCAGGAAGATTTAAAGCAAAAAAAATATTCTAATTTGGCTGAAGCTATAGAAGATGTAGAAGGTGTAGATGTTGATAGAACTTCAGTAGGAAAAACTGGTGGTTTAAACATCAGTATTAGGGGAATGGGTTCTGCTAATACTTTAATACTTATAGATGGAAGAAGACAAAATTCATCAGGTAATAATACTCCAAATGGTTTTGGCGAAACTAATAATAATTTTTTACCGCCACTATCTGCCATTGAAAGAATAGAAGTGATTCGTGGACCTATGAGTACACTTTATGGAAGTGATGCTATGGGAGGAGTTGTAAATATTATTACAAAAAAAGTATCAAATGAGTGGACTGGTTCTTTCAGTGTTGATAGAACATTTCAGGGAAATTCTGATTTTGGAAATAGCTATACAACAAATGGATATTTAAGTGGCCCATTAATAAAAGATAAATTAGGATTAGCTCTAAGAGGAAGTTATTACGATAGAAGTGCATCAAATATAAAATATGATGATGGAGATGATGTAAGTAAAAGAGGAAATTCGCCTGTTGAAGGAATAAATTGGTCTTTTGGAAGTAAATTGACATATACACCTACAGAATATCATGACATTTTTATTGATGCTTTTACATCTAAACAAAAATATAACAATGATAAAGCTCAATTAGGAACTCTTAATGCAGCAGCTAAATCTTCTGGTTATGATAAAGAGCTTAGATTTGAACGAAATCAAATTACTATAGGACATAGCTCAAGATTTGATATAGGTACTTTAGAATCAAGTATTATGAGAACTGAAACAGAAAAATTAGGAAGATTAATTCCAGGTAACTTAGGTGTTGCTTATAGTGGAATGCCAACAATTATAGGAGGAAATAAAAGAGAGTTAGAAAATATAGATACAGTTTTTGATACAAAATTTGTTACTGATATTTTAGATAAAAATATTATAACTATTGGTGGTCAACTTTGGAATTCAGAATTTAATGATGGTTTAGTAGAAGAGAAATTTAAGCAGGATATGTGGGCTTTGTTTTTGGAAGATGAAATATCTATAACAGATTCTTTTATTTTAACTTTAGGGGGAAGATATGATCATCATGATAAATTTGGTGGTAATTTTAGCCCTAGAGCTTATGCAGTATATACTGCAAATGATAATTGGACAATAAAAGGTGGAGTATCAAGAGGATTTAAAGCACCACAAGTTCAACAATTACATGATGGAATAAATGGAGCAACTGCTCAAGGTGCTACTTTGACAATAGGTAATCCTGAGTTAAAACCTGAAAAATCTACAAATTATGAAACAGGTATATATTATACTTCAGATAGTGGCTTTTCTGTAAATACAACAATTTTTTATAATCTATACGAAGATAAAATTGAACAAGATGGTAATGTTAATGTAACAGGGCATCCAACAATTCCAAATGGAATATATGCTAAAAATAGTAATATTGGAGAGGCTGAAACAAAAGGTTTAGAATTTGGAACAAAAATTCCATTTAATGATTATATAGATTTAAGTGCTAATTATACATATATGAAAACAGAGAAAAAAGAGGGTTCTGATAAAGGTGGAGCATTTGTTAATACTCCTGAGCATGCAGTTAATGCAAAATTAAATTGGAAAGCAACCAACAAATTAAATGTATGGTTAAAAGGTGAATACAAAGGTGAAAGAAAAAGATACACAAAATCATATGATAATTTAACTCCTTCTGAAAAAAATATTTATGATCAATTAGGAGATAAAAAAGCATATAGTTTATTTAGTTTAGGTGGAAATTATGAAGCTACTAAAAATTTAACTTTTAGTGCAACTATCTATAATCTATTTAATAAAGATTTTTATGAAAGAAGCTCTTATCAAGATGGTGGAGTTACAAAATATGTAGCAGATGAGCCTAACATTGAAGATAGAAGATTGTGGGTATCAATGAACTACACATTCTAAAACCTAAAAGACTCAAGAAGATTTTTCTTGAGTCTTTTAAAATCCTCTTAAAACAATCCCTAAATAAATCTCAATTAAACCTAAAAAGATATTAATAGGTATTAGATATTTTGAAATAGGTTCTAAAGTTTTTTTAGTTAAAACAAACTCATTTTTTTTAAAATATTTTTCTGCTTTTTCTCTTTTAATAAAAATAAATATAAAAATTAGAGTCATTGCTAGAAGTATAATCTCTTTAGTTATAGCAAAACCATTTGCTTTTAAATCAAAAGAGATATGCATAACAATAGCACTAAAATATATAAGTACAATTGAAGCAATAACCATATAAAAAAACTTTTTTAAGTTCTCTAAGGTTCTCTCTAACCTTACTTTTGCTTCATCAATTTTTAGGATAGAGTAGTGAACAGCAAATCTCATTACTATCATTCCACCAATCCAAATAGCAACAGAAATAAGATGTAAAAAGAGTATTAAAGATGGATATTTCCCAAAAAATTCAATCATAAATCTCCTTTTACTCTATTTTTATAATTTAGATTTTGCCCAAGAGATAGCTCTTTGTTTAGCCTCTTCAACTTTACTAACATCTTTTCCACCAGCAGTAGCAAAATCAGCTCTTCCACCACCATTTCCACCAAGGATTGTTGCAATCTCTTTTATCCAATCACCAGCTTTAATAGATGTATTTTTACTTCCAGCAACTATTGTTACCTTATCATCTTTTGTTTGAAGTAGTAAGATTGCTAATTTCTCATTTGCATTTTTACTATCATCAACAATTTTTTTCAAATCACCATTTTCAACTATGCTAACTATTAGTTTTACATCACCAATCAACTCTTCTTTTAAAGTTGTAGATGCTTGATTTTGTGAGTTTTTAAGCTCATTTTTAAGCTCTTTTATCTCATTTTTTAGTTTTTTTACACCAGCTATTAAATCGTTTGATTTAATCTCAGCTTGAAGCTCATTTAGTCTGTTTATCTGCTCTTTTGTGTATCTAAATGCACTAGCTCCAACAACAGCTTCAATTCTTCGTATCCCTGCACTAACACCTTGCTCTTTTACTATATAAAAGCTTCCAATTTCAGATGTATTTTTTACATGAGTTCCTCCACAAAACTCAATAGAAACATCCTCCCCAAAGCTTACAACTCTCACAACATCACCATATTTTTCACCAAACATAGCAATTGCACCTTTTTTCTTTGCTTCTTCAAGTGGAAGCTCTTCAACTTTTCCTTCTAATGCTCTTGTAATCATAGAGTTTACTAAATCTTCAACCTCATTTATCTGCTCACTTGTCATAGCTTTTGGGTATGTAAAGTCAAATCTTAGTTTTGATGAGTCATTAAATGAACCAGCTTGAGAAACGCTATCTGTTAAAACTATTTTTAAAGCAGCTTGAAGCAAGTGAGTAGCACTGTGATGTTTTGCAACTTCGTGTCTATTTATAACAACTGCTTCAATATTTTGGTTTTGAACTAGTTTTGCATCTTTAACATCAACTTTTGATAGGTTTAGATTATGGAATTTTGAAGTTTCTAAAACCATTGCATTTTTACCTTCAAACTCTATTGCTCCAATATCTCCATTTTGCCCACCACTTGTTGCATAAAATGGAGTTTTATCTAAAAGTACCCAACCGAGTTGATTCTCTAAACTATTTACCTCTTTAAAATTTTCATCTAATAAAGCTATGATTTTTGAGTTAAATGTTGTATTTGTATATCCTACAAACTCATTTTGTCCATATTTTTCAATTAAATCTTTAAAATCACCCTCATTTGCACTATCCCCACTACCTTTCCAAGCAGCTTTTGCCATAGCTTTTTGATTAGACATAAGTTCATCAAATTTTTCTAAATCAACTTTTAATTTCTTCTCTTTTAGCATATCTTGCGTTAAATCAAGTGGGAAACCATAAGTATCATATAGTTTAAATGCAACCTCTCCACTAAAAATATCTTTTGTATTTGCTAACTCATCATTAAATAGTGTAATTCCTGCATCAATAGTTTTGAAAAATCTCTCTTCTTCTAAAGTTAACTGCTCTTTAATATAATTTGAATTCTCTCTTAGCTCAATATAGTGTCCACCCATGATATCAACTAAAGTATCAACAAGTTTTCCCATAAATGGTTTTCTAAGACCTATTAAATATCCATGCCTAACTGCGCGTCTTAAAATTCTTCTTAAAACATAAGGTCTTCCTTCATTTCCAAATAAAATTCCTTGAGATAACATAAATGAAGTTGCTCTTAAGTGATCTGCAATAACCCTATAAGATCCAATATTCTCTTTAGTTGCTTTTTTATTTGCAACTTTTTCTAAAGTCTCAATAATTGGTTTGAAGTTTGAAGAGTCAAAGTTATTAAATACACCCTCTTTAATTGCAATAACTCTCTCTAAACCCATTCCTGTATCAATAGATGGTTTTGGAAGTGGAAGTAGTTCTCCATCTTTTGTTCTCTCATATTGCATAAATACAAGATTCCAAATCTCTAAAAATCTATCGCCATCTCCACCCATCTTATCTTCAGGGCTATTAAAATGCTCTTCACCTTGATCATAGAAAATTTCACTACAAGGACCACAAGCACCTGTATCTCCCATTGACCAGAAATTATCTTTATCTCCAAATCTCATAATTCTATTTGGATCTATATGTTTAGACCAAATCTCAAAAGCTTCATCATCGCTTTCGTGAACTGTAACCCAAAGTTTCTCTATTGGAAGATTTAAATTTACTGTTACAAACTCCCATGCATAAGCAATTGCTTCTTCTTTAAAATAATCCCCAAATGAGAAGTTCCCAAGCATTTCAAAAAGTGTATGATGACGCGCTGTATAACCTACATTTTCAAGGTCATTGTGTTTTCCACCAGCTCTTACGCAAAGCTGACAAGATGTTGCTTTTTTGTTTTGTGGAGCTGGAACACTTCCAGTAAAAATATCTTTAAATTGTACCATTCCAGCATTTGTAAACATAAGCGTTGGATCATCTGGAACCAGTGGCATTGAAGATACAACTTCGTGACCTTTACTTTTAAAAAACTCTAAATACTCTTTTCTTATATCCATTAATTTTTCCATATATTTAAATAAGTGCAAATATATCTAAATTTTGATTTAGCTTCTATTAGTAAAATAGAAAAATTATTAAAAAGCTTAGAATATAAAACAAAATTTAAGTTTTTTAAGGTTATAATCTTATGTTTTAGTTATAGGAATATAATTTTAACTTATGAATGAAATTAAAAATTAATAAAAAGGATAAAAAATGGCAAAATATATAGAATTAACAGCAGCAAATTTTGATGAAGTAACAAGTAAAGGTGTATCTATGGTAGATTTTTGGGCACCTTGGTGTGGACCTTGTAGAATGATTGCTCCAGTTATTGATGAATTAGCAGGAGATTTTGATGGAAAAGCAAATATCTGTAAAGTAAATACAGATGAAGAACAAGATTTAGCTGTAAAATACGGTGTTAGATCTATTCCTACAATTATATTTATGAAAGATGGAAAAGTTGTTGACCAATTAATTGGTGCATCTTCAAAACAAGCATTTACTGATAAAATTAACTCTTTATTATAATATTTAATTATATATTTGATAAAGAGAAAGGAAGGTGTTTTACATCTTCCTTTTTTTAATTCAAATCATTTAAGATGTATATAAAATATTAAATGATAAAATTTTTCCATTAAATTAAATAACAAAGGAGTTATCATGTTAGATTTAGCAATTATTGGTGGTGGACCAGCTGGACTTACAGCAGGATTATATGCAACAAGAGGTGGATTAAAAGATGTAGTTATGTTTGAAATGGGAATGCCTGGAGGACAAATTACAGGTTCATCTGAAATTGAAAACTATCCAGGACAAGGCTCTGTTATGACAGGTATGGATTTAATGGCAACTTGGCCAGAACAGTGCCAAAAGTTTGGATTAAAACATGAAATGGCAGAAGTTTCAAATGTAACAAAAATTGGAGATATCTTTAAAATTACAACTTCAGATAAAAAAGAGTTTGAAGCAAGAGCGGTTTTATTTGCAACTGGTTCAGTTCCAAGACGAGCTGGATTTAAAGGCGAAGATGAGTTTTTTGGAAGAGGAATTTCAACTTGTGCTACTTGTGATGGATTTTTTTACAAAGGAAAAGAGGTTGCAGTAATTGGTGGTGGAGATTCAGCTTTAGAAGAGGCTTACTTCTTATCAAAAATGTGTAAAAAAGTCTATTTAGTACACAGAAGAGATACATATAGAGCAGCTCCTAGCACAATAGCTCATGTTAAAAATGCTGAAAATATTGAAGAAGTTACAAATGTAAGCGTTGAAGAAGTTTATGGAGATATGAGTGGAGTTTTAGGATTAAAAGTAAAATCAAATGTTACAGGTGAAATTAGAGATTTACCAACTCCAGGTGTTTTTGTATTTGTTGGAAGAAATGTTTTAAATGCACCTTTAAAACAAGCTGATGGATCATTTTTATGTGAAATGAGCCAAAATGGTGAAGTTGTGGTAGATTTAAAAATGAGAACTAGTTTAAAAGGTCTTTGGGCAGCTGGAGATATAAGAATTGATGCAGCAAAACAAGTTGTTTGTGCAGCAGCAGATGGTGCAACTGCAGCTGTTGATATAATTGAATATTTAGGATAAATATATGGTTAAAATAGGTATTTTGGGAAGTTCAGGAAGAGTTGGAAGTTTATTAATCGATGATTTAAAAAATGATAAAGAGGCAAAATTAGCTTGTGTTCATGTTTTTAGTAAGATTGATAAGATTTTACCAGAAGATACAGTTGTAACAAATGATATAAATGTATTGTTTGATGAGAGTGATGTAATAATAGATTTTTCAATACCAATTGCAACTGAAGAGTTATTAAACGCTGTTGTAGAAGGTAAAAAAAGAAAACCTCTTGTAATTGCAACAACTGGATTAAATAAACACCAGCAAAACTTACTTCTTGAAGCTAGTAAGCTAGTACCTATTTTATATGCTACAAATATGAGTTTAGGAGTTGCTGTTTTAAATAAACTTGTAGCTCTTGCATCGAAAACTTTAAGAGATTTCGATATAGAAATAGTTGAACAACACCATAGAAATAAGATTGATTCACCATCAGGAACAGCCCTTACTCTAGGTGAATATGCAGCAAATGCTAGAGATTTAAATTTAGATGAAGTTAGAATTTCAGGGCGTGATGGACAAATTGGAGCTAGAACTAAAGATGAAATAGCAGTTATGGCTATAAGAGGTGGAGATATTGTTGGAAGACACACGGTTGGTTTTTATAATGATGGAGAGTTTTTAGAGTTAAATCATACAGCAACAGCTAGAAATACTTTTTCAAAAGGTGCATTAAAAGTTGCAAAATGGCTTGTGAATAAAGATGTAAATCTTTACTCTATAAATGATGCTTTAGGTTTATAAAAAGGATAATAAATGTGTGCGATAGTAGGAATTTATGGAAATGATAATGCTGCAAGATTAGCCTCAATGGCTCTTTTTGCAATGCAACATCGTGGTCAAGAGGCAACAGGTATTTCATCATCTTGTAATGGAAAGATATATACAAAAAAAGATAGAGGTTTGGTTTCTGAAGTATTTAATGATGAAGCTTTAGCATATTTAAAAGGTAATATGGCAATTGGTCACAATAGATATGCAACAGCTGGAAGTGATTCTGTTTTGGATGCACAGCCTGTTTATGCAAAATATAAATTGGGTCAAATATCAATTGTTCACAATGGAAATCTTATAAATAAAGATGAAGTTAGGCAAGATTTAATTGATAAGGGTGCAATATTTCAAACAGGAATGGATACTGAAAATCTTATTCATCTAATAGCAAAAAATACAAAAGATCATCTAAAAGATAGAATTATTGAAGCTTTAAATAGAACAATTGGAGCATACTGTTTTATAGTTCAAAGTAGAAGCAAACAGTTTGTAATAAGAGATAGATATGGAATTAGACCTCTGTCTTTAGGAAAATTAAAAAGTGGTGGATATATAGTTGCAAGCGAGACTTGCGCTTTTGATTTATTGGATGCTGAGTTTATAAGAGATGTAAGACCAGGTGAGATGTTAATATTTAGCGAAGAGTCTGATATAGAATCAATTCAACTTTTTGAACCTGAATTTAGACCATGTGCATTTGAGTATGTATATTTTGCAAGACCTGATAGCGTAATTGATGGTAAAAATGTATATACAACAAGAGAGAATATGGGTAAAGCATTAGCAAAAAATGATGCAAATAGCAAAATAAAATATGATATGGTTGTTCCAGTTCCAGATAGTGGAGTTCCAGCAGCTTTGGGTTATGCAGCACAAAGTGGAATACCATTTAAATATGGAATTATTAGAAATCACTATGTGGGAAGAACTTTTATTGAACCAACTCAAGAGATGAGAAATAGCAAGGTTAAAATGAAACTAAGCCCTATGAGTTCAATTATTGCTGGGAAATCTTTGCTTGTAATTGATGATTCAATTGTAAGAGGAACAACTTCAAAAAGAATAGTAAAAATGCTAAAAGAGGCAGGTGCTAAAGAGGTTCATTTTAGAGTGGCAAGTCCTGAGATTAAGTTCCCATGCTTTTATGGAATAGATACTCCAACAAAAGAGGAGTTAATCTCTACAAGAATGACTAAAGATGAGATTTGTAAATATATAGAGGCTGATAGCTTAGAGTATTTATCAATTGAAGATTTAGTTGAGGCTATTGGAGCTGATAGACACTATGCACTAGAGAGCTTTGATGGAGACTATTTCGTAAAAGCATAAAAAAAGGGCTTTTTGCTCTTTTTTACTAACTACAAAAAACCTTCCCATCTTTTATATAAATTTTACCCTCTAACTCATACTCTAAAATCTTATTTGAATATTTTAAAATAGCATCATCATATCTAGGAGATGTTTTACAATACTCTAAAACTTCATCTATACTATTTAAATTTTCATTTAATAATCCAATACCGACAAAATCTTCAATAAACTCATCAATGTCATAAATAGGCTTTGCTAAACCTTTTTTTAATAAGTTATTTGTTCCTAGACTATCATTTATTCTATGTGCCAATACATAAATATCTTTTTTCTGTTTTAGTGCAAACTCTACAGAAGTCATACTTCCACTATTTAAATCAGCCTCTGTTACAATTAATTTCTCACCTAAAGATACAACAATCTCATTTCTTAAAACAAATGTATAATTTCTAGCTTTTTCACCCTCTTTAAAACTAGAAAGAATAAGACCATTTTTTTCAATATCTACAATTTGATTTCTGTTTACACTAGGATATCTTATATCCAAACCATTTGCAACAACTGCAATAGTGTTGTTTGAACCAGCTGCACTATGAGCAATGCTATCAACTCCCATAGCAGCTCCACTAACAATACAAATATTATTTTGTGATAATTTTGAAGAGAGTTTATGTGTAAACTCTTTTGTATAAGAGTTTGGTCTTCTAGTGCCTACAATTGAAATTTTTCTTTTTTTCAAAAGCTCTAAATTTCCAATGTAATATAGCTCTTGTGGATATTTTCTCATCAAGTTTAATTCATCTATTTTAAAATTAACTAAATTTATCATAGTTACTTCCTAAAATTTTTTTAAAGTTTAACTAAAATTTTATAAATATGGAAGTTGATCTAAAAAAATTGGTTCAACATCTTCAAATAGATATTTTGATTCTTTTAATACCTTAAAAGTAACATCATAAGGGTGCCCAATAGCAACAGCAAATCCTTGTTTTTTTGCTATTTTTATCGCCTCTTTTAGTTGATTTTGAATTTTGGTAAAATCTCTTTCATTATCCAAAAATGTATCTCTTACAATATATGGCATTTTATATTTTACACTTAACTCTTTTGCAACAGAGTTTGGTGAAGTTTTGCTATCAACAAATATAAAATTATATTTTTTTAATGCACGAAAGAGCCTATCCATAGCTTCATAGTTTTCTGTAAAAACAGAACCTGTATGGTTATTTGTATAAATTGCATTTGGAAATAGTTTTCTTAACTCTTTTACTCTAGATTCAATTTTTTTATAAGTATCATCAATATTTAATGTCTTCACTTCTACACTTTTAAATGCGCTTGAAGCTTGAAGTGGGAAATGTATCATATAAAAATCTAATTTTGATGCAATTTTTGCAGAGTTTATATGTATTGGTGTTGGTGGCAGAAATGACATAGTTATTGGATAACCAATATCTAAAATCTTATTTATATGAGTTTGACTTACAACATCATCTATTACAATTACAATTTTAGCTTTACTGTTTTTATTTGGAATAAATTTATCTTTTTTTGTAACTATAGTTTTATCATCACTTGTTTTGATATGCTTTTTTTCTAATATCTCTTCTTGTGTTTCAATTATAGGCTCTTCATATAAAGTTTGCTCTTTTTGTTCTTGTATCTGTAAAGATTTTTCAAAAAGTAAAACATCATCTTTTAAACCTTTTGTCTCTAAAATCTCATTCATAACCTCGTCATTTGAATACTCTTTTTTATCTTGAAATACTTTTGGAATATCAATAACTAATGGTTTTTCAAGACTTTTATTTAATAAGAAATATGAAAAGGATAGTAAAGTTACAATTAAAAAAAGAGCTACTAAAAAGTTTCTAGCTAATACTTTTCGAGTTACATTTCTTTTAACTACAGCACTCTTTCTAGCTGTTTTAGTTCTTTTTTTAGTTGTATTTTTTTTTGGTTTTTGATTATTTTTATTCATTATAAAGCTTTATTTTAAGAGGAGAACCTCTTAAAATAATTAGTTTGTCTCTTGATTTACGATTTTTTTAGAAGCAATCCATGGCATCATATTTCTAAGTTTTACACCTGTTTGCTCAAGTAAAGATGCTCTTGTATTTGCTCTTTCAGCATTCATTCTTGGGTATCCAGCTTGTCCTTCAAGAATGAAATCTTTAGCAAATACTCCATTTTGAATCTCTTTAAGAATTTGTCTCATAGCTTTTTTAGACTCATCATTAATAACTCTAGGTCCACTTACATAATCTCCATATTCAGCTGTATTTGAAATAGAGTATCTCATATCAGCAATTCCACCCTCATACATTAAGTCAACAATTAGTTTTAACTCATGTAAACACTCAAAGTATGCCATTTCTGGCTCATAACCAGCTTCTGTTAATACTTCAAATCCAGCTTGAACAAGTGCAGTTGCTCCACCACAAAGAACAGCTTGCTCTCCAAATAGGTCAGTTTCAGTCTCATCTTTGAAAGTAGTTTCAATAATTCCAGTTCTTCCTCCACCAATTGCACTAGCGTATGCAAGAGCAACTTGTTTTGTATCACCAGATGCATCTTGGTGAACTGCGATTAAATCTGGAATTCCTCCACCTTTAACAAACTCACTTCTAACTGTATGTCCAGGAGCTTTTGGTGCAATCATCATAATATTCATGTTTGCAGATGGGATAATTCTTTTATAGTGAATGTTAAATCCGTGTCCAAATGCTAGGTAAGCACCAGCTTTTAAATTTGGTTTAATCTCTTTTTCGTAAATCTCAGATTGACTCTCATCTGGTAATAAAATCATTACAACATCAGCAATTTTTGTAGCTTCAGCAACTGTTAATACTTTAAAACCTTTAGCAACAGCTTTATTCCAAGAAGATCCACCCTCTCTTAATCCAACAACAACTTCAACACCGCTATCTCTTAAGTTTTCAGCGTGTGCATGACCTTGTGATCCAAATCCAATCATCGCAACTTTTTTTGATTTTATTAACTCAATATTACAATCTTTGTCGTAAAATACATTTACTGCCATTTCTAGTCCTCTATTTTTGAAAATTTTGTAAGATTATACAAAACCTTAACTAAATATAATATAATGATAGAATTAAAAAAGGATTTGAGTTGTTAAAAGAGATATTTATAAAAATAGAGAAAGAGATTTTTGAGTTTAAAAATAGTGAATTAGAGATTTTAGAAAAATATATAAAAGATAAAATAGTTATAAAAAATGATAATAGATATGAGATAAACTCTAAATATAAGATTGGAATCTTAAAAATAGAGAAGAATTTTGCAATATTAGAGGATTTAACTAATCCTATAAAAAATATAAAATTGGAGTTAGATAGTTTAAATGGAGCATTTAACAATGATTTAGTATTAGCAAAGCGTATATTTAATCCAAGAAGTAAAATAAAAGCAAAAATTGAAAAAGTATTAGATGGTAAAAAAGCAGAAATTTTAGTCTATGTAAAAGATAAAACATTTATTACTTTAAAAGAGAATATCTTTTTAAATAGTGCTAAAGCTTCAAAATATAAAGAGAGTGATGTTTTAATAGTAGATAATAAAGAGTTTGAAGAGATTGAGTTTATTGGAAATTTAAGTGATGCAAAAATAGATGAGTTTATCTCTTTGTATCTATATGAAGAGCTTTATAGAGATAAACAAATAGTTGAAGCTGATGATTTTATTGAAGATATAGAACAAAGAGTTGATTTAAGGGAATTACCATTTTGTACAATAGATCCAAATAGTGCAAAAGATCATGATGATGCTATATATTTTGATGAGAAAAATAGCACACTTTTTGTAGCAATTGCAGATGTTTCATATTTTGTAAAAGAGGGTAGTGCTTTAGATAATTTAGCTTTAAAAAAATCATCTACTATATATCTACCAAGTAGAACTTTACCAATGTTACCAGCAATGTTGAGTGAAAATCTATGTTCACTTAAAGAGGGCGAAGATAGATATGCCTATGTTTTTAAATTGAAATTAGATTTAAAAAAGTTAAGAGTTGAAAAGAGCGAACTTTTTACAGCAATAATTAAAAATCATAGAAACTTCTCATATGGACGAATTGATAGAGTTTTAGAAGGTAAATTTGATCAATATAATAGTTTAGAAAAAGAGATTTTTGATTATCTACTACCTTTATATAAAATTACAAAAAAGTTTAGAGCAGATAGATTAAAAATAGGTTATGACTTTAGAACTGTTGAGAATAGATTAAAATTAAAGAACTCTTTATTAGATTCAATTGAAGTTGAAAACTCTACACCATCTCATCAATTAATAGAGGAGTGTATGTTATTAGCAAATATTGAAGCTAGTAAAAAAGTTGGAAATTTAGGAATATTTAGAATTCATGAAGAGCCAAATTTTAAAGCTTTATCAAATTTAGTTGATGATGTAAATATTTTAGGTGTAAAAGTAAAACTTCAAGAAAATGTTCACAAAACTATTACGCATATTCAAGAAGAGGCTAGTAGAGCACTACTTAGAGATGAGGTTGATGAGCTTATTATTCAAAGTCTTACTCAAGCAAAATATAGTTCAAAAAATTTAGGTCACTTTGGTTTAGGATTTAAATCATACTCTCACTTTACAAGTCCTATTAGAAGATACTCAGATTTAGTTCTTCATCGTATTTTAAAAACTAAAAAATTACCAAAAGATATAGACGATATTTGTACTCATATATCAGATCAAGAGAGAAAGATAGACAAGCTTGTTTGGGATTTTGAAGATAGAAAATATGCAAGATGGGCACAAGATAATATTGATAGTGAAATTAAAGTAAAAATAGTTGATATAGAAAAAGCAAGAGCTGTTTGTTATGATAAGATAATTGGATTAAAAGTAGTTTTAGAAAATTATAAAGGTCAAAAACTTTTTTCAAAACATAAAGTAAAAATAGTTTCAAGCGATTTAGCAACTAAAATAATAGTTGCTAAAATATTATAAATTAATACACTTATTTAAAGATGCTAAATAGGGTTCAACTTTTTCACTTGTAATATATTGACCAACAAGTCTCTCTTTTTCATTTACAAAAATAGGAGCAACAAGGTTTATGATTGAGTGTTCAACTGGATTTTGTGATACTAAAACAAAATATGTAGAAAAATCATCTTTTGTTTTTATCTTTAGTTTATCTAAAGATGCTTGATCAATTTCAAAATCAAAAGATACTCTACTTAATATATTGATGTTTACAATAGAAATTTTTGAACCATCTTCAAGTTTTAAATAAGAAAAATGTTCATCAATTTTTTCTATATCCAGTTTTTCGTTATTCTCAAATCCTAAAATTGGTAAAACAATTTTATACATTCATGACTCCTTTTGTTAGAATAGAAAAAATTATATTGAAAGTAAACTTAGGATACTATTTTATTTATGTATAAAAGTGAATTTGATAAATATTTAAAAAGTGGCAAAAAATTTAGCTCATATATGTTTTATGGACAATCTACATTTATGGTGGAGTTTTATTCGTCTATTATTGCAAAAATAGTTGCAAAAAATGAGGATATTGAAAAAATATATTATGATGAATATAACTTTAAATATATTCAAAATAGACTTCTTCAATCATCACTTTTCTCATCATCAAATATACTCTTACTAAAAATAGCAAAGAAAATTCCTAAAAAAGAGCTAGATGCATTAGTTTTAGCTGCAAGTACAAATCAAGATAGCACATTAATAGTTGCATGTTTTGGAGATGATGCTGATTTTAAATCTATGGAGAGTAGTTTTAATGCTAAAACCAATTCAGCTTTTGTTCGATTTTTTCCTTTAAAAGATAGTGAAGCAATAACATATTTAGAGAATGAAGCAAAAATTATTGGACTTGATTTTGAAAAAAGTGCATTAAATCATCTATTTTTTATGCATAAAGGAGATTTAAATCTTTGTGTAAATGATTTGAGTAAATTGAAAATATTAGATGATAAAATAACTTCAAAAGATGTTGATATTCACTGTTTTGGGCTTGGAGTTGTAAACTTTGATAATTTTTTACATGAACTTTTAAGCTTCAAAGATGTAACTTCTGATTTAGATTTGCTTTTAGAAGAGGGAATGGATAGTGTTTTTATTGTAAATCAAATTACTCAATTTGTTCATCAACTTTTTTTAATAAGCTCTTACGCTAGAAGTTTTGGAGCGCCAAATGCTATTGAGATATTAGGATTTAATCCTCCAAAAGATATTTGGGAAAAAAAAGCAAGACTTGCAATAAACACAAATCCAAAAAAATTCTTAAAAATATATAATTTTTTATTAAATTTAGAACTTGATTTAAAAAGTTCTAAAAAAATTCCAAATCCATCTCTGTTTTTACAAGCAAGTATAAGAAAATTTACAGCTTTATTTAGATAAAATCTCACACTTTACAAAAAAATAATCCTTGCTGATAGGTCTAGGAAGTGTAAAGAAAATCGGCAGAATCTAAAAGGAGAACGAATGTCTAAATTAAAACATTATGAAACAATGTTTATTTTAAAGCCTACATTAACTGAAGAAGAGATTGTAGCGCAGCTTGAAGGAATCAAAGCTCTATTTGAAAAAAATGGTGCAGAAATTGTTTCTACAGATAATATTGGTATTAAAGAGTTGGCTTATGAAATAGCTAAACAAAAAAGAGGTTACTACTATGTAATCTATTTTAAAGCTCCAGCTGCTTCAATTGCAGAAATCGAGAGAAATTATAAAAATAATGAAAACTTAGTAAGATTTATTTTTATTAAATATGAGAGTAAAAAAGAGATTGCTTCTTGGACAAAAATGAGCGATGACGCTCTTAAAAAAGCAGCAAAATAATCTTAAAACAAGGAGCCTTTTATGTACAATAAAGTAATAATGGTAGGAAATCTTACAAGAGATATTGAGCTTAAATATCTTCCAAGTGGTGCAGCAGTTGCTAGAAGTTCTATTGCAACTTCATACAAATATAAAGCACAAGATGGAAGTCAAAAAGAGGAAGTTTGCTTTTTGGAGTTTAATATTTTTGGCAGAATTGCAGAAGTTGCTAATCAGTACTTAAGAAAAGGTTCAAAAGTTTTACTTGAAGGAAGACTAGTTTATGAATCTTGGACAGCTCAAGATGGTTCTACTAAAAATAGACACACTTTAAGAGTTGATGAGATGAAGATGCTAGATAGTAAAGGATCAAGTGAAGGCTCTGGATACAATAACCAGTCTCAATCTTATGGTAATTCAAACCAAAACAACTATGGTGCACAAGCGCCTAAAGATTATGAACAACCTTCTTATGATAACTATGGTGGTGGAGCTATGAAGCCAAATAAGGCTTCAAATATTCCTGAAATTGATATTGATGACGAAATACCGTTTTAGAAAAAGGAGATAATATGTCAGAAAAAAGAAAATATGGAAAAAAATCTTGTAAATATACAGAGATGAAAGTTGATTTTATTGATTATAAAAACATCGAGCTTTTAAAAATTTCTATGAGTGAAAGAGGTAAAATTATGCCTAGAAGACTTACAGGAAACTCAAAAAATGCTCAAGAGATGGTAGAGAAAGCAATTAAAAGAGCAAGACACATGGCACTTGTTCCTTATGTTGTTGATACTCAAAATCTTACAGATACAGCTTACTCAAAATCATTTTTATAATAAATGACTACAAACGAAACTTTTGTTTCGTTTGTAAAACTTAAAACCTTTAAATTAAAAAAGTTTTTTAAAATCTTATAATTTTTCCCAAACAGTTCCGTTTGTAGTATCCATTATAGATATTCCAACTCTATTTAGCTCATCTCTTATTGTATCAGCTTTTGTAAAATCTTTATCTATTTTTGCTTTGGCTCTTTGTTTTAAAAGTGAATCTATTTGATTTTTTAACTCTTCACTAACTCCAAATTGAAAATAAGCAAAAGCATCACTTCCACCAATTCCTAAAGCTTTTTCAATATAAGCTATATTTGAAACAATAGTTTGTTTTAGATTTTTATCTTTAGGGTTTGAATCTAATTTATCATTTGAACTATTTATAAACTCATCAATAATAGATAGTGCAACTGGAGTATTAATATCATCATTTAAAGCTTTTAATAAGCTATTTTCAAAAATTTTATCTTGTAGATTTGATTCTACTGCATAAACTCTCTTTTTAACTCTATAAAGCTTGTCTAATCTTCTTTTAGAAGTGATTAAATCCTCTTCATTAAAGTTTATATCAGCTTGATATTTTGCACTTAACAAATAGTATCTAACAACTTCTGCGCTATATGATTTTAAAACATCTTTTAAGAAAAATGAGTTTCCTAAGGATTTACTCATTTTTTCACCATTTATATTTACAAAACCATTATGAAGCCAATATTTAGCTAAATTTTGTCCACTATCACATCTTGTTTGACTAGCCTCATTTTCATGGTGAGGAAATAGTAAATCAGCACCACCACAGTGAATATCTATTTGATATGGTTCATCACTATATGCTAGATGTTTTTTAATCATGGCACTACACTCAATATGCCAACCAGGTCTTCCTTTTCCAAAACTTGATTCAAATGCTACATCATCGTTTTTTTCAAACTTCCAAAGTGCAAAATCTGCACTATTTCTTTTTTCACTATCGCCTTCAACTCTAGCTTTTGAATCTTCACTAATTTTATTTGATAAACTACCATATAACTTATCTTTTGAAACATCAAAATATATACTAGTTTGTGTTTTGTAAGCTATATCTTTTTTAATTAAGTTTTCAATCATCTCTTTCATAGCTTCAAGATTTAAAGTAGCTTTTGGCTCTAAAGAGTTTGGTAAAATATTTAGAGCTTCCATATCTTTTTTATATAAATCTATATAAAAATTTGTTATCTCTTCTAAACTTTTACCACTTTGATTCATCTTTTTTATAATTTTGTCATCAATATCAGTAAAGTTTTTTGTCATAACAACTTCATAAGCATTTAATTTTAAAACTCTATGAAGTAGATCAAAAGCGATAGCACTTCTAGCATGTCCTAGATGAGAGTTGTCATAAACAGTTGGACCACAAACATATATTTTTACAATACCATCTTTTAATGATTTAAATTCAACTTTCTCTTTTTTTGATGAATCAAATAAAAATATCTTTTCCATACTATTTAAACAGTGCCTCTAAAGATGAAACATCAGATTTATTCTCTTCTTTTTTTGTCTCATTATCATTTAAGTTTAAGTTTAAGTTTGTAGTACCAACTTCTTTAATCTCAATATCATATTTTGTAAGCATTGAAGCTAATCTAATATTAAGTCCCTCTTTTCCAATTGCTTTTGATTTTTGCTCACTATTTATTGTAACAATAGCTTTACCTTTTTCACCATTTTTAGGCTCAGTCTCAACAACTACACTATTTACAATTGCTGGACTTAAAGCTCTTGCAATAAATATTTCAGGTGTACTTGAATACTCAACACAATCAATATTTTCTCCATTTAGCTCTTTTGAAACAGAGTTTATTCTAACCCCTTTTACTCCAACAACAGCACCAATAGCATCAATTGTAGGACTTAAAGAGTTAAGTGCAATTTTAGATCTAGTCCCTGGAATTCTAGCACTTGCCTCTATTACAATTTTTTCATCTTTAAGTTCAGGAACTTCAACTGCCAATAGGTTTTCTAAAAATTTAGGACTAGTTCTTGAAAGATCAACTATTAAACCTAAGTTTTTATCAATATTTACACCTCTTACAACAGCTTTTAAAGTATCTCCTACTTTAAATTTTTCACCTTTTATTCTATTTTTTCTTTGTAAGATACCTTTAATTTCACCAATTTCTATAAAAGTATTATCAGCTTTATCAATTCTTGTAACTACAGCAGATACAGTTTTTCCTACTTTCTCTTTATATTTTGCCATAATATTCTCTTCAATAAATCTTTGAAGTCTATATTCAAAATTGCTTGAAAGAATAACAGCTGCATTTCTTCCCATATTTTCAAACTCTAATTCATAGCTTAAAAAATCTCCAATCTCTAAATCACTATTTATAGATTTAGCTTCATCTATTGATATAAAATTCTCTTTATTTAAAGGTTTTCCTTCACTATCAACACAAGCATCTTGTAGTTTTTTATCATCATTTGCAACTACTTCAATTTTTTGAAAAAGAATTAATTTTTTATTTGCTCTATCTATTTTTGCATCAAATATCAAAGAGTGGTCAACCATCTTTTGAGCAGTTTTTATTAAAGCCTCTTTTAAAGCTGCTTCAACATCAGTAATTTTAAGACCCTTTTCATAAGCAATAGAGTCTAAAATATCAATTATTTTATCCATAAATGTACCTTTATATGTTTTTAACATTGAAATGGTGAGTTTGATTTTCAATGCAAGTTTTAGAGCAATAGTATATCTAATTTACCTTTTATAGAAATTAAAGCAATTTTTGAATAAAATGTCCGATTAATTATAAAAAAAAGGTTTAATAAATGGAATTACTACTTGCTAGAAATGAATTAAATGAGAAGCCAAAAAAAGTTCAATTAGATAAGATTAAAGATGAACTAAAAAAAGAGGCTCAGAAGATTTTTTATTTTGATAGAGATAACTCACACAAAGATATGATGGCTTTAGTTGAAGCTTTAGAAAAAGAGGGTTTTAATATATACTTTAGAGAGATTAAGTATGGTTTAGCAGATGATGAGTATATGTATGAGGTTCATGCTCTTTAATTTTTTGAGTATATAAAATATGAGTAAAAAACTATTTATACAAACTTTGGGTTGTCAGATGAATGACACCGATAGTAAACATATACAAGCTGAACTTGAAAAACATAAAGGTTATACAGCTACACAAAATATTGAAGATGCAGATTTAATTATCATAAACACTTGCTCTGTTAGAGAAAAACCTGTTCAAAAACTTTTTTCTGAAATTGGACAATTTAACAAAAAGAAAAAAGAGGGTGCTAAAATTGGAGTTTGCGGATGTACTGCATCACATTTGGGTCAAGATATAATAAAAAGAGCTCCTTATGTAGATTTTGTACTAGGGGCTAGAAATATATCAAAAATAAAAGATGTAGTTGATATAAAAGGTGCTGTTGAAATTAGTATTGAAAATGATGATTCACAATATGATTTTGCAACACCAAAAACAAATAACTATAGAACAAGTGTTAATATCTCTGTTGGTTGTGACAAAGAGTGTACATATTGTATCGTGCCAAGTACAAGAGGAGAAGAGATCTCAATTCCTCCTTCTATGATAGTTTCACAAATACAAAAAGCTGTTGATAATGGTGCTGTTGAAGTTATGCTTTTGGGACAAAATGTAAACTCTTATGGAAAAAGATTTAGTAATAACGCAGATAAATATAGTTTTACAAAACTTCTTCAAGATATATCAAAAATAGAGAAACTTAAAAGAATAAGATTTACATCTCCTCATCCTCTTCATATGGATGATGAGTTTATAGAGGAGTTTGCAAAAAATCCAAAAATTTCAAAATGTATTCATATGCCACTTCAAAGTGGATCAAACTCTATTTTAAAAGCCATGAAAAGAGGATATACAAAAGAGTGGTTTTTAAATAGAGCATTTAGATTAAGAGAGCTTATTCCAGAACTTAGAATAACAACAGATATTATTGTTGCTTTCCCAGGAGAGAGTGATGAGGATTTTAGTGATACTTTAGATGTTGTAAATCAAGTTAAGTTTGATCAAATATTTAACTTTAAATATTCAGCAAGACCAAATACTAAAGCACTTGCTTTAAAAGATATTGAAGTTTCTGATGAGGTTGGAAGTGCAAGACTTGAAGAGTTAATAGAGCTTCATAAAAGACATTTAGAACAAAGTATGCCAAAAATGGTTGGAGAGACTGTAAATGTTTTAATTGAAAGTCTAAAACCAAATGGTGAAGTAAGTGGATATACAGATAACTACTTTTTAGTTTTTGCTAAAGGTAGTGATGAGTTGCTTGGAAAATTTGTGGATATAAAAATAACAGAGGCAACAAGAACATCACTAAAAGGAGAAGTTGTAGCATAATGTGGAAAAAATTTAAAAAAAGATTTGCTCCTAAAATTTTATATTACTTAGTAAAGTTTATATACGCTACGAACAAAAAAGTTTATCACCATCCAAATGATGATAAAGAGACTTTTATAATTTCAATGTGGCATGCAGATTTAATGTCACAACCATATAATTACTTTGCATTTAGAAAAGATGGTATTGTAAAGGCTATGATTAGTGAAAATAGAGATGGTGAAATTATTTCTAAATTGGTTGAAAACTTCAATATTGGTTCTATTAGAGGATCATCTTCAAAAGGTGCAGCTAAAGTTATGATTTCTGCACTAAAAGAGTTAAAAATTGGAAATGATATAGCAATTACTCCTGATGGTCCAAGAGGTCCTAGATACAGTATTGCAGATGGTATTGTTGCAATTGCACAAAAAAGTGGAAAAAAGATTAGATGTTTTAATGCAATTCCTACAAAGTATTGGCAATTTAACTCATGGGATAAATTTATTCTTCCAAAACCTTTTGGTAGGATTGATTTTTATATAAGTGAACCCTTTAGTGTAGATAATTTGGAGCTAGAAGAGGCAAAAAAAGTTATAAAAGATAAGATGTTAATTCACTCTTTAGATTAATTTAGGAAATAAAAATGTTTAAAAAAGATACTCTATTTATAAATCTTATAAAGCAAAATAATCAGCTAAAAATAGAACAAAAAAAGTTTAAAAAAGATGCTTCTATAAAAGTTTCAAGTTCAACTTACTTGGTAGATGAGGATATAATTCCTTCAAATATTTCACAAAAATTAAACTCTATTCAATTATCTCAAGACTCATATCTAAGCACTCTATTATTAAGTGATACTACAAAAATTGTTCCTAAAAAGAGTGCTAAAGTAAAAGATTGTACGATTATTGATTTTGATTTAAGACATGATATTGTTGTTCTTGATACTACTTTATTTGAGACAAAAAACTATTTTGCATCTTGTGGAATAGATTTTATATATTCAGCATTTCACATAATGAAACAACATATAATTAGACATACACCAAAAAGTGAACTAATAGTATTTATTTATAATAGTAGAGCTTATATTTTAATAGTTGATAAGCATAGTAATATTATCTACAACGAAGTTGTACCACTACTTAGTTTTGATACGGTTAAAAAGACACATTTTTATGAAAATGATATAGAGGGGCAAAAACTTTTTGATGAACTTTATTATCTTGAGTTAAATAATATTTTACAAAATGTTCTTTTAACATTTCACAAACAAAGAGATGATATTTTTGTACAGAAGATATCACTACTTTTACCTTTAAAAAATCTATCAAAAGAGCAGATAAATAGCCTAAGTCAAGAGTTGAAACTAAAAATTGATGATTTTACTGTTGATATTGATAAAGAGCTTGATATTTTAACTAAAGAGAATTTAGGAGTTAATAGTTTTATAAAACCAAGAGCTAAAAAAGTAAAAAATGATCCAAGATATATTATTTTAGTATTTTTATTTGCATTTTTGATTTATGGTGCATATTATGTATTCAAGGATATAAACTTTGTTAATCTTGCACAACAGCTAGACTTAATTAAAAAAGAGAAAAAAGTAGAGATTAATCTTCCAAATCATGTAGAAGCAAATGAGTTATTTGCTCAAAAGATTCAAAATATATTTCAAACAGTTCCTCAAAAAGTGATGATAAACTCAATGAAACTATATAAAAATAGTTTAGAGCTTGAAGTTTTGGTAAAAGATGATACAAATTTAAAACTATTTACAAGCTCACTTAGTGGAATTTATAAAAATTATAAGATGAATAGACTAGATAATAATCCTGAGGATTTTAGTGTAAATTTGAGCTTTGAAAATGAAATAGACTCTTTAGATTCTATGCAAAAATCTATAAAAATAGAGTACATGAGTGATGATATATTTACAATTGATGAGATAAAAGAGCATTTACAAATACTTTTAACTCAAAATAGTGAGATAGTTTTTGTAAAACAAGAGAGAGTAGATGAGTTAAATAAATTAACATTTAGTGCGAAAATGGATAATTCAAATCCTCAAGAGTTTTTTGATTTAATAGCTAAGTTAAATGAAGAGTTATACTCTATAAACTTAAGTTTTCCTATTTTTATGCAAAATAATCAAGAAGATGGGATAGAGATTAAATTTTATTTAGACTATTTTCAAAAGAGAGATTAAAATTTAATCTTCTCTTTTAATATGTTTTTAACTCATTATAAATACTATCTCTTTCAACTGGTATAAATCCAGAGTTCTTGATTAAATCAATAAACTCATTTTGAGAAACCCCATTTTTACTATTTGCTCCAGCTGCACTTTGAATTGACTCTTTTTCAATAGTTCCATCAACATCATTTGCACCAAACTCTTGAGCAATAAGTGCTAGTTTAACTGTAGAAGTAGCCCAGTATGCTTTTATATTTGGAATATTATCAAGAAGTAGTCTTGATATTGCATAAGTTTTTAGAATCTCATTTGCAGTTATTGGCTCTTTTACTTTTAAGTAGTTATTTTCTGTTTGAAATACAAGAGGAATAAATGCATTAAATCCACCTGTAATATCTTGAAGCTCTCTTAATCTTAAAATATGGTCAACTCTATGCTCTTTAGATTCTATATGACCAAAAAGCATTGTTGCATTACTTTTTTTGCCTCTTTTATGCCAAAGTTCATGAATTTTTAACCAGTCACTACTACTTACTTTCCCACCACAAATTCTTTTTCTAATCTTCTCATCAAAAATTTCAGCTCCACCACCTGGCATTGAGTCAACACCACTTTCACACATAGTATCAATAATCTCTTCATAACTTAAGTTATACTCACTACTTAAAAAGTGAATTTCAGCTGCTGTTAAAGCTTTTATATGAATTGATGGAAACTCTTTTTTTATTTTTTTAAAAATATCCATATACCACTGTAGTCCAGTGTGAGGATTGTGTGCTGAAACTATATGAACCTCTTTAATACCATTTTTTGATGAGTTTCTAACAGTTTCAATCATCTCTTCGTGAGTTAGAGTATATTGATTTGGATTTTTTCTTGTTGCACTATATGCACAAAATTGGCAAACATCTTTACAGATATTTGTTGGATTAATGTGCCTATTTATATTAAAATATGTCTTTTTTTGATGTTTTTGCTCTCTTATTTTATTTGCATAATATCCTAAAGTAATTACATCCAAATCGTATAATTTAACACCATCTTCAAAATCTAATCTAATATTTTTCTCTAATTTCTCTTCTAAAGTCATAATTTTCCTACTTACAATCTATATCTTTGATATAGTTTCCTTCTTTATCTCTATAAATAAATCCAATACAATTTTTATTTAAATCTAAATCATCAAAAACAACTTTATAAACAGTAGTTTTAAACTTTGTTTGCATATCTTCAACGCTTTGTTTATTTACAACTTTTAGATTTTTTATATTTTTATGATCAAGTGTATATAAAACTTCACTAAATTTTTCAACTTTTAAAGTTTGAAGAGTTACAAAAGTTAAGATTCCAAGAGTAACTATAATAGATATAGTTATTACAGTTTTTTTAGGTAGTTTTCTAGTTTGTTGATGATTCATTTGGATACTCTTGTATTGGTTTAAAAGAACAATCATTTCCGTCATAATACTCTATATTACCATCTTCTATTTTGTAATACCAACCATGAATTTGAAGTTTTCCCTCTTTTATTTTTTGTACAATATAAGGGAAAGTTAAAAGGTTTTCCATTTGATATACAATTGAAACTTTCTCTGTTGTTCTATAAATTTGCTCTTTATCATTTTTGTTTAAAGTTGCTAAAAGTGTGTACTCTTTAGCTTTTTTTCCAAGCTCTAACCACTTTTTAATATTTACTAAATCAGGAGAATCTCCTAAATCTTGATATAGATTTTTACAAGCTCCACAATGTGAGTGTCCACAAACTATAATATGTTTTACATTTAAAATATTTACAGCATACTCAATAACAGCACTTGTTCCGTGAAAATCCTCATCAGGATTATAAGGTGGTACAAAGTTTCCAACATTTCTTAAAATAAACATATCACCTGGTTTTGTATCAAGAACTAAATCAGGAGTTACTCTACTATCGCTACAACCAATAAATAAAATCTCTGGATGTTGTCCTGTGTCTGCAAGTTGTTTTAAATCTGCTTCATATTTAGAAAATCTAACCTCTCTAAACTTTTTGTTACCCTTTATTAAATCATTTATCTGCATTTAATTCCTTTATCAATTTACAAACTCTTTTTAGCTTATTGTTACTTATATCTATTTTTGCAATAAGTCTAATAATAGCACTTTTAACTGTTGGTTGCCGTATTGCTCCAACTAAAAATCCACTCTCTTTTAAGGTTTTTTGAATCTTCAAAACTTTTTTATTATCATTTACTAATATTGGAATAATAAGTGATTTTGAATCTACTCCTAAATAGCTTTGGATTATACTTAAGTTTTTATTAATTTTTTGTTTTAGTTTTTGCTTGTTATTTAAAATATATTTTAAAGATTCCAATCCAAGGGCTGTGTCAAAAAGTGAAGGAGCTGTTGAATAGATAATTGGTTTTGCTCTATTTTCTAAAAATTTTATAATATTTTTTGAAGCCAATATATATGCTCCATAAGAGCCATAAGCTTTTCCTAAAGTTCCCATTTTTATATGATTTTTTTCAATTTTTATGTTATAAAAATCAAAAATTCCTAAAAGATTATCTCCAATTACTCCAGAACTATGAGCTTCATCTACTACTAAAATTGCATCATATTTTTTAGCTATTTCAAAAATCTCTTTTTTTGCTAAATTACCACTCATAGAGTAAACACCCTCTATTGCAATAATCTTTCTTCCACTACTGCTTGATGATAAAATTTTATTCTCTAAATCTTTCTCATCATTGTGTAAAAATGTAACTACTTGATTTTTATCCAAAAGTTTTGATGCTAAAATACCACTTGCATGATACTCCTCATCAATAAAAAGTGTATCCCCTTTTCGAACCAGCGCTTCTAGTAAAGAGATATTTGCTAAAAAACCACTCCCAACAATAATTGCATCTTCAAAACCATTTGCTTCTATTAGCTTTTTTTCAAACTCTTGATGAATTTTTGAATAACCATTTACAAGCATTGATGCTTTTGGTGCAAAGTAGTTGTTTTTTAAAACTCTTTTATATGCTTTTTCAAAAAGTTTTCTGTTTTTTGCTAATCCTAAATAGTCATTTGATGCTAAATCTAATAATTGTTCATCAAATAGAACTCTATTTCTTGTTCTATTTGCTTTTTCTATTGCTTCAAGCTCTTTTTTATACAAATTCACTCCATTAGTTGATAGATATAATATCTAAAAATTAATTAAAATTTTTAAATGCTAGTTTTTTGCTACTACAAGATTGTAGAATCTTTTTTGTATTTTAAAGTACACTAAAACAAGCCAAAGATGTTTTGCGACCTTCATCTTTGGCTATTTTTTATAAAGTTATATTCTCTAAAAACTCTATTTTATCTTCATTTACAACTATTGCATCAATACAAAAAGTAACATCTAAATTTTTAATTTGTAAATAATAAAGAGCACTTCTTTTTACTTTTGATAACTTAAGATTTGTTAGATTTGATATTGCAGTTTCATAATCTTCACCTGATTTTACTTCACAAAAGTGATAAACACCATCTTTTATTGCAATAATATCAATTTCGCCTATTTTTTTTGCATAAAAATTTGTTTCTATAATTGTAAAGCCAAGCTCTTGCAGGAAAAAAACCGCCCTTTCTTCTGCAAAATCTCCCTTGACCCTACTCATATTTATGCACTTGTAGCGAAAGTTAAAAGTTCAATAGTGTCATTTTTTTGTGGTATATAGTTGCACCATTCATCTCTTTTTACAATATCCATATTAACTGCACAAGCCATAATTTCATCAATATTTTTTAAATTTTTTATTATCTCTTCTAGTGTTAAATTACTCTCTATTTTTTGTAATTTACCGTTTATTATTACTTCCAAACTCTCTTCCTTTAAAAAATGGGAAGAAATTATACTCATAAATTTCTTAATAGTTGGTTTATACCATCTGTAACTAAAGAGTAACAAATAAAAGAGTATAATGTCATATTTAAAGGAGATTAAATGCAAAAAAAGACAAAAATTTTAGCAACTTTAGGGCCTGCAAGTAATAGTTTAGAGATGATTGAAAGATTAATTGATGCTGGTGCTAATATGTTTAGACTGAATTTTTCACATGGTAGTCATGAGTATCATCAAGAGACAATTGATAATATTAGAACTGCAATGAAAAATAAAAATAAAATTGTAGGAATTCTACAAGATATTTCTGGACCAAAAATAAGAGTTGGAGAGCTAAAAGAGCCCTTTAACTTAAAAAGTAAAGATACTATAACTTTTGAAAAAGAGGAGATTGTTGGATATAAAAAATCTGAAAATGAGTATGTTGTATCTATAAACTATCCATATATTTTAGAGAAAATAAAAAAAGATGAGTATATTTATCTTTATGATGGAGTTATAAAAGCAAAAGTTATTGAGACTAAACCAAAGGTTGTTGCCCAAATTGAAAACTTTGGAACATTAAGTTCAAGAAAAGGTGTTAATTTTCCAAATACTGTTATAAATATTGAAGTTATTACAAAAAAAGATGAAGCTGATATTGCATGGGGAGTTAAAAATAGAGTTGACTATTTTGCAATCTCTTTTGTTCAAAATGCAAACGATATGAAAAGAGCAAGAAAACTTCTAGGAAGTTATAATGGAAAATTAATAGCAAAAATTGAGAAGTTTGATGCTGTTTCAAATATAGATGAGATTATGGATAATAGCGATGGAATAATGGTTGCAAGGGGAGATTTAGGAATTGAAGTTCCTTATTATGATGTTCCTACTATTCAAAAAATGTTGATTAAAAAATCAAACGAAAGAGGAATTCCTGTAATTACTGCAACTCAAATGCTTTTATCGATGACTCAAAATGAAAGAGCAACAAGAGCTGAAATCTCAGATGTTGCAAATGCTGTTTTAGATGGAACTGATATTGTAATGCTTTCTGAAGAGAGTGCGGTTGGAGATAATCCTACAAATGTTGTTGAGACTATGCAAAATATTATTAGTCAAACAGAGAAAATTTATGACCATACAAAAAGAGACTCTTTACCATATTTAGATGAGTTTGATGTAATTCAAGCAACAGTTACAAAACTTGCAGATGACTTAAATGCTTGTGGAATATTATCTTTAACAAGTACAGGAAACTCTGCTAGAAAGATGTCAAGATATAGACCAAAAACTCCTTTATATACATTCACACACAGTAAAGAGACTTTGACACAATTAACTGCAATTTGGGGAGTTGAACCAGTTGCTGTAATTAAAGAGGCACAAGCTTCAAAAATGATTCAAAAGATGTTAAGAACATTAGAGAAAAATGGTGTTTTAAATAGACAAGGATTATATATCTGTACAGTTGGATATCCAGTAGGACTTCCTGGAAGTACAAATACAATAAAAATTTTAACACCAAGTGAAATAGAGTACTATATGAACTTTAAAGAGAATAGACAAAAAGCTAAGAAGAGTAAAAAAGAGGCAAAGAACTAGAGATATCTAGTTCTTACCATAAATTTCTGAATAAGAGTGCATTCTAGCAGTTACTTTTTGTAGATAGTTTTTAGTCTCATCATAAGGTAAATCTTTTAAAAGCTTATTATAAACCTGTTTTGGAGTCATAGAGTTTATTATTGGTGCTGCATTTGCCATATTTGTTGTTTTTGAGAAAGTTCTAGCAACATTTCCAGCCCCTGTGTTGTAAGCTGCAATTGCACAATACAATCTACTCTCATCATTTGTAATTTTTGATAGATATCTATAATATAACATATGTAAATACGCTGTTCCCATTGTTATATTGTTTGTTGAGTTATAAAGATATGTATCGCTTACAAGTTTTTCCTCTTTATATAAGAAATTATAAACATCCCTTCCAGCAGAGCTTGGAACTATTTGCATAAGACCAAATGCTGGAATATGCGACCTTGCTTTTGGATTAAAACTACTCTCAGAGTGCATAATTGCAAATACTAAACTTTTTGGAATCTCTCGTATTTTTCCTTGTTTTGCAACCTCATTTTCATACTCTTTTGATTTTTTAATCATGGCATTATTTGGCATTGCTACAGCTACACTATAGACTTTTTGATTTGGTACTTTGGGATTATTTTGCACTTTTATTGTTTGATTGTTTATATTTTTGTTTGTATAAAGATTCAACTCTTTATTTGTTGGTTTTTTACCAAATATAACATTTGATAAAATAGACTCATTTTTAAAAGATGAGCTTACAATACTACTTTGTGGTTTTATATTTGATAGTTTTTTTTCAAATGGGTCTATACGATTAAACTCATCTGTATCGATACTTACAAGAAGGGCTAACTCTTTTTTTAAATTTTTAGTAGCCTCTTCATAAGAGCTCGCTATTGTTTCAACAACAATTCTTTCATTTTCAAAATCTATTTCCCCTCTAGTTTTTTTATCATCTGTATAATTTACTAAAGATTTTGCAGTTGGCATTTTTGCAACTTCCCAAAGTTTTGCTGCTTCGTTTTTAAACTCATCAAAAGCCTCTTGTTGAGCCTTTTTGTACTCTTCAAACTCTTTAAGAGAGTTCTCTTTATAAAGAGTAAATGAGTTTAAATCTCTATTTTTTTGTGCATTAAAAGAGTCTATTTTTTTTTGAAAATCACTCTCTTGCTCTTTTTTATACTCTTGAAAATTTTCTGCTTGTAACAAACCTAAAAATATGGCAAGAAGAGTTATTTTTCTCATTTTTTATTCCATAATATCTGCAGGTGCGTAAACTTCACCCTTCATAATTATTCTTGCACTTCGGCTCATTGTAGCTTTATCAACTATATATTTACCGTTCTCTTTTTTTATAACTGCTCCAACTTTTAGTGTTCCAGATGGGTGTCCAAACTCAACAGCAGTTTTCTCACCTCCACCAGCAGCTAAATTTACTAAAGTTCCTTCTATACAAGCTGCAACTCCAATAGCTACCGATGCTGTTCCCATCATTGCATGGTGAAGTTTTTGCATAGATAAAGCTCTTACATGAAGATCAATCTCGTGAGCTTTTACCTCTTTACCACTTGAAGTTGTAAAATCAGATTTTGGTGCAACAAAAGCAATTTTTGGAGTGTGTTGTCTTGTTTCTGCTTCACTTAAATCAGAAATTAAACCCATTTTTAAAGCACCATAGCTTCTTATCTTTTCAAATCTTGCTAAGGCTTGGGCATCACTATTAATATCAGCTTGAAGCTCTGTTCCTTTATATCCAATATCGCTAGCATTTAAAAATATTGTAGGAATTCCAGCTGTTATCATTGTAGCTTTAAATGTTCCAATTCCAGGAACTTCTAAATCATCTACTAAATTTCCAGTTGGAAATAGCTCTTCACTTGGATCAACTGGTTCTGCAAACTCTAAGTTTATCTCTTGGGCTGGAAAAGCAACACCATCAATATAATAATCTCCCATCTCTTTTACTTGTCCATCAACCATTGTCACATAACAAAGAATTGTTTTTTTGATATTTGCTTGCCAAATTCTTACACAACAAACACCGTTTTGTGGAACATTATCAACTAATCCTTCATGAATAGCAAAAGGTCCAACAGCTGAGCTTAGATTTCCACAATTCCCACTCCAATCCATAAAATCTTTATCAATTGCAACTTGTCCAAAATAGTAATCAACATCGTGATTTGGAACAGTTGATTTTCCTACAAGTATAGCTTTAGAAGTAGAAGAAGTTGCTCCTCCCATACCATCCATTTGTTGTTTATAAATATCAGGACTTCCAACTATTCTTTGAAGAAGTTTATCTCTTTTTACTTTGTCTTCTTGTGCCTCTTTTGGAAGGTCTGCTATATTAAAGAATGTTCCCTTTGAAGTTCCACCTCTCATATATGTTGCTTTTACTCTTATTTGTGGTCTATAACTACTCATATTTTCTCCTTTTAAAATTTTATAAAACAGTTCAAAAATTGCTTTATAAAATTTTAATATATTAAAAAGAGTTCTCTTACTTTTCTTTCTAAAAAGAAAAGTAACAAAAGAGAATCGGGACACCCGTTGCTTTTTTAGGGATTTTTTCAATAAATTTCTAAAACCTTTCTCCTAAAAAAACAAAGTGTCCCTTTTTTTCAATGTTAATAAATTAAAACTAAAATTAAATTTCTTGTTTTAAGTTTACTTATTTTCTGCAATAACATCTTTTGCGAATTTTTGTAAAATTCCACCAGCTTTGTAAACTTCAACCTCTGCAGTTGTATCCAATCTACAAGTTACTTTGAACTCTACTTTTTCACCATTTGCTCTAGTCATAGAAACTGTTAAATCACCTCTTGGTTCAATGTTTCCTAAAATATCAAATGTCTCTGTTCCATCAATATTGTAAGTGTGTCTTGTATCACCTTTTTTAAATTGTAGTGGTAAAACACCCATTCCAACAAGGTTTGTTCTATGAATTCTTTCAATTGATTCAGCAATTACAACTTCAACACCTGCAAGTCTTACACCTTTAGCTGCCCAGTCTCTAGAACTTCCTTGTCCATAGTTTGTTCCAGCAACAATAATTAATGGTTGTTTTCTTTCCATGTAAGTCTCTATTGCTTCCCACATTCTTGACTCAATACCTTCTGGCATGATTTTTGTTAGGCTGCCTTGTTTAACTTTACCATTCTCATCTTTAACCATCTCATTATATAGTTTTGGATTTGCTAAAGTTGCTCTTAAAGCTGTGTTATGGTCACCTCTATGTGTTGCATAAGAGTTTAAATCCTCAAGTGGTAACCCCATTTTTAAACAATACTCACCAGATGCACTATTTGCTTGAATAGCATTTGAAGGCGATAAGTGGTCTGTTGTAATATCATTTGGGAATACTCCAAGTGGTCTTAAGTTTTTAAGAGCTGGCATACTCATAAATGCATCTTCCCAATATGGTGGTTTTTGAATATATGTAGATTTAGCATCCCATTTATAGAATGGTTCAGCTTTTTCACCTTTGTCTGATTTTGCAAACATTGGGTCATATATTTTTGCAAACATCTCTGGTTTTACAGATTTGTAAACAATTGCATCAATCTCTTCATCACTTGGCCAAAGATCTTTAAGTCTTACTTCATTTCCATTTTTATCAATTCCTATAACACCTGTTTCAATATTAACTCTAATACTTCCAGCTAATGCATAAGCAACTACAAGTGGAGGTGATGCTAAAAATGCCTCTTTAATAAATGGGTGAATTCTTCCATCAAAGTTTCTATTTCCTGATAAAACAGCAGTTGTATAAACACCGCTAGCTGTTGCTTCTGCTTCGATTTTTGGATCAAGTGCACCACTCATTCCATTACATGTTGTACAAGCAAATCCTACAATTCCAAATCCTAATTTCTCTAATTCAGCTAAAAGACCTGAATCTTTTAAATATATTTCAGAAACTTTTGAACCAGGTGCTAGTGAAGATTTTACCCATCTTTTTCTACTTAATCCAAGCTCATTTGCTTTTTTAGCTAATAATCCAGCAGCAACAACATTTCTTGGATTTGAAGTATTTGTACATGATGTAATAGCAGCAATTAAAACTGCACCATCTGGCATAACATCATTTGAAACAGTAATTTTTTTAGCAATTCCTCTATCATCAAGAGCTGATACAGGAAGAAGTTTATGTGGTTGAGAAGGACCAGCTAGTGTTCTTGTAACAGTTGTTAAATCAAACTTAATTGTTCTTGCATAAGTAGCTTCTGCTAAAGTATCTGCCCATAAACCATTTGCTTTTGCATAAGTTTCAACTAATTTTACTTGCTTTGGACTTCTTCCAGTAATTCTTAGATAATCAATAGTTCTATCATCAATAGCAAACATTGCAGCACTTGCACCATACTCAGGTGTCATATTTGAAATAGTTGCTCTATCTCCTAAATCTAAATATTTAATTCCGCTTCCATAGAACTCTAAGTAAGCTGAAATAACATTATTTTCTCTTAAGAAAGATGTTAATGAAAGGGCAATATCAGTAGCAGTAATTCCTTCCCCTCTAGTACCAGTAATTTCAACTCCAATAACTTCAGGAACTCTCATATAAGATGGATTTCCAAGCATTACATTTTCAGCTTCTAATCCACCAACTCCAACAGCTATAACTCCAAGAGCATCAACATGAGGTGTGTGTGAGTCAGTTCCAACAAGTGTATCTGGAGATGCAATTCCATCAATATTGTGAATAACTGGAGACATTTTCTCAAGGTTAATTTGGTGCATAATACCATTTCCTGGAGGAATAACATCTACATTATCAAATGCTTTTTTAGTCCAGTTAATAAAGTCAAATCTATCTGCATTTCTTCTATCTTCAATATCTCTATTTTTTTGGAAAGCATCTGGATCAAATCCACCACACTCAACTGCTAGTGAGTGGTCAACGATTAATTGAGTTGGAACAACTGGATTAATTTTTTGTGGATCTACACCTTTAGCAGCAACTGCTTCTCTAAGACCTGCTAAATCAACGAAAGCTGTAAGTCCTAGAATATCGTGACAAATAACTCTTGAAGGATACCAAGGGAAATCTTTGTCTGTTCTTTTTTCTATTAATTGAATAAGTGAATCTTTTAAATCTTCACTTGGACATTTTCTAAGTAAGTTTTCTGCTAATACTCTTGATGTGTAGTTAAGTTTTGCAAAAGAACCAGGTGTGATATCTTCAACTGCACTTTTTACATCATAGTATTTAACATCTAAACCATTTAACTGTTTAAGATATTTTTCGTTTGTCATTTTATTTTCCGTATTTTTGAATTTGATTATAAAAAAAATTTAGGCTCTAAAGCCTAAATTTAAAGATTATTTTCTATCTTTTAGAGGAACAAAAGCTCTAGGCTCTGGTCCTGTGTACTCAGAACTTGGTCTGATGATTCTATTATTAGCTCTTTGTTCAAATGCATGTGCAGCCCATCCAGCAGCTCTTGACATAATGAATAAAGGTGTGTAGTAAAGTCTTTCAATTTCCATATAGTGGTAAATTAATCCACCAAAGAAGTCAATATTATCTGGTAAACCTTTTTCAGCTTTTACTTTGTCTCTAATTGCTGTTGCAATATCAAATAGTTTTGGATCTGAAGTTTCTAACTCTTTTAACTCTTTTGCTAACTCAAAACCAACTGGGCTTCTTGGATCTAGATTTCTATAAACTCTGTGTCCAAATCCCATGATTTTCTCTTTTTTAGCAAACAGTTCATCAACAGATTTAAGTGCATGTTCAACATTGTCAAATTGAAGTACAAATTTAATAGCAACTTCATTTGCTCCACCATGTAAGTGACCTTTTAATGTTCCAATTCCTGTAGTCATACAAGAGTAGATATCTGATAGTGTAGAAGCTGTAATTCTGTTTGCAAAAGTTGATGCATTGAACTCATGCTCTGCATATAATGTTAACATTGCATTCATAGCTTTTACTTCAACAGCTAGAGGTTTTTTCTCTTTAAGTCTTTCTAAAATGAATCCAGCAATTGTTGTCTCTTCAGATTTTAGGCAAATCTCTTTACCATTTTTATGCCAGTGGTGCCAGTAAACTAAAAATGATGGGAATGCTCCTAAAAGTCTAATAATTTTTGCCATTTGATCAGAAAAATCTTCAGCTTCTGGCTCAACGCATCCTAGTGCTGCTGTTGCAGTTTTCATAACATCCATTGGATGTGATGATGCTGGAATTGATTTTAAAACATTTTTAACTGAAATTGGTAACTCTCTACCTGCAATGATTTTTCTAGTGAAATCTTTTAATTGTGCTTTATTTGGTAATTCTCCAACAAGTAAAAGATAAGCTACTTCTTCAAAATCTGTGTTTAAAGCAAGGTCTGCAATATCATAACCTCTATAGTTTAAACCATTTCCTAAACCGCATGTACAAATAGCTGATTGTCCAGCTGTAACTCCTGCTAATCCGCTCATAAATTCTCCTTAGTAATATCTATATTAAATCTTTATTGTAAAAGCTAATTACTTAGCTTTTCCTTTTGAAAATAGTTCATCCATTTTTTGCTCATAAGAGTGGTAGTTTAACATATCATATAACTCCATTCTTGTTTGCATTGTACTAATAACACCCTCTTGAGTACCTTTATCTTTTAACTCTTGATAAACATTTAACGCAGCTTTATTCATTGCTCTAAACGCAGAAAGTGGGTAAAGAACCATAGCAATTCCAACACTTGCTAACTCTTCTGTTGTAAATAAAGGAGTTGCTCCAAACTCTGTAATATTTGCTAAAACAGG
Organism: Arcobacter sp. AHV-9/2010; assembly: GCF_004116575.1. Lineage (NCBI taxonomy): Bacteria > Pseudomonadati > Campylobacterota > Epsilonproteobacteria > Campylobacterales > Arcobacteraceae > Arcobacter > Arcobacter sp. AHV-9/2010. The sequence goes on along the minus strand of NZ_PDKH01000003.1, from coordinate 187,356 downwards.
AACACTCATAGCTTCTGTAAACTCTTTGTACTCTTTTAAAGTGTGAACAGCTTCAGCAAAAATAGCATCCGCTCCAGCTTCAACATAAGCTTTAGCTCTAGCAATTGCAGCTGCTTGTCCTTCGCTTGCATGTGCATCAGTTCTAGCAATAATATAGAAATCTGGATCTAACTCTTTTTTAGCATCAACAGCAGCTCTAATTCTATCGCACATCTCTTCAGTAGATACTAACTCTTTATTTGGTCTATGTCCACATCTTTTAGCAGCAACTTGATCTTCAATATGCATACCAGCAGCACCACTTCTAATAAACTCTTTAACAGTTCTAGCCACATTAAATGCATGTCCCCAACCAGTATCTGCATCAACAATTAGTGGCGTATCACAAATAGAAGTAATTCTTCTAATATCAATACAAACATCTTCAATCATTGTCATACCTAAGTCTGGTAAACCATAAGAAGCATTTGCAATTCCTCCACCACTTAAGTAGATTGCTTTGTGTCCTACTTTTGTTGCTTGTAATGCTTGGTAAGCATTAATTGTTCCAACAATTTGTAGTGGACTTGAAGCTTTTAGGGCTTCTCTGAATTTTTTTCCTGCACTTATCATTTCTATATCCTTTAAAAATATTGTCCAAAAATTATATCGATTTTGATTTCTTTTGTATGTACTATTTTATAATCAAAAACTACAATTTTTATACAATATTTTTAAAATGTACAAAAGTTGTTTTTATGTATTATTTTTGTACAATATGCAAAAATAGTATTAAAGGGAGCTTATGGATTTTAAAAATTCAATAGATAAATTTATAGAGATTTATAATAGATCAAATCTTAGTATATCTAAATTTGCTAGTTTAATTGATAAAGATAGAAGAACAATTACATCATGGATTGATAGAGTTAGTGGTATTGAAATAAGCAGTGAAATTAAAGCAAAAATTTGTAAAGAGTTTAGATATCCTGAGTATATTTGGGAAGATGCTTGTTATGGTGAAGAGTTTTTAAAATCAATTACTTTAATTCCTCAAAAAGAGGTAAGAATTATTGATGAGGATTATAAAGGAAGACTTCAATATATAATAGAACATGAAAAAAATAGAAGATTTGTAATTCAAGCTCAGTTTCCAGGTCCTATGTATAGAGATAGTGCTGTTAGAAGAGTTTATAAAACATCTACAAGTCCTGATATTGAAGAGCTAAAGCAAGAGAGAATTGATCAAATGTTGAGATATGATTATGATACAACTGAGTGGTACTCTATAAAATCAGTTTTAAGTTTTTGTTTTGCAAGTATTGGAAATTTTTTTACAAAAGATGAAAAAATAAAGATTTTGGAGCTTATGTATGAGCTTTTTAATAATAACTATAATAAAAAACTTTTTCTTTTTGATTCATTCTCTAGAAAAATTTATGGAATGGAGACAACATATATATCTATAAATGTAAAAAATAAGATTCTATTTTTTAAATCACCAATAGAATCTGTTTTTATAGAGATAAGAAATAAAAATTTAGTAGAAAGAATGCATAAATATTATAGTTCACCAATAGAAGCTCCATCTCATGTAAATTTTTTGGATTCTGTGAAAATTTTAAAGATACTTCAAGATGCACTCAAATACAATAACACGATTACTCAAGCTTATGAGACAATCAATAGAGAGACAAATTATGGAGAGCTTTTCTATAATAATTTAAGTATAGATTTACAAAAACAGGTTAGTTTACCAAAAACTTCGCATAGAAGATAATGAAAGGATTAAATATGAAAATAGTAATTTTGGATAGAAAAACATTAGGATTTGATATAGATGTTTCAATTTTTAACAAATTTGGTAGTGTTACATCTTATGATGTTACAAAAAAAGATGAGACAAAAAGCAGAATAAAAGATGCTGATATTATCTTAACAAATAAGGTTTATGTAGGAAAAGATGAGTTAGAAAATTCTAAAGTAAAACTAATTTGCATAACAGCAACAGGTACAAATAATGTTGATTTAAATTATGCAAAAGATTCAAATATTGTTGTTAAAAATGTTGCTGGATACTCAACAAGCAGTGTTGTACAACTTGGATTTTCTATGATTTTATATTTTGTTCAAAAACTAAACTACTACAAAAATTATGTAGATGGTGGAAACTGGCAAAATAGTGATATTTTTACACACATAGATATGCCATTTTATGAACTTGATGGAAAAAGAGTTGGAATTATTGGGCTTGGAGAGATTGGAAGAGATTTTGCAAAAAAAGCAAAAGCTTTTAACTGTGAAGTTGTTTACTACTCTACAAGTGGTGAAAATAAAAATAGTGAGTATAAGAGTGTAAGTTTAGAAGAGTTATTAAAAACAAGCGATATTATCTCAATTCATGCACCTTTAAATGATAAAACAAAAAATTTATTAAAATATGAAGAGCTAAATATGCTAAAAGATGGAGCAATTTTACTAAATCTAGGACGAGGTGGAATTATAAATGAAGAGGATTTGGCAAAAATATTAGATCAAAGAGATATTTTATGTGGTTTAGATGTTTTAAGTTTAGAGCCAATATCAAAAGATAATCCACTTTTAAAAGTAATAAATAAACAAAGACTTCTTTTGACTCCTCATATAGCTTGGGCTAGTGTTGAAGCTAGAAAAAGATTGGTTGAGAAAGTTGCTTTAAATATTGAAGAGTTTTTAAAACAGAGTGGTTACTAGTAACCACTTTAAGATAGTATTACTTTTACCTTATCTAAGCCGTAAATAATAGAGAAATCCTCTATTAAATTTGCAAGTTCAACAACCTCTTCATTTTTCATTCTAATACAACCAGCACTAACACTATATCCAAGACTATTCTCATTTAAAGTTCCGTGAATTCTATAAGTAGAGTTTCCATCAACTATATGAGATAGATTTAATTTTGCTTCACCCATATAGTTATATTTATGATTTGGAGGAACAATATCTGGTAAGATAATCCCTCTTTTAGCAAAACTTTTTTTAGTATCAGGTGTTGGATACCAAATAGGATTTAAAGATATTGCTGTAATAAAACCAAGACCTTGAGGTTTTTTGATGTTATTTTTTCCAGTTGAGACAACATAGCTTCTTAGAAGTCTCTCTTCATTACTCTTTTTAGCAAAAAGTTCCATAATATTATTTTGTGAATCAACTTTTAAAATTAACTCATCAAAATCAAAACTGTTTACAGCTCGTTTTCTATTTTTTAGACTATTTTTTGAGTTGTTTTTTTGATTGTCAAACTCTTTTAAACTAACATTGTATAAATCTTCTAAAATATTATCTTTATCTAAATCTATAAAAAATTTATTATTGTTTAGCTCATTTAAAATATCTTCAGTTAACAATTTTGGATATGCTTTTTGCTCTTTTAAGTAAGAAGATCCATTTTCTAAAACCTCTTTTGCTTTTTCTAAACTATCAAAGATATTTAAATTTGTAAAGTATCTATTATTTTTTTTAACTATAAAAGCTTTTTCTTTCATACTTTTTTCAATTTTATTTTGACAAGATTTTGCATACTCAAAAGTAGATGTAACACAAACTCTAATTGTGTAGTTTGTTATATTTGCAAATAAAAAATTGATTGAAAGTATTGATAAAATTAATATTCTCATAAAGGTTCCCTATTTTTTAATATTTTATTTATTTATGATAAAATGCAGTCCATTTTAAAACTTTTAAGGAAAAAATATGTTTAAATCTGATGATTTGACTCTGTTAAACTCTAAATTTATTACAAAATGTAGCCCATTTATGAAAATATTTACACTATTTTTTACTCCAGCACTACTTTTTGCTTTGGTTTTATTGTGCTATTTTGCTTACTTACCTCTTAAAATTGAGATTCATACAGTTATTTTAATAGGATTTATATTTTTTATCTATCTATTTTTTATACCACACAACGCATATTTAGTATCATGTAAATTTAAAACAAAATATGAAGATATGAAAAATGAGCTACTTGAGTATGTTAATAACAATCTTTTAACAATTGATAATCAAACAAAAGCAAATGGGAGTGTTGATGACTTTTTAAAAGAGTACACAAGTAATTTAAGAAATAGTAATTTCTCAAATATTGCTGGTGGAATATTTCCTACATTAGGAATTTTGGGAACTTTTATATCTATTGCTATTACAATGCCAGATTTCAGTTCAAGAGATAGCCTTGCTTTGGATTTAGAGATTACAAAGCTTTTAGGTGGAGTTGCAACTGCATTTTATGTATCTATTTATGGAATTTTTCTATCTATTTGGTGGATATTTTTTGAAAAATTTGGAATAAGTAGATTTTCAAAAGATAGTTTTATAATCAAAGAGAGTACAAAAAACTTTTTTTGGACAAAGATTGATATTGAGTCAATTCATATAAAAAGCAATATCGATAATTTCTCAAAAATAAATGATATTTTTAAAGAGCTAACATCAAGCAAAGTTATGCAAACTCTAAATGATAGTATTGAAAATAGATTTGAAAATTTAAACAAAATTTTAGAAAAAGAGCTAGATTTATCACATAAAATTGATAAAAATATCTCAAATTTTGAAAGATTACTTAGTAGTGCAGAGAGTCTTAATTATAAAATAAAAAATCAAAATGATATTTTTATAGATATGTCAAATGATTTAAATAAAAATATTATTGAACTAAACTCTCATATGAATAATTTAAGTAGTGAAAATCTAAAAGCGATATATTCAAATATAGTAAAAAGTATTGAGACGATGAAAGGTGATATAGAGAAAATTGAGTGGAAATATAAAGAGGGATTAAAAGAGTCTTTAAAACAAATAGATGAACAAACTGTTGCTATTGTTCAGAATCTATCAATATTTAAAGATTTATCAAAGTAGAAAAATGTATAAAAATAGTAGTGAAAAAGAGGATAATTTTTGGGTTTCATATGCTGATTTAATGGCTGGATTACTATTTGTTTTTATTCTTTTAATTGCTTTAATTGTTGTTAAATATATCTACACTCAAAATACACTTGAAAATAGTGAAGATAAAAATAGTGAACTGGTTTTAAAACTTAAAACTACACAAGATTTATATAGTAAAAGTTTAGAAAAGATATCCCAACTTGAAAATAACTTAAATATTGTTCTAAATGAACTTGATACTTCAAGCTTGATTCAATTAGAGCTTGATGAAGAGATTCAAAAAATAAAAGAGGAAAAAGATAATCTTGAAGATGTTTTGCAAGAGCTTATCAAACAATTTCTTCAAAGCCAAGAGAGAGAAAAAAATAGTTTAGATGAGATTATTATAAAAGAGCAAGAGATTTTAAAGCTTCAAAATGATTTTCAAAACATAAAAGATAAATTAAACTCTCTAAGTGGAATAAAGTTTGAACTTATCTCAAAAATTAGCCAAAAACTAACTAATTCAATACAAATTGATAAAAAAAGTGGAGCTATAAAGTTCTCATCAAATATCTTATTTGATAAAAACTCTTTTACATTAAAAGAGATCTCTAAAAAAGAGTTAAAAGATGTTTTAAAAAATTACTTTGATCTGCTATTAAAAGATGAAGAGATTAATAGATATATTGAAAACATAATCATTGAAGGTTATACAGATAGTGATGGAAGCTATCTTACAAATCTATTTTTATCTCAAAGAAGAGCTTTGAGTGTTATGCAGTTTTTATATGAAGAGAAGATTGTTGAATCTGAGCTTTTAAATAGTTTTGTAAGTTCAAGTGGAAAATCATCTTCAAATCTGATTTATGATGAAAATGGTGTTGAAGATAAAGATGCTTCAAGAAGAATAGAGATTAAATTTACAATAAAAAATGAAGCTGCTATAAAAGAGCTTCAAAACTATTTACAAAGAGATTTAGATGAAAATAAGCAATAGTATCTATACTCCAAAAAATCTTGAGAACCTTTCAAGTGAGATAAAAAAACTTTTAGCTGAAAAAAAAGAGATTAAAAAAAGCTCTATTTTTAGTTTTTCAAAAAAGATTTTAAATAAAAAAGATGATAAGAAATGACATACGAAGAGTGGTTTTTAAAACAAGGTGAACTTCATAAAGCTATTTTAAAAAAGTTAGAAAATCTAAGTAGCGATGAGATTATAGAGTACTTTAAGTTTGAAAATATGGTTAAAAATGAACCAGATTTTTGTCCTTTATATAAAGATAATAAAAAGTGCCATGATATGGATGATTTAAACTGTTATTTATGTGCTTGTCCACACTTTAGATTTAATGATTTAGGTATTAAAATAGAAGATAATAAAACTTTATACTCAGTTTGTAGCATAAACTCTAAAAAAGGTAGCCAGTTTACTACAAATAGTGCTATTCATCAAAACTGTTCAGATTGTTTAATCCCTCATAAAAAGAAGTTTATAAAAACAAATTTTAGTAGGGATTGGTTTTTTATTATGAGAGAAGTTAGAGTTTAATCTCTAAAATCTCTTCTCATTTACATCATCAATAATAAGTTTTGCTATATTATTTGTTGATATTGCTATATCTTTTGTAGCACTTGTAACATTTGCATTCTCTTGAGTTTTTTGATCAAGTTGCGAAACAGCACTATTTATCTGCTCAATTCCTAATAGTTGCTCTTTACTTGCATTTTCAAAATCTTTTATTAAAGTTATAGTCTCTTGAATATCACTATTTAACTCTAAATAACCATCTATCATCTCATTTGCAACAGTTTTACCACTATTTGCTTTTTTTGTAGCTGATTCAACTAACTCTTTTATCTCTTTTGCAGCCTCTGCACTTCTACTTGCAAGATTTCGCACCTCTTGGGCAACAACGGCAAAACCTTTTCCAGCCTCTCCAGCAGTTGCTGCTTCAACAGCAGCATTTAGACTTAAAATATTTGTTTGAAATGCTATTTGATCAATTACTTCAATAGCTTCATTTATAGAAGTTACTTCTTTATTAATCTCTTCCATTGCCTGTGCTGTCTGTTTTGCTAAATTCTCACCAGAAGTTGCTTTTGATGTAACACTCATAGCTATATTTGACATCTTTTCAACATTTTGTGTACTACTTCTTAAATTTGAAGTCATCTCTTCAAGTGAAGCAGCTGTTTCTTCAAGATTTGCAGCTGTTGTTGTAGAACTTTCATTTAGTTTTTCAACATTCTCTAAAAGAGTATTTGAACTTTGAGATAGTGTTTCTCCATTGTTTTTATTCTCTATTAACATTTTTGTAATAGATGAGCCTAAAGTATTTACACCATTTGCAAGTTTCAAAATATGATTAGAGATTTTTGAAGTATCAACTTTATTAATATAGCTATATGTACTATACTCATCAATAACTTTTAAAATATTTACAATATTTTGTTCAAGCTCTTCTGCCATCTTATTAATAACAGATTTTAGTTTTATTAAGTTTTGATCTTCAACCTCTACATTTAATCTTTGAGATAGATCTCCTTTTTGAAACTTCCCTAAAATTTCTATACTATTGTCTATGAAAATATTATTATCTTCAATCTCTTTTCTAGCTATCTCTATGTTTTCATCAAGAGTTTTAGACATTTGACCAATCTCATCTTTTGAGTAGTTTTGTATTTTATTAACTGTTTTACTATCCCCATTTAAATATTTGAAAAAAGTTTCAAGTGTACTTTGAAAAATATCTAGTGGTTTTAGAATAATTTTGTTTATTGAAGGTATTATTATTACAATTAAAACAATATTTAAAACTATTGTTACAAAAAATGCTATCCAAAATAGTTTGTCTAAATCTTTTAGAACTCTATCTTGAACAAGATTTATCTCTCTTTTTATATCATCTGCATATATTCCTGTTACTAAAACCCAATTAAACTCTGGAATATATATAGAAGATGCCATTTTTAAGACAACCTCTTTTGTTGTAGGGTTTTCATAGTGATAATATACATATTTTGCATCTTTTGCATATTTAATTAAATCTTCTCTAAAAGCGTAACCTTTTATATCAGGAGCTTTAATATTTGTCTTTTGATTATTTAATTTTGGATTTGCTGGATGAAATGCAAAATAGTAATCTTCACCTCTTTTTTCATAAGCGAAAAAGTAACCACTTTTATCATCTAAATATCTAATTCCAGTTAAAAGTTCAATAACTCTCTCTTTTGCTATTTCTACATCTTTCTCTTTTTGAATAATTGTATTTATTAAAGTTTGTATAACTTCAAATTGATGTTTTATGAAAGACTCTTTTTCCCTTATTATACTCTTTTCGAATCTTTCTAAAGTTGTATCCAATGTTTTATGAGTTCCTTCAAAATTTATACCAAAAAGAATATAAACACCTATAGAAAAAGGTAAAATTATTATTGATAGAAGCTTTATTTTTAATGAATTTATCTGCATATTATCTCCTTTGATTACGATTAATTTTACTTTAAAAAATTGAAATATAATATTAAAATAAGATATTTTTATGATAATTATGAGTAGCTTGTTTCAAAGCTACTCATAAACTATTTTTTACAAATAAATATTAGTTTATCTGCTTTTTCATCTGTGTGCAAGAAAAACTCTTTAATATCAACTATAGTAAAACCAGACTTTTCTAAAAGCTCTTTTAAAAACTCTTTTGAGTGATACTCTTGAGTAATACTATCTTGCTCTTTTGAAAAAAGATTATTATCTTGTTTTTCAAAAAGTGTTATATCTGTTTTAAGTTTATTGTTTTCAAAAAACGCATCAATAGCTATAAATTTATCTTCAACATCAATATTTATTGACCCTTGTGCAATCTCATCAAAACCAAAAAAAGTATTGACATCAAATATAAAATATCCATCTTTATTTAAAATATTTTTTGTATTTAGGATAAAATCTTCAAGCTCATTTTTAGGAATGTAGTTTAAAACATCAAAAATAGCAGTTGCACAATCAAACTTCTCTTTTATATCTTTTAAATCAATTGCCTTTGCATTTAAACCTTTTTCTTGGCAAACTTTTATCTGCTCAATACTTAAATCCACTCCTAAATACTTTTTTCTATTTACTTCTAAATTGTTTAAAAAATATCCTTGACCACAACCTATATCTATAATATTATCAAGATTATTTACCATTATAAATTTTAAAAAATCTTTGTGAAGATGGTAAATCTCCTCTTCAAAATCTAAATATGGTTCAATTTTCGAGTATAGATCTAAACCCATTATAAAAATTTCTCTAAATTATCTTTTAGATTAAAAATCAACTCTTTTTTTGCATAAAATGAGTTTTTATTTGCTATTAGATGTGCGCTACTCTCCATAATTGTTGGTCCAACTTCTAAACCATTTTGTTTCATAGTTTCACCAGTTTCAACAATATCAACAATACAGTCACAAAGTCCAACCAAAGGTGCTAGTTCAATAGAGCCATAAAGTTTTATTATCTCTACTGCCATAGCTTTTTCTTCAAAGAATTTTTTAGCTATTTTTTCATGTTTTGTAGCTATTGTGATTTTACTTTTATCAAAGTTTAGTTTTTCACCAGCCCTAAGTCCAAATGCAACTTTACATCGTCCTAGTTTTAAATCCAAAAGCTTGATTAAATCGTACTCTTTCTCTTCTAAAACATCAAGTCCAACAACTCCTAAATCAGCAGCTCCATGCATAACATAAGTTGGTACATCTTGATTTCTTACATTTAAAAATTTAAAACCACTTTTTTCTAAGATTAGTTTTCTATCTTCAAAAACAAACTTCTCTCCAAAAGCTTTTTCAAATCTATCAAGAGTTTCATCTGCAATTCTTCCTTTAGGAAGGGCTATTGTTAGCATCTATTATCCTTTTCATATTTTCAAATATTAAATTTTTTTTATATATACTATTTTCAAAAAATTGGCTCAAAAACTCTCCATCTCCACCTGTAAATATTATATTTTTATCTTTACAAATCTCAATTATAGGTAAAATGATAGATTTTATTAAAGCAAAAAAAACAGCATCTTTTGTTTGAAGCGGTATTTTATCTAAATTAATATTTTTTTCAAAATCACCTCTTTCTATTTTTAAAACAGGTGAGATATTTTCATAAGCTCTTAAAAAACTATCAACTCCTAAAAATATATAACCACCTTTATGAACAAAGTTCTCTATAATATCAACTGTTATTGCACTTCCAGCATCAATTATAACTGCATCTTTTTCAAACATAGATGCTACAACTCTATCAATTCCCATGCCTTTATAAGAGCTTTTAAAATCTATAAAAGAGCTTAAATCTTTTGCATTTGGATTTTTCTCTAAAACTTTTTTCTTTGCTTTTTCATTTACACTTATATAAAAAATCTCATCATTAAAATTTGGAATCTCATCATCTTTAAAGTAGTTTTTTATCTCACCATTTATAAAAAATTTTGTGCTTGTATTTCCAATATCACTTAAAATCAACTCTTACGCTCCATTTTAAATCTTTTAAATACTCTTTTGCTTTTGAGCAAATTGGGCTTTTTATTAAAAGCTCTTTTACCTTAAAATTGTGACCAACAAAACTTGATAATATATTTGATAAATCGATTAACTCTTCAGCACTTTTTTTTATAAATCTACTTTTTGAATCAATAATAAAAATTGCATAATATTTTAAATCGGTTGTTGTTCCAACAAAAATTTTTATCTTTTTTCTACTATTTAGCTCTTTTGGTAAAATCTCTTTAAAATCTTTAAATAGTATATTTTTTTTTGCAAAAAACTCTGTAACTTCTCTCATTTATATCCTTAAAACATTTATTATAACAAACTTTAGTATAATTTCTAAAACTAATGAAGCAAGAAATAAAATGAAGAACTTAAGTTACGAAGAACAATCAATAATTACAAGAGGTATTATAAAAGCAGCTGTTTTAATGAGCGAATATGGAGCTGAGAGTATTTTAATAGAGCAAACAGCTCAAAGACTAGGACGAGCACTAGGTGCTGCTAGTGTTGAGTTATCACTAATTCCATCAGCAATTGTTTTAACAACTCTTTATGGTGAACAATCAGTTACAACAACAAGAAGAGTTCATCATAAACCTATAAATATGAGTATAGTTTGTGAGATTCAAAATATTGTTTTAAAAATGGAAAAAAATGATCACGATATAAACTATTTATATGATATTTTAAAAAATTTAGAGACAAAGTATTACAATAGATGGTTAGTTGTTTTTATGGTTGGACTTGCTTGTGCATCATTTGCATTTTTGCAAGGTGGAGATTATTTTGCAGTAGCAACTACTTTTGTTGCAGCTTTTGTTGCAATGTTTGTAAGACAAGAGCTTGCAAAAAGAAGATTCGTGATGATTATTACATTTGGAATAACAGCATTTGTAGCTACTTGTATTGCTGCAATGGCTAAAATATTTGCTATAACATCCACACCAAATATAGCCTTAGCAGCTAGTGTTTTACTACTAGCTCCTGGATTTGCCTTTGTTAACTCATTTTTGGACTCATTTAAAGGTTATATGATGATGGGTTGGGGGCGATGGATGGATGGAATGATTTTAACTTTAGCTTCAACAGTTGGAATAATATTAGCAATTGCAATTTTAGGTTTAGGGGCATAATATGGAGTTTATGATTCAACTTTGTGTTCAAGCAGTTTTTGCAGCCATTGCATCTTTGGGTTTTGCAATGGTATTTAATGTTCCAAAACATACACTAAAATATTGTGCTTTTGGTGGAGCGATTACTTACAGTTTTAGAACTATCTTTTTAGAACTATCTTTTGGAATAGAGTTAGCTACTTTTTTAGCAAGTGCGATTATTGGAGTAGTTGCTTTATATTGGTCAAGAAAATATAAAGTTCCAAGACCTGTTTATACAGTTGCATCTATTATTCCAGTTTTACCTGGGACTTATGCTTTTAATGCAATGGTTACATTAATAAGCATAAATAGATTTGGTGCAAAACCTGAATTAGTTGAGCTATTTATTCATGATGGATTAAAATCAATATCTATACTTTTTGCAATAACTTTTGGACTTGTTTTACCATCTTTATATTTTTTAAGATTAAATAGACCAGTTATATAAAGATATAATAGTTTCAAATCTACACATATTATAAGAAATAGTAATAAGAGAATAAATAATTTTAGAATAAAATAATATTTTTAATTTATATAAGATATAGTGATTCCTTGGTTTTAATTGAGTTATAAAATAAAATTTTTATAATTAATAAATAAATAATTAAAAAAGTTTATGTAATAATAAAAAATAAATAAGAAAATCAATACATAGATTTATACATTTTGGCAACAAGGAAAAAAATGAATAGGAACTTTCTTAGTAAAATTATTTCAGTACTCATAATAGGGCTTTGTTTTTTAGAAGCTAAAACTTATAAAATAGGATTCGCTCAAGATACTTTAGCAAATGATTGGAGAAAAGCTCAAGCTGAACAATTAATTTACTACTCTAAAAAATATGATTTTTTGGAAGTTACAGTAACAGATGCAAAAGGTTCTGTTGCCAATCAAATAGCATCTATAGAAAAATTTATAAAAGATGATTATGATTTTATTGTAACAAGTCCAATAAGTCCTAGCATAACTTCAAAAGTTTTAAAAAAAGCCATAGATAAAGGTATAAAAGTTATATTATTGAGTAGGGGAATTGATTCAGATAACTATACATCATTTATCGCTCCTGATAACTATAAAATAGCTCAAGAAGCGGCTAAATATCTTTTAAAAAAGTTGAATTATAAAGGGACAATTCTTATGTTACAAGGTTTAGAAGGAGTAACATCTACAACTTTAAGAGAAGAAGGGTTTGAAGATATTGCAAATAAATATAAAGATATAAAAATTATAAAAGCAAGAGCTAATTATCTTAGATACGATGCAATAAAAGTATTGGATGAAATTTATGATAAAAATATTCATTTTGATGCAATATATTCACAAAGTGATAGCATGGCAGCAGGAGCTAGAGTTGTAATTGATAAGAGAAATGATAAAAGAGATATTCCTATAGTTGGAATAGATTATATAAATGAGGCTAAAGATGCAATCTTAAATGATAAACAACTGGCTAGTTTTGTCTATCCAACTTGTGCAAAAAAAGGGATTGAAACAATTGTATCTTTAATTGAAGGTAAAGAAGTTCCCAAAAATTTAATAGTAGATGCCATTTTGGTAGATAAAGATAATGTTAAATTCCAAAAGCCAATTTTTTAAGAGTATTAAATGAAATTAAAAACAAAAAGTTTAATAAATATAACTATATCTACAGCTTTAGTATTTTTTCTATCAGGTTATTTTACATTTAACTATTTTGAGAGTATATTAAAACAACAGATAATTAAAGATATAGAAAATGATTCCAAAAAAATTCAAAACTTTTTAAGCACTATAGAAAAGAATCAGCTAGAAGTAATTGCTAGCATAGAAGATGATGATAAAATTTTGTCAATTTTAAATCTAGTATCAAATTATGAAGATAAAACATATTATAGTGATTTTATTTTTAACACAGAAAAAGAGTCTCTTATTCAATACTCTCAAAAATTTGCAAAAGATGGTGAAAATATTTTAATTGAATTTTTTGATAAAGATAATGGTTTAGTTGCAAAAAAATCTTTTGATAAAAGTGTTGATGAGAGTGTTTATGTAATCTATGATGATGGAAATGCTTTTATTAAAAATCTAAAAGATGGGGCATTAACTCCTTTAGAAAATAGTACAAATAAGTGTTTAGGAACAAATTATAACTATATAAACAACTACTATACTATTTGTCATAAAAAAGAGCTCAAGCAAGATAGTTCAATTTTAGGGTATGTAAAAATAAGTTATTTTTTAAATCAAGAAGAGCTTGAAAAATTAAATTTAAACCTTAATCATCCACTATTTTTAAGTCAAGGACACCAAGAGCATGAGTTTTATTTAAAATTAAATGGTAATAAAGATATCTATTTAATACACAATGTAGATATGAGTCCTTTTTATGATAAAAAAGAGGAGCTTATTTTAAATATGGTTATATCTATATTAGTATTAATAGTACTATTTTCAATTGTTTCAACAGCTTTTATAAATAAAAATATTATAAAGCCTCTTTTTAAATTAAAAAATACATTAGAGTCAGTGCTAAACAAAAAATATAAACCTATTGAAATAATCAATGATGATGAAATTGGAGAGATCTTCAAGGCAAGTAATAAAATATTTGAAAAACTTTGGTATAACTACTCAAATCTTCAAAGTTATGAAAAAAGTATAGATACTTCAAATTTAGTTACTAAATTTGATACTAATGGATATATAACTTATGCAAATGAGTTTTTTTGTGATATTACAGGATATGAAAAAAAAGATTTAATTGGAAAAACTCATGAAATAATAAGGCATTATGATATGCCAGATGAGTTTTTTGAAGAGTTATGGAAAACTATAAAACAGGGTATTATATGGAGAAATATAATAAAAAATAGAACAAAAAATAATGGTTATTATTGGGCTGATACTGTTATTAGTCCAATTGTAGATATAAATAGAGTTATTACTGGATATATAGCTGTAAGTAGAGATATAACAGATTTTGTACACAAAAATGAAGAGCTTGAGTATCGTGCAAATTATGATTTATTAACTAGTCAATATAGCAGAAATAAACTACTTGAAGATATAGAAAAATTTGCATCTCCTATTTTAATAGTTATAAATATTGATAGATTTTTACAGATAAATGAACTATATGGTCATAAATTTGGAGATGAAGTTTTAAAGAAATTTAGCCAATTTCTTAAAAGTGAGTGCATTAAAGAGTTTAAAAATTTTAATCTTTATAGATATGGAGGGGATGAGTTTGCTATCTTATTGGAAAATTACAATCAAGATTCACTTTTATCTTCTGTTAGAAATATTTTAAGAGATTTAGAAAATAAAATTATTGTAATTGAGGATAAAGAGATTAATTTAAATCTAAGTTGTGGTATCTGTGTTGAAAAAACTGATATTTTACTAAGTGCAGAAATGGCTTTACAAATATGTAAAAAAAATAGAGTAGATTTAGTAGTGTATGATGAAAATATTAGTCCACATAAAGAGTATCAAAATAATATTTTATGGTCAAAGAAGATTAAAGAAGCTATTGAAGAAGATCGTGTTATTGTATTTTTTCAAGCAATTGTAAATAATGAAAATTTAAAGTATGAGAAATATGAGGTATTAATTCGTATAAAAGATAGAGATGAGAATATCATATCACCATTTCTCTTTTTAGATATTGCTAAAAAAACAAAACAGTATCTTAAGCTAACTAAAATTGTTATAGATAAAAGTTTTGAAATGTTTAAAGATAAAGAAGTAGAATTTTCTATAAATTTAACAAATGAAGATATATCTAACAAAGAGATTAATGATTATATATTTAAAAAATTTGATGAGTATCCCAATATTGCTAAAAAACTTGTTATTGAATTGGTTGAATCTGAATCAATAGTAGATTATGAAATTGCTATTGAATTTATAAAAAGAGTAAAATCAAAAGGTTGTAAAATTGCAATTGATGATTTTGGTAGTGGTTATAGTAATTTTGAATATTTAATAAAATTAGAAGCTGATTATATTAAAATCGATGGCTCTTTAATTAAAAATATAGTTACTCAAAAAGAGTCATTTGCTGTAGTTTCAACAATAGTTAATTTTGCAAAACAGATGGAGATTAAAACAATTGCAGAGTTTGTTGAGAATGAAGATATATACAAAATCATTAAAAACATAGGTGTTGATTTCTCTCAAGGCTACTATTTTACTCCACCAAAAAAGGAGTTGGATTAGTAAAAATAATTTATTTATATGAGTTTTATTATTTAAAAAGCCTATATAAATGGATTATATTAATTATAAAGTCCATAAGATTAAAAAATAATATTTATTTGTAGAATTTATACATAATTTAATATTATTTTAATACTATTCAAAATCAAAATTTATAATAAATTATAGATTTAGAATTGTAAATTAAATAAGAATTATAAATCTATATTTTAAATATAAGTTTGGTAAAAAATTAAACAAAGGTCGCACAATGTTAAGTAGAATAAATACAAAAATGAAGTTACTACTATTTCCAATTATATTTTTGTTAATAGTAGTAGCAGTAGGTGCTGTATATATACATTATAGCAGTATAGCAGATGCAAGAAATACAATTGCAATAAAAACTGATATTTTTATTCAAAATATATTAAAAGGTAGAATATCGGTATATCAATTTTTAAGAAATCCAAGCCAAGAGGCTGCTAAAAAAGTTAGAGAAGATTTTGAACTACTTCAAAATGATGTTGAATCATTTAAATCTACACTCTATTTAGAAAAAAATATAAAACTATCAGATGAGATAATCTATCTATCTAAAGCATATGTTAATTTTTTTGATAATTTTGCACCAACTAGAATAACAAATTTCCAAAATGGAATTTTACAAGAGACAAGTGATGTGCTTGAGAAAATTTCTCAAATGGTTAAAATAGGTGCAGAGCTAGAAAATAGACTTCACGAAATTAATATAAGCGCAATAAAGTTGAAAGAAGAATCAAATCAGTTTTTAAATAATTTGTTAATTACAATCTCAATTATTGCAATTTTACTATTTTTAGTTTTCTCTTTATATATATCACAAGTAATAGTAAACTCTTTAAATAGATTCAAAGATGGTCTTTTAGGGTTTTTTGCATACTTAAATAGAGAAGCAAATGATACTATCCTTTTAGATGAAACTTCTAAAGATGAGTTTGGAGTTATGTCAAAGGTTGTAAATGAAAATATCTTAAAAACAAAAAAAGGTATTGAAGAGGATAGGGTTTTAATAGATGAAACAATAGCTGTTTTAGGTGAGTTTGAGCAAGGGGATCTTTGTCAAAGACTTCATATTGAAGTATCAAATCCAGCTTTAAAACAGTTAAAAAATGTAATAAATAGTATGGGAGATATTTTAGAAAAAAATATTGAAAATATTTTGGATGTTTTAGAGAAATATTCATCATACAACTATTTAAGTAGAGTATCTACAAATGGTTTAAAAGAGCAACTATTAGAGTTGGCAAATGGTATAAATAGTCTTGGAGACTCTATAACTAATATGTTAGTAGATAATAAAGCAAATGGTATGACACTGGATGAAACTTCTGATATTTTATTAATAAATGTGGATAAACTAAATATAAGTTCAAATGAAGCAGCAGCATCTTTAGAAGAAACTGCAGCAGCTCTTGAAGAGATAACAAGTAATATTAGAAATAATACACAAAGTATTGCAAAGATGTCACAACTTGCAAATGGAGTAACAAAAGCTGTAACAGATGGACAAGAGATGGCTAATCAAACAACTATTGCTATGGATGAGATAAATACACAAGTAAATTTGGTAAATGAGTCAATTAGTGTAATTGATCAAATTGCATTTCAAACAAATATTTTAAGTCTAAATGCAGCAGTTGAAGCAGCAACAGCAGGAGAAGCTGGAAAAGGTTTTGCAGTTGTTGCTCAAGAGGTGCGAAATCTAGCAACAAGAAGTGCAGAGGCTGCAAAAGAGATTAAAGAGATAGTAGAAAAAGCTACACTAAAAGCAAATGAAGGTAAAAGTATTGCTTCAAGTATGATAGATGGATATAAAAATTTAAATAATAATATCTCTTCAACAATGAATTTAATAGCAGATATAGAGAATGCTAGTAAAGAGCAACTATTAGGAATAGAACAGATAAATGATGCAGTAAATCAACTTGATCAACAAACACAACAAAATGCAATGGTTGCTAGTCAATCTCATGATGTTGCTGTAAGTACAGATAAGATAGCTAAACTTATAGTTTCAGATGCAAATCAAAAAGAGTTTGAAGGTAAAAATGATGTAAAAGCAAAAGATTTTGGTATGGATAAAGAGCTTAAAGAGCATATTTTAGCAAGTGGGAAAACTACTAAAACTAATAAAGAGATTTCTAAACCAAAAATTAGTAGCACAAAAGAGATAAAATCTAACTCTAAAATCAAGGATGATGAATGGGAGAGCTTTTAAGAAAAATAATCAAATAACTCAAAAAATAATGCAGAGTTCTATTTCAAGACTCTATTTAAAACTTTAAATAGAGTCTTTTTATTACTAATAGATGAAGTTAGATTTTATCAATATCAAAAAGATAGAATTTTTTTATAAATTCATCATCTATATCTATAATTTTTCTCTCATTAAGGCTCTGTAAAACAGATTTTGTACAGTTTACATCACCTGGCCAACGCCTAGTAAATCCATCAAGAGAGTTTTTGTTTGTTCCATCAAGACAGATAGTATTTCCTTCTATATGTAAATCTCTATTTGAATCCATATTATTTGTTACTCTCCAAATTAGCATATAAGGATTTTCTATATCATTTGTCTTATAATCAACAATTACTAAAATTTTTATATGAGAATATAGAGGTTTCAACTCTTCAAAAAGATATTTTTGACTTCTAGTTTTATCTACACTTATAACACAAACTGGATTTTTTGTATCTTTGTAATACTGTTTTAAACCTTTTATCTCTTTTGTAATATCCTGCATTTTATTTAAAAGTTCACTATCTTCTAAAATAGAAATTCCTAACTCTTTTATCTCTTCACCTGTGCAATCAATTCCAAGTTTTCCACCAACTGCAAATTTAGGAGATGTATGGTCAAGATGATCCGTAGCACCTTTTGAGACTAAAAGATCATCAACATTAATTCTATTTAAAATATATCTTATTATCTCATCATGTGAAGTTAATTTTGGAGCATCAGAGTTCACAAAAATTGCGTGTTTTACAAAACTCATCTGTCCAACTCCCCAAAATGCATGCATCATTTGACTCGCATGTCCTGGATAAAATGTATTTATTTTTGCCAAAATAAGATTGTGATAAACACCATTTTCAGGCATATAATAATCAACTAAATCAGGTGCAGTTGTTCTTAAAAGTGGTAAAAATATTCTCTCTGTTGCATACCCCATATATTTATCTTCTAAAGGTGGTTTTCCAACAACTGTTGCTAAAAATACTGGATCTTTTTTGCTTGTAATTGCACTAACTTCCATAAAAGGAAACTCTTCATCAAGTGTGTAATAACCTGTGTGATCTCCAAAAGGTCCTTCAATTTTTAGTTTGCTTGTATCAACAAATCCTTCTATAATATAGTCATTATCTTCTGGAACCCAAATATCATTTGTAATAGATTTTACAAGCCTTGCTGGTCTATTTTTCACAAAGCCATAAAGCATTAGCTCAAAAACTCCAATTGGAAGTGGAGCTTGTCCACACCATATATACATAGGGTCTCCACCAATTCCAATGCTTACTGGCATCTTTTTACCAGCTTTTTTGTACTCATGAAAAAAGTGATTACTATCTTTATGAATTTGCCAATGCATTCCAAGAGTGTTATCAGGGAATACTTGAAGTCTATACATTCCTAAGTTTTTTAGCTCGCCATTTAAACTTTGAGTATAAACTTGCCCCATAGTAATAAATGGACCAGCATCCTCTTCCCAAGTTGTAATAACTGGTAAATCACTAAGTTTTGCATCGCTTCCAAGCTTTATAATCTCTTGACAAGAACCTTTACCTTTAATTTTTTTTGGAATGGCGTTTTTTAGTGAGAATAGTTTTGTAAAAGTTGAGATTTTTTCACTAAATGTTACAGGCGGTTTTAATTTTAAAAGTGATTCAATCTCATTTGCTATCTTATCACCATCACCAATAAATAGTTTAACCGCCTCTTCATTACAAAAAACATTCATTAAAACAGGTTCTTTAAATTTTTTATTATTTTTTCTATCAACTACATTTGTAAATAAAATTGCTTTTGAATCAGCTTTCTTAACCTCTACATAAGCAACATGCGGAATTTCTAAATTTATATCAAGTTCATCATCTATTATCTTTAAAAGATTATGTTTTTTTAAAAGTTCAATAGCTTTTTTCATCTCTACCTCTACTTAAAGTATTTTTGGATTTAACTTTAGCATTATATTTATTAATGCTATCTTTCATTTATGAGAATTAAATATATGTTTCATTTTGTATCAATTAAAATAGCTATTACTTTTTTTCACATATTAGAACTAGAAGTCGATTAATTGGGCTTTGTAAAATATAAAAAATTAAAACAAATGATATTTTTTTGCCTTTTTTACACACTAAATTATGATTTTTGTTCAAAAGTATAATAAATATTTGTTTACTTCATAAAATTTGTGTACAATCAAATTTGATTTTTAATTTTTGAACTAGGAAAAAAGATGTCAGCTGAAATAGTCTTATCTTCTGTAGTTTTTGTTGTAATAGGTTTGATACTAGCAGGTGTTTTTGTACTTACAAAATTCATAGGACCTAACAATAAAAACTCAGTTATAAAAAACAATGTTTATGAAAGTGGTGTTACAAATCCTATAGGAACAGCAAATGTAAGATTTTCTATTAAGTTTTATCTTGTAGCAATCTCATTTTTACTGTTTGATGTTGAAGTAATTTTTATGTTTCCTTGGGCTGTAAATGTTGTTGAACTGGGCTATGCGGGATTAGCTAAAATGTTCATCTTTATGGGATTACTATTTATTGGGTTAATCTATATTTATAAGAAAAAGGCTTTATCATGGGATTAGGAGTTGAGTCAACTTTAGGTGATAATATACTTACAACAAAGCTAGATGCTGCTGTTAATTGGGGAAGATCTTACTCTCTTTGGCCAATGGCATTTGGAACTGCTTGTTGTGGTATTGAGTTTATGGCAGTAGCTGCTGCTAGATATGATGTTTCAAGATTTGGTGCTGAGGTTGTAAGATTCTCTCCAAGACAAGCGGATTTACTTATTGTTGCTGGAACAATCTCTTATAAACAAGCTCCAATTTTGAAAAAAATTTATGAGCAGATGTGTGAACCAAAATGGGTTATATCTATGGGTGCATGTGCTTGTAGTGGTGGTTTTTATGATAACTATGCAACTGTTCAAGGAATTGATCAAATAATTCCTGTTGATGAGTATATAGCTGGTTGTCCTCCAAGACCTGAAGCTGTACTTGATGCAATTATGAGAATTCAAGAAAAAGCTAAAAACGAATCAGTGTTAAAAGATAGAGTTAAAGAGTACAAAGGATTTTTAGATGCTTAAGTGTGATTTATTAGTTGATTCAAAAGATTTAAGATCTACTCTTTTAAATTTAAAAAATAACCAAGATTTTACTATTCTTTTAGATATGACTGCAGTTGATTATCTAAAATTTCCTGACTCTACACCTTCTAGATTTGCAGTTGTTTATGTTTTAAGAAGTAGTGACTTTAAAAAAGAGACAACTGTAAAGGCTTTTGTAGATGATAATACTTTAAGTGTTGATTCTGTTCATGATCTATTTGCTTCTGCAAATTGGGCTGAAAGAGAGGCTTATGACCAATATGGGATTAAATTCTTAAATCATCCAAATTTAAAAAGAGTTTTAAACCATAAAGAGTTTGTAGGTCACCCTTTAAGAAAAGATTACAAGATTACAGATGGACAAATTAGTAAAGAGACTGATGATTTAATGGATGAGATGACTCCTTTGTTAAAATCAAAAGGGTACTCTGATCAAGAGATTGAAGATTTAATGCTTTTAAATGTTGGACCATCACACCCAGCAAGTCATGGAACTATTAGAAACTTTTTAGCAATGGAGGGTGAGACAATCACTGCTTGTGTTACAGAGATTGGATATTTGCATAGAGGATTTGAAAAAGCTTGTGAACATCATACTTATTCGCAAGTAATTCCTTATACAGATAGATTAAACTACTGTAGTGCTATTTTAAATAATATTGGTTGGGCAAAAGCTATTGAAGAGATGCTAGATATTGAGATTACTCCTAGAGCAAAGATGATTAGAGTAATTATTGGTGAGTTAAGTAGAATAATTGATCATATCGTTTGTAATGCTGCAAATATGGTTGACCTTGGTGGATTAACAAGCCTTTGGTATCTATTTTCTGCAAGAGATAAAGCTTATGATCTATTATCAAAACTTACAGGTGCTAGACTTACAAATACTTACACAAGAATTGGTGGATTAGAGTTTGATCTATATGATGGTTTTGCTGCTGATTTAGAGGATGTTTTAAAAGCTACAGAAAGTGGTGTAGATGATGTATTATCACTAATTGCACACAATAGAATATATCATGATAGAACTCAAGATGTTGGAGTTATTAAAGCTGATTTTGCTTTAGCAAATGGAATTAGTGGACCAAACTTAAGAGCAACTGGTGTTGCACATGATTTAAGAAAAGATAAACCATACTATGGATACGAAAACTTCGATTTTGATGTAGTTGTTGGAAGTCATGGAGATGTTTATGACAGAATGATGTGTAGATTTGAAGAGATTACGCAATCAATTAAAATTATTAGACAAGCTATGAAAAATCTTCCAGATGGTGCAATTAATGTATATGCTCCAAATGCTGTTTTACCACTTAAAAAAGATGTTTATGGAAATATTGAAGGTTTGATGAATCAATTTAAACTTACATTTGAAGGAATCATGGTTCCAAAAGGTGAATATTATAGTTCAACAGAGGCTACAAATGGTGAGTTGGGATTCTTTATTGTAAGTGATGGAAGTGGAAGACCATATAAAGTAAAATGTAGACCACCATGTTTTTACTCACTTGCAGCTTATTCAAAAATTGTTGAAGGTACAATGCTTGCAGATGCTGTTATTACAATGGCTAGTTTGAATTTTATTGCTGGGGAGTTTGATAGATAATGAGTAGTTTTAAATATACACCGCAAAATGAAGCAAAATTTCAAGAGTATGTTTCAAGATATCCAAAAATTGACTCTTGTATGTTACCAGCACTTTGGTTAGTTCAAGAGCAAGAAGGTTGGGTAAGCCCTGAAGCTATGGTTTATGTAGCTTCAAGAGTAGAAAAAAGTCCTATGCAAGTATATGAAGTAGCAACTTTTTATACTATGTTTAACTTAAAACCAAAAGGTAAATATCATATTGAATTATGTAAAACTGTATCTTGTATGTTAATGGGTGCAAGAGAGTTAAAAGCTTATATAAAAGAGAGTTTAGGACTTGAACCTGGACAAACAAGTGCTGATGGACTATTTACTTTTAGTGAAGTTGAGTGTCAAGGTGCTTGTGGTGATGCTCCAATGATTGCACTAAACAATGTTTATCATGGAAAATTAACAAAAGAGAAGTTAGAGAAAATAATTTGGGAGTGCAAAAATGATAACTAAAATAGTAAGTAAAAATTTTGATATCCCAAATTCACATAAACTTGAAGTTGCACTTGCAAATGGAAGATACTCTTCTATAGATAAACTTTTCACTATGAAACCTGAAGATGTAACTGCTGAAGTTACTGCATCAGGACTTAGAGGAAAAGGTGGAGGAGGAGCTGCTTGTGGTCCTAAATGGGAACTAATGCCTGCCGTTGATGAAAGACCAAGATATTTAATAGTAAATGGGGATGAGAGTGAACCAGGAACTTTTAAAGATAGACAAATTTTTCAATACGACCCACATCTTTTAATTGAAGGAATTATCTGTACTTGTTGGGCAATTCAAGCAAATCATGCTTATATTTATATAAGAGGTGAGTATAAGTTTTTTATTGATAGATTAAATGAAGCAATCCAAGAAGCTTATAAAGCAAAAATTATTGGTGATAAAATCATGGATAAATATGATTTTAAAGTTGATATTACAGTTCACAGAGGTGGAGGAGCATATATTTGTGGAGAGAAATCTGCACTTATTGAATCTTTAGAAGGTAAAAGAGGACATCCAAGACTTAAACCTCATGGAAAAGAGTGTGAATGGTTTTATGATAATCCAGCAACTGTAAACAATGTTGAGACTATCTCATCTGTACCAAATATTGTTGAAAATGGAGCAGAGGGTTATACAAAATATGGTACAGAAAAATCTCCTGGAACAATGCTTTTTGCAATCTCAGGACCTGTTAAAAACCCAGGTGTTTATGAACTTCAATATGGAAATAAAATGATTGATTTCTTAAATGAAGTTGGTGGTGGGATGCTTGAAGGTAAAAAACTAAAAGCAGTTATTCCAGGTGGAACATCTTGTCCTATATTAACAGCCGAAGAGGTTGAGAAAGCTGTATTAGATTATGAATCAATGTGGGATATAGGTTCAACTTTAGGTACAGGAGGTATGATTGTAATTGATGATAGTGCATGTATGGTTGATGTTGCTAAAAACATTATTGAGTTTTATCATCACGAATCTTGTGGACAATGTACACCTTGTAGAGAGGGTTGTGGTTGGATTGATAAAATTATAAGAGATATACTAGAAGGTTGTGGAACTTCAAATGATTTACAAACTATTTTAGATGTGTGTGAAACAATGAATGGAAAAACAGTTTGTGTTTTTGCACCTGCTGTTAAAGATATTATTGCAAGTATTATTAAGAAGTTTAGAAGCGAATTTGACGCTTATATTAAAAATAATCAAAACTAAGGAGAACAAATGGCAAAAAATACAATGACTTTTACAGATAACAGAACTGGTAAATCTTATGAGTACAATATTATTGATGGTACAAGAGGACCAAGTGTTGTAGATATTTCTACTTTTTATAAAGACTCTGGAATGTTTACATTTGACCCAGGATATACTTCAACAGCAGCTTGTGAGTCAAAAATTACTTTTATTGATGGTGAGAACTCTGAATTAAAATATAGGGGAATTGATATTGCTGATTTAGCTGGTAAACACTCATTTTTAGATGTATCATATCTGCTAATGAATGGAAGATTACCAACTAAAGATGAGTCAAAAAATCTTGATTTAGAGATTAGACATAGATCATTTGTTGATGAGGGAATTATTAGACTATTTGATGCACTTCCAGATAGAGCACACCCAATGGCAACAATGGCATCTGCAACAATGGCACTATCTGCATTTTATAAAGATCATTTACATTTAGAAGATGAAGATGAGTATAGAACAATGCAAAATAGAATTATGGCAAAAATGCCTACAATTGCAGCGATGGCTTATAGAAATTCAATTGGAACACCACTAATTTATCCAGATATTAATAGATATTTCACAGAAAACTTCTTATATATGTTAAGAGCATATCCAGGTGGGAAAATGAAATATTTAGGAAATGGTAAAAATCAAGAGATTTCTCAAATAGAAGTTGATGCACTTGATGCTATTTTAACACTTCATGCAGACCATGAACAAAATGCTTCTACAACAACAGTTAGAAATGTTGGATCAACAGAAGCTCATCCATATGTTGCAATAGCTTCTGGTATTTCAGCACTTTGGGGAGCAGCTCATGGTGGAGCAAATGAAAAGGTTATGGATCAATTAAGAATGATTGGTGATGTTAAAAATGTACCTTCATTTATTGCAAAAGCAAAAGATAAAAATGATCCATTTAGACTTATGGGATTTGGACATAGAGTTTATAAAAATAGAGATCCAAGAGCTGAAACATTAAAAGGGCTACAAGTAAAACTAAGACAAGAGTTAAAGCTTGATTCTAAACTTTTAGATATAGCTGCTGCTGTTGAAGAAGCTGCTTTAAGTGATGATTACTTTAAACAAAGAGGTCTATATCCAAATATTGACTTCTACTCAGGAGTTATTTTAACAGCACTTAAAATTCCAGTAGAGATGTTTACACCAATATTTGTTATAGGAAGAACTCCAGGATGGATTGCTCAATGGGCAGAGTTCAAAAGAGATCCAAAACATAAAATTGCTAGACCAAGACAATTATATACAGGTAAATAAATAATAAGGGGATATGAATTTATGGCTGATCAAGTTAGTATAACAATTAATGGAGTTCAATTTCAAGCTACTAAAGGTAGCTTGTTGATTGATAAATTATTGGATGAGAAAATCCATATCCCTCACTTTTGTTATCATCAAGCGTTGGGAAAAGATGGAAATTGTAGAATGTGTATGGTTGAAATAGAGGGTCAAAAAAGACCTCAAATTGCATGCGATACACCAATAAAAGATGGAATGGTTATAAGAACAAAGGGTTCAAATATTGAAAAAGTTAGACGAGATATTTTAGAACTTGAACTTATAAATCACCCAATTGACTGTCCTACATGTGACCAAGCAGGAGAGTGTAAACTTCAAGATTACTATATGGAATCTGGATTTTATGCTTCAAGAGTAAATCTTGATTATAAAAATAACGCAAACAAAAGAGTTGATTTGGGTTCAAATGTGATGCTAGATCAAGAGAGATGTGTTTTATGTCTTAGATGTGTGAGATTTTGTAAAGATATTACAAAAACAGGTGAGTTAGGTGTAATTAGTAGAACTGACCACTCTGTAATTGGAACTTTCCCTGGAAAGCCACTTAATAACCCTTATGCTATGAATGTTGTTGATTTATGTCCAGTTGGAGCATTAACAAGCAAGGATTTTAGATTTAAACAAAGAGTTTGGTTTTTACAAAGTTTTGAGGCTATTTGTAATGGTTGTTCGAAAGGGTGTAATATAAGTGTAGATCATAGAAAAGAGAAATATAAAGATGATATGATTTATAGATTTAGACCTAGAGTAAATAAGGCAGTAAATGGTTGGTTTATGTGTGATGAGGGAAGATTGTCTTATCATAATGAATCAAATAATAGATTCGAAACAGCTTTAATAAATAATAGTGAATCAAACATTTCAAATACTATTGCAAATATCTTCAAAGAGTTATCTACTTCAAAAGATATTTTGATGCTTTTAAGCCCAAATCTATCTTACGAAGAGATGGCAAATTGTAAAAAATTGTGTGAAAAATTAAATATAAAATTAAGTGGTTACTCTCCAAACAGTTATGATGAGAGTTTTGCTGATGATTATTTAAGAAAAGCAGATAAAAGTGCAAATAGAGCATCATTTAAAGAGTTAAATATTGATGAAACTAAAGAGTATTTTGAATCAGCTTTAAATAGCTCAAAAACTATATTTATTGTAGAAAATAGTTATTTCGAAAATAATTTAGAGGCTCTAAAAGATAAAAAAGTAATATCTTTATTTTCTCATAACTGTTTAACAATAGCAAAATCAAATATAGCTTTAGGTGTTGCATCTTTTTATGAAAAAAGCGGTACATATATAAATTGTGATGGAATTAGACAAAAAGTTGTTTCAAAAATAGATAGAAATAAGCCTATGAAAACTATAACTACAATTATAGAAGATATTAAATATATGATTGAGAAGGGAACTATATGAGTAATACAATTATTATTCTAGTAAATATTATCTTAGCCGTAGTTCTTGCAGTTGGACTTACTCCTGTTTGGGTTTGGTGGGAGAGAAGAATTGCTGGATTTATACAAGATAGAAGTGGTCCAAATAGATGTAATATTGGACCTATGAGATTAGGTGGACTAATTCAGGCTTTAGCAGATATGTTAAAGCTTGTTTTTAAAGAGGATTTTACTCCAGCTCATGTAAGACATAAATTCTTTTTTACAGTTGCTCCTGTTGTTGTTTTTATGGCTTCTTTTTTGACTTTTGCAGTTATTCCTTATGCAGATGTTTTAGTTATTGATGGTGAAGCTCATACAATGCAAGCAATTCCAACAGAGCTTGGAATTATGTGGTTTTTAGCATTTGCAGGACTTAGTGTTTATGGAATTATTCTTGGTGGTTACTCATCTGGAAACAAATATGGACTTTTGGGATCTATTAGAGCTTCAGCACAAGTTATATCTTATGAAGCTGCAATGGGATTATCATTGATTTCTATAATTATCTCTTACGGTTCAATTCATCTAACTGATATGGTAAATGCACAAACAGGAACTTATCTTGGAGTTATTCCAATGTGGGGAATTTTTATTCAACCACTTGCTGCAATAATCTTTATAGTTTGTTCATTTGCTGAAACTAATAGAGCACCTTTTGACTTAGCAGAAGGTGAGAGTGAGATTGTTGCTGGATATCACACTGAGTATAGTGCTATGAAATTTGGACTTTTCCAAGTTGGTGAATATGCTGCTATGAGTGCTTCAAGTGCACTAATAGTAACTTTACTTTTTGGTGGATATCAAATCCCTTGGATGGATACAGCTTCTATAAAAGAGAATATTGATTATGTGATTATGGCACTGGTTATTCTTCTTCCAATTAAAGTATTTATATTTACAAGATGGATGAAGAAAAATAATAAAGCTGTAGGAAATGATAGAAGTAGAGAAAAAGAGACAAAAATTTTAACTTTTGTTTTCTGGACTTTATGTTTAGGTGTTGTAGCACTTTTAATTTCATTTTTAACAACAGGTCTTGGAGAAAATGGAGTTAATATTGCAACAGCAGTTATTCAAGTTGGAGTATTTTTAACAAAATTCTTTTTAATGGCATTTGTATATATTTGGGTTAGATGGACACTATTAAGAGTTAGATATGATCAACTTCAAATGTTAGGATGGAAAGTTTTAATTCCATTAGCACTTTTAAATATAGTAATAACAGCAACTTTTGTTGTGGTAATAGGAAATTAATATGGCAGTAAAAGTAGTACCAAGATATGGAAAATCGTTAAAAGATAAGTTATTTCTTCCAGCAATTGCTGGAGGAATGAAGACAACTTTCAAACACTTCTATAAAAATTTAAAAGATCTTGATAACTTAAATACTTTACAGTATCCAGAGGTTCAACCAAGTGATATTACTGAAAGATATAGAGGTGTTCATAGACTTACAAAGCATGATGATGGAAGTGAAAAATGTGTTGCTTGTTTTATGTGTGCAACTGCTTGTCCAGCTGAGTGTATCTTTATTGAAGCTGAAGAGAGATTTGATGGAGTTGATGAAAAAAGACCAAAAGAGTTTAAAATAGATCTTCTTGAGTGTGTATTCTGTGGATATTGTGTAGAGGCATGTCCTTGTGATGCTATACGAATGGATACTGGAATTTTTTCATTTACAGCTTCTACAAGAGAAGAGTTTGTACTAGATAAAAAAGCTCTTATGAAAAATGAGAGATCAAAGGATTTTGAATAATGGCTGATATAATTTTTATTGCTTTAGCATTTTTTGCAATTACAGGTGCAATTGCTATGCTTGTATATAAAAGCCCAATGTATAGTGCATTAGGACTTCTAATTACAATGTTAAGTATTGCTGGAATGTTTGCACTTTTAAATGCAACACTACTGTTTATGGTTCAAATAATAGTTTACGCAGGGGCTATTATGGCGCTACTGTTATTTATTTTGATGTTCTTAAATATTAAAGATGAAGATCTTCCACAAGAACCAGCAAAATATAAATTAATAGCTTTGGGTGTAGCTTTAATGATCCCTTTAAATATCTTAGTTTTAAAAGCTGTTTCAAATCTTCCAGCTAAGGATTTGTATCCAATAGAAAATAGTGATTTTGGAGATATAAAACCTGTTGGAATGATACTTTATAATGAGTGGATTATAGCATTTGAATTAATCTCAATTCTTCTATTAATTGCTCTTGTAGGTTCTGTTGTTCTTGCTAAAAAAAGAGATACAAAACTAATTTCAAAGGGGGATGAATAAGATGATGACACTAAATTCATTCGCATTTTTATCAATGATACTTTTTTCACTTGGTGCAATTGGAGTAATTGCTAGAAGAAATATATTTGTTGTTTATATGTCAATTGAACTTATGTTAAATGCAATTACACTATTTTTAGTAACTTTTGCAAGATACTATTTTGATATAGATCCACAAATTATAACTATTATGGTTATATCAATTGCTGCTGCTGAGGCTGCAATATTTTTATCTGTAATTATTCTTCTATTTAGAGCTAAAAGATCACTTGATACAGATATCTTTACATCTTTATCTCAAGGAGAAAAAAGATGAGTACAAATTTACTAATATGGATAATCTTAGCACCACTTATTGGTGCAATATTAAATGGTGGTTTATACTTTTATAGTATTAAAAAACAAAAAGTTTCTGAACTCTATTTTGCAGCTATTGGAACAGTAACACCATTTATAGCATTTATCATTACACTTTGTCTATTTTTGAATATGGTAAGTGAAAATATAGTTTATAATCAATACCTATTTACTTGGTTAAATATTGGTTATTTAAATATTGATATGGCTCTTTTGGGTGATAATCTATCAATTTTTATGTCAATGTTTGTTACATTTGTTGGTTGGTTAATTCATATTTACGCAGTTGGTTATATGAGAGGTGATGAAGGATTTGGTAAATTCTTTGCTTACTTTAATCTATTCTTAGCATCTATGTTAATTCTAGTTCTTGCTGATAACCCAATTATTTTATTTATTGGTTGGGAAGGTGTTGGAGTTTGTTCATATCTTTTAATTAAGTTCTATTATGGAAGTAAAGAGAATGTTGAAGCTGCAAATAAAGCATTTATAGTTAATAGAGTAGGGGACTTTGGATTTTTACTAGGAGTTGCTGCGCTATTTTTTGCTTTAGGAGAAGTTGATCTATCTTTCTCTTCAATTGAAGAAAATTTAACAAATATTTCAAATGGTTGGTTAGTGGTAATTGGTATATTACTATTTGTTGGAGCAATGGGTAAATCAGCTCAAATTCCACTATATACTTGGCTTCCAGATGCAATGGCAGGTCCAACTCCAATTTCAGCACTAATTCACGCTGCTACAATGGTTACAGCTGGGGTTTATATGGTTGCAAGATTTCACTTTTTATATAGTGGAATTGAAGAGATTGGAATTTTTATTGCATATATTGGAGCATTTTCAGCTCTGCTTGCAGCAGTTATTGCAACAAGACAAACAGATATTAAAAAGATACTTGCTTACTCAACAATGAGTCAATTAGGTTATATGTTTATAGCTGTTGGTTTAGGTTTTTATGCAAGTGGACTTTTCCATGTATTTACACACGCATTCTTTAAGGCAATGTTATTTATGGGAGCTGGAGGAGTTATTATTGCACTTCACCATGAGCAAAACATATTTAATATTGCAAAACATAGAGCAAAATTACCAATTATATCTGCAACATTTTTAATTGGTGTTATTGCAATATCAGGAATTCCTCCATTTTCTGGATTCTTCTCAAAAGATACAATCTTAGCAGCAGCATTCCAAGAGGGTCAATATTTAATTTATGGTTTAGCACTATTTACAGCATTTTTAACAGCATTTTATATGTTTAGATTATATTTTATTGTATTTGTTGCACCAAATAAAAGTGCCCATAAAGATTATGTTTATACAAGCAGAACAATTACATTTCCATTAGTAATTCTTGCAATTGGAGCAGTTGGAGCTGGTTTTTTAAACTTCCCAGCGGTATTTGGTGGAACTCATTTAGTTGATACATGGTTAAGCTCTCTTAACTCAAAAGCAATTACTCTATCTCATAGTACAGAGTATATACTAATGGCACTTTCAGTAATAGTTGCTGCAAGTGGTATATTTATTGCTTATAAGAAATATGCAAATTATGATTTAGATAAACCAGAGTTAGAGACAGGATTTATTGGAAGAAAACTTTATGTTGATGAGCTTTATGATTTACTATTTGTAAAAACTACAAAAGCTCTATCAAGATTTATTGATAAAGTTGTTGACGATAAAATTATTGATGCCTTTATTATGAAGTCTTCAACAAACTTTGTTGAGATTGGTAAAAAAGTTGCATTAATTCAAAATGCAAATGTACGATTCTATGCAGCATTTATGCTAATTGGAATGGCTTGTATATTTGTATATTTATATATTTCATTAGGGTTATAATATGAGTGCAGATATTCTTTCATTTATTATATTTTTACCAGCTGTTGTAGCAATTGGATTAATGATTACTACAAAAGATGTAAATACTATTAGAAATATAGCATTTTTAACAACAACTGTTATTTTAGCGCTTGTATTAAAAATCTATATTGAGTTTGAACCAAGTGCTGGTATGCAGTTTGTTACAAATGTATCTTGGATAGAAACATATGGTATTAATTACTATATTGGATTAGATGGTTTCTCTTTAACAATTCTTATGATGATTGCAATTTTAATTCCAACATCATATCTTCTTTTATGGGAAGGAAAAACTAAAGGTTATTGGATAAATATGCTTTTAGTTCAAACAGGAGTTACAGGAGCACTACTATCACTTGATGTAATTTTGTTCTACTTCTTTTGGGAGATTATGCTTCTACCAGTATTTTTAATGATTGGTCAATATGGATTTGGAGATAAAGTATTTACAACTATTAAAGTAACAGTTTATACAATGGCTGGATCACTTTTAATGTTAGTTGGTATTTTATATCTTGGAGTTGCTTACTTTAATGAGTTTGGAGTTTGGTCTTTTGCTTATGATAACTTAATGATGGTAACAGAGCTTGATAGATCAACTAGAGTTTGGTTGTTTTTAGCATTCTTAGCTGCATTTGCTATTAAAGTTCCACTTTTCCCACTACACACTTGGATTATGGAGACATATAAAAATGCTCCAACAGGTGCTGTGTTTTTACTATCATCAATAATGGCAAAATTAGGAGTTTATGCAATTGTTAGATTTTTAATTCCAATTTTCCCAGATGTTTATGTTGAATATGCGACTTGGTTTGTAGTTCTTGGTCTATTTGGTTTGGTATATTTTGGAGTTGCAGCGCTTATGCAAGATGATATTAAAAGAATGTTTGCATACTCTTCAGCTTCTCACTTAAGTTTTATTGCTGCTGGTATATTTTCACTAAATAGTTATGGTATTAATGGAGCACTATATTTAGTAATTGCTCATGCAATTGCAACTGGAGCACTATTTTTGCTTGTTGGTTTAATGCAAGAGCAAACTGGATTTAAAACAATTAAAGATTTAGGTGGAATTGCGAAAAAAGCACCAATATTTACATTTATTTTTGCAATTATGCTTTTTGCAAATGTTGGACTACCTGGAACAAATGGATTTGTATCTGAACTTCTAATTATTTTTGGAGTATTTAATTTTAACCCTTATTTAGGAGCAGTTGCAGCACTATCAGTAATTATTGGAGCTTCATATATGTTATGGATGTTTCAAAGAGCAATATTACAAGATAGACCAGAAGGTTCAATTGAACTTAAAATGAGAGATTTAAAAATCAAAGAGATTATTGGATTAATTCCGTGGGTTATTTTAGTGTTTATAATGGGTGTTTATCCAGAGATTTTTATTGATAAATTTGAACCAACAGTTACTCACTATTTACAAGATATTTTACAAATTGGAGCAACAAAATGATGAGTGAATTTATATATTTAATGCCAACTTTGTTGGTATTGTTTGGAGCTATTACACTACTTTTTATGAGTATGTATGAAAATATTACTATAAAGAGCCATATATTTGTATCATCACTTTATTTAGTTGTTGCTTTGGTATTTGCACTTTTTAATGTAAATACACTATATTCAGTTCAACCATATGAAGGATTTTTGAATAATGTATTAACATTTGATACTTTTTCAAACTTCTTTAATATTCTTCTAATTTTAGGAACACTTCTTACAATTTTAATTGGTGAGCACTACATTCAAAATAGAAAATATTTTAAAGGTGAATTCTTTAGTATTTTGTTATTTGCTCTATTTGGAATGATGGTTTTAGCACAAGCAAATGAACTAATAACTGCATTTATTGCATTAGAAATTGCATCATTTAGTGTTTATATTATGGTTGGATACAATAGAGATGACTCTAAAAGAGTTGAAGCAATTTTTAAATACTTAGTTTTAGGTGCTTTTATTGGAGCATTTTATCTTCTTGGAACAGTATTAGTTTACGGAGCTGTTGTAAGTACAAACTTAGCTGATATATACAGTTATGTTTTAAATCCAAATAGTCAAACTTTACCATTAGTTTATATAGGATTAACACTAATTTTATTTACATTTCTATTTAAAATTGCTGCATTTCCATTCCAATCATGGGTACTTGATATCTATAGAGGTGCCCCAATGGTTATTACAGCATATATGGCATCAACATTTAAAATTGCAATTTTCTCATTCTTCTTAAGAGTTATGCTAGAGTACATATCTCCAATAGTTGATTTTTGGGATGGAATATTACAAGTAATTATTATATTAACACTAATTTTTGGAACATGGTTAGCAATCACTCAACAAATAGTAAAAAGAATGTTAGCAGCTTCATCAATTGTTCATACAGGATATTTACTACTAGCATTTTTAGCATTAACATATGCGGATGATAAAATTATAAATATTGATGCTGCTTATGCAATAATGTTCTATTTAATTGCTTATCTGTTATCAGCTCTTGGAACTTTTGGTTTAGCATCACATATAATTTCAGATACAAATGCAAAAGTTACTTATGATGACTTTAAAGGTTTAGCAAAACAAAGACCATTTTTAGCAGCAATGATGACAATATTCCTTTTATCACTTGCTGGAATTCCAGGAACTATTGGTTTTATAGGAAAAATTTATGTATTTACAGAGACTATAAAAGCTGGATATATTGCTCTTGCTGTTTTAGCAATAGTTGCAACAATTATCTCTATGTATTACTACTTAAGATTAATTGCAGTTATGTATTTTTATCCTGCAAATAGTGAGTGCATAAGTCAAGAGTTTGATGATAGTAGAGTTTCAACTTATGCAACACTTTTCGTAGCTATTCTAACAGTGATTGGAGGAATTGGATCTGCTATTGTATTCTTTATACCTGCATTAAATATTGATACATTAATTAATTTTGCACAAGTAGCAGTACAATCTCTTTTTCTAAAATAGAGTATAATTTTTACACACTTATTAAATAAACATTTAGCCTTTAATAGGCTAAATGTAACTTTTCTACAATCTTACAGATAAAACCGATAAAATAACATTTACTTGATATATATTAAATCTATATTTAGATATTATTATGTGTAAAAATTAAATCTTGAAGAAAGGATAGGATATGAGTGACCTAATAGAGGGTTATTTAGGAAAAACAACAGAAGGTAAAAAGAGCAGACTTCCTGCAAAACTTGATTTTATTCAAAGTTTTACAGGTGGATTTTTAGCTCTATTTATGTGGGCACATATGTTACTTGTTGCATCAATTTTAGTGTCAAATGATTTTATGTACCAAGTTACTAAATTATTGGAGGGTAGTTTTATATTTGAAGGTGGAAATCCACTTTTAGTATCTATTGTTGCTTTAATTATTTTTATTATTTTTATAGTTCATGCTGCTTTAGGTATGAGAAAATTACCAGGGAATTTTAAGCAGTATCAAGTAATAAAAGCTCACTCTAAAAGTATGGGTCATGATGATACAAAACTTTGGTTTACACAAGCATTTACAGGTTTTGCAATGTTCTTCTTAGGTTCAGTGCATTTATATGTAATTATGACTCATCCAGATCAAATAGGACCATATGAAAGTAGTGCTAGAGTTTGGGATGAGTATATGTGGCCACTATATATTCTTTTACTATTAGCAGTTGAATTCCACGGAACAATTGGTTTATATAGACTTTGTGTTAAGTGGGGATGGTTTGATGGTGAAAATCCAAAAGCTACTAGAAAAGCACTTAAAAAAGTTAAATGGGCTTTAACAGTATTTTTCTTAGTTTTAGGATTTGCTTCACTAGCAGCTTATATGAAAATCGGTTATGAAAACTCTAAAAATAATATTCCAAGAGATTCATTCCAGCCGTCTGCTAAAATTATGAATTATGAAATGAAAACTAAAAGTGTTGGAGGAATCGCATAATGAAAATTAATTACTGTGATGCATTAGTAATTGGTGGAGGACTTGCAGGTCTTAGAGCTGCTGTTGCTGCACAAAAAAAAGGTTTAAGTACTATTGTATTATCTTTAGTTCCAGTTAAAAGGTCTCATAGTGCTGCTGCTCAAGGTGGTATGCAAGCATCTTTAGGTAACTCTAAAATGAGTGATGGTGATAATGAAGATTTACACTTTGCAGATACTGTAAAAGGTAGTGACTGGGGATGTGATCAAGAAGTTGCTAGAATGTTCGTACACACTGCACCAAAAGCTATTAGAGAGTTAGCAGCTTGGGGGGTTCCTTGGTCAAGAGTTGAAAAAGGTACTAGAGAAGCTGTTATAAATGCTAAAAAAACAACTATTACAGAAGATGAAGATAGACACGGACTTATTACTTCAAGAGATTTTGGTGGTACTAAAAAATGGAGAACATGTTATACAGCTGATGCAACTGGACATACAATGTTATTTGGTGTTGCAAATGAAGCTTTAAAACATAATGTTGATATTAGAGATAGAAAAGAAGCTATTAGTTTAATTCATGAAGATGGAAGATGTTATGGGGCAGTTGTAAGAGATTTAATTACAGGTGAATTAGAAGCTTATGTTGCTAAGGGAACTTGTATTGCAACAGGTGGATATGGAAGAGTATTTAAACAGACTACAAATGCTGTAATTTGTGAAGGAACAGGTGCTGCTATTGCACTTGAAACTGGAATTGCAACATTAGGAAATATGGAAGCAGTACAATTCCACCCAACTCCAATTGTTCCATCAGGAATTTTATTAACAGAGGGTTGTAGAGGAGATGGTGGAATCTTAAGAGATGTTGATGGTCACAGATTTATGCCAGACTACGAGCCAGAGAAAAAAGAGTTAGCATCAAGAGATGTTGTATCAAGAAGAATGATTGAACATATTAGAAATGGAAAAGGGGTACCTTCACCTTATGGTTACCATGTATGGTTAGATATCTCTATTTTAGGTCGAGAACATATTGAGAAAAATCTAAGAGATGTTCAAGAGATTTGTCAAATATTCAACGGTATTGATCCAGCTGATGAGGGTCCAAAAGGTTGGGCACCAGTTCTTCCAATGCAACACTACTCTATGGGTGGAATTAGAACTAAACCAACAGGAGAATCTCAAAACCTAAAAGGTCTATTTGCTTGTGGAGAGGCTGCTTGTTGGGATATGCACGGGTTTAATAGACTTGGAGGAAACTCAGTTTCTGAAACAGTTGTTGCTGGTATGATTATTGGTAACTATTTTGCAGATTTCTGTTTAGAAAATGATGTAACAATTCCAACTTCTGTTGTGCAAAAATTTGTTGATGAGCAAGAAGCATATATTGATGAGATTTTATCTTACAATGGAAATGAAGATATCTTTAAAATCAAAAATAGAATGAAAGAATTAATGGATGAGAAAGTTGGTATCTTTAGAAGTGGTGAACCACTAAAAGAGGCTGTTGAAGAGTTAAAAGAGCTTTTAGCTAAAACTAAAAAAATCAGAGTTAAATCTAAAGAGAGAGCTGGAAATCCAGAACTTGAAGAAGCATATAGAGTTCCAAAAATGTTGAAAGTAGCACTTTGTGTTGCTAAAGGTGCAAGAGATAGAACAGAATCAAGAGGTGCTCACTATAGAGAAGATTATTTAATGAGAGATGATAAAAACTGGTTAAATAGAACTTTAACATCTTGGCCAAATAAAAATGATATGGAACCAACTATAACATATGAACCACTTGATATTATGAAAATGGAGATGCCACCAGCATTTAGAGGTTATGGTGCGAAGGGTATGATTATAGAACATGAGGCATCTGCAATTAGACAAGCTCAAGTTGATGAGATTACAGAAAAAATGCAAAATGAAGGTAAAGATAGACACGCTATTCAAGATGCATTAATGCCATTTAATTTACCAATGAACTACAAAGAGAAAAACGAAAGAGCAGGAGATAAATAATGAGCGCACAAAAAGGTAGAGAAATTACAATTTCAGTTCTTAAATATAATCCTAGAAGTAAGGTTTCAAAACCTCACTTTGTAGAGTTTAAATTAGAAGAGACTCCAGGTATGACTCTTTTTATTGCATTAAACTTAATTAGAGAAAATTATGATGCTGATTTATCTTTTGACTTCGTATGTAGAGCTGGAATTTGTGGAAGCTGTGGAATGATGGTAAATGGAAAACCTGCACTTGCTTGTAGAACACTAATTGCAAACTATCCAACTGGAAAACTACAATTAATGCCAATGCCTGCATTTGAATTAATCAAAGATTTATCAGTAAACACTGGTAAATGGATGGATGCTATGAGTAAAAGAGTTGAGTCATGGATTCACTCAAATGAAGAGGTTGATATCTCAAAAATGGAGCAAAGAGTTGATCCAAAACTTGCAAACGATACATTTGAGCTTGATAGATGTATTGAGTGTGGTATTTGTGTTGCTTCTTGTGGAACAATGCTTATGCGTCCAAACTTTGTTGGACCAGTTGGATTAAATAGAATTGCAAGATTTGATATAGATCCACATGATAACAGAACTGCTGAAGATTTCTATGAATTAGTTGGAGATGATGATGGAGTATTTGGTTGTATGTCATTAATGGCATGTGAAGACCATTGTCCAAAACATTTACCACTACAAAACAAAATTGCTTACTTAAGAAGAAAATTAGTAGCACTAAGATAAAAATTTATGAGAGTTTTACTCTCATAAATCCAAATAATAGAAAAAGTTAAATATCATATTTAAATGGTATTTAACTTTTTTTATTTTAGGAGAGAAGATGAGTTTAGCAAGTGACTATTTTTTACTTTATCATGGATTAGTATTTGAAAAGAGTTTGGATTTAGAGCCTTTAAAAGATAATTTAGATGATAATCATTTAACAATTTTTGCACTTATAATTTGTGCAAATAGAAAGAACTATGATAAGTTTATAAACTTGGAATCATTTAAAGATTTATGCAGACAGCTAGATATAAAAACTCCAACAAGTTTAAGTGAGTTAAATCATATTCAATATGAGATTGTTGATAAGATTGCAAAAAATAGTACAAAAAATAGTTTAGATACTATTCATAACTCTCTTTTATACTTAAAAGATCAACATATAATAAACCAAGAGAGTTACACAAAACTTACTTCACTATTTGATTACAAAGAGTTAAATTTAAATATTGAAAAGATTGATACGAAAGAAGAGATTGAAAAAAGTTCATATAAAGATTTAAAAGCCAATTTTGAGAACTTAATAAAAGATTTACAAGAGTATATAAAAAGTAGTGAATTAAAAGATGAGCTTGAAACTATTAATGAGTATTTAAATAATCAAAAATTTTCTATTGGAATAACAGGTGTTATGAATGCTGGAAAATCAACTATGTTAAATGCTTTAATGGGCAAAGAGATTTTAGGAAGTGCAGTTGTTCCTGAAACAGCAAATTTAACTATCGTAAAACATAATCCTACTCCAAATGCAAAAGTCTTTTATTGGGATAAAAAAGAGTGGGAAAAGATTGAAAATAGTGCAAAAAATTTAGAGAGTATGAGAGAGTTTGTTGAAGAGACAAAAAGAGTATTTAAAGATGATTTAAAAAATTATATAAAAGATGTGTCAAGATTTGATGAAGTTGATATAAATGATTTAAAATCTTATACATCAGCAGATCATAGTGGAAAAAAATGT
This sequence comes from Arcobacter sp. AHV-9/2010, assembly GCF_004116575.1. Lineage (NCBI taxonomy): Bacteria > Pseudomonadati > Campylobacterota > Epsilonproteobacteria > Campylobacterales > Arcobacteraceae > Arcobacter > Arcobacter sp. AHV-9/2010. Next base: position 147,918 of record NZ_PDKH01000003.1, on the reverse strand, counting down.
AATCTTGTAAAATATGTAGAGTTGGGGGCTGATTTAAAGTTTTTAAGTGATGGTATTGAAATAGTTGATACTCCTGGACTTGATGACCCTGTAATTCAAAGAGAGGAGATTACAAAAGAGTATATAAGTAAGTGCGATATGATGTTGCACCTTATGAATGTATCTCAAAGTGCAACATTAAAAGATGTTGAGTTTATAATTGATGCTGTTTTATATCAAAATATCTCTAAACTATTAGTTGTAATTACACGAGCAGATACTGTCTCTAAAAAGAGTTTGGAAGAGGTTATAAACTATACAAAAACTTCAATTCAAAGACAACTAAAAGCACAAAATAAAGATTCACAACTTGACCATATTTTAAAAAGTATAAAATTTATTCCAATATCTGGATATATGGCACTTCTTCATAGAACAGGTAGAGAAGAGGAGGCTTTAAAAGCTGGATTTAAAATCGAAGATACTGGAATTTTAGATATTGAGGATTATTTATACGATTCACTTTTTGGTACAAATTCACAAAAAGGTGATTTGGTAATTCAATCAACAAAAACTCAACTCTCAAGACTATTAGAGAAACAAATAAGCTTCTTTAACTATGAGTTAAAACTTCTTGGAAAATCAAAAGATGAACTAGAAATTGAACTATCTGAGCTTAAAAAGAATAAAGAGAAAAAACAAAGAGTTTTATTTAGTATAAAAGAGGATATAAACTTTTATAAAAGTGATGCAAAGAACTATATAGAATCACTTGATACATTTTTACAAAGTGAGTTAATAGAGCTTCAAAATGTTGTAAAACAAAGAGTTATAAATGATGTTAGATATAGTTTCCAAAAAGATAAAAAAAGAGCTGATGAACAAAGAGTTAAAACAATAGTTCAAACAGCTATTAAAGATGGAATTATTGATATTATTAGAGATTATAGATATAAATTTATAAAAAAATCTCAAACAATTGGTGAGCAGTGTGAACAAAAATATCATGATTTAGGATTTACTTTAGGACACAAAAATGATAATTTTGATGCTAGAGGATTTTTCCAAGATGATTTTAAAAGTGGTTTTTTAACTTCAAGTAATGAAGTATTGGTAAATTTAATTGTAAAAGAGACAAATAATTCAAAAGAGTCAAAATTAAATGAACTAGAAAGAGCTTTACAAGATGTTATAAAATCAGAGTTTGAACCAATTGTAAAAGATATTCAAAGTAAAGCAAAATCTTTAAGCCAAGTATTAATTGATAACTTCTTTAAAACTTTAAACACTCCAGTTATTGCTTATGAACAGAAGATAAAAAATGATGAAGCAACTTTAGAAAAAGAGATACAAAATTTCAAAGAAAATGATGAAAATAGAGCTAAAAATTCAGTTTTAATACATCAAAATATTAAAAAACTAGAGTCAATATTAGCAGATATTAAAGGATTAAATTAATGAGTGCAAATTTAAATATCTTAAAAAATTTTATTGAAGAGTATAATCAAAATCTTAGCGATAAAGAGATTGTTTATGAAGATGGATTAGTTGGAGAGATTAAAAAAACGATAGATAAACTTTTGGATGAGAAGTTTTTACCATCTAGTGAATTAAAAACAATTTTAAACAAACAGATTCGTCGTGCTAGATACCCAATGGAAGTTGCAATTACTGGACAATTTAGTGCAGGAAAATCGACTTTTTTAAATGCACTTTTATCTAGAAATATTTTACCAACAGGAATTACACCTGTTACTTCAAAAGTAAATTTTATAAATTATGGAGATGAGTTTAAATTAAAAATAACTTACTACTCAGGAGCAACAGAGTATGCACCAATTGAGAGTATTGCTGATTTTACAGATCAAAGACAAGATGATATGAAAAATATCAAATACTTAACACTTTATGCTCCAATGCCAATTTTAAAAGATATCTCATTTGTTGATACTCCAGGTCTTAATTCACAATCACAAAGTGATACAGATGTTACAAGAAGAGTTCTAAAAGATGTTGGTGGAATTATATGGCTTACACTTATTGATAATGCTGGAAAACTATCTGAAGCTCAAGTTTTAGAAGAGTATATGCAACACTTTAAAAATAAATCTTTGTGTGTTTTAAACCAAAAGGATAAATTAACACCACAGCAAGTTGAGACAACAACAAACTATGTAAAAGATAAATTTAGTAAATATTTTGCAAAGGTTGTCCCAATATCTGCTATTAAAGCTTTAAAAGGAAGAGCTAGTCATAAAGATATATTAATTGAAGATCAAAATAGAGATTTTATAAATAGTTTAAAAAATGAGCTTAAAGATGCCAATGAGAGCAAAATTGACTCTTTATTAAGAGAGTATAAAAATAGTATTAAAAATATAAAAAATAGTGATACAAGTGATAATACAAAACTTCTTGAAGAGTCAAATATTCAAGAGGTTTTAGATTTTATTAACAATTCAATAAGACCACAAGCAGCTGAAGCAAAAGAGTTTGCAATTAAAAAAGATTTAAGAAGTTTTTGTGATATTTTAATAAAAGAGTACGAGACAATTTTAAAAGTATATGATGCTTTAGTTGAAGTTTTAACTAACACAGAAGAGAAAGTTTTAAAAGCTTTTGATGAGATATTATCAAAATACTCAAAAGATCTATTTACAATATATAACTCACTAATTTCAGTTATGGAAAAAATAGCTCATGAAACATTTAAAAATATCAAAACAAAAAAAGCTTTTAGATTTGATGAGTCTAAAAATTTCTTTGGCGAAAAGATAGAAAAAGTTGAATATGAAACTTATTGGATAGATTCAGATGCAGTTTATAAAGCCCTTTTTTATGATGACCAAACAATTGATAAGATGTTTAAGCGTTCAATTAAACTTCTTAAAAATGTTGAATTAGATAGTGATGAGGCGTTTAGAGATGTTTATAGAATGATTAGAAATGATGTTGTAAATTGGCAAGAGCCTTATGAGCTTATAAGAAAGAATAGAGAGATTGCATCTGATGCTGAGTTCTCAAATACAAGACACTTTGCAGCAAAAGTTTATGAAAATGTTTTAAGAGAGTATCATAAAGCAATATTAGAGAATATTTCAGCTTTAAGAAAGAAATTTGCATATTTTAATGGAGCTTTGTCTTATTCATATATTCAAACAACACAAGCAACTATTGCTCATTTTGAGCAACAAATTATTGAAAGTGAAGAGCTATATAAAAAAGAGCCAACTAGATTTTCAATCTCTCATCCAAGAGAAGATGAGATAGTTGCAAAATTAAAAGCAAATTTTGCATTTGAAAAAATAGAGGATTTTTTAACATCAAAAAGAAACTATCTATTTAAAATTATAAAATACTCTAAAGAGCAATATTTAGAGATAAATCAAGATAGAATAGAGTTTGTAAAAAATAGAAAGAATCAATATTTAGAAAAAATTAAAGATTTAGAAAAGATAAAAAGTGAGATTTAAATGATAAAAAATATATTAAAAAATCAAAAATATATAGATATCTCTTCAAAAAATATAAAAGAGTCTATAGAGTTTTTACTTGAAGAGAAGATATATTTTGGAATAGTTGCAAATATTAAAAATATTAGTTTTAATCCAAAATTACCAGAAGATGTATTAAAAAATTTAAATGAGTACTCACTTTTTTCATTAGCTGGTTATACTTTTGAATCAGCATATACTAATGAGAGTGAATTATTCTTTGAAGCTGGATTTGGGCAAGATAATTTTGGAAGTCTATTAAAAGTACCATTTCAATCAATATTTCAAATAATTGTGGATGAAAATATATTAGTCTTAAATTTATGCGCAACTATAGAAAAAGAGAACAAAGAACCAAAGAAAAACTCTTTTGATGTTTTTAAAAACAATCCAAAAAATAGAAGATTTAATTAAAAAATAGTTTTAAAACTATTTTTTAGGCGAGAATTTAAATAGCGCTGATCCCCATGTAAGACCACCACCAAAGGCATCAAAAAGTACAGTATCACCAGCTTTTATTCTTCCTTGTTCATAAGCATAGTTCATAGCCATAGGAATTGATGCAGCTGAAGTATTGGCATATTTATCAACAGTTACAACAGTTTGTTCATCTGTTAAATTTAAAGCTTCACCAACTGCTTTTATAATTCTATAGTTTGCTTGGTGAGGAATAAAATGATTTATATCTTCATTTGATAAATTATGTCTTTTCATCATCTCTTGTACATCTGAAGTTAAAGTTTTAACAGCTAGTTTAAAAGTCTCATTCCCTTTCATAGAGATACATGCCATTTTTGCATCTAAAACCTCTTGAGAGCAAGGATGTTTACTTCCACCACCAGTTGTTTTTATTAAATCTTCATAAGTTCCATCACTAGAGCAACTAACATCAATAATAGCTTCATTTTTATCATTTGTTGCACTAATAATTGCAGCTCCAGCACCATCTCCAAAGATAAAACAAGTAGTTCTATCTTCATAGTTTAAAATTGAGCTATATTTTTCAGCACCAATAATTAGTACATTTTTTTTCAAACCTGACTCAATAAATGCTTTTGCAATATTTAAAATATATACAAACCCTGTACAAGCAGCACTAACATCAAATGCCATAACATTTGTAATACCAATTTTTGATGCAATCAAACAAGCAGTTGAAGGCATACATAAGTAATCAGGAGTAACTGTTGCACAAATAATTAAATCAATCTCATCTTTTGATATATTTGCTCTTTGTATAGCAACTTCAGCAGCTCTTGCTCCTAAATCAGAAGGAGCCTCGTGATCCTCAGCTAATCTTCTCTCTTTTATTCCTGTTCTTCTTGTAATCCACTCATCAGTAGTATCAATAATTTTTTCAAAGTCTGCATTTGTCATAATCTTTGGTGGAATGTAAGCACCAATAGATCTAAAAGCTGCATATATCATAAATTAATCCTTCATTATAAAGTAGTTGCAGTTGTTTCGCAATTACTCTCTTCTTCTTTAGCAGAATATTTTGCTAATCTCTTCTCAATAATATCTTCAAGATTTGAACTAGCAGATAAAAGTGATTGGAATATTGCATTTTTTATAGCTTTTGGATTTGATTTTCCATGAGATATAATAACAGGTGCTTTAACTCCAAGTAAAGGTGCTCCACCATATTCAGCATAATCAACTTTTACTTTTAGATTTTTAAATACTTTTCTCATTAAAACTGCACCAGTAATTGCAATTAAAGAGCGTTTTAAATCTTTTTTCATAATTTTACTAATTGTATCAGCAACACCTTCTGCCGTTTTTAATAGAATGTTTCCTACAAAACCATCACAAACAACAACATCAACAGTTCCTTTGAAAATATCATTACCTTCAACATTACCAGCAAAGTTTGGAATTTTAGAGATTAGTTTATAAGCTTCTTTCGTAACTTCGTTACCCTTGCTCTCCTCTTCACCATTGCTTAAAAGTCCTACTATTGGTTCATCCAGTCTTAATACAGTTTGAGCATAAGCTTGACCCATAACTGCAAATTCAAATAAATTTTTAGCATCACTATCCACATTTGCTCCAACATCAAGCACCAAAGTATTTTGATTTTCACTTGTAGGCATTAATGTAGCAATTGCAGGTCTACTTACACCTTTGATTCTTCCAATTCTTAAAGTAGCCAGTGACATAGTAGCACCTGAGTGTCCAGCAGATACAACAGCATCAGCTTTTCCTTCACGAACTAATTCAATTGCTTTATAAATTGTTGAATCTTTTCTTTTTAATGCATCAGTTGCATGATCATTCATACTAATTACATCTTTAGTATCAATAATTTCAATTCTATTTAAAAATGTAGTAGGGATTAGTTTTGATAAAATATCTTTATCACCAACAGCAAGTGCTGTAAAGTTATTGTTGTTTCTAATGGCTAATATAAGCCCTTCTATAATTGGCTCAGGACCGAAGTCCCCGCCCATTGCATCTATTGCTATTCTTATCATTAGTTTTTATATTCACCAGTGTTTGGATTAACCATATGAGGCATTTTCCAAGAACCATCACTATCTTTTACAGGTTTTTTAAGTGTAATTTTATAATGCGTTCTTCTTTTAGCCGCTCTTGAGTGTGAAACTCTTCTTTTTGGTACTGCCATATTATTCTCCTTTTAAAATTCTTTTTCAAAATTAGTGTTGTCATTTTTACAATCACTACATAAATAGTAATCACTTTTTATACTATTTATTTCACTTTTAATAATTTCATCAAAATCAATAATTTCATCAACTTCAATTACTAAAAAATCATCCTCTATGCCTTTAAAAATACCATTTGATATAAGAAGATTTAAATCCTCATTTAACTTTAACTCTATATCTTTAGGACATCTAGAACAATCAACTAAAACTTCACCTGTAAGTTTTGCTTCTATTTTTACTAAACTAGGTGAAATTCTACAAAAAGTACCTTCAATATTTACTGAATCAAAAGATACTTTTAAATCTTTTTTATCTTGTGGTACTTTTTTAAACTCTATTTTCATAGTTTATTAACAAATCTCTCTTTGTGAGAAGAAAAATGCAATTTCGATTGCAGCATTTTCTAATGAGTCACTTCCGTGAACTGCATTTGCATCAATTGATTCAGCAAAATCAGCTCTAATTGTTCCAGCTGCTGCTTCTTTTGGATTTGTTGCACCCATTAACTCTCTATTTTTTGCCATTGCATTAACACCTTCTAAAACTGAAACTACAACTGGTCCAGAGATCATAAATTCAACTAAATCTTTGAAAAAAGGTCTACTTGCATGAACTGCATAAAAAGCTTCAGCATCAGCTTTGCTTAATTGCATTTTTTTAGTAGCTGCAATTTTTAAACCAGCACTTTCAAATCTGTCTAAGATTTTTCCTACAACATTTTTTGCCACTGCATCTGGTTTAATAATTGATAGTGTTCTTTCCATCTTTAATTCCTCTTTATTTTTTTAAGTCGCGGATTATATCTGAAATCTTATAAAAAAGCAAGTTTTTTAATAATTATTCAACTACTGGTTCACCAGCAGCTCCTCTATCATCTTTTTCAATTTTACTAGAACCAGCTTGATCCCAAACTATACAACCCTCTGTTGGACAAGCATCAGCACATGCAGGTGCATCATTATGTCCAACACACTCTACACATTTATCTTTATATACATAATAAATATCTTCACCTGTTGGGTTATCATCATTATCAACAATTGCTCCAACTGGACACTCATCTAAACAAGCATCACAGCTTATACAAATATCAGTAATTAAAACTGCCATATTAATATCTCCATAATTTTTTTAGAAACTTTAGCTAAGTAAAAATAAAAATATTATTAAAGATAATTTTTATCTTTTAAAAAACTTTTTTATATTTAAGCTATTTCTAAATTTTTTTTGTTAAAATTGCACCATCAATTTAAAATTTATACAAAAGGATTAAAAATGTTAGTTACAAAAAAAGCTCCTGACTTTACAGCTACAGCTGTTTTAGCAGATGGAATGATAGTAGAAGATTTCAACCTATACAAAAATATTGGAGAAAAAGGTGCAGTACTATTTTTCTGGCCTTTAGATTTTACTTTCGTTTGTCCATCAGAAATTATTGCATTCTCAAACAGAATTAAAGAGTTCGAAGAGAGAGGAATTCAAGTAATTGGTTGTTCAATTGATTCACAATTCTCACACTTTGCATGGAGAGAAACACCAGTTGCAAATGGTGGTATTGGAAGAGTAAAATTCCCAATGGTTGCTGATATTACAAAACAAATTGCAAGAGATTATGATGTATTATTTGGTGATTCAGTTGCACTAAGAGGATCATTCTTAATTGACAAGGATGGAACAATTAGACATGCAGTAATCAACGATTTACCACTTGGAAGAAATGTTGATGAGATGATTAGAATGGTAGATGCAATGTTATTTACTAATGAGCATGGAGAAGTTTGTCCAGCTGGATGGCAAAAAGGTGACGAAGGAATGAAAGCAGACAAAGAAGGTGTTGCTGAATATTTAGGAAAAAATTCAGAAAAACTATAATCTTAGTTTAAATTTATAAAAGAGGTTATCTACCTCTTTTATCTCACCTTGACAAATTATAAAATATTAATTAAAATTTCACTTTACTTTATTACAAAGCTACAAAAAACTACAAAAAAAATAGATATATTTCTATCTAAATTCAAAGGTAACAACTTTTATGGAAGAATCTAAAGAAGAACAAAAAACAAAAACTACAAAAAAAACAAGAACACATGTACCTGTTGAAGGTTATAGGATAGAACAATTAAGAGAACTTCCTCTTGAGACTCTAATTGATATTGCAAATGAACTTGAAGTTGAAAATCCTCAAGAGCTAAAAAGACAAGATTTAATGTTTATGATACTTGCTTCTCAAATTGATGCAGGTGGTTTTATATTATTTACAGGTATTTTAGAGATAAAAGAGGGGGGATTTGGTTTTTTAAGAGCAATTGATGGAAATTTCTCTGATACTTCAAATGACTCTTATGTTAGTGCTACTCAAATTAGAAAATTTGCACTTAGAACTGGAGATATTGTTACAGGACAAGTAAGACCGCCAAACAAAGATAGCGAAAAATATAATGCTTTACTTAAAATAGAAGCCATAAATTATCTACCAGTAAAAGATTCTAAAAATAGACCACTATTTGATAATTTAACTCCTTTATACTCTACTACAAAATTTAAGTTTGAATTTGATTCACAAAAATTAACAGGAAGAGTTTTAGATCTTTTTGCTCCAATGGGTAAAGGTCAAAGAAGTTTAATAGTGGCACCTCCAAAAACTGGTAAAACAGAGCTTTTAAAAGAGTTAGCACATGCAATTAGCAAAAATCACCCTGAAGTTACTTTGATGGTTTTATTAATTGATGAAAGACCTGAAGAGGTTACAGATATGCAAAGAAGCGTAAAAGGTGAAGTTTATAGTTCAACATTTGACTTGCCAGCTCACAATCATGTTAGGGTTGCTGAAATTGTAATTGAAAAAGCAAAAAGACTTGTAGAGATGAAAAAAGATGTTGTAATTTTACTCGATTCTATTACAAGATTAGCAAGAGCTTATAATACAGTTACTCCAAGTAGTGGAAAAGTTCTTTCAGGAGGAGTTGATGCAAATGCTTTACACAAACCAAAAAGATTTTTTGGAGCTGCTAGAAATATAGAAGAGGGTGGAAGTTTGACTATTATTTCAACAGCACTTATTGATACAGGTTCAAAAATGGATGAAGTTATTTTTGAAGAGTTCAAGGGAACAGGAAACTCTGAAGTTGTGTTAAGCAGAAATGCAGCTAATAAAAGAGTTTATCCAGCTATTGATATTGTTAAATCAGGGACTAGAAAAGAGGAACTTCTTCTAAGTCCTGATATTTTACAAAAAACATGGATATTAAGAAATGCAATTGCAGAGATGGATGAAGTTGATGTTCTTAAATTTTTATATCCAAAAATGCAAAAAACAAAAAACAATGATGAGTTTTTTGCCTCAATGAATGAGTGATAATTACTTAAAACCTTCTTAAAAGTGTGTATAAATGTAAAATATTTACAAATTTGTAGATATTTTACATCCTTTTCAGCAAAATCAAATAAACCTTCTGGTAAGATTGTTTCCCGAAATTTGAACTAAAGGAAGGACAATGGCAAACTTAAAAGAGATTTTAGAGTATCTAAAAAGAACTAGCCCAGCACAAAATGAGTTTCATCAGGCCGTTGAAGAAGTAGTACACTCACTTGAACCACTATTTGATAAATACCCAAAATATAAAGACCAAAAAGTTTTAGAAAGGTTGTTAGAACCTGAAAGACAAGTAATGTTTAGAGTAACATGGATTGATGATAAAGGTGAAATCCAAATCAACAAAGGTTATAGAATACAGTTTAGCTCAACATTAGGACCATATAAAGGTGGATTAAGATTCCATCCTAGCGTAAATACGGGAATTATTAAATTCTTAGGATTTGAGCAAATATTCAAAAATGCTTTAACTGGTTTACAAATTGGTGGTGGAAAAGGTGGAAGTGACTTTGATCCTAAAGGAAAAAGTGATAATGAAATCATGAGATTTTGCCAAGCCTTTGTAGTAGAGCTTTATAGACATATCGGTGCAACTACAGATGTTCCAGCAGGAGATATTGGAGTTGGTGGAAGAGAAATTGGATATATGTTTGGTATGTATAAAAAATTAGCAAACAGATATGATGGAACTTTTACAGGTAAATCTTTAAAATGGGGAGGTTCACTTGCAAGAACTGAAGCAACTGGTTATGGTTGTGTATATTTTGCAAAAAATATGCTTGATGCTAGAGGAGAGACTCTTAAAGGAAAAAGATGTGCAGTATCAGGTTCTGGAAATGTTGCAATTTACACAATAGAAAAACTATATCATTTAGGTGCATTACCTATTACTTGTAGTGATTCAAAAGGTATGATTTTAGATGAAGAGGGAATTGATTTAGATTTACTTAAAGAGTTAAAAGAGAACCAAAGAACAAGACTTGCAGAGTATGTAAAATATAGAAAAAATGCAAAATATACTCCTGTTGAAGATTATCCAGCTGGAAGAAATGCAGTTTGGTCTGTTCCTTGTTATGCAGCATTCCCAAGTGCTACTCAAAATGAGTTAAATTTAGAAGATGCAAAAGAGCTTATTAAAAATGGATGTTTTTGTGTAAGCGAAGGTGCTAATATGCCATCAACGAATGAAGCTGTTGATTATTTTGTTGAGAAAAAAATAGCTTATGGACCTGGAAAAGCAGCAAATGCTGGTGGAGTTGCTACAAGTCAATTAGAGATGGCACAAAATGCGGCTATGATTAACTGGACATTTGAAGAAGTTGATGCAAAATTAGAGCAAATTATGCTAGGAATTTTCCAAAGAGTAAGTAAAACTGCTGAAGAGTTTGGACAGCCTACAAACTTTGTTTTAGGAGCAAACATAGCTGGATTTAGAAGAGTAGCTGATGCTATGATTGAACAAGGTGTTGTTTGATAAAAATATAGTTTAAGGAACCTTCCTTTCGCTCAAAACTTGACTGTTTCTTATTGTTTTTTAGCTATAATTTTGCGAAAAAATTAAATAAGGAATAGTTTGAGAGTAGGACTTTTTGACTCAGGTATTGGTGGATTAACAATACTAAATTCTATCATAAAAATGGTAAATCACACAGAGTTTTTTTATGTTGCAGATACATTATATACTCCTTATGGAGAGAAGGATAAATCAATTATCTTGAAAAGATGTGATGATATTACAAACTATTTATTAGATAATTATAAGATTGATATTTTAGTTATTGCTTGTAATACTGCAACATCTGTAGCAATAAAACACTTAAGAGAGAAGTTTAAAGATTTACCAATTATTGGAGTTGAACCAGCACTCAAACCTGCCATAAATTTTTCAAAAAACTCAAATATTGCTATTATGGGAACACCATCTACAATAAATGGTGAAAAATATAAAGAGTTAGTTGCAAATTTAACAAAAGATAAAAAATTAAATTTATACCATATTCCTTGTTCTGGTTTAGCAAAAGAGATAGAAGATGGAGAGATAAATAATCCTAAAACAAAAGAGATGCTAAAACTATATTTAGAACCTTTAAAAGATAAAAATATTGATAGTTTAGTTTTAGGTTGCACACACTATCCAATAATAAAAGATGAAATAAGCTCATTTTTTAATAACAACATAACACTTTTTGATTCAGCAAATGCAGTTGCAAAAAGATTATTTGAACTAAGTCTTTTAAAAGATTATGGAAGACATAGCTCAAATATAACTATTTTATATAGTAGTAAGATAAATTTCGATAAGGTAAAATTTATTTTAAAAGATAGTAAATATGAGCTAAGAGAGTGTAAAATATGAGTGAAAATATAGTAGAAAATAGAGTTTTAGCTCTAAAATATAGACCAAGAAGATTTGAAGATTTAGTAGGACAAACTACAATTTCACAAACACTATCTTTGGCTTTAGATTCAAATAGATTATCTCATGCTTATTTGTTTTCAGGACTTAGAGGAAGTGGAAAAACAAGTACAGCAAGAATAATGGCAAAATCATTTTTATGTGAAAAAGGACCTACAAGCAAACCTTGTGAAGTTTGTGAACACTGCATTAGCTCAAATAGTGGAAGGCATCTTGATATTATAGAGATGGATGCTGCTAGTAATAGAGGAATTGATGATATAAAAGATTTAATAGAGCATACAAAGTATAAACCAAGTAGTGCTAGATTTAAGGTTTTTATAATCGATGAGGTTCATATGCTTACACCTCAAGCATTTAATGCACTTTTAAAAACTCTTGAAGAGCCTCCAGGATTTGTAAAATTTATACTTGCAACTACAGATGCACTAAAATTACCAGCTACAATTTTAAGTAGAACTCAACACTTTAGATTTAATAAAATTTCTCAAAGTGATGTTGTAAATCATATTTCATCAATTTTAAATAAAGAGCAGATATCTTTTGAAAAACAAGCACTTGAGATTATTGCAAAAAGTGGACAAGGAAGTTTAAGAGATACATTAACACTTCTTGATCAAGCTATAATTTTTTCAAAAGCAAATATAGATGTTGCAAGTGTTGTTGATATGCTAGGGCTTATTGATCCACAAATGATGGATAAAATATTTAAAACTGTTTTAAATAAAGATGATTTTAATCCACTTTTGGAAGAGCTTCAAAATTATGAAGCAAATCAGATTTTAAATGAGATGACAAACTATTTAAAAACTGCAATGCTTGAAAAAGATAGCAGATTTAATACATTTTTTTACGAGAGATTTTTTAGAATAATTGGTGATTCAAAACACCTTTTATCACTTAATAGTGATGATAGTTTTGTAATTATTTTAACTTTTATGAAACTTATAGAGGCTACAAATTTAAAAACTATTGATGAGATTTTAAATCAAGTTGAATCTATAAAACCAATTCCTGAGCAAAAAATAGAGTTAAAATCTGAATTAAAAGTGGAAACAAAAATAGAGCCTTTAGTAGCTCAAAATAGTTTAGAAGCTAAGGTTGTTACAACTGATGTTGATGAAGTTGTTTATGAGGCTATTGAAGAAGAGAGTGATATTTTTATGGATAAGTATCAAATCTTAATTGAGAAGCTTTACGATAGAAGTAGTGAACTTGGAGAGTGTTTTGAGAGAAACTTTATTTATAATGGTTTTGAAAATGAGACTTTAAATATTGTATCTTATGCTAAAGATGAGGATAGAAACTTCTTATATAAATATTTTAATCTAATCAAAACATTTACTTGTGATATTTTTGGAGTAAATACTAAAATAGATTTTAAAAAGGAAGATGCCACCATAAGCCAAACAGCAAAGCCAATAAAAGAGCTAAGTGAAGTTTTTAATCCTAAAGAAGAGGAGAGTTTTGCTACAAGTTCAGGTTGTGTTGCAAGTAGTCTGGATAGTGGAGTTGAGAGCTTAAATCAAAAAGAGCTTGAGGTAAAAGATCTTTTAAATACAAAGATGATAAATCAAGCAAAAGAGCTTTTTGATATTAAAAGAATTGTAGTAAAACCAAAAATTTAATAGGAGAGATTATGAAAAATATATTTAAATTGGCACTTTTTTTTGCTATTTTTTTTAATGTAGTTTTTGCAAATGATAACTTAGTAATTGAGTTTGAGAAAAAAAGATTGAGTCAAAATCCAAATATTGTTTTAAATAGCGTAGAGGTTTTTTATAAGAAAAAACTTGATATAAAAGGTGATTGGAGTGCATATATACTAAATTTAGATTTAGATACACAAGATGGAAATATGAGAGTAAAAGATATTCTGTTTTCAAATAATCAAGTGGTTACCACTGAACTTTTTGATTTAAAAAGTGGTACCTCTTTTGGCTCTAATATTGCACCTGATATGAATGAGAGTTATTATGATAATTCAAGATTAATTGCTGGAAAAAGTAGTGCAAAAAATAGATTAGTTGTTTTTTCAGATCCCTTATGTCCATATTGCCAACACTATATTCCACAGCTTATAGATTTTGTAAATAAAAATGAAGAGAATATTGCTTTATACTACTATGCTTTTCCACTTACTAGAATTCATAAAGCATCAAATGATTTATCAAAACTAATAGAAATAGCTAAACAAAGTGATAAAAACATTCTAAAAAAAGCTTATGAGACAAGATGGGAAAAATATTTTGATGCAAATAGTGAAGATAGAAAACTTATCTTAAATAGTTTTAATAAGGCTTTAAAAACTAATATATCTTTAAAAGAGCTTGAAGATGAAAAATATCAAAAAGCCTTAGAAGATGAGGTTTTAATGGCTGAAAAACTATTGATTAATGGGACGCCAACTATTTATGTAAATGGTAAAAAAGATAATACAAAAGAAGAGTATAAAAAGTTAAAAGGAGTTAAATAATGCAAAAATTAGTTATTGCAACAAGAAGAAGCCAATTAGCACTTTGGCAAAGTGAGTATATAAAAGCTGAGCTTTTAAAACACTATCCAGATATGGAAGTAGAGCTTCAAGAGTTTACTACAAAAGGGGATAAGATTTTAGATGTTCCTTTGGCAAAAATTGGTGGAAAAGGGCTTTTTACAAAAGAGCTTGAAGTTGCAATGCTTGAAGGAAGTGCTCATTTAGCTGTTCATTCACTAAAAGATGTTCCAACACAGTTTGAAGATGGGCTTGTTCTTGCTGCTGTTTCAAAGAGATTTAATCCACAAGATGCACTTTTAAGCAACAAATACAAAACAATTGAAGAGCTACCAAAAGGTGCTGTTGTTGGAACTACAAGTTTAAGAAGAAGAATGGCTATAAAGATGTTAAGACCTGATGTTGAACTTAAAGATTTAAGAGGAAATATCAATACAAGAATAGCAAAACTAAATGCAGGTGAGTATGATGCAATAATACTTGCAGCAACTGGAATAGAGAAGTTACATTTGCAAAATGAGGTTAAATATTTTACTCCTATTTCAACAGATGTTATGATTCCATCTATGGGACAAGCGACTTTAGGAATTGAGACAACAAATGATCCAAAAATTATTGAGATAGTAAAAGTTTTAAATGACAAAGATGCACAAATTGAGTCAACAATTGAGAGAGGTTTTGTAGATACTTTACAAGGTGGTTGTCAAGTTCCAATTGGTGTAAAAGCAACAATTCAAGATGAAAAAAGTGTAAAAATATCTGCAATTGTAGGACTTCCTGATGGAAGTGAATATATAAAAGATGAAAAAATCATAGATATAAATAGTTTTGAAAATGCTGGAAGAGATTTTGCAAATGAGTTTATAAAAAAAGGTGCAGTTGAGCTTCTAAAAAGAGCTGAAGCTATGGCTTTTAAATAATAATTTCTATGATTTAAAAGCTAGTTTCTAGCTACACTATTTTGATATATTTCTTTTTCAAGACTTTATTAAATGAACGGTTCCTTTAAAATGGGAACCATTTAAAAGGAGAAAATATGAGAATAAAAATCGAAGATACACTTTTTTGTTTAGTTGATGTTCAAGAGAGACTTTTCCCACATATTGGGAATAAAGATGAGCTTTTAAGAACTCTTCCAATACTTGTAAAGGGAGTGAAAACTTTAGATGTTCCTATTATTGTAAATGAGCAGTATAAAAAAGGAATTGGTGAAACAATAGAGCCTTTAAAAGAGCTTGTAAGTGAGTATGAAGCTTATGAAAAAACTACATTCTCTGCTTGTCAAAATAGCGATATTTTAAATGCTTTTAAGAAATCTGGTAAAAAAAATATTGTAGTTGCTGGAATAGAGACTCATGTTTGTGTTCTTCAAACTTGTATTGATTTGCTTGAAAATGGTTTTAATGTGATTTTAGTAACAAACTGTTGTGGAAGTAGAACAAAGCTTGATCATAAAATGGCAATAAAAAGATTAATTCAAGCAGGTGCTGTGCCTACAACCTATGAATCAATTTTGTTTGAACTAACTTTAGATTCAAAAAACCCAAACTTTAAAGCAATATCTAGCTTGATAAAATAGAACTTTGCATTATTTGCAAAGTTCTTTTAACGCATCCTCTATTTTCAATGGTGGTCTTACTATAAAAGCTTTGTTGTTTGAGACTAAAATTGGTCTTTGTATTAAGATTGGGTTTAGCAAAACAGCATCTATTAGCTTCTCTTCATCTTTTATATTTTCTAGTTTTAACTCTTTGTAAATCTCTTCACCTGTTCGCACTATTTCAAAAATAGAGATATTTAATTTTTTTAAAAGCTCTTTTAGTTCACTTTTTGTTGGTGGATTTAGTAGATAATCTCTTATTGATATTTCATAACCATTTTGGTCTAAAAAATCTTTTGCACTATTTGATTTTGAGCAAGAGATATTGTGCCATAACTCTAATTTTTGCATTTTAACTCCTAAAAATAAAGGTTTATTGTAGCTAAAAATGGTTTGGAGATGATTTATTTCTCTTCATCTTTAATTTTAAATTCTTTTATTTGCTTTCCAAGATTATATAGTCACTAATCATTATAAATATTTTTAAATGTATCAAAAATAACTTTGTTTCCAAAAATTCCTAGATGATTGTTATCATAATATAAAGGCTTACCTTCAATTGAACCATAACAGAAACTATCATCACATAGATATTCTGTAGGATCTATAATTTTAATATCACACTGTTTTGAAGCTAAATCTTGAATTTCCCAAATTCTTTTATTCCTTTTAATATAATCAGATTTTTTAATTTTTATGTCTTCAAATGTAATGCTACTTTGTTGTTTTATTAAACTAGTTGGAACACTTACAGATATCTCAGGGATTGGTCTTGTTATATACATTTTATTGGTTTTTTTTCTTATATCACAAAGAGTTTTTATATATGAATTTTCAATTTTATTAATATATTCATCATTATATTCTTCATAAATTTTGTCATTATTGAAGAAAAAAAGTGGTAATCCAAAAAAGTTTTCTCTTCCCACTTCGTTTGGACCATAAAAATAATATGGCATACGATTTATTACTAAAACTTTATCTGCTAGTTTGCTTTCTTTTAATAAAGTATCTACATAATTTTTACAATCGAATTCTCCTCTACCTTTTTCCATACCAAATCTTGTATAAATAACATTTTCTATTAATGGACAACCACCTTGATTAAATAAAGAGAAATTCCAATTATATTTTTTTGATAAATCTTCTATAATTTTGCTACTAGCACCTGCATGACTATCTCCTAATAATAAAAGAGTACTTCCATTATTTAGTATTTCTGTACTGAATAATCCTTTTGAATCAGATAATTTATCTCCTTTACCAAATTTTTCAATATTTTCAATAAGTGCTTTCTTTTCTTTTGAAATAAATAATCTGTCAATATTATTTATTAATGCTAATTTAATAATATAAAAAATAAAAATAAAAACTACTAATATAGATATGTATAAAATAAATTCTTTTTTTGAGTCCAAATATGATAATTTTTTTCTAGTAGGTGTTTCTATGTACTGGTAAGACAAATCAGAGAGTATAAAACTCAAACTAATTCCTATTAATACAAATAGAATATCATTACTTAAACTATATTTATACAAAAATACAACAAATATCCAATGCCATAAATATAGAGAGTATGATCTTGCTCCTATATATTGCATTACTCTATTTGATAATAAAAAATTATTTGAGTTAGAGAGTATTATAAAGGCAGTTCCAATAACAGGTAAAATTGCATAATAGCTAGGATATACTTTTTGTTCGTTTATAAATACTAAGCCTATTGATATGATTATTAAACCAATATAAAATATTAATTTTTTGTAAGTGAATATATTTTGTTGTCTTTTTTCAATGAAAAAAATTAATCCACCTACTAAAAATTCCCAAATTCTTGTTGGTAAAAGATAAAAAGTAGCTACAGATTTTATTGGAGCAAAAATAATATTTAAAACAAAAGAACTAATTAATAAAAAAATAATTGATAAAATTAATATTTTAAACGATTTAAATATTTTATAAATAATAATTAAAAAAATTGGGTATAAAAAATAAAATTGTGCTTCTATACCTAAAGACCAAGTATGTAAGAGATATTTATCTAAAGCAGAATTATCAAAATAACCAGAAGTTTTCCAATAAAATATGTTTGAAACAAAAGCTATACTAGCAATAGTTTCTTTAATTAATGAGTTATATAAACTATTTGGAAGAACAAACCAACCATATAATATTAGAATAATAATAACAACCAACAAAGCTGGTAAAATTCTTCTGATTCTTGATAACCAAAATTCAAAAATTTTAAATCTATTATCTAGTAGCTTATTAACTATTATTGAAGTCATTAAATAACCTGATATAACAAAAAATATATCTACACCAATAAAACCACTATGTAAACCAATTAAAGAAAAATGAAACAGTATGACAAATATTACAGCCCAAGCTCGTAAGCCATTTATATCTTTCCTAAATAATGAGTTATTTATCATGAAGATTACTCAAAAAATAATTTAAATAAATTTTTTGATGAATTATTTTTATTTTTAACAATTTTATTTCCCCTAAAACATATAAAATAGGAATAATTTTCCGAAATAGGAAAAGATTATATACATATTATTCCTAATAATAAATTAAAGAGGAACAATAAGCCGAATTTTTTTAATAGATTGTTTCGTGTAGAGTTTTTTTATGAAATTAACACAACAAGATAAAGCAAGATTATTGGGCATTGATGCAAGAACTATAAGAAAGTGGCGAAAAGATAGACCATATTTATATGAAATTATAGAGAAGGGTTTCGCATTTGAAGAGTTTTTAAAAACTGCTCAAGAAAAAATAGATGATTTAAAAAAGCTTGAAGATAGTTTGAAAATAGATAGTATTAATAAAAAATAGAGTAAAAGATTAAAATCTTATAACTCTATTTTCAAGTTTTAGTTTTACTTTTTGATTAACTTCAATAGTATCATCAAAGCTATGTATTAAAAACTCTTGATTATTTGCAAAAACAACAACTTCATAAAAGTTTCCATAAAAGATAATCTCTTTTATAACACCTTCAATATCGCCATCATCTGATATTTTTATATTTTCAGGTCTTATATATAAGTTCTCATCAATTTTCGTAACTTTTCCTAAAAAGTTTGCACAATACAGATTAATTGGTCTATTATAAAGCTCTTTGCAAGTTCCAGTTTGTAAAATATCCCCACCATTCATAATAGCAATTCTATCAGATAAGAAAAAGGCATCCTCTTTATCGTGAGTTATAAATAGTGCAGTTATATTAAACTCTTTTATGGTCTCTTTTAACTCAACTCTTAAAATATTTCTAAGCTCTGTGTCAATATTGCTTAAAGGCTCATCAAGAAGAAGAATTTTTGGTCTGTTTATTAAAGCCCTTGCTAGTGCAACTCGCTGTTGCTGTCCACCACTTAATTCGTGTGGATATTTATTTTCATGACCTTTTAGTTTTGTTTTTTCTAAAATCTCTTTTAATTCATCTTTACTAGCATTGCTTCCAAAAACTATATTTGAAGCTACATTTAAGTGAGGAAGCAGAGCATAATTTTGAAAAACAATTGCAGTTTCTCTTTGGTTTGGTTCTATATTTGTTTTGTTATCAAAAACAACTTTACCATCTATTTTTATCTCTCCACTATCAGGTTTTTCAAGTCCTGCTAACATTCTTAAAAAAGTAGTTTTTCCACTTCCACTTGTTCCTAAAATTGTGAATATTTCACCCTCATATAAATCAAAATTTATGCTATTTGCAACACAAATATCACCTTTGCAAAATATCTTTCTTAAATTTTTTATTTCAACTATCTTTTTCATTTTGTTTTTCTTCTTTTTGGTTTATAAGCTAAAAATATAACTGCAATTGCAGTAGTGGTTACTAAAATAAGTGATGGAAAACCCGTTTTATAAAGCATCTCATTACTTGCTAATTCATAAATTCTAACTGCTAAAGTATCAAAATTAAATGGTCTTAAAATCAAAGTTGCTGGTAACTCTTTTGCAATATCTATATATAAAATTAAAAAGCCACTTAGTAAATATGGCTTTAATATTGGAAGATAGATTTTAAATATTGATTTGGCTTCATTTTCGCAAAATATTCTTGATACATCATCAATAGATGATGGAATTTTACTAAAACCATTTTCAACACTTCCAACACTTGCTGCAAAATATCTTGTAGTGTATGCAAAAATCAACACTATAAATGAGCCACCAAAAAACATCACTCCCAAACTTCTATCTATAAAATTTGAGATAATAAGCAATCCAACAGCAACAACAGCTCCAGGAATTGAGTAACCTAGCATTGATAATTTATGAGTTGCGTATGATATTTTTGTTGGAAAAAATCTTAAAAAATATACTATTAAAAATGCTAAAGATATTATAAACAAACTTGAAGCTATGTTTAAACTTAAAGTATTAAACAAATACTCAAATGTTGTAAAATCAATTGTAAAAATATCTAAAAATGCCCAATAAATCAAAATTGATGTTGGAATAAAAAGTGTAATTGAAGCAACTATAAAAGAGATTAAAAATGCAAAAAAATTCTCTTTTCCTTTTAACTCTATTTTTGATGCTCTTTGGCTGCTATTTGTTGAGCTTGAGAAACGAAGTTTTTTTCTAATATTGTACTCTACTAAAAGAAGTGAAAATACAAAAATAAGAAGAACAATAGCTATATTTATAGCTGTTGCTAAATCATCAAATCCAAACCAACTTTTAAAAATACCAACACTAAAAGTCTCAACTCCAAAATATAAAACTGTTCCATAATCACTTAAAGTCTCCATAAGTGCTAGAAGTGCTCCACCAAAAAGTGCTGGATAAGCAAGTGGAAGATATATTTTGAAAAAGGCTTTTGTAGAGCTTATTTTTTGTAAAGATACAAGTTCAAAAATAGATTTTGAAATAGAGCCAAAAGATACTCTTGCCATAATATAAACATAAGGAAACATGGCAATTGAGAATATAAAAATTGCTCCATATATATTTAAAATATCAATTTTTAAAGTGGGGTTTGCAAGAATATGAGAAAATATTCCTCTATACTCAAAGAATCCAACATAAGTGTAACCTAAAATATAAGCTGGATATGCTAAAGGAAGCACAAAACACAAAGCAAAAAATTTGCTTCCAAAATATGTAAATCTTGCACTTAAATATGAGGTAATTGTTCCTAAAATTAGTACACCAAAAAGTGTACCAATAAGTAGTATGGTACTATTTTTACTATATTCATAAATATAACCATCTTCTAAAAAAGTTTTTGAAAAAGAGCTATTTATAAAGAAGTAAAGTATTAAAATAATAATGGGAAATGATATACTTAAGCCCAGAATTGGGGCTAAGTATTTTTTGAAACTTTTTATCTCCATCTTCCTTTAGAAGCTATCTCTACAGCCTCTTGCGTATATTTTCCAACTTCATTTAAAGGAATTGTATCCTCTTTAAACTCTCCCCACGAAGCAACTGTTCCAGCTGGTTTTACCTTTGGATTTACAGGGTATTCATAATTTCCGTTAGCCAATTCACCTTGAGCTTCAATACTTGTTAGATACTCAATTAATTTTATAGCATTATCTTTATTTGGAGAGAATTTTGTAATACTTGCTCCTGAGATATTTATATGAGTTCCTGTTGTCTCTTGAGCTGGAAAAAATATAGCTAACTCTTTTGCAATTTGTGCATCAATTTTATCTTCACTATTTGCCATAACTCCAAGATAGTAAGAGTTTACAATAGCAATATCAGCTTCGCCAGATGCCACAGCTCTAATTTGATCTCTATCACTTCCTTTTGGATTTCTTGCAAAATTATCTGAAAGTCCTTTTGCAAACTCTAAAGCTCTCTCTTCTCCATGATGAGCAATTATTGATGCCATAAGAGATTTATTGTATGCATGAGTTGATGATCTAGTTATTACTTTTCCTTTAAATTGTGGTTTTGTAATGCTAAAATAGTCACTCAAATCTGCTTTATTAACATTTTTTGGATTATAAACAAAAATTCTAGCTCTTTTTGTAATAGCAAACCAGTTGCCATCTTCATCTCTTAAGTAAGATGGGATATTCTCATTTAAAGTTTTTGAACTAACACTTTGAGTTAATCCTCTTTGTTTTGCTAAATATAAATTTCCAATATCAGCAGTTATTAAAATATCAGCTGGACTATTTGCACCCTCAATTGATAGTCTTGAAACAAGCTCTTCAGCTTTTGCAGTTACAAGATTTACTTTAATTCCTGTTTTTTTCTCAAAATCTTTAAATATCTTTTTATCTGAATCATAGTGTCTTTGTGAATATACATTTACTTCATTTGAAGCAAAAAGTATTGATGAAAAAAATATTAAAATTAGTGTTATTTTCTTAAACATTTTATCTCCTTTTTTTATCTCTATTTTGAAATTTCGAAATATTATAGTAACAAAGCTTTGAAGTAACTTAGTATTAAGAATGATTATCAGATATTTTTTATTTAAATTTATAAATTATTGGTATAATAACACATTTTTTAATAGGAAAATAGATTTATGATTTTAATGATTGATAATTATGACAGCTTTACTTACAATATTGTTCAATACTGTTTAGAACTAAAAGCTGATTTGAAAATAGTAAGAAATGATGAGTTAACTTTAGAGCAGATTATAGAGTTAAATCCAAGTAAAATTATAATCTCTCCAGGACCAGCTACTCCAAATGAAGCTGGAGTTTGTTTAGATGTAATAAAATATTTTAGTGGCAAAAAACCAATTTTTGGTATATGTTTAGGACATCAAGCAATAGCACAAGCTTTTGGAGCAAAAGTAGTTCGTGCAAAAAATTTGATGCATGGAAAAACTTCAAAAATAAAGGTATTAAAAGATACAAAGATATTTGATGGTTTACCAAGTGAGTTTACACAAACAAGATATCACTCTTTAATAGTTGAAAAACAGAATCTTCCAGAAGAGATAGTAGTTACTTCAAAAAGTTTGGATGATGATGAGATTATGTCTTTAGAGATTAAAGATAAAAATGTTTTTGGAGTACAATTTCACCCTGAGTCTATTTTAAGCGAATATGGACATAAGATGTTTGAAAATTTTTTAAAGGTTTAAAATATGTTTTCAAAAGTAGCCTATAGCACTCTTTTTTATATTGTTCTCATTTTTATCCTATATATGATGTTTATTCAGGTAAATGATGTATTAAGCATCTCATATAAAGAGGCTTTAAACTACTTTGAAAATTTTTCTGTTTTGACACTTTTAATAAAAATATCTACAGCTTTTTTTGGACAAAATGATTTAGCACTTAGGTTCCCTTTTGTAATTTTCTATTTTTTGAGTGTTATTTTAATGTACAAAATTACAGATGGTTACTTTAAGCTACCAAAAGATAGATTTATTACAATTTTAATTTTTATGTTTTTACCAGGACTTTTAAGTGCAGCAATTCTTGTAAATAGTGCAATAGTTGTTACATTTTTCACACTTTCATATATATATTATTATAAAACTTACAATAAACATCTATACTATCTTTTACCATTTTTACTACTAGTTGATAACTCATTTGCTATATTGTTTGTAGCACTATTTTTATACTCATTTAGAGATAGTGATAAAAAGCTTATGTCTATATCTTTAGCTTTAGCAATCATCTCATTTTTTGTTTATGAATTTAGAGTTGAAGGGACTCCAAAAGGGTTTTTGCTTGATACATTTGGGATATATGCAGCTATATTTTCTCCAGTACTCTTTTTATACTTTTTATATGCAATTTATAGAACAGCTGTAAATAAAAAAGTTGATTTAATATGGTATATAAGTGCTACGGCATTGGTATTATCAATAATATTATCTTTTAGACAAAAAGTATATATTGAAGATTTTGCTCCATTTGTTGTAATTTTTGTACCTTCAATGATGGTGATATTTTTTCATGCTTATAGAGTTAGATTAAAAGAGTTTAGAAGAAATTATAATATTTTTGCCTATTTTGTACTATTTTTTCTATTTTTAAATGTTCTGTTTACTTTTGTAAATAAACCACTCTATCTAATTTTAGATAAGCCAACAAAACACTTTGCAAATGAGTACCATTTTGCAAAAGAGTTAGCAAATGAGTTAAAATCAAGAGGAGTTGAAAATATTGTTACTAGTGATAAAGTCTTAGCTTTGAGATTAAGATTTTATAAAATAGGTGATAAAGAGGATTATTTTTTATCTTCAGAAGAGTTTTACAACTATGATGAAAAAATTGTAATAACATATTTTGGTAAAGAGATGCTAACTTTTTATCTTAAAAAACTATGAAGAAGTCATTTTTTATTTTAGAACTTATTATAATTTTAACTATATTTTCAATAATTTATTCAACTATTTACATAAAAGATTCAACTTACAAATTTAATCTATTTGTCTCTAAAATAGAGTTATATCTTAATTTTTTAAGATATAAAGCTTTAATAGATGATAAAACAGATTTAGAAAACTCTACTTGGCATAAACAAAGATGGACAATGAAATTTTTAAGATGCAGAGAAAATGAAGGTGGTGGAGTTTATATCTCAATTTATACAGATAATAACACTTTAGGGCATACAAATAAAGAGGAAGCTTTAAAAGATCCATTAACAAATAGATATATTACAAATTCAAATTTTTGCAAAGATGATGATAAATATAGCCCTTTTTCACTTTTAAGAAATTACAATGTAAAAAGTGTTGATATATCTTGTAATAACACAACATCTCTTGGGCAAATATCTTTTGGTGAAGATGGAAGAGTATATTCAAAATTATCAAATGTTGATAATGAAACTTATGAGTATGAGATAACAAAACCTTGCTCTATAAAATTTACTTCAAATAATAATTATGAAAAAGAGATAATAGTTTATCCTAAAACTGGTTTTATAAATAGATTATAACAGATGATAATATTTTAAAAATATCCAGTTTTGAATATTTTGAATAAAGTAAAGTTTAAGAGCAATTAGATATAATGCAAAACTTTTTTAGAAAACACTCAAAGGTTTCCTAGAATGGTAGTATCGTTTCAAATATATTTTGAAAATTACGAGAAGCATGAGTAGGGCTATAGCTACTCAAACCAAATATTATAAAGGAAAGAAATGCCTACTATACAACAGCTTATTAGAAAAGAGCGAAAAAAAGTGGTTGAGAAATCAAAATCACCAGCTTTAAAAAAATGTCCACAAAGAAGAGGAGTATGTACAAGAGTATATACAACAACTCCAAAAAAACCTAACTCAGCTTTAAGAAAAGTTGCAAAAGTTAGATTAACTACTGGAATTGAAGTTATTTCATATATCGGTGGAGAGGGTCATAACCTTCAAGAACACTCAATTGTGCTTGTAAGAGGGGGAAGAGTAAAAGATTTACCTGGGGTTAAATACCACATTGTAAGAGGTGCGTTAGATAGTGCTGGAGTAAATAACAGAACTGTATCTAGATCTAAATATGGTACAAAAAGACCAAAAGTTAAAAAATAAGTAGAAGGATAGAAAATGAGAAGAAGAAAAGCTCCAGTTAGAGAAGTAATGGCTGATCCTATCTACAATAGTAAAGTTATTACAAAATTTGTTAATGCAATTATGCTAGATGGTAAAAAATCTGTTGCAGAAAAAATCCTTTACGGTGCAATAGATAACCTAGATAAAAGAGGTGAAGAGAAAGGTTTTGATCTTTTTGAAAGAGCAATAGAGAATGTTAAACCTCTTTTAGAAGTTAGAAGTAGAAGAGTTGGAGGAGCTACATACCAAGTTCCTGTTGAAGTTAGAGCTGTAAGAAGACAAACTTTAGCACTTAGATGGCTTATTGATGCTTCAAGAAAAAGAAATGAAAGAACAATGGTAGAAAGATTAGCAAACGAACTATTCGAAGCTGCAAACGAAAGAGGAGCATCTTTTAAGAAAAAAGAAGATGTACATAGAATGGCAGAGGCTAATAAAGCATTTGCACACTACAGATGGTAGGAATTAAATATGGCAAGAAAAGTACCCTTAAATAGAGTTAGAAATATTGGTATTGCTGCACACATTGATGCAGGAAAAACTACAAGTACAGAGAGAATTCTTTTTTATACAGGAATCTCTCACAAAATTGGTGAGACTCATGAAGGTACAGCAACAATGGACTGGATGGAGCAAGAGCAAGAAAGAGGTATTACAATTACTTCTGCAGCAACAACATGTTTTTGGAATCACCCAAAAACAAATGAACAGTTACAAATAAACATCATTGACACTCCAGGTCACGTTGACTTTACTATTGAAGTTGAGAGATCTATGAGGGTTCTTGATGGTGCTGTTGCAGTATTTTGTTCAGTTGGTGGGGTTCAACCACAATCTGAAACAGTTTGGAGACAAGCAAATAAATATGGAGTTCCTAGAATTATCTATGTAAATAAAATGGATAGAACAGGGGCAAACTTTTTTAGTGTTATGAATCAAGTAAAAGATAGATTAAAAGCTAATCCAGTTCCACTTCAAATTCCAATTGGTGCAGAAGATCAATTTAGAGGAATGGTTGATTTAGTAAAAATGAAAGCTTACACTTATACTCTTGATGCACAAGCTGGTGAGATGTATAAAATTGAAGATATTCCAGCTGATTTAGTTGATACTGCTAATGAATACAGAGAAAAACTAATTGAAGCTGCTGCTGAAGCAAGTGAAGATTTAATGGATAAATACCTTGGTGGTGAAGAGTTAACTGAAGAGGAAATTACATCTGGAATTAAAAAAAGATGTTTAGCAATGGAAATTACTCCAATGGTTTGCGGAACTTCATTTAAAAACAAAGGTATCCAACCATTACTTGATGCAGTTGCTATGTATTTACCAGCTCCAACTGAAGTTGCTGATATTAAAGGTGAGACTCAAGATGGTGAGGCTGTAACTGTTGCTTCAACTGATAAAGGTGAAGTTGCAGCATTAGCATTCAAAATCATGACTGACCCATTTGTTGGACAATTGACATTTACAAGAGTATATAGAGGAATTTTAGAGTCTGGAACATATGTATATAACTCAACAAAAATGAAAAAAGAGAGAATCGGAAGATTACTTAAAATGCATGCAAACTCTAGAGAAGAAGTTAAAGAGCTTTATGCTGGAGAAATTGGTGCAGTTGTTGGTCTTAAAGATACAATTACAGGTGATACACTTGCAAGTGAAAAAGATCCAGTAATTTTAGAAAGAATGGATTTCCCAGATCCAGTTATTAGTGTTGCTGTTGAGCCAAAAACAAAAGCTGACCAAGAAAAAATGGGTATTGCTTTAGGAAAACTAGCTGAAGAAGATCCATCATTTAGAGTAAATACAGATGAAGAAACAGGTCAAACTATTATTTCTGGAATGGGTGAATTACATCTTGAAATTCTTGTAGATAGAATGAAAAGAGAGTTTAAAGTTGAAGCAGAAGTTGGAGCTCCACAAGTTGCATATAGAGAGACTATTAGAAATGCTGTTAAGCAAGAGTACAAATATGCAAAACAATCTGGAGGTAAAGGTCAATATGGACATGTTTACTTAGAGATTAAACCTCTTCCAGCTGGTAGTGAACCAACATTTAAATTCAATAATGAAATTAAAGGTGGGGTTGTACCAAAAGAGTATGTTCCAGCTGTTGAAAAAGGTGCATTTGAAGCAATGCAAGGTGGTATCTTAGCTGGTTACCCAATGGTTGATATTGAAGTTACACTTTATGATGGAAGTTACCACGAAGTTGACTCATCTGAAATGGCGTTTAAATTAGCTGCTTCAATGGGATTCAAACAAGGTTGTAGAAGTGCAGCTGCAGGTGCAGTATTACTTGAGCCAATTATGAAAGTTGAAATTGAGACTCCAGAAGAGTACATGGGAGATGTTATTGGGGATTGTAATAAAAGAAGAGGACAAGTTCAATCTATGGATGATAGAGCGGGTATCAAACTTGTTACTGCAATGATTCCATTATCAGAACTATTTGGTTACTCAACAGATTTAAGATCTATGTCTCAAGGTAGAGCAACTTACTCAATGTTGTTTGATTCATACCAAGAGGTTCCAAGAAATGTATCTGAAGAGATTATCAAAAAAAGAAACGGATAATTTCATTAATTTAGGTTTTTTTAAAGGGGATGTGCTTTTGCATATTCCCTTTTTTTATTAGATTTATATGAGATATTTAATACAATCGATTTTTCATATAAATTTAAAAAAAGTTGGATGAATTGAGATTAGAAAAAAGTTGTGAACACTTAAAAAAGATTGAAAATATTGGTGTAGTTCTTAAACCAAATAGTCCAGAACTAAAAGATGCTTTTTTAAAAGTACAAAAACTATTTTTGGATAAAAATATAGAGTTGATTTTAGAAAAAAATAGTGCGCAAATGATTTCTCAAAATGGATTAGATTTTGATTTAATGTGCCAAAAATCTGATTTTTTAATCTCTATTGGAGGAGATGGAACACTTCTTGGAGTAGTTAGAAAATCTTTTAAATATAATCTTCCAGTTTTAGGAATAAATTTGGGAACTTTGGGGTTTTTAACAGATTTAAAACTAGAAGATTTACCAACTTTTATTGAAGATTTACTAATAAATGATTATAAAATTGAACCAAGAATGATGATAGAAGCACAAATAGGAGATAGAAAATTTATAGCATTTAACGATATAGTAATATCTAGAAAAAATCTATCTTCAATGCTTGAGATAAAAGCAAAAATTGATAAAAAAGAGTTTAATACATATTATGGTGATGGTTTAATAGTATCAACTCCAAGTGGTTCAACTGCATATAATTTATCTGTTGGTGGACCAATTGTTTATCCACTTACAAATGCGTTTATAATAACTCCAGTTGCAGCTCACTCACTAACCCAACGACCAATAGTTGTACCAGCTGATTTTGAAATTGAGTTTAAAACACCAAGTGATGAAGCGACTGTTATAGTTGATGGTCAAGACCTTTATGATTTAAAGCAAAATGAGATTGTAAATATTAAAATATCAAAAAAGAGTGCAAAGATGCTTTATAGAACAAAAAGAGACTTTTTTAAAGTTTTAAGTGAAAAATTAAGATGGGGTAACTAAGTTTGATAACAAGAGTTTATATAAAAAATTGTTTAAGTTTTAAAGAGCTTGAATTAGAGTTTAATAGTGGATTAAATATCTTTACAGGTCCAAGTGGAGCTGGAAAATCTATTTTGATGCAAGAGTTTTTAGCACTTTTTGGATTAAAAGAGATAAAAAGTGAGTTAGCTGAGCTAAATATAAATAATTCAAAAATAAAAAATGAAGAGTTTGATATAAACTTTGAAGAGGATATTGTTTTAAAAAGTATTAAAAAAGATAAAACAAGATATTTTTTAAATAATCAAAGCATATCAAAAAAATCACTAAGTGAGATATCAAATAGTATAATTAAATATTTAAGCTTAAAAGATACAAGTGATTTTAAAAGTGAAGTTTTAATAGATTTTTTAGATAGATATGCAAGTAAAAATTTTAGTGGATTTAAAGCACTTAAAAATGATTTTGTAAACAACTATAAAGAGCTTGTTGAGATAAAAAAGAGATTAGATAAATTAAATGAAGATGAGAAAATTTTAGAAGATTTAAAAGAGTTTGCAAGATTTGAGATATCAAAAATAGAAGAGATAAATCCAAAATTAAATGAGTATGAAGAGTTAAATAGTCTAAAAAAATCTCTTGCAAAAAAAGAGAAGATAGAGAGAGCTAGTTTAAAAGCTACAAAAATATTTGAGCATGTTAGTGGAGTTAATGAACTTTTAGAAATTTTAGAGATAAATAGTGCATTTTTTGATGAAGCTATAAATGAGCTAAATAATATTTTAGAAAAATCAAATGATACTTTAGGAGAGCTTGAAGATATTGATATTGAATCAACTCTTGATAGAATTGAAAAGATATCAAATCTAATAAAAAAATTTGGTTCAATAGAAGATGCACTCAACTATAAAGAGCAAAAACAAAAAGAGCTAGATAGTTATATGAATATTAGTTTTGAAAAGAGTGATTTAGAGAAAAAATATCAATCTTTGCAAACTTATGTTTTAGATTTAGCAAATAAGATGAGTGATTATAGAAAAGAGGGATTAATAAGACTCGAAAAAGATGTAAATTATTATTTAGAGTTTTTATATTTAAGTAGTGCAAAAATTGATTTAAAAAATCAAGAGCTTGATAGTAGTGGAGTTGATTACATAGACTTTAAGTTAAATCAAGTATCTTTGCAAACAATAAGTTCTGGTGAATACAATAGATTAAGACTTGCACTTTTAAGTGCAATTTCAAAACTTGATATTGGTGAAAATGGAATTCTGTTTTTAGATGAGATAGATGCAAATTTAAGTGGAAAAGAGAGTGAAGCAATAGCAAATGTGCTCATAAGCCTAAGTAAAAATTATCAAATATTTGCAATATCACACCAAATACAGCTTACATCAAGTGCAAATCAACACTTCTTGGTTGAAAAAACCAATGGAGTTTCAACTGTAAAAGAGTTGAATAATAATGAAAGAGTAAATGAAATAGCAAGAATGATAAGTGGCGAAAATGTTACAAATGAAGCAATAGAGTTTGCTAAAAATATAATAAAATCTTAATTTTTCTACAATTTTTATAATAAATGGTATAATCAAACATTTGTTGAAATGGAGAGATAAGATGATAAATAATATATCAATAAAAGCCAAACTTTTAATATTATCAATTCTTACTATAGTTATAATTTCACTTGCAGTTGCATTTGTTGCTATTTACTCTATAAAAGAGTATTCAAATGAGGGAATTGAGAACTATAAAAAAGAGGCTTACGCAAAAAAAGAGGAAGAGCTTAAAAATTATGTCTCTTTGGCTATGAAGACAGTTGAAGCGTATCATGCAAGAACTGATATAGAAAAAGTTAAACTTGAGTTAGAAGAAGAGCTTAAAAAACAGACTATGTTTTTATTTACTATTTTAGAAGGTGAGTATCAAAAATATAAAAATACAATATCAGAAAGCGCTTTAAAAGAGAGATTAAAAAATATTGTAAACTCTACTAGATATGGTTCTACTGGATATTTTTGGATTAATGATTTCGATGCAGTTGTTTTAATTCATCCAATAAATCCATCTTTAAATGATAAAGATATGTATAACTACAAAGATCCAAAAGGTAAACAGATTTTTAAAGAGTTTGCCTCTATTGCTAAAAAAAATCAAGAGGGATTTATTGATTATGTTTGGCCAAAACCAGGATTTACTGAACCACAATTAAAAGTCTCTTTTGTTAAACTATTTGCTCCTTATAATTGGGTTATTGGAACAGGTGAATATGTTGAAAATGCTACAGCTAGAATTCAAGAAGAGGCTTTAAAAACAATATCTGATATGAGATATGCAAATAATGACTATTTTTGGATTAATGACTCACATCCAAAAATGATTCACCACCCAACAAATCAAGCTTTAAATGGAACGGATTTAAGCACTTATGCAGATCCTTATGGAACTAAACTATTTGTAGAGATGTCAAAAATTACAAATGAGAAAAAAGAGGGTGGACTTGTAAAATATTATTGGGATAAACCAAATAAGAAAAATGATCCAAAAGAGAAGTTCTCATATGTTCAAAGGTTTGAACCTTGGGATTGGATAATTGGAACAGGTGCATATGTTGATGATATAGAAGAAGAGATTGCTTTAATGCAAGCTAGTGCTAATAGTAAAATAAATTCTATAATATATAGTATTATAGGCTTCTCTTTATTGATTATGCTTATTGCTAATTTAATATATAGCTATTTAGTAAATCATGCAATTATAAGACCACTTGATGAACTTGATATTGCAATAAATGATATATCAAGTGGAAATGAACAAGCTGATAGAATTAGAAAAAAATCAAATGATGAGATTGGAAAGATTGTTGATAGCTTTAATGGATATATTCAAAAATTAAAAGATGGATATGTAGAAGATGGGAAAGTAATTGCAAATGTTGATGAGGTTATTGAAAAGATCTCTCAAGGATTTTATGTATATAAAATTGAAAAGACCTCTTCAAATCCTCAAATTCAAAGTTTAAGAGACTCTATAAATGAGATGATTGAAAAGACTAATCAAAATCTTAATACTTTAAATAACACTTTGGTTGAATATGGTAGTTCAAACTTCTCAGATAGCAACTCACAAATTGATGTTACAAAAGTAAATGGAATAATGTCTTCACTTGCTACAAGTACTCAATTAATTGGTCATACTGTATCTGAGTTTTTATCAATGATAGTATCAACTGGAACAAAATTAAATGATGATACAGCAATTCTTTCAAAATCTGCAAAAGAGTTATCAACTTCAGCAACAGAACAAGCTGCAAGTCTAGAGCAAACAGCAGCTGCGATAGAAGAGATTACATCTATTATTAAACAGAGTGTTCAAAAGACTTCTCAAATGTCAATTCTGGCTTCACAGCTTCAAAAATCATCAAAACAAGGTGAAACTTTAGCTTCTAAAACAAATGAAGCAATGGATCAAATTAATAAAGAGGTTAGTTCAATAAATGAAGCTATTGAGGTAATTGATCAAATAGCATTCCAAACAAATATTCTATCTTTAAATGCAGCTGTTGAAGCTGCAACTGCTGGAGAGGCTGGAAAAGGGTTTGCAGTTGTTGCACAAGAGGTGCGAAACTTAGCAAATAGAAGTGCAGAAGCAGCAAAAGAGATTAAAAATATTGTTGAAATAGCAACTTCAAAAGCAAATGAAGGTAAAGAGATAGCAAATAGTATGAAAATTGGCTATACAGAGTTAAATAAAAGAATTGATGAGACTATTGTTTTAATAGAAGATGTATCAAAAGGTACAAAAGAGGAAGAGATAGGAATACTTCAAATAAATGATACTATTAATATTCTTGATAGAGTAACTCAAGTAAATGCTAACTCTTCAAGAGTTATAAGTAATCTTGCAAGTGAAGCATCAAGTTTATCAAGTAATCTTTTAAAAATAGCAGATAGAGCTAAATTTAAACAAGTAGATCCTAGCATTATTGAAGATATAGATTTAGTATTTAAAGTTTCAAAACTAAAAAATGATCATGTAAAATTCAAGCTTACAAACTTTGATAAAATAGGTCAAGGAAAAGTTGCTTGGAGTGTAACAAAATCAACAGAGTGTGATTTAGGAAAATGGATTATAGAACAAGAGAAAAATGGTTTAGTATTTACAAAAAATCAGAACTGGAAAACTTTAAAAGAGTATCATGAACTTGTGCATACAAGTGTTCAAGAGTATATTAATGAGGATTGTAAAAAAAGCCCTGATAAGAGTAGATTAAAAGAGTTATCAAAGCAACTTGATACATCAATTTTTAAAGTATTTAAATCGCTTGATCAAGTTAAAATTGATAATATATCTAAAAAAACTAATCTAAAAGTAGAGACAACAAAACCTGAAATAAATAAGCCAAAAGAGATAACAACAGAGGCTAAAGATATAAAAATTTTAGAGCAAAAACCAAAACAAGAGTTTAAAGCTTCAAAATCTGATGATGAGTGGGAGAGCTTCTAAAGCTCTTTGCTTGTCGCAAAACTTAAGATTTATCAAAAAAAAGATACAATCCCCTAAAAATTTAAATATTTTATTATATAAAAAATCAAAGGAATTTTATGAGTAAGCAAAAAGTTGAGTTGCTCTCACCTGCTGGAAATTTGGAAAAATTAAAAATTGCAATAAATTATGGTGCTGATGCTGTGTATGGTGGAGTTAGCCACTTTAGTTTAAGAATTAGAGCTAGTAAAGAGTTTACATTTGAGACATTTAAAGAGGGAATTGATTATGCTCATGCAAGAGGAAAAAAAGTTTATGCCACAATAAATGGCTTTCCTTTTAATGCTCAAATTGAGTTATTAAAAAAACATATAGCCTCTATGGCTGCATTAAAACCAGATGGTTTTATAGTTGCAGCTCCTGGAGTTGTTAGACTTTGTAGAGAGATTGCTCCCCAGATTGATATTCATTTATCAACTCAAGCAAATGTTTTAAACTATCTTGATGCTCAAGTTTTTTGGGATATGGGTGTTAAAAGAATTGTTG
The DNA here is from genome assembly GCF_004116575.1 of Arcobacter sp. AHV-9/2010. NCBI lineage: Bacteria > Pseudomonadati > Campylobacterota > Epsilonproteobacteria > Campylobacterales > Arcobacteraceae > Arcobacter > Arcobacter sp. AHV-9/2010. The sequence goes on along the minus strand of NZ_PDKH01000003.1, from coordinate 113,810 downwards.
TAGCAAGAGAGATATCTTTAAAAGATGTTATTGAAATAAAAAAACATCTTCCAGATATGGAGATAGAGATTTTTGTTCATGGTTCAATGTGTTTTGCATATAGTGGAAGATGTTTAATTAGTGCTGTTCAAATGGGAAGAGTTCCAAATAGAGGCTCTTGTGCAAACGATTGTAGATTTGAATATACTTTATATGCTGGAAATGATGAACATGGAAGTCTGTTTAGACTTGAAGAAGAGCCAGGAGTTGGAACATATATTTTTAACTCAAAAGATATGAACCTTGCATCGCATATTAAAGAGATACTTGATAGTGGTGCAGTTGATAGCTTAAAAATAGAAGGAAGAACAAAATCTCCATACTATGCAGCAGTAACTGCAAAAGCTTATAGAGAAGCTATTGATGACTATTATGATGGTAAGTTTGAGGCTTCAAAATATCAAAAAGAGCTGCATACTACAAAAAATAGAGGTTTTACAGATGCTTATTTAATTCATAAGCCATTTGAAAAACTAGATTCTCAAAACCACGATTATGCTTTAAGTAAAGGCTCATTTGAAGTGACAGGTCTAGTATCTGAAGATGAAGAGCATTTTTATTGTAAATATAAAGTTTATCCAAATGAAGATATTGAAATCTTCACTCCACACAACACAGTTTTACAAGAGTGCGATAATGAGATTGGAAGAGTATTTAAAAAAGAGAATGGACTATATTATATAAATTTTAAAAAGATTTTAACACAAGATAATAAAGAGTTACAAAGCGTTCATAGTGGAAATGTAAATAAAATAAAACTTCCATGTAAATTACCTTATTTAACAATGTTTAGAGTTGAAAATATTGATAGTAATATAGAATAAGATATGGTTTTTTTTAGAGTTACAAATAGTATAAATATAAAAATAACAGATGGTACAATATTAAAGTATGATAGATTTAAAGCACCAGTTAGTTTAGAAAATGAGACGGTTTATATTACAACTTATGATGATTTTAAAGATTTGCAAGAGATTTTTTCAAAGGTTGATAAAAACAGATATCTTGCTAAGAGTTTAAATGAAAAAAGTGTAAAAGATAACCCAAATTTTCCAACTGAAATTGGGATTAGTTTTGAAAATGAGTATAAAATAAAAGAAGAGTTCAAAGATAATATTTTTTTTGATATAAAACCAAATTCACTTTTATATAGTCTTAATAGTTTTCATAAGCCTATTATTAAAGTTGCACTTATTGGAAGTTTAGGCTCAACAATTAGCGATATGATTAGCTCTATGGCTGCGCTTAGAATTTTTTATGAAAAGTTAAAAAGTATATACTCAAAAGTTGAGCTTGATATTTTTATTAAAGCTTCAAATAATAGCTACTATAAAAGAGACAAAAGTATTTATGAAACTCAAAAATATATAAATGGTGTATATCCACTTGCAATAAATAGTAAAACTATTTGTAAGTATGACTATTTTGTAGATAATAGTGTAGATATTAGTAAGATATTGGATATAAATATAGTAGATGCATGGCTTTATAAGTTTGGAATAGATTATAAAACAATTCCAAATTCTAAAAAGTATAGTGAACTTAATTGTGAACATTTTGAATTATCAAAAGGTTTAAGTCAAAAAATTATTGATGCTAAAAAAAGAGGTAAATTATTACTTTTTCATCCTTACAGTGCAACTATAAATAAATCAATTCCTCAAAATTTTGCTATTGAAATTTTAAAAGGTTTAATAGATAAATTGGATGATTATGTGATTATAACAACACTTTTAATTGATTCAAAAATAAAATCAGATAATTATATAGATTTATCAACATATTCAAAAACAATAGAAGATTTTATCTATATCGTTTCATCTATGGATAAGATAATCACAGCATATACTTCAGCTCTTCATATAGCAGATGCTTTTATGATACCAACTGTTTGTATAGCAACTTTTAAAGATTATGAAGAGGGTTTGAAATATTATAACTATACTAAAACAATCTATGTAAAAGATAGTTCAAAAAATTTATCAAAGTTTATTTATGAAAATGATACTTTAACTATAAATAAGTTTGAAGAGTGGCGAAATTTAAAAATAGAGGATATTATAAAAACCTTAGAAAGTTTTTGATACAATATGTATTAAAAATTTTAAAAATAGGATAATAAAATGAGATTTATTTCGATTATTATGGGTAGCAAATCTGATTATGATATTATGAAAAATTGTGCTGATACTTTTGAGCAGTTTAATGTTAAGTATGAGCTAATTATATCTTCAGCTCATAGAAGTCCTGAAAGAACTAAAGAGTATGTTAAAGAGGCAGAAGAGAAAGGTGCAGTTGCATTTATTGCTGCTGCTGGAATGGCTGCACACTTAGCAGGAGCTTTAGCAGCAACTACAACAAAACCAATCATTGGAGTTCCTATGAAAGGTGGTGCAATGGATGGTATGGATGCTATGCTTTCAACTGTTCAAATGCCAGCTGGTATGCCAGTTGCTACTGTAGCACTTGGGAAAGCTGGGGCAATTAATGCTGCTTATTTAGCAATGCAAATTTTAGCTATTAATGATAAAGATTTAGCTGCAAAATTAAAAGAGGATAGAGTTGTAAAAGCTAAATTAGTTGAAAGTGATTCAAAAGATATAGAAGTAATTTTATAAATGAAACCTATTGCGCTATTTACTATTCCAAATTGTAAATGGTGCAAAGAAGCTATAGTATACTTAAAGAGTAGAAATCTTAAATATAATCATATAGATTTAACAAAAAACAAAAAAGCTTTAAATGATTGTCAAAAAAGATGTCAAGGTGCACCTGTTTTTTTAATTGGAAATAGTTGGATTTGTGGCTTTGATAAAGAGAAATTAAATAAAGAGTTAGGAATAAAATAGAATGCTTACTTTTTCACAAATGTTATTAAAACTTCAAGAGTTTTGGGCAAAAGAGGGGTGCAATATTGTTCAACCTTACGATATTGCTGCAGGTGCTGGAACTTTTCATCCAGCAACCTTGCTTAGAAGTCTTGATTCAACTCCTTGGAGTGTTGCTTATGTTGCACCATCAAGAAGACCAACAGATGGAAGATATGGAGAGAATCCAAATAGGTTAGGAAGTTACTATCAGTTTCAAGTTTTAATAAAACCAAGTTTAGAAAATATTCAAGATCTGTATTTACAATCTTTAGAGTATTTGGGGCTTGATTTAAGCAGGCACGATATTAGATTTGTAGAAGATAATTGGGAATCTCCAACTTTAGGAGCTTGGGGACTTGGATGGGAAGTTTGGCTTGATGGTATGGAAGTTACTCAATTTACATATTTTCAGCAAGTTGGAGGACTTCCTTGTGATCCTGTTGCTGTTGAGATTACTTATGGAACAGAGAGACTTGCAATGTATCTTCAAGGTGTTGATTCTGTTTTTGATATTGTTTGGAATGAAAATAAGCATGGAATTACAACTTATGCAGATGTTCACAAAGAAGCAGAGTATCAATTCTCTAAATATAATTTTGAAGTAGCAAATACAACAAAACTATTTAGAGATTTTGATGAAGCATTTAATGAGTGTAAATCTTGTTTGGAAGCACAACTTCCACTTCCAGCTTATGATCAATGTATGATAGCAAGTCACGCTTTCAATACTTTAGATGCAAGAAAAGCAATAAGTGTTACGGAGAGACAAAACTATATATTAAAGGTGCGAGAACTTGCACAAGCTTGTGCTGTTATGTATAAAGAACAGGAAAAAATGCGTCAAGAAAGAGTTAGGGGCTAACTCTTTTAGCATTTTTTGACTTTTGTAGAAAGTTAAGAACTTTCACAAAAGGCTGGTGCGAACTAACGAAGTGTATCAATCGTAGCGAATGAAATGAGCTAGATTGTTGTGAGATGAACAATAGGAGTAATTTATTGAAAATAGAAGATATTTATAATTACTTAAATGAGCTTTCCCCTTTTGAACTACAAGAAAAATGGGATAACTCAGGACTTCTAGTTGGAAATATGAGCGATAGTTTTGAGAGTTTGTATCTTAGTATGGATTTGGATTTGGAACTTGTAAAAAGTTTAAAGCCAAACTCTTTAGTTATAACTCATCATCCACTTATTTTTAGTGGTTTAAAAAGAGTTAATTACGATACTTATAGCACTAAAATTTTAAAAGAGCTAATAAAAAAAGATATTGCACTAATTTCTATGCACACAAATATTGATAAAACACATTTAAACAGATTTGTAGTTGAAGAGATTTTAGGTTTTAAAATAGTTAATCAAAATGAGTTTATAGCAAATTGTGAAGTCAATATGAGTTTTGATGAGCTATTAAATTATCTATCAAAAAAATTAAATTTAAAAAATTTAAAATATGTTAAAACAAAAGAGAATATCAATACTATTGCAATTTGTACAGGGAGTGCAATGAGTTTAATAGATGAGGTTAAAGCAGATTGCTTTATAACAGGTGATATTAAATATCACGATGCAATGGAAGCAAAGGCAAGAGATTTGTCCTTAATAGATATTAGACACTATGAGAGTGAGAATAGTTTTAATATACTTTTAGAACAATTATTAAGCCAGTATTTGAAAAAAAATAAATTAAAAGCTATAATAACAGCTTCAAAAAATCCATTTGAGTTTTTTAAAGGAGAAACCGTTGAATAAGTATTTACAAGACTTAGTAACTTTATCAAAATATGATACAAGTATAAGTCAATTTGACCCAAAAATCGAGCAACAAAAAGCAAAACTAGCAGTTTTTGTTGAGACAGCAGAAGCATTAAAAACTTCTATAAATAGTGTGTATCTTGAGATTGATGAACTAAAATCAAAAAGAACAAAAAACAATATTCATCTATCAGAGTTAAAAACAAAACTAGATCAAATTGCTAAAAAAAATAAAGATGTAACAAATGAAAAAGAGTTAAAAGCTCTACAACTTGAAGAAGAGATTGCAAAAGAGCAGGTTAGTTTTGCAAATGAAGAGATTGAAAGATTAGATAAACTAACAGTTGCAAAAGAAGAGAGCTTAAAAGAGCTTCAAGCAAAACTTAAAGCAGAAGAGAGTGATATTGAAGAGATTAAAGTTGTTGTTGATCAAGAGATTGAAGCAATAAATAAAGATAGAGATGTAGTTTATGCAAAAAGAAATGAACTTTTAGAAAATTTTGATAAAAAAATCTTAACATTTTATGAAAAAATTAAAAGATGGGCAAAAGATACAGCGGTAGTTCCTGTTAAACAACAAGCTTGTTTTGGATGCTTTATGAAAATAAGCGACAAAACTTATGCAGAAGTTATAAAAGGTGAAGAGATTGTAAACTGTCTTCACTGTGGAAGAATTCTTTATAAAGGTGAAGAAGAAACTATTACAAACGAGGCTTAAAATTTGAGCCTCTTTACCCTTTTTTATAATCTAATTTTAATAATTACATATATCTTATTGACTCCATATTTACTATATAAAAAAAGAGAAAATAAGTATAAAGATGCAATTCCTGCAAAATTTTTTTTAAAAAACAATCCAAAGTTTGATTTTAGTGGTATTTGGTTTCACTCATGTTCAATGGGCGAAGTTAAAGCTATAAAACCTTTAATAAAAGAGTTTGAAACTAAAGCAAATATAAGTGTTATTACAAATACAGGTTTTGAAGAGGCAAAAACAATAAGCCAAAATGTAAGGTATCTTCCTTTTGAGATTTTCCTTCCTTTTTGGATAACAAAACAGAAAGTTTTGGTTGTTATGGAGGCTGAACTTTGGTATATGTTATTTTTATTTGCAAAAAGAAAAGGTGCAAAAACTTTACTTATAAATGCAAGGATTTCAGATAGATCTTATAAATCATATTTAAGATTTAAGTTTTTTTATAAAAAGATTTTTGAAAATATAGATAAAGTTTTTGCACAAAGTCAACTTGATAAAAAAAGACTAGAAGAGCTTGGAGCTAAAAATGTTGAGGTTATTGGAAATATAAAATTAGCACAACTTCCACAAAAAAAGCTAGATTTAAAAAAACCAAATTCAAAAGTAATAGTTGCAGCAAGTACACATGAAGGTGAAGAGGAGCTTATTTTAAACTCTTATAAAAAAGAGTATGGGAAACTAATAGTTGTTCCAAGGCACCCTGAGAGATTTTTAAAAGTTGAAGAGTTAATTAAAAATTTTATAAAAAACAAAGATATAAGTTTTCATAAATATAGTTTAAAAGAGGATTTTTCAAGTGATATTATCTTAATTGATAAAATGGGTATGCTAAATGATATCTACTCTATTGGTGATATTACAATTCTTGGTGGAGCATTTGCAAATGTAGGTGGTCATAATCCAATAGAACCAGCATATTTTGGAAATATTATAATAAGTGGTAAAAATATATTTAATCAAAAATCACTTTTTGAGTGTATTAAAAATTACTATTTAATAGAAAAAAATGAGTTAAAAGAGTATCTTGAAAAATCATCTACTCTTTTAAAACCAGAACTTACAAAAGAGGGCTCATTTGAGCCTATAATTAAGGAGATAGAAAAATGGCAGTAGAGTTTGACAAAGCATATAAACTTCTAGCAATTCAAGAGAGAATTTCAAATGCAAAGGCAAAAGAGCTTATAGATAAAGGTTTAGTAACAGTTTCTGGGAAAAAACTTTTAATAGCACGAGGTGAGATAAGAGTTGATACTAAATTTAGCGTAAAAGATATTGCAAAAATCAAAGTTATATTTGAAGATAAAGATATTTTAGCAGTTGATAAACCAGCCTTTTTAACAGCAGATGAAGTATCAAGAAAATTTGAAAATGCAATACTTTTAAATAGACTTGATAAAGAGACAAGTGGAGTTATGCTTTTTGCAAAAAATGAAGAGTTTCAAAAAAGAGCTATTAAAGAGTTTGCACAAAATAGAGTTTATAAAGAGTATGTTGCTATTGTTGAGGGAAAAGTTATCGAAGAGCTAGTAATTGATAAACCAATATTAACTACAAAAGATAGAGGAATGGCTAAATCAAAAATAGACAAACATGGAAAAAGTGCAAAAACAACTCTTATTCCGATGCTTGTAGAGGGAAATAAATCAAAGGTTAAAGTTGTAATTGAAAGTGGAAGAACTCATCAAATTAGAGTTCACTTAGCTGCTTTAGGATTTCCAATTATTGGAGATAGTTTATATGGAAGAACTGCTTCAAATGTAAATAGAGTTTTGCTTCACTCAAAAGTTACAAAAATATTTGATTATGTTTTCGAATCAAAAGAACCAAAAGAGTTTAAGGTGTATGATTTTAGTTAATTTTAAGTTTTAAAAAATTAAAAAGTCCATAAAATAGGACTTTATCTAATTTTCCAATCTGAAAAGTTACTTAAAATAAATCATATATTTAAACTGAATTAAAGCAAAAAAGATGTAATATCTCAAAATTAAAATTATGGAGTATAAAATTGTTTGATTCAATAACTAGCTCAATTAGAGGTGTAGTAAATAAGATAAGACATCAAGATGATGTTGCGTCATTAAGTCGTGCTATTAGTGAACTTAAAAAAGCATTTTTAAAAGCTGATGTTCACCATAAAACGACAAAAGAGTTATTAACTAATATTGAGTTGAGTGTAAAAAATATTGGAATTGGACAAGATAACTTCATAAAAGTTTTAAAAGAAGAGCTTGAAAAAGTTTTAACAGCAAATGGAAATCAAGGTTTTGTCTTCTCTTCAACTCCTCCAACAAAAATTTTAATGACAGGTCTTCAAGGAAGTGGTAAAACTACTACAACTGGAAAATTAGCATACTATTTAAAACTAAGAAATAAAAAAGTTTTAGTAGCAGCCTGTGACTTACAAAGATTAGCAGCTGTTGAGCAATTAAAGCAAATAGCAGCCTCTATTGATGTTGATATCTATTTTGATGATAATGAAAAAAATCCTGTAAAAATTGCACAAGCAGCAGTAGAGAAAGCAAAAAAAGAGCATTATGATGTTGTTTTAATAGATACAGCTGGAAGACTTGCTATTGATGATGAGCTTATGAGTGAGCTTAAAGATGTTAAAGATGCTATAAATCCAAGCGAAATTTTTTATGTTGCAGACTCTATGACTGGTCATGATGCAACAAAAACAGCAACTACTTTTAAAGAGAAAATTGGAATAGATGGAGTTATATTATCAAAATATGATGGTGATACAAAAGGTGGAGTAGCACTTAGTATTGCTCATCAAGTAGAAGTTCCATTAAGGTTTATTGGTATTGGTGAAAAAATGCCAGATTTAGAAGTATTTATTCCAGATAGAGTTGTATCAAGACTTTTAGGGCTTGGAGATATAGCTGGACTTGCTGAAAAAACCGCTACTTTAATAGATGAGAAAAAAGCAAAAGAGGTAAGTAGAAAGATAAAAAAAGGTGAGTTTAACTTTAATGACTTTTTAGAGCAACTTCAAATGTTAAGCAAACTTGGAAGTTTAAAATCTATTATGGGAATGATTCCAGGATTATCAAATATGATGCCAGCTTTAAAAGATATGGATTTTGAAAACTCTAAAGAGATAGTTAGAATTAAAGCTTTAATTAGTTCAATGACTCCTAAAGAGAGAGAAAATCCAGATTTACTAAATCCTAGTAGAAAAAAAAGAATCTCAGCAGGTGCAGGTTTGAGTGAAGTTCAAGTAAATAAGATTTTAAAACAGTTTAAAAATGCTTCAAAAATGGCAAAACAGCTTTCAAGCAAAGGTGGAATGAAAGGTTTTACAAATATGTTGTCTCAAATGGGACCAAATGGAATGCCAAAAATTCCAAGATAAATTTAAAAATAGTGTTGAGCTATAAACTTTTTTGGAGTTTAAAGCTCAACACTATAAATTAAAAAAAGGAAAAAACAATGACAGTGATTAGATTAACAAGAATGGGAAGAAACAAAAAACCATTTTACAGAATAGTTGTAACAGACTCAAGAAAAAGAAGAGATTCAGGGTGGATTGAATCAATTGGTTACTACAATCCAGTAGTTGAGCCACAAGTTTTTAAAATTGATGAAGAGAGATATAACTATTGGCTAAGTGTTGGTGCTAAGCCATCAGAAAAAGTTAAAAAATTAACTTCAAAATAGTATAAAATGATTACAAACTTTATACAAAACTATGCGAAACTAATAGTTTCAATTCCAGAAGATGTTGAGATTTCTCAAGAGAGAGTTGATGAGAACTTTGTTCTAATAACACTTAGTGTAAATAGTCTGGATATTGGTAAATTAATTGGTAAAAATGGAAATATGATAAATGCTCTAAAAACAATTGCAAATGGTTGTAAGGCTAAAGATGGAGTATCTTATAAAATTCAAGTAGTAGCAAAGTAGTTTATGAATAATAAGGTTTATGTAGCAAAATTGGGAAAAGCAGTAGGATTAAAAGGTCATTTAAGGCTTTTTATTGACTCTGATTTTCCTGAGCAATTTAAAAAAGGCTCAACTTTTCTTACAAATAAAAATTTCCAACTTACAATTTCAGAGTATTTAAAAGATAGAGATCTTGTCTCTTTTGAAGGTTATAGTGATATGGAAAGTGCTAAAAAACTAACAAATACAGAGTTGTACACTACAATTGAGCAGACAAAAGAGTTTTGTAAATTAAAAGAGAATGAGTTTTTCTGGTTTGATTTAATATCGTGTGAAGTTTATGAAGATAGCTTAAAATTAGGTGTTGTAAGCGATGTTCACAGATTTCCATTAAATGATTATTTAGAAGTTAAAACAGATTCACAGCTTGTAGAAAAAGGTCTTCCAAAAATCTTTTTAATTCCTCACATATTTGAAACTTTTATTCAAAGAGTTGATATTGAAAATAAAAAGATATTTGCAATAAATGCTTTTGATATTTTAGAGAACTCTTAAAATCAATAGTTACATCTTTTATCAAACTCTTCTTTTGCCATCTCTAAACTATAGGCTTCATTAAAACCAGCTTCTAAGAGTCTATTTAAAAGATTTTCTTGTTCTTTGCTATCTTTAAATGGTCCAAAATATATCTCAATATTGCCTAAAGAGTCTCTGCAAAGTAAAACAGAACTATCTATGTTATAAATTTTATCGTAGTAAGATTTTTTTAGATTTCCTTTTATTTTTGCAACACTTATTATTTTTAAAAATTCATATTTGTTAATGTCCAAAACTTTTACATCTTCACTTTTGGATTCATCTTCAATAACTATTAAAGATTTTGACTCTTTTGATATCTTAATCTCTTTTTTCATACTATTAGTAGGTTCTTCTTTTGCATCTTCTAAAGTTTTAGTCTCTATTGATTTCTCACTATTCTCTACTGTTTCACTCTCTTTTGCTTCACTATTGATTTTAATATTTTTTTTCTCAACATCATTCAAAGTTAATACTTCATTATTAACACTCTCTTGAACACTATTTATGCTATTTTCTGCTTTAGAATCATTTGATTCAATAAAAATAGATGAAGCATTATTTGATTTTTTCTCTTCTTTTTCTAATAATGACAACTCTTCTAAAGTCTTTTGCTCTAGACTTTTATTAGTTAGTAGCTCTAGCTGTTCATTTAATTTATCTGGTTCAAGATTATTAAAGTCAAATTTAAAATCACTATCTTCATTTTGAACACTTTGATTCTCATTTATCTGTTTATTCTCTTGAGTTTCTTTACTTTGTTCAATTTGAGTTGTTGATTGAGTGCTAGAAGCCTCTTCAGAACTATTTGGCTTTTTTGTTAGTATTAAAACTAAAATAATGAGTAAAAAAATAACAAGGATTGCTATACCTGCTATTAAAGCTTTTTTTATTAAATTTGCTTTAGCTAAATTATGATTAGTTTGATTCTCTTTGTTATCTAGTTCATCAGTACTATTAGAAGCATCTTCTTTTTTTATATCTTCAGCCATTTAATCCTCTTTATATTTAGATTCTTTAATTTTCTCATAGTATTTTCTTCTATACTCTTTTAGCTCTTCTTTTTTTCTCTCTCTATACTCTTTATCATACTCAAGCCTTTTCTCTTTATTTTGCTCATAGTACTCTCTTTTTTTCTCTTGATACTCTTTTATCTTATTTTTTATTATAGATTCTCTGCTAAATATATACTCTTTTTGACTTTTTGCAATTGATTTCATCTTTAGCAAAAAGCCATCATCTTTTAATTCATCTTCGTAATCTATCTCTTTATTAAGCTTACTCTTTAAGTAGTAAGCTCTTTTTTTTAATTTGTGCCTACTTAGATTTCTCTCTCGTCTTTTTTTTAGCTCTTCAAAATTCATAACTACTAAATATTATTAATTTTTCAATCTATTTACAGTGTCTAACATACTATCAGCAGTTGTAATTGCTTTTGAGTTTGCCTCATAAGCTCTTTGAGCAGTAATTAAATCTACCATCTCATTTACCAACTTTACATTTGAACTTTCAAGCATAGATTGTCTAAGCCCACCAAACTGTTCAGTTAGTGGCTCACCTTCTAATACATCCCCGCTAGCATCTGTTTGTAAAAATAGAGAGTCTCCAAGTGGAGTTAAACCAGAAGGATTTATAAAGTCTGCTAAAATAATTTGACCAAGTTCAATAGTATCTCCAGTTTGAGGATCTTTTGCTGTTACAAATCCATCATTTCCAATACTTATATCTTTTACATTCTCAGGAACTACAATTTGTGGCTCTAGTAAATAACCATTTCCGTTTACAACATTACCATCAGCATCTAACTTAAAATTTCCATTTCTACTAAATGCAATCTCTCCACTTGGAAGAACTATTTGAAAAAAACCTCTTCCAGCAATTGCAATATCAAGTGGATTACCAGTTACTTTTAAATCACCTTCTGTGAAATTTTTTTGAATATTTGAAAGTCTTACTCCAAGTCCCACATCAATACCTGTTGGATTCATAGTATCAATAGTAGTTTGACCCGCTGTATAGTTTAAAGATTCATAGATTAGATCTTGAAACTCAGCTCTATCTTGCTTAAAACCTGTAGTATTAACATTGGCAATGTTATTTGATGTTACATCAATTTGATGCTGCATAGCATTCATACCAGTTGCAGCTGTATAAAGACCTCTAATCATAGAATTCTCCATTTTTGAAATTAACTTAGATTGTACTAAAACAAGGATTAAATTAAGATAAAGTTATTTAATTTAATAGTTTTGGTTTTAAGTAAAAATTTAAAACATTTTTTATATAATGCATACTTTATAGAAATACTTTAATATAAAGAGGCAAAAAATGAGAATTCTAATAGTTGATGATAGCTCAACAATGAGAAGAATTATTGGAAATGTTGTAATGCAACTAGGATTTAGTAAGGACAACTTTGATGAAGCAGAAGATGGACTAAAAGCTTGGAAACTTCTTACTGAAGGAAATTATGACATTATCCTAACGGACTGGAATATGCCAAATATGAATGGTTTGGAGTTGGTTAAAAAAGTTAGAAGTGAAGGAACACACCAAAAAACTCCAATCATTATGATTACTACTGAAGGTGGTAAAAGTGAGGTTATTACAGCTTTAAAAGCAGGTGTAAATAACTATATTGTAAAACCTTTTAATGCAGAGGTATTAAAAGAAAAACTAGATGGTGTATTAAAAAAATAGTCAAATAAAGGTTTACTTATGGGAATGAGTCAAGAAGATATAGAGGCTTTAATGGGTGGAATTGATATTCCAACTGATGAACCAAAAGAAGATATTAAAGTTGAAAAAAATTTAGATGAAAATATTAAAACAGAGGAACTTGAAGCTATTTTAAATAGTGCGATACAGACAGAACAAACTAATACTAACTCTTTAAAAGATAGTAAAATTGAAGAGATAGGTACTTTACTTAACGAAATAGAAAATATAAATCCCGAGATCTCTATTGAAGAAGATAGTAAAGAGCAAAATAGTTCAAAAAAAGATGAATCTGAAAATAAGAGTATAGATAAAGATGAGATTGTCAAAGAGTGGTCATCTTCAAAAATAAATGAGGGAGTTTTTCCTTTTCCAGCTGAAAATGATACAAAAGTAGTAAGCCAATTAAGTCAAGTTGCTAATGACTCTGAAGAAAAAGTTTCACAAATTTTTGATGTATTGAGTTTAACTTTAGATAATAACAATGACATTAGAAAAAAGATAAAAGGTTTTGAGGAGATTGCGGTTTCTCAAATAGCATTTTTGAATCTATTATGTGATAAATTTCCAAATGTTTCTAAATTTAATGAACAGTTAGAGAAGATAAATCAACTACAGTTAGATTTAAAAGATTTGAAAACTCTTTTAGATAATGAAGATGTTAATATATTCCAAGGTATGGAATTAATGCAATTTAATGATATAAATAGACAAAAAATAGAGAGAGTTATGTCTGTTATTAGAAAATTATCGTTATATTTGAACAATCTTTTTGAAGAAGATTCTCCAAAAGATATACCAATGGCTAAACATATTCATGGTGATACAGGTACTGAAGATTTAGTAGGCGATGATTTAGATAAATTAATTGCTGAATTCAATAAATAGAAGGAAACTTTAAATGAATCAAGGAATGTATCCATTAGCAGCATCTATGATAAACCAAGTAAATAGGTTAGATCAAATAAGTAATAACTTAGCAAATGCTGATACAATAGGTTTTAAGCAAGAGGGAACTGCTGAAACAACTTTTAATTGGTACTTAAAGAGAATGGAAAATAGTAGTGATAAAAAGTTTGTAGAATCAATTACTATAAATAATATTCCAAAAATTGATACAAGATATACAGATCCTCATATGGGAGCAATTAGAACTACTGGAAATGAGTTAGATTTTGCTTTAAACTCTCATGATACTTTTTTTAAAGTACAAGATCAAAATGGTGACATTTTATATACAAGAAATGGAGCATTTAAGAATTTAGATGGTTTTTTAGTTGATGGAAACGGAAACAATGTTTTAAATGCTGATAATGAGGCAATTGTAATAGAAGATGGTTTTGAATTTCAAATAGGAGTTGCACAAACCTCATTTAAAAATTTAGAAAAAGTTGGAAATAATAACTATACGGCTATAAATTTAGATGAAGTTGAAGATTTAGAGAATAATGACAATAGAATTATAAAAGGATCTGTTGAGCAATCAAATGTAAATAGAGTCTCTACAATGGTAGAGTTAATTGATGCGCATAGAAGATTTGAACAATCACAAAAAGCTATCAAGACAATTGATGAATTAAATGCAGGCTTAATAGAAAAAGTTGGGGGGAACACTAGATAATGCACGCAAGTAATGTATCAGCAACACTATTTGAGCAGTTAAACTTTAGAGGTGAGAGACAAAAGGTAATATCAAGTAATATTGCAAATATTAATACACCAAACTACAAAACTAAAGATTTGGTTTTTGAAGATGAGTTAAAAAAACAGCAACTTATTCAAATGACAAGAACATCTTCTATGCACATGCAAAATATTGATTATAAACCAAATTCAAATCCAAGATTGATAGAAGTTCCTGACTTAATAGAGCAAAATGATGGAAATAATGTAAATCTTGATAGTCAAATTAGTGAACAATCAAAAAATAAGATAATTTTTGATGCTATACAGACATCTATAAAACGAGATTCAAAACTATTTAGATCAGTGATTGATTCATCTGGTAAAAATTAATTAGGATAGATATTGCTAGATCAACTGATAAAATTTATAAATAACTTTAATAAAGCCCAAAAAATGGCTATTTTTGGTGGAATAGGTTTGTTGGCTCTTTTGATTGTAGGTTTTTTAATATTTACAACCGTAAAAAGTAAAGAGAAACAGTACAACTACATAATAGCTTCAAATCTTACTCAAGCAGATGTTATGAGAGCTACTGAAGAGCTTGAGGGTGCTGGAATTGATTTTATTGTAACAGGTTCTGGAAGTGATTTAACTTTGAGAACAACTCAACAGTTTGTAAATATTGCAAAAATAAAATTAGTAACTAGTGAAGCCTCTTCAAATAAACATGTTGGTTGGGAGATTTTTGAGAAATCAACTATTGGTACAACAAATTTTGAGAATAAAGTTAAATATTTAAGAGCATTAGAGGGGGAATTAAGCCGTAGTTTAGAGTCACTTTCAAGTGTTTTAAAAGCTGATGTAAAAATTGCAATTCCAAAAGAGACAATATTTACTGAAAAAAGGGCGCAAACAACTGCTTCGGCTGTTATTACTTTAAAGCAAGGTCTATTTTTAACGCAAAAACAAATTGATGGTATTAAAAACTTTATAGCTTCAGCTGTTCCTGAATTAAAAAATGAAAATATACAATTAATTGATAGTGAGGGTAATTTACTTGAGCTTAGCACTGAAGATATAAATAGACAACAATCAACTGTTCAAACAAAATTTAAAGATAAAGTTGAAGAGGATTATGAGAAAAAGATAATATCTTTGCTTGAACCTGTTGTTGGATTTGGAAGAGTTGTTGCTAAAGTTAATGTTGTTTTAGACTTTGTAAAAAAAGATATTGAAGAGGAGATTTATAGTCCAGAAGGAACTATTAGATCTCAACAAGTAATAGAGAGTACAAGTGATTCAACAGGATTACCAAATGATATGCAAGTTGTTGGAGTTGATAATAATATTCAGCCACCACAAATTGCAAGTGATGGAAATAAAACATCAGCTAGTAGTGAAAGCTCAAATACAGTTACAAACTATGAGATCTCTAGAAAAATAATATCTCAGAAAGATTCAAATTTTTCAAACATAAGAAGAGTTACAGCATCTGTTACTTTTGATTCAACTGTATTAGAAAATCATCCACAAAAAGATCTCTTTTTGGCTAATCTTCAATCTTTAGTTGAAGATGCAATTGGATTTGATAAAAATAGAGGAGATAAAGTATCTGTAAAAGATTTTAAGTTTTTAACTCTTAAATCTTATGATGCAAATGGTCAAGCTATTGATGAGTTTGGAAATGTAATAGCTGGACAAAATGAGTATTTTGATGCATCTACTATAAAGACAATATTGGATGAGTATAAAGAGTATATTCAATATTTAATAATAGGAATAATACTGTTTATATTTTATAGAAGATTTGTATCAAATAGTGAATTAGTAATTTTAGGTGAAGGTAAAAAAGAGGAACTAAGTATTGATGATGAAGATCTAGTTAAAGATATGCTTGCAGGACTTGATGATGAACTTGATCAAAATACAGCTCAAGGAAGATTAAAATCAAAAGTAAAAAGTCAAATCTTAAATAATATTGATGGGCTTGATGAAGAGTCAGCAGCAAAATATGAGGTGTTTATTGAAGAGCTAGATAGAGAGATAAACAATAATCCAGCTGATATAGCAAGAATGATAGAGTTGCTATTAAGCGAAGGTAATGTAAATTTTAAATAAGGATAAATAAATGGCAATTGATCCATACGGCGAAATTGATGTCTTAAAAGGTCTATCAATGATTGAAAAAGTTGCTAGGTTTTTTGTTCTTATTGGAGAAGAATCAACTGTAAAAATTTTTCAATTTTTAGATAAAGAGTATGTTGAACAAATTTCAACAGCAATTACTCAGATTCAATCAATAAACAAAGAGGTCTCTTTAGCAATTCTTGAAGAGTTTCATCTTTATACTAGAACTAAAGGATTTATTAGTTCAGGTGGTTATGATTTTGCAAGAGATATATTATATAAGTCTATTGGACAAGAGGCAGCAGATGAAGTTTTAGAAAAACTTTCAAGAATGAAGATGGCAAATCAAGCATTCTCATATCTTGATGGTGTAAATCCAAAACAGTTAAGTGATTTTATTAAAGATGAATCACCTCATACAATTGCTGTTATTTTATCACATATGGATCCATCAAAATCAGCTGATGTTTTAATGGAGTTAGATGAAGAGACAAGAGTAAAAGTAAGTATTCAAATAGCAACTATTAAAGATGTTTCTCCAGATGTTGTAAGAACTATTTCAGCAGTTCTAGAGAGAAAATTAGAATCTTTACTATCATCTATTGTAGATGTTGGTGGGGTTAAAGTTGTTGCTGATATGTTAAATAAAATGGGACCAAAAGCTATTGATATTCTTAAAAATATTAATGGTATTGATACATCTTTAGCAAATAGAATTAAGGATAATATGTTCGTATTTGAAGATTTACTAAACTTAGATACAGAGTATATTATGAAAATCATACAAGGTGTTGAATCAGCTGATGTTGTAGTTGCTATGAAAAATGCAACTGAAGAGCAAATCAGAAAAGTAACAGGTGCAATGTCTCAAAGGGTTAAAGATAGATTTAACGAAGAGAGTGAGATGTTAACTAAGGTTAAAATTAAAGATATTGAAGCAGCACAAAGAAGAATGTTAGCAGTTGCACAAAAAATGATTGAAGATGGTGTAATAGAAAGAGAGAATACATAATGGCAGATAGTATCTTTGCAAGTGCAAAAATAGTAAGCAATAGTGATAATATTAAAAAATTTGAGCTAAGTAGTTTCTCTAAAAAAAGTAAATCTTTAGATGAAAAAGATTTAGATAGCAATTTAAATGAGAAAGAAGATTTAGAAAAAGATATTAAAGCAGAATTAGCAAAAGAGATTCCAACAAAAATAGACAATAGTGAAGTTTTGAATAAAATTGAACCAATTTTTGCAGAATTTTCATCTTTAGCACAAAAAATAGAGGCAATTTCTCAAAAAATATTGGGAATTGAGGGAGATATTGTATCTAAAAATAAAGAGTTAGATTCTCAAGTTGTAAAAGCAATAAAAGATTTAAAAGAGCAAGCAATTTTCTTTGAAAAAACAGCAACTCAAGTTGAAAATAAGATGCTAAAAACATCACTTACAATTGCAAAAAAAATTATTGGAATTGAACTTAGTCAAAATTCAGAAAAAATTGCAAAACAGACAATATCTCAACTTTTAGAGAAGGTAAAAGGTGCGACTAAAGTAAAAATTCATTTAAATCCAAAAGATTATATTGTTTTGAAAAAAGAGCTTGAACTTGAAGAGTATATAGAGCTAGTTGAAGATATAAATGTAGTTGCTGGTGGTGTTGTAATTGCTAGTAATATTGGAAATTTTGATGGAAATATTGAAGCTAAAATATCTTCAATGTTGGAATCTTTAGATTTAATAATATAAAAAAGTTTTTGTGATATAATATTTATCAAATTAAAAAAAAGATAATAAAAATGGAAATAAGTGAAAGAGTTTATGATTTACTAGTTGATACAGAGATAGTTGTAGATGTTATGCTAGGATATACAAATATCTCTATTGGTGAATTTTTAAAGTTGACTGAAGGTGATATTATCTCACTTCACAAACCAGCTGGAAGTGGTGGTGAGATTTATGTAAACTCGAGAATTATTGGTACAGGTGATATAATCGTGATGGATGAGAAACTTGCAGTTAGAGTTCAAGATGCTATGGATTCAGATAATGTTGTAAGATATTTCTTTGAAGAGCATATGATATAAAAGGAGCTTAAAATGGCAGATGGTATGACAGTAAATAGTACAATAGATTCTTATGGTAATAAATATACTCAAAGCGTTACAAATGATCAACTAACAACAAATGATTTCTTAAAGCTTATGATTGAAGAGTTAAAACTTCAAGATCCAACTAAGCCTATGGACTCAGCAAAAATGCTTTCAACTCAGATGCAAATGAGTACATTAAATGCAAATATGGAGATGATAAAATCTCTACAAGCAATTCAAACTGCATTTAATCAAAATTCACTTTCAACGGCAACTGGAATTATTGGAAAAAATATTGAAAATGGAAGTGTAAATGAAGATGGAGCTTTAAAGGCTTTTAAAGTTGATTCTATTGAGATAATTGATGGTGAAATTATGGTACAAGCTAGTGAATGGCAGTATCTATATAATGGTATTGCTTTAAAAGATGGTGAAGAGTATAAAGCTGCAAATTATGATGAAGAAGGAAATCTTTATGATCATAAAGGAAATAAAACAGGTCAAACTATAGTTTTAGAATCTTTAGGAAAGCCTTTGATAAAAGATGGAAAATTTGTAATTAAAGATGAGAATGGTGGTGAAGTTTCTAGTCATGATTATGTTTTAAGTGGTAAAAATACAATTGTTACAGCAGATCAAACTATTTCTATACCATTTTCATCAATTACTAAAATTTTCTAGAAAAGGTAGTTTTTTATGATAGGTTCATTATGGAATGGAATGTCTGGTATTTGGCAACAAGATAAAGGAATTTCTATTGAATCTAATAATATAGGAAATTCAAATACAGTTGGACATAAAAAAGATGAGATAAGTTTTTCAGATCTTCTTTATTCGCAAAGTGGTGTTGGAAAAGGAGTTCAAGTTCAAAGTATTTCTAAAAGTTTTACTCAAGGTCAAATAGTTGGAACTGGAGTTGGAGTTGATGTTGCTATTGAAGGAAAAGGTTTTTTTATAGTAAGAAACAGACAAGATGATTCTATTTCATATACAAGAGCTGGAAATTTAGTAGAGGCAAAAGATGGATTTTTGGTTACACAAGAAGATTATAAGATTCAAGGACTTCTTCCACAAGAAAGATTAACAAGCTCAACAAATCCTAATTTAAATATATTTACAGATGGTTTTGGAGTAAGTATTATTTCTAGAAATATAAGCGATGGAAATGGAACAATTTATAATATAAATGCTAAAGCTACAGATTATGTAAGTAGTGCTAAAAATGATCCTATAGAAAAAGATGCAGATGGTTTTAAAACAGCACAAGATAAAATAGGGGATATAAAACTTTTAATTGTAAATTACAGTGAAAAATTAGCTTCATATCAAAATAATCAATCACAAAATAGTGTAGCTTCACAAAATCAAATCTCTCAAATTGACTTCTCAAAGCAAAGATGGGATTTAAAAAGTGAAGGAAATATTTTAAGTTTTAATATAGATGGAAAAACATATAAAGTTGAATTTGATAAAGATATCAATATAGATGAGAATAAGATGAAAGAGTTATATGATTTTTTGAACCAAGAGGGAAAATTTTTATATAATCTTACAGATCCAAATCAAATACAATCTCAAGAAGATATAGATAATATGCCAGTTACAACGCCTGAAGAGATAGCTTTAAAGGATATTGCTCAAACAAGAAGAGATAATCAAATAAGAAATTATGTTGATGTTTATTCGCTTGTAAATGCTACAAAAGAGTTAGCAAATAAAATATCTTCAACAACAGGTTATAGTGCAACTGTAAAAAATGGAACACTTGATATTGAAAATTTAGTTTCAGGTAAAGCTTTTAAAATTAGTGACATAGAGGCTAATAGTGAAAAATTAAATCCAAATAGTATACAAGAAGCAGTTAAAGGTAGTGGATTAGCAATGGTTGAAAGTGCTAAAAACTCTTTAATGAGTGCGTTACAAAGAGCTGATGCTGAATTTTTAGAGATAACAAATGTTATGAATTATGGTGATTTAACAAGTTATGGAGTTAGTGATATTAGCGTAAATTTAGCTGCTCTTGGAATATCAGATAGTAGTTTAGTTGATGTATCAATAAGTGATGATGGTTTTGTTTATGCTACAAATGGTGGTCATAAATTTTTAGTTGGAAGACTTAGCACTGTTGCTTTTAGAAATGAGCAAGGTTTAGAAGCACAAGGTGGAAATTTATATAAAGCAACTGAGTATAGTGGAAATGCTTTTAATGCAGACTCTATGAATACAATAAGAGGTGGTTCACTTGAAAGAGCAAATGTTGATTATGGTTCAACTTTAACCTCTTTAATGGTATATCAAAAAGCATTTGAAGCAAATTCGAAATCTATAACAACATCAGATGAGTTTTTAAAAACAGCAATTGAGATGAAAAGATAGATAGTATAGACTCAAGTGTTTATACTTTTGTACAAATATTGTATAGAAGTATGAACATTTATGTTCATTTACCTTAAAAATAAAGGATAAGATATGATAGGCGCATTATGGACTGGAATATCAGGATTATCAGCACATCAAAAAGCTTTAGATAATGAATCAAATAATATAGCAAACGTTAATACAGTTGGTTATAAAGCGGGAAGAATCTCTTTTGCAGATCAAATTTACCAAGGACAAATTGGGAAAGGGTCATATGTTCAAGATGCAGAGAAGATTTTCGTAACAGGTGGTTCAAAAATTACTGGAGTGGATTATGATGTTGCACTTCAAGGTGATGGATTTTTCACTGTAATAAATAAAAATACTCTTGGAACTGCAGAGACATTCTATACAAGAGCTGGAAACTTCAGAATGGGAGAGAATGGAACTTTACAAAATCCAGATGGATTTGAGATTCAAGGTTGGGCTATGAGCTCAATAGATCAAAAAAATGATGTAGTTAGTACAAATCAAAATGCTTCAAGATTTACTGATGACTATATTAAAACTATGGGAAATTCAATAATAAGACATAAAGATTTTATTGAAACAATTGCTGCTAAAGCTACAAACTATAATGAAACAGCAAAATCAGATCCAGTAAGTGTATTTAGTGGAGCTGGTGGTAAAACAAAAGCAACAAAATTAAAAGATATTGATATGGCACTTTCAAACTATAATCAAATCTTACAAAAGTATCAAGAAGATCCAAATGTTCCATCAAAAGGTTCAACTGCACAAATATCTCAATTAAACTTTAAAACAGGAACTCCTCCTACTTCTATTATTGGACAAGAGGGAGATATGATTGAAGTTATTATAAATGGAAATACTTATACTCAAAAATTTGTTGTAACAAAAACAACACCAGATTGGAGATCAAATCTTTGGAACTCTCTTACATTGTCACCTATAAATGAAAGAGAACTTTATGACTTAAAAGATCCATCTCAAATAGATATTATGCCAACATCAACAGAAGCTGAAAGATCAGCAAAAGATCAAGAGATAGCAAAATATGATAGATTAGCTGGAAAAATTGAGACTTATAAAGCAATGGCTGATCAAATATCTAATAAAGAGTCAGGAGTTGTTGCCTATTTAGCAAAAGATAGATTAAATCCAACAAGTGATGTTTTAAATCCAAATGGAATGTATGAAGAGAGTACTAACTTAGCTGATATGTTAAGAGGAGTTGTTCAAATTAAAGGTTTAATTCCTGGAAAAGAGTTTAAAATATCTCAAGTAGCTGAGTATTCAGGTGAAAATACAAATTTCTCAGTAAAAGGAACTTATCAAACAACAGCAACAGCAACTCAAGGAACTGGAAAACAAGCACTTGAAGATGCTAGAGATGCTCTTTCAAAACTTGTTACTGGAAATCAAAGAAGTGTTTATTCAGTTCAAGACCTATATGGAGCTGCTGACAATAAAACTTTCTCATTTAGCATAAATATATTTGATAAAGATTTAGGTTATGTAATTCCAGTGCCAAATGATGGAGCTGTTCCTCCTCAAGCTGTTCCAATTGAAATTGGAAATGTAGAGACTGGAGATATAAATAGTATAGTAGATGCAATAAACAATATAAGAACATCTTCAGGTCCTCAATTAGGTGATTATGTTATTGCAAAAAATATAAATGGTCATCTTGTTATTGAAACAAATGAACAAAATTATGATGTTGAGTTTGATGCAAGATTAGCAACTGATCCAACAGTTGATTTAAATGCTTTGGTAAATGAAGCTACATATACTTATGATATTAAAGTAGGAAATTCAACTATTTCAACACCATTTACAACTACAACACCAATAGATCAAAATGCTATTTATACAGCAATTGCAGGAAATATTGCAACATATAATGCTGCAAATCCAGGAAGAGAGCTTGTAATTAGTCCTATGAATGCAGGGATTTTTACTATAACAGCTGCTGATGGAGAGAGAATTGAAGGTGATTTAAGACTTACAGTTGGAAGTACAAATCCACCAACATCAGCTTCTTCTTCAAATGCTGGAACTAATACAGTTCTAGAGCAAGGGACATTGACTGTTGGTGCAGTTGCTGACTCTACAACATACTCTATATCAATAAATGGTACAGCATACTCATATACAACAGGAGTTGGATATGCAGGAACTCAAGCTGATATTAGAAATCAAATTTTAGCTCAAATACAAAATGATCCAGCATTAAATGGTTTAGTAACAGCAACTTCTAGCGGAGCAGATGGAATTAGTATAGTTCAAAAAAGAGTTGTAGATACTTCTAATACAGCAACAAATTTAAATATAAGTGCTACAAATGGTGTTTATAATGCTACTACAACTTATAATGCTGGTACACCAGAAGAGAGAGTTTTTGATATTGATTTTACAGCACCAAAATCAAGATCTGAGTTTGTATTAAACCTTATGGGAACAGAGATAAAAGTAACTTCTAGTGAATCAGAAACAGAAGCAACTTTAGCAACAAAATTACAAGCAGAGCTTGATAAACAACCAAATCTAAGAAATAGATATGAGGTAGTATTTAGTGCAGGAGATACAGTATTAAGAGAGAAAGCAGGAGCCTCAGGATTTACAGGGTTTGCTGGAACTTTACCTACTTTAACAATTAATGATTTAAATGTTCCTGTTTGGGATTTAAAAGAGGGATTTATTGAAGTAAATAGTGATTACTCTGGAAATAGAGGTGCTGGTGGAGAGTTTATGGAGATTACAACAAGAGTTGATCAAACTTCAACTCAAGAGAGTCTTCAATTAAGATTAGATCTTTTAGATATTTCAGATAGTAAATTTGGTGCATTTAAAATTGATAGTACAGGATTAGTAACTATCACTGATGGTGGAGTTGAGTATGCTGTTGGGCAGGTTTCAATTGCTAGATTTACAAACAATAGAGGACTTGAGGCTGTTGGTGGTAATAATTTCAAAGCAACACAAGAGTCTGGAAATGTAATTTATAGTACAAATAATAACAACACAGATGGTGTAATGGGACAAGCATTGGAGATTAGTAAAGCAGATTTAAGTGAAAGCTTAGTAAATTTAATGGTATTTCAAAGAGCGTTTGAAGCAAATGCAAAATCTATTACAACTTCAGATGAGCTATTAAGTACACTGATTAACCTGAAAAGATAAGTAGTAAATTTTAGACTTAAGTTAAAACTTAGGTCTAAAAAATTAAAAAGTAGGAAGATTATTTTGAGTTTTATCATAATTGCAGTTTTAATTGTAGTTTTATTATATTTTTTATCAACAGCTCATACATACAAAACTATGTATTTTAAGATTAAAGAGGAAAAAAGCCTTACAGAAGAAGAGGTTTTAAAATTAGAGGCTTTAATAAAAAGATATGAAAAGCAGGTTAAAATAGGTACAAAAAGTTTACAAAATAATCAGGAAAATCTTCATATAGCAAGAGATGATTTACAGAAGTTAAGAATGGAAAACATTACTTTAAAAAATCGAATAAATGATCTTCAAAGAAGAAATGAAGAGCTATTTGCTCAAGTAAATGCAATTATTTAAGATGTTTTTTTTGAATAAATTTATATATAAAATATTTCTTACAATTTTATTAATAAGTAATATTTTATATGCAAACGACATATTAAAATCACAACCACAAATTATTTTTGAACTTGATAAGTTAGATGAGTTAGAAGTATCAAATGAGTTTAATAAAGCAGTTTTACTCTTTAATAAACAAAGATATAAAGAGGCTTATGATATTTTTGAGAAGACAAAAGTAGTGTATGAAATACCATCTTTATTAAATATGGCAATAATACTTTTAAAAGATAATAAAAAAGAGGAAGCAATAACTCTTTTTTCTGAAATATACTCAAAAAAATCAAACTTATTAAATGAACCATATGCTTTTATAGCCTCTTGTTACTATCTATTTACTCTTACTTCAGATGATAAATATATGATAGATTTGGTAACCATTTTTCAAAATAGCGATAAACTAAAAAATCAAAGTGAGATTATATTAAATATAAAAGATATTATTTTAGAAGAGCTTGCAAATAGATATTTAATGGTAAAAGATTATGATAATGCTTTAGGGGCTTTAAATGCTATGAGTTATTCACTTGATTTAAAAAAAGCTCTTGTATATATTAAACAAAATAATCTACTACGAGCTGATATAATTTTAAAAAAATTAATTGATACCCAAAAAGATGAAAATAGATTAGATGAGATATATTGGTTTAGTGTCTTTGTAAATTTAAAACTAAATAAACTGGATGATGTAAAAGAGATTTTAGAGAAGATAAATAAAAGAGGAAGTGACTATAAAGTACATATAAATTTACCTTTTGAAATATATTTTAATAAAGATTTATACTCATCAAGTGATTATTTAAAATCTATTTTAAAATTTGATGAAGAGAGAAAATTAGACTACTTGTACTATTTTGCACCATTTGTCTTCTCTGATTCAAAAGAGTTAATGTATGATACTGTAAAAGGTATGGTATCAAAAGATAAAAGTAGCTTAGAGAGTCTCGAGGCTATGTTTAACTATAATATAAATTTTATAAAAGCTATTAGAAATGACCCTTTTGTAAGAATAGATCAATTAAAAAATGAGTTAAATGAAAACTCAAAAGCATACAACTACTATAATTTAGCACTAGCTTTCGCTCAAATTAAAGATTTATCAAATGCATATAAATATTTTGAAAAAGCTTACAAATTAAGTCCAGGTAATAAGTTATATGCTGTTATGTATCTAATAACATCAAATAAAGTTTCAAAATCAATGGATGATAAGCAAAAAGAGTTGATTAAAGAGAGAATAAAAAGTAGTGATGGATTGTATAACTACTTTGCAAAAGAGTTATATAGTATTTATGTTGATATAAGCTTTGAAAATAAAGAGGAACCATATTTACAAACTACACTATTTTTTAAAGCTTTAGATTTTCTAAAAAAGCTTGAAAATAACGAATATGTAGCAGATCATCCTCTTTTAATAGAGTGGGAAAAAGACTCTTTTATATATTTACTAAAATTAGTTCAACAAACAAAAACTGAAGATGATTATAAATATTTTTCAAGAATGCAAGATACAATACCATTAAAATATAATAATAATTTTTTAAATAGCTCTTTAATAACTTCACTTTACTATATTGATATTTTAAAAGCTTTAGGTATATTTAGTAGAGCAGATTTTTATATACCAAAAGATAACTCTCCTTTATATTTACTTACAAATGCTTATTCAAGTCTATACTTAAGTAAAGCTAATGAGTCTATAAACATATTAAATAGATTAAAAAATGAATATAATATTGAAAATAGATTTACTATGTATTTGCTTGTTGCATCCTATTTAGAAGCTCAAAGAAGAGAGGAAGCTTCTATTCAAATTACACTTATAAAAGCATTTTATAATGATACAGATACAGATTTTTTAACAGCTATTCAGCTGATTCAAACTTTAAATATTAATGCTGCAATACAGTTTTTAAATAAAGCATATAACAATCAATTTATAAGTTTTGATATTATTGGTTTTGATGAATTTATGCTCTCTTTATAGTACTATTTGAAAATTTTTGTTATAATAATTTCAATTTTCTTTATTCAAGGATAACAAATGGAGATAGGACGAACTGCACAAATTGATTTAGCAAAAGAGAATTACACTTTAAAATCAAAAGAGGTTAGTAGTGTTGATGAAAAAGAAAAAGTTATAGAGGATGAAGAGTATAAAAAAAATCTACCTATAGATCCAAATAGTAAACTAAATGAAGTTATATTAGATAATGTACAGTTTGGTTACAATAAAGATTCACAAGATTTTTTTGTAAAAGTTACAAGAGGTAGCATTGAAAATAAATATCCTACGGAAGATATGATGAAGATAAAAGCTTTTTTAAT
Source organism: Arcobacter sp. AHV-9/2010 (assembly GCF_004116575.1). NCBI lineage: Bacteria > Pseudomonadati > Campylobacterota > Epsilonproteobacteria > Campylobacterales > Arcobacteraceae > Arcobacter > Arcobacter sp. AHV-9/2010. The sequence continues at coordinate 87,051 of NZ_PDKH01000003.1, read as the reverse complement.
TGAAGAGCTTCAAAGAACATTAAAAAATTAATATAAGGCATATAAATTGGCATCAGATTTATCACAAGTATTTAAAAATGAACTTACAAATACATTAGAGCAACTTTTAGGAAAAAAAGCTAAAGTTGAGGGAATAAAAAAGTTAGAAGATCTTTTAGAATCATCTTTTATTGAGTGTGATGTAAAGGTTGAATTTAAAGATATAAAAAGTGGAATTACATTTTTTATCCCAGCCTCTAGTGCTACTAAATTTGAATATCTTATGTTAGGTGGAATGGGAGATTTAAAACAAGATATAGATGATGAGACTACTGATGCTGTAAATGAGATAGTTTCAAATATCTCTGGAAGTTTTGCAACAGCTTCAAATGCTCAAGGTTTAGCTGATATATCGGGAGTTAAAGTTGAAATAAAAAGTATAAAGGTAGTTGATGTAGCTGTTTTAAAGGATAAAGAGTTATATATATTTAATACAACTTTAGATGGCGAGCAAAATCCAGTTATTTTATCTTTTGATAAAATAATATCTCCATTTTTCTCTTCAATAACAGGTGCAAAAGAATCAGTTAAGAGTTCATCTGTAGCAGCTGAAGCTCCTATTGTTGCACAAAACTCTAAATCTATGCAAACTATATCAAATCCTTCAAAAAATTTAGAACTTTTATATCATGTTAAATTAAAATTAAGTGTTAGATTAGGATCAAAAATAGTTTTATTAAAAGATATTTTAAGATGGGATGTTGGTGAGATAATTGAGCTTGAGCAGATGGTAAATGAGCCTTTAGAGATTTTAATAAATGGTGTAAAAATTGGTGAAGGTGAAGCTGTTATTGTTGAAGGAAAATTTGGTATTAAGATAAGAAGAATAGTAAATGAAGATTTGCAACTAGATAAAATAGGACTCTAATATGGAAATTAATACAAGTAATTTATACAACAAAGATATTCTACAAACAAATAAATTTGAAAATATTAATCAAGATAAACTAGGCCTTGTAGAAGATAAAAAATTAAGAGAAGTAAGTAATGAGTTTGAAGCATTTTTTTTAAATCAAATTTTATCAACATCTCTTCAAGGAAACAACTCAATTGCTGGAAGTGGTGCTGGAAGTGATATTATAAAAGGGATGTATTTAGAATCAATTGCAAATCATAGTAGTGGAACTTTTGGAATAAGTGATATGTTATATAACTTTTTATCACAAAATAATAAAAAAGAGCAGGTACTATAGATGGTAGATAATATTTTAAATAGTATGAATGAAGAGATAAAAAGTTTAAAAGAGGCAATTATTCAAGATATTGCTGATATTAAATTAGGTAAAAATGAAGAACTTTTTAAAAGAAATGAGGCAAAACATAATATCATAAATGAGATTATGCAAAAAAAAGTAGATTTAAATAATGAACTTGCAAAGTTAATACAAGCAAATTTTGATGTAAATATTTATAGAGAAAAAGTAGATTTTCTTGAAGAGAATTTAAAAGAGCTTTACGAATTAAATAAGAAATTAGCAAATATCGTTTTACCTATTCAGCAGATGTATAAAGGATTAGTAGAAGAGGTTAGTCAAAAAGCGGGGGGACAGATTTTTGATATTAAGGCTTAGTTTTTTAAGTTTAATATTCTTTAACTCTCTTAGTGCAATAACAGTTTTAGTAACAAAAGATGCAATAAAACTTGATGAGAAAATAACAATTTCTAAATTGGAAGAGAAAGAGTATGAAAGTGTCTCTAGAACTTGTACTCCTATGACAAAAAAAGAGATTGAAGATGGTGAGTATATAGCAACTCATTATATAAATAAAAATAGTGTTCTTTGTTTAAGAAGTGTGAAGTTATTTGAAGATTACACAATTATATTTAATTTTGGCGGAGTAAAAATAGAGAAAAAAGGTAAAATAATCTATGAAAATGATGAGTTTATAAGATTTAAAAACCTTGATGGACAAGTAGAACAGATATATAAAGATGGAAGATTAAGATGAATAAATACTCATTTTTGGGAGAAACACCAGCAGAAGCATTAAGAGAAGCACAAAAAAAGTGTGGTGAAGATGCAATAGTAATATCTACAAAGAAAGTTGAAGGTAAAACTCCTTATGATAAAGGAATGTATGAAGTTGTTGTTATGTTAGAAGATGAGACAATCATGCAAAATAAAGAGTTTACAAAAGTAGCTATTACAAAAGCAAGTAGTCATGATAATCAACCATTAAAAGCTCAAGTTTATGATTATAGAGAAGAGATTTTAAAGATGCAAAATCTTCTTGAGCAAGTTCAAAAAACTCTTTGGAAACCAAAGTCTCAACTTTTTGATTTAACTATTCCACCTGAATTTATTGATATTTATACAATATTTGAGAAAAATGAGTTTGATAGTGAGATGACTTACTCTATTATGAAAAAAACTATAAAAGAGTTACCTGTTGCACTAAAAGTAAACTCTAAAAAGGTAAATGATTTTTTCAAATTAATTTTAAGAAAAGTGATACCTATAAAAATAGAATCACCCCTTAGAAAAGAGCAGAGAAAAATAATGATGATGGTTGGACCAACTGGTGTTGGAAAAACTACAACAATTTCAAAATTAGCAGCAAGATTTGCATATAAAATGGAGCAAAATTATAAGGTTGGAATTGTAACTTTAGATACTTTTAGAGTTGGCGCAATAGAGCAACTTCAAGCATATACAAATATCATGAGAATACCTTTAGAAGTTGTAAAAAGACCAGAGGATTTAAGTGAAGCACTTTTTAGATTAAGAGAGTGTAGTTATATTTTTATAGATACAGCAGGTTCAAGTCAATATGATATTGATAAAATAGAGCTTTTAAATGAGTATAGAAAACAAGTTGATGAGTTGCCAATTGAAAAGACATTGGTACTTCCATCAAATGTAAAACATAGCGATTTATTGGAAGTTTATAAAAACTACTCAATTTTAGATATAGATAATTTAATCTTTACAAAACTAGATGAGACAAGAAGTTTTGGAAATATTATAACATTTGCTCATAAGACAAAAAAAGCTATAACATACTTCTCTGTTGGACAAAATGTTCCAGATGATTTAATTCCAGCAGATGCAACATTTTTAATAGAGTGTTTTATGAAGCAAGAGTTTATTAGGAGTTAATAATGCTAGATGAAAAACTATCTCAAGCAAAAAATCTAATAAATCTTACAAAAAATATTGAGGATAGAGTAAATACAAAAACAAAACTTTTAACAGTAACATCTGGTAAAGGTGGAGTTGGAAAATCTACTTTTAGTGCAAATTTGGCATATTTTTGCTCCTCAAAAGGTTTTAAAACAGCAGTTTTAGATGCTGATATTGGTTTGGCAAATATGCAAGTTTTATTTGATATTAGACCAGAACTTACTCTTTTTGATTATGTAAATGGTAAAAATAGTTTACAAGATGTCATATTGGAGACTAAATATTCAAATTTATATTTAATTGCTGGTAAAAGTGGTTACCAATATAGTAATACAAATAGTAGTTTTGTTTTTTCAAGATTGATAAATGATATTTTAGCTTTAAACTATTTTGATATTTTAATAGTTGATACAGGTGCTGGATTAAATGATTATGTAAAAGAGTTTTTGCAAGTATCTACAAATATATTAGCAATAACATCAACAGATCCAAGTGCTTTAACTGATGTTTACTCACTTATAAAACTTTTATCATTAGATAAAGATGAGTTGATGTTATGCTTTAATCATACAAGAAGTGATAATATTGGAAAAAATGTTACTAACTCTTTAATAACTCTTGCTAGAAAAAATAGACTAAAAGAGAATTTTATGATAAAATATATAGGAAACATTCCAAATAGTTCTATGATATCATCTGTTGCTAGAACTAGAAAACTTTTTTTGAAAGAGTTTCCAAGGGATGATGTATCTATGCGATTTGTTGAAGTTGCAAAAAATATTTTAAGAAATCTTAAATAAAGGAATAGCTTTGGTAGTTGAAAGATTTTCTCAAAATCTAATAAATACTGGAATTTTTAAGCTTTATGTTGCAGTTGGATTTTGTGCAACCTTAATATTTTTTATTTTAAATAGCCAACTTTTTGCACCAATAGAGATAGTTTTTGGTGCTATTCTTGTGACTCTTTTTTTAAGAGGAGCTTCACATATTATTTTTTCTTTTATAGTTAGAAACTTTAGTTTAGATAAAAAAGTAGAAGATTTTGATATTAAATATAATGAAGAAAAAATAGGATTTTTATTAAATAAATTTAAAAGCGAAGATTATGTTGAGGAAGATGAGTTAGAAATTAAAGAGAAAGAGATTGCTTCTGAAGTAAACAGTTCTCAAAATTTAGAAGAGAATAAATAAAAGGAATAGAGTATGCAAATAGGTTCAGTAAATTTTTTAAATCCACTTGAACAAGTGACAGGAAATGCTGTAGATAGTGCAACAGCAACAAATCAAGTAGATAGTAACTATGCAAATAAATCTTTTAAAGATTTACTTCAAAATGCAGTTGATGATGTAAATAATACTCAAATACAAGGTTATAACTCAATGAGAGATATTGCAACTGGTAAGGTTCAAAATCTACAAGAAGCTGTTCAAAGAATTGAAGAGGCTGAACTTAGTTTGAAACTAGGATTAGAGGTAAAAAATAAAGCTTTAAATGCATATAAAGAGATTATGAGAATGCAAGTTTAGGTTTAGGAGGATTATATGGGATTTTTTGATGGATATAATGTAGCAACTTCTGGAATGAGTGCTCAAAGAACAAGAATCAATGTAACAAGTGCAAATATTGCAAATGCAAAAACTACTCATACAGCTGAAGGTGGACCATATAAAAAGCAAGTTGTACTTTTTGAAGATGTACTTTTAGCAAACAAAAATAAAAAAACAAACTCAAATGATATTGAAGTTACAAACTCTACAAATTCGGAGTTAAGTCTTAGAGCAGTAGGAGTTAAAAAGATTATAAAATCAGATGCTCCTCCAGTTTTAAGATATGATCCAACACACCCAGATGCAAACGAAAAAGGTTATGTTGCATATCCTGATATTAATCCTGTTGTTGAGATGGTTGATTTAATTGAAGCAATGAGATCTTATGAAGCAAATGTTACAGCTTTTAATACTCACAGAGGAATTGATACAAAGACTCTTGATATATTAAATGGAAATTAGTAGTTAAATGACAACTTTAATAGATTTATCTTCTCAAGCTAGTGAATCAAATGGTGATAATAAAGCATCTAATAACTTAAAAAATGATTCTATAAAAACTGCACCAAGCTTATTTGATACACTTTTAAACAGTGTTAAAAATAATCAAGAGCTAGAAAATAGTGAAAATAAAAATCTTGAACTTAAAAATAAAAATACAAAAGATAATATAGTAACTGAGCAAAATATCGAAAACAAAGCAGATATTTTACTAGATGAAGATATTTCAAATAGTGCTGAAAATAGTATTAAAATAGATTTAGATGATGATAAAACAACTGATTTTGAAAAAGTAGAAAAAGAGGATAAAAATTTAGAGTTAGATATTAAAAAAGATAATAAATCCTCAAAAGATAATAATAATTTTGTTAATAAAAATAGCTTATTAGATAGAATGATTTTAGAGGTAAAAAATAGTGATAATACTCAAAAAAGAGATTTAAATATAAGAGTAGAAAATATCTCTAATAATTTTGATAATAGTATAAAAGGTGATACAAAAAAATCTCAAACAGATATTTTAAAAATAGATAATCAACAAGAAGAACAATTTTTTTCTAAAGAGCTAAGTTTAGATAATACAAAAGAGTTAAAAACTCTAGAGGATGGTATAGATAATTTTGAAGATAGTTTAAATATATCTAAAGAGATTAATAAAGAAGATAGTGTATCAACTAAAATAGATAATCAAAAAATTGATGAGCTTGTTATTGAAAATAGTAAAGATGAGGTAATAAAAAATAGTACAGAAATTTTTATAGAAGATACTATAAATAAAGATAATTTAAAATTAGAAGAAATATCAAAAGATTTAAAAGAGAATGAAAAGAGTTCTCTAATGGATAAATTAATAGAAAAAAATAGTTTAGTAGTAGAAACAAATAAAACAAATAGTGTTATTTTAGTTGAAAATAAAATAGAAAAAAACATAACAGAAGAACCAATTATAAATGATTTAAAATCTTTAGAAAATAAGCAAGTTGATTCTATATTAGTAGATTCGCCTAAAAAAGGTTTAGAAGAGCTTAAAAAACCTAGTTTAATGGATACTTTAATATCTCAAAATAGTAATCAAAATAGTAATCAAAATAGTGATAAAAATTTGGAAAATTCAAATAAACTTACAGATATTGAAATAAGTTCCGAAAAAATAGCTAACAATAAATTTGTTAGTGAAGAGATAAGTAGAGTTGAAAAGCAACTTTTATCTAATAAAAAAGAGGCAATAAATATTTTAGAGAGTGCTAAAAGTATTGAAGATATAAAACATAGTGCTCAAATTTTAGATTTAAAAGCAAGTGAGCTTGAAGTATCAAAAGAGATAACAAAAGATAGTTTAAAAAATTTAGAGCTTGAAGATAAAAAGAGTTTAGAGAGAAAAACTATTTTAAATACACTTTTAAATGAAAAAAATATAAGAAGTGTTGATGTTAGAAACCTAATAACAAACTCAATTGAAGCTTCAAATGCACTTTTAGAAAATAGTCTAAATATAGCAGATGATGTTACAATTGATGTAACAAACTCTTTAACAAATCAATTTTCAGCAAAAATTGTTGCAGCAAGACAGCAAATGTCATCTATGATGTCTGATATTGCAAGACAGATGTATGAAAATTATAAGCCACCTGTTACTGCTTTTAGAATAAATATTAATCCACAGGATATGGGGACAATTTCTGTTTTAATGAAGCATGATAGACTTAGTGGTTTAAATATTACTCTTAGTGTTTCAAGTTTAACAACTCTAGAGCTCTTAATGGAAAATCAAAATATGTTAAGAAGCTCTTTAATAAAAACTTTTAGTGACTCTTCAAGTTTTAATTTAGATTTTAATCAAGGAGATAATAACTCATCTTCAAAAGAACAATCTTCAAATAAAAATAGACAAAATAGTAGCAAAGATACTCAGACTATATTAAAACTTAAAGAAGAAAATAGAGATTTTGAAGATAAAAATGATTATATGTAATGGAAGAATTTTTCTCTTTATTAAACTCTGCTGTAGTTTTTAAATTTTTATTACTTTTTGCAAGAGTTGTATCTTTTGTTGCTTTTATGCCAGTTTTTGGACATGCTGCTATTAGTGTAACAATAAGAGTAGCATTTGCTTTTTATTTAGTAATTTTTCTATTTCCTTTTGTTGGTGAGTTTGAGTATATAGATGAGAATAGTTTTATTCTTGCACTTTTAACTGAGATTACTTTAGGATTTATAGCTGCGATGCTATTTAATGTTATGTTTTCAGCTGTTAGAATTATTGGAGAGTTTGTAGGATATGCAACAGCTCTTTCTATGGCTATGATGTTTGATCCAGCAACTGGTTCTCAAGAGGGTTTGGTTTCAAAACTTCTTTTTTGGATAGCATTAATGGTTTTTTTTCAAGCAGGACTTTATGAATCTACTCTTGTAATGTTAGCAAAAAGTTTTTCAATGGTTCATTTGGGAGCTTTTAATATTTTTAGTTTTAATGGAATAGAGATAGCCATTAGTGAAATTTCAAGAATGTTTGCTTTTGCATTTATTTTTGCTTTTCCTCTATTTTTTATCGGATTTATTATGGATGTATATTATGGTTATGGTACAAAATCGATGCCAGCATTTTCACCATTTATTATTACATTTCAGTTAAAGTTTGCTTTAATATTTATATTTTTAATATTTGGTTTAGAAGTTTTAAATGAGGCATTTGTAAACTATTTTATTGATAAGTTTGAATAAGGATTTTTATGGCTGATGATGAAAAAACTGAAGAACCAACATCCAAAAAATTAGAAGATGCTAGAAATGAAGGTAATGTTGGTAAATCTATAGAGGTAGTTGGTGCTGCTGTTTTAACTTTGGGATCAATTTATCTAATATTTTTTTCAGATCATCTCTTTTTTGAAATAAAAAAGACAATGCAATATATATATGGATTTATGACTGAAGAGTTAACAAGCGCAACTTATTTTACAATTACCTATGCAGTATCAATGACTTTAATGAAAGCATTAATGCCTATTTTTTTATTTATCTTCGTAATAGCACTAATAGGAAATTGGATGCAGTTTGGTTTTTTATCAACTCCACTAAAATTTGATTTACAAAAGTTAGATCCTATTAAAGGTATTAAAAATGTTTTTAGCTTAAAAAAAGCATTAGAGGCATTAAAATTAACACTAAAATTAACAATAATTGTTATTGTAATGTTTGTTTTGTTTGCTTTAACATATGAAGATTTTTTAGGAATGATGGATAAAGAACTTAATGCTACCATAGATATAATTATTGAGTTATCAATTATATTTATCTTTACAATTCTTTTTATTATCATAATATTTGCTATAATAGATTTCTATTTTTCTAAACACTATTATATAAAATCTTTGAGAATGAGTAAGCAAGAGATTAAAGATGAGTATAAGAATATGGAGGGAGATCCTCAGGTTAAAGGAAGAATACGAAGAATTCAGATGCAAATGGCTCAAAAAAGAATGATGAGTAGTGTTCCTGAAGCTGATGTTGTAATAACAAATCCAACACACTACGCTGTTGCATTAAAGTATGATAGTAGTAAAAATCAAGCTCCAATTGTTATTGCAAAAGGGATAGATTTTTTAGCTCTTAGAATAAAAGAGGTAGCAAAAGAGAATAGTATCACGATAGTTGAAAATCCAGCATTGGCAAGAGCTTTGTATGATCAAATTGATTTGGATAGAGAGGTTCCAAATGAGTTTTATAAAGCTGTTGCAGAGATTTTCACATATATTTATGACTTAAAGAAGAGAAGGTAAAATTTGAGAGTTTTTTTTATTTTTCTATTGCTTATTAGCTTTTTAGATGCAAATAGTAGAGATTTTTATTATAGTTTTATAGGTTCTCAAGGTAAACAAATACCAGAATCAACTAAAGAGCAAATTTTATCAACTCTTGATGGAATTGATGAAGCAAGAGAGCTTTATTATGAAGGAAAACCAAAAGAGGCTTTTGAAAAAATTGAAGAGATAAAAAATAGTAATAAAATATCTATTTTAAAAACAGATATTTTACTTTTATATTCAGAGTTAGTTTTGAAATTTCAATCAAAAAAGATATTAAATGATGCAACAAATGAGTTGGAAAAAGCTGTAAATGATGGAACTGTAAATCAAGAAAATCTACTTCAAGCATATTTGCTTTTGGTTGAATTAAAACTTTCAATAAATAGGATTGATGAAGCTAGATATTACTCAAAAACTTTAGTGGATATATTTGATACTCAAAAAGCTAAAATAAGAGGTAAAATTTCTCAATCAAAAATATATAGATATCAGAAAAATTATCAAAATGCTGAAAAGGTTTTATATGAAGCTTTAAATTTAACAAATGATAGAAATGAAGCTTCAAATATTGCAAATGAACTTTTTGATCTCTATTTGCTTTCTGGTAAAACAGACGAAGCAAGAAGTGCTATGGAGCAAATTTTAAATCTAACACCATCTTTTTATTCAAATGATTTTATATTAGCAAATAGCAAAGCTGATATGCTTTTTAAAATTGGAATGGATGATTTGGGTATAAAAATTTTACAAGATATTATTCTTAACTCTAAAAATAGTGATATTTTGAATAAAACTAAATATAAGTTAGCAAATATTTATCTTAATTTATATAAAAGAGGTGATACAACTTCTTTGAATATTGCAAAAGTTTTATTAAAAAGTTTAGTAGATGGAAATAAAGAGGATCCTTTATATAAAGATTCAAAAATCTATTATGATGAGATAAAAATGAGAAAAAGAGAGGTTGAACCAACTGAAATTTCACATGAATATACTCAAGATGAGACAATGCAACAAAAAGCTATATTGCAAGAGTTCTTAAACTATAGCGATGATAAAAAGTATGAAGATATAGTAAGAGGTAAAGATATCTATAAAAAAATTCCAAAATCGATACAAAAAAGATTTGATATAAATAATCTTGAAGATATGATTGATAGTGCTTATTTAGAGCTAATCAAAGATTATATTGCAAAAAAAGAGTGTGAGAAATTAAGAAGCTTATTAAAAGATACAAAAAGAGATATATTTGTACAAATTTTAAATGATGAGCTTTTAAAAAATGGTTTAATAGCTTGTATACAAGAGAAACCTGATGAACAAACTTACGAGCAGTTAAAAGATATTTTAAAAGAGACAAAAGATGAGAATATATATTTTGTTTTAGAGAATATTGCTTTTGGAATAGGAAAGATTGATGATGCTGTTTATTACTCTTCAAAAATCTCTAATAGTAAAAATATTGAGCTTTTAAAGGATGAATTCTTTACTAAATATCAGGTTTTAAAAGAGAAAAATGATTTTGTTCTTTTTGATAGATTTTTAAAAGATAATTTAAAGAATAATTCAATTGTTGAAGCAAATTCAAATAATCCTATGATTATAGATTTTTATTATGATTTATATATGTATTTAAAGAAGATAAAAGATGAAGAAGGTGCTAATAAAACTCTTGAAGATTTAAATAATTTTCAAAATAGTTTTAAAGTTTTTGTATATTCACCAGTTGTAGAACTAGAGTTAGCAAAATTAGCAAAAGATAGTAAAAACTATGAGCTAGCTATAAAAAATCTAAAAGATGCTCTTTTGCACACAAGAAATATAAAAAAAGAGGATGAAGTTAGAGTTTATTATGAACTTGCAAATTTATATCAAGAGCTTAAAGATAATGAAAATAGATTTGAATTTTTACAAAAGTGCAAGGATATAAAATTAGAGGATAATTTATATAAAACAATGTGTGAGAGTATGAATTGAATAATTTAGATGATATATTAAATAAAATCAACTCATCAAACTTAAATATTGCTTTTGGAAGAGTTACAAATATCTCTTCAATAACACTTAGTGCAACTGGACTTGATGTTGCTGTTGGTGATATTGTAAGAATTGAATCAGAACAGAAACTTTATTCTGTTTTAGGAATGGTTACAGTGTTAAATGCTAACTCATTTATTGTAGTTCCTTTTTCATTTGTTGATGGATTTAGGGTAAATGATAAGGTTTTTTTACAAAGAGATGGACTTAACATAAAGTGTGGTAATGGACTTTTAGGAAGAGTTGTAAACGCTTTGGGTGAGCCTATTGATGATAAGGGAAAAATAAGAGATATTGATACAAGTTGCCCTATAAATAAAGAGAGTATATCTCCACTTGAAAGAGGAATTATAGATAAAAAATTTGCAACAGGCGTTAAAGCAATTGACTCAATGCTAACTTGTGGAAAAGGTCAAAAAGTTGGTATTTTTGCTGGAAGTGGAGTTGGAAAATCTACACTTATGGGAATGATAGTAAAAGGTTGTGAAGCTACAATTAAAGTAATAGCATTAATTGGTGAAAGGGGTAGAGAGATACCTGAATTTATTCACTATAATTTAGATAATGATTTAGAGAATACTGTTATTGTAACTGCAACTTCAGATGAATCAGCTTTGATGAGAAAATATGGTGCATTTACAGCTATGGCAATTGCAGAATATTTTAGAGACAAAGGTCATGATGTTCTACTTATGATGGATAGTGTAACAAGATTTGCTATGGCTCAAAGAGAGATAGGGCTAAGTACTGGAGAGCCACCTGTAAGTCGAGGTTATCCGCCATCTGTTTTTGCACTTTTACCACAACTTATGGAGAGAGCTGGAAATAGTAGTAAAGGCTCAATTACAGCTTTTTTTACTGTTTTAGTTGATGGAGATGATATGAATGATCCAATTGCAGATCAAAGCAGATCTATTTTAGATGGACATATTGTATTAACAAGAGATTTAACAGAGCAGGGTTTTTATCCCCCAATAAATATATTAAAATCAGCCTCTAGGGTTATAGACAAGGTAGTTACAAAAGATCATTATAATGATTTTTTAAAGTTAAAAAGAGTATTATCTCTAATAAAAGAGAACGAAGTTTTAATTAGAGTTGGTGCATATAAAAAAGGTGCTGATTTAGAACTTGACAACGCAATATCAAAAAGGGAAAAAGCAAGAGAGTTTCTTACTCAGGGAACTTTAGAAAACTACTCTTTTGATGAGATTGTCGCAAATTTAAAAAAGGTGTTATTATGATATCTGGTATAGATTCAACAACATATAGATTAGGAAATTTGGATAAATATCAAGCAAAATTAAATTTTCAAATGAGTGGAAAACAGCTTCAGTACGGAAGTGATGACTCTGTTACTTTTGGAAGATTGGTTCATACTCAAGATCAAATAAGATTAAATGAGGGTATAGTTAATCAACTAAATAGAGCAAAAGTTTTAAACGATAATTCAGATAGTACTATAAACGAAATCAAAAAAATAATGGATAAAATAAATGAGGAGCTTATTAAGGCAAATACTTCAACAACAGGAGTTGAAGGACTAGAGGCGATTGCTCAACAATTAGTTGGTTATAAACAAAGCTTAATGGATTTAGGAAATACTCAAACAGAGGGTCAATATCTATTTGCGGGAAGTGATGCATCTGTAAAACCCTTCTCAATGGATACAAATGGAAAAGTAACATACCATGGAGATTCACAATTGAGAAAAATGGCAGTAGATGATGGTTCGTATCATGACAGAGGAGTTAATGGTATTGATATTTTAACTTTTGTTGCAAATACAGCTTATGCAAATGGAACATTAACATTTAAAGAGGGTGATAAAATTGTTGATCAAGATGGAAATGAGTGGGTTTTAGATACAGCGACAAACCAGATTGAAAAGACTAGATGGGATGGTTCAAAAGAGATTTTAACAGCAGTTCCACCAGTTCCACCAGCTTCAGAATATACTGTAGATTTAACAGCTTTAGGTGATGGTATTAGATTTGATGCAAGAAGAAACACTTTTGATATGTTAGATGATGCTATTAAGAGTTTAAGAGGATTAGATGACTTAGGAAATCCAGCATTTCCAGCTGATGAGGCTGCTAATTATGCTTTTAGAAGAGAGGGAATCTCTCAAGCTGTTGATGATATAAAAAAAGTTTACGATGCAGCTGTTATAGCTCATGCAGATTTGGGTGGTAGAAATAAAACTTTTGAAACTGCTTTGGATAGATTAAGTTCAAAAATTGTTCAACTTAATATTGTAGATACGGAATTAGGTAGTTCAAATTTAACAGATGTTGCTATGCAACTAAAGTCTTTAGAAATTTCATATACAGCTATGTATTCAACGGTAAATAAAACATTTGAATTATCTTTAGTTAATTTTATGAGATAAGTTAGCTAATTTAGTGATATATGAAATTTAGTCTTAAAAATTTATTCTCTAGGGATTTAATTGCAGTAGCACTGTTTTTATCAATGCTTGCAATTATAATTGTACCTTTAAGTCAAACAGCTATTGACTTTTTTATATCACTATCTTTAGCTTTGTCATTTCTTATACTTTTAATATCTTTATATATTCAAAAACCAGCTGATTTAACAACTTTCCCAACACTTTTATTAATACTTGTTATCTTCAGACTTGCACTTAGTATTGCAACAACAAGATCAATTTTAAGTGAAGGTCATAATGGTCCTGAAGCTGTTAGTACAATAATTAGTGCATTTGGTGAGTTTGTTGTTGGTGGAAACATGGTTATTGGAATTGTAATATTTATAATATTAGTTTTAATAAACTTTATGGTTGTAACAAAAGGGGCAACAAGGGTTGCTGAGGTTACTGCTAGATTTACACTTGACTCAATGCCTGGAAAACAGATGGCTATTGATGCTGATTTAAATGCTGGATTTATTGATGATAAAGAGGCACAAATTAGAAGAAAAGCACTTATAACAGAAGCTAACTTTTATGGGGCTATGGATGGATCTTCTAAGTTTGTAAAAGGTGATGCCATTGCTGGTATTATAATTACAATTGTAAATATTATTGGTGGTCTTTTAATTGGAATTTTCCAACATGGTTTAAGTGCAGGAGATGCTTCAAATATATATACAATTTTAACAATTGGTGATGGGCTTGTAAGCCAAATTCCAGCACTTTTAACATCAACTGCAACTGCTATTATAATAACAAGATCAAATACAGATGAAGAGAGATTTGCAACAAGAGCTGTAAACCAATTAATGAAAGATACAAAATCTTTGATTTTAGTTGGTATTGGGCTTATTCTTTTCTCATTAGTTCCAGGCTTTCCTACAGGTATTCTATCTTTTATGGGAATTTTATTAATAGCTTTAGGTTATACAATTATAATGATTGATAGAGGTGATGATAATATTGTAACTAGAATGTTTAAAGCTCCAGTTGCTAAAAAAATTGAACAACCAGCTGAACTTAAAGAGCAGAAGAGAAAAGAGGCTGCTATGGATGAGAGTCAAAGTATTGAAACAGTTATGAAGCTTGAAGTTTTGGAGTTGAAGCTTGGAATTAGACTTCTACAACTTGTTCAAGGAAACTCTGAGCTTCTTGATAAGATAAAAGCAATTAGAAAAAATATTGCTAGTGAGCTTGGATTTATAATTCCACAAATAAGAATCTCAGATGATACAAATCTTGGAGCAAATGAGTATCAATTTTATCTAAAAAGAATACCAATTGTAAAAGGAAGAATTGAAGTTGATAAACTTTTAGCAATGGGTGGATTAGCAAACGAGAAGCTAAATGGTATAAAAGTTAAAGAGCCAGTCTTTAATTTAGATGCAATTTGGATAGCAAAAGAGTTAAAAGAGGAGGCTTTAATGAAAGGCTTTACAGTTGTTGATGCTCCAACAATTATCTCTACTCACATATCTGAAATTATTAGAAAACATGCTGAAGATATTATAACTAGACAAGATATTGTTGATATTATTGATAGATTGAAAAAAGATTTCCCAATTGTTGTAGAAGAGGCTATGAAAGTTGCATCTTATGGAAGTTTATTAAAAGTTTGTAAAGATTTACTTCATGAAAAAATACCAATTATTGATATGCTAACAATCATTGAAGCAGTTGCAGATATTGCTGAGTTTACAAAAGCTCCAGAGATTTTACTAGAGCATGTTAGAGCAAAGCTATATAGACTTATTACTCAAAAATATAAAGATAGTGATGGAGTCTTACATATAGTTACAATTAAACCAGAACTTGAGCAACACTTTATTAGTAAGCTTCAAGATAATCATGGAGCTAGTCAATTAATGCTTAGTATCGCAGAAATTAATAATCTTGTAACAAAAACAAAACAGCTAATTGATAGTGTTGAGAAAAAAGGTTTCTCAAAAATAGCTATGGTTGTTGATCCAGTTTTAAGAAAAAGAGTCTCTGAGATATATGAGAAATTTGGGATGGTAATTCCAGTTTTATCTCATGCAGAGCTTGATTCTAAAGCAAATTTTGCTATTGAAGGAACTTTAGAGTTCTAATCTTTTTTATACTTTTTAAGGAATTTTTTGAAATACTATTTTACTTTTTTAAGAGATAATCCAATTATTAGAGGACTATCTTTAGTTAATTTTATTGGATCGTTTGGTGCATGGTTTTCTACAGTTGCAATATATACAATGGTTGTTGATTTTGGTTCAAGTGAACTTGCAATTGCTATTGTTACAGCTATGCATTTTTTACCAGCAATTTTAATAGCCCCTTTTAGTGGAGCAGTTATTGATAGAGTAAGAATAAAACCTTTAATGGTTACCTTGCTCTTTATAGAACTCTGTATGACAGCCTGTTTTTTATTGATTTCAAATGCTAGTGATTTGTGGTTACTTTTAATAATTATATTTATACGAATGAGTGCAGCTTCAATGTTTTTTTCAAGTGAAATGTCGCTTTTAGCAAAATTGGCAAGTGGAAAAGAGCTTCAAACTGCAAATGAGATTCAATCAATTATTTGGTCTTTTACATATGCAGTTGGAATGGCTGCTAGTGGATTTATTGTAAATTTATATGGAGTTAAAACAGCTATTTTAATTGATGTTATTATTTTTATATTAGCATTTATGGTTTTTTTACCAATTAAAATAAACTTAGAGTACAAAAAAGTTGAAGAGAAAATTTTAGAGTTAATGCTTGATGGTTTCAGATATATTAAAAAAAATAAAATTATTTTGCATCTGATTTTTCTTCATGCAAGTGTTGGATTAACATCTTATGATGCACTAATTACAATTTTGGCAAAAAATGAGTACAAAGAGTTAATTGCAGTTCCTTTAGCAATTGGATTATCAAATAGTGTAAGAGCAGTTGCGCTTATGATTGGACCACTATTTTTAAATAAGATTATAAATAAATCAAATCTTCAATATCTACTTGCATTTCAAGGTCTTACAATTATAGTTTGGGCATTTGTGCAAAGTGATTTTTATCTATCACTTGTAGCACTATTTTTTGTAGGATTTAGTACAGCATTTTTATGGTCATACACTTATGCTCTTTTACAAAATTATTGCGATAAAAAATATATAGGAAGAGTGATTTCATACAATGATATGTTTTTTATGTTTGTTAATGTTTTAACAACTTTGTTTATAGGTTTTATGGCACATATTATAACTACAACGCTGATTACAGTTTGTTTAGGATTTGCATTTATACTTTTTGCTTTTTACTATACTAAGATAAAAGCATTAATATCTTAAAATAAAGACAAAATTTCAAAAGGAATATTATGGTACTTGATTATAAAAATGTAAATGATTTAGATAGATACAAAATCATGTCTGGAAGTATAGTTCCAAGACCAATTGCATGGATTGTTACAGAAGATGATGGAGTTTTAAATGCAGCACCTTTTTCATATTTTATTCCAATCTCTACAAATCCAGCACTTGTAATTGTGGCAATTGGGAAAAAAGATGATGGAAGTTTAAAAGATAGCTTAGCAAATATTCTTAAAACAAAAAAAGCAACTATCTGTTTTCCAAACAAAGAAAATGTAGAACTTGTTCAAAAGTGTGCAACACCACTTTGCAAAAGTGAGAGTGAAATAGAGAAGTTTCAAATTGAAGTTAAAAAAGAGTTAGAAGATTATCCACCAATGATAAGCTCAACTCAAACAGCACTTTTTTGCAGCTATTATGATACATATAAAGTAGATGGGGATACAACACCTGTTATTTTAAAAATAGATTATCAATTTATTGAAGATAGCAGAATTAATGAAAGAAACCATACAAAAATAGATAGTATTGGAAGATCTGGAATTACTTTTAAAGCTATGGTAGATTTATAATTTTGCTAAGTTTTATACTTAGCAAAAACTATTTTGCACTTTTTATAAAAGCACTTCCTAAAACTCTATCTCCATCATAAAAAACAGCCAACTGCCCACTAGCAACTCCAAAAGCTGGTTCTTTTAATTTTATAATTGCTTTATCATTAATAATCTCAACATCACAAGGAGTTGTTGTTGACCTATATCTTAGTTTTACACCACATGAGAATTTTTTATCATCAATATAGAGATTAAGCTCTTCTCCAACAACTTCATTAACTTCTAAAGCTGGTTTTTTTCCTACAACAATAGTGTTGTTTTTTGGATTTAATTTTAAAACAAAATGAGGCTCTTGAGCACCTTTTACACTAAATCCTTTTCTTTTTCCAATTGTATAGTGTGCATAACCTTTATGTTTTCCTACTACATTTCCATTTTCATCTAAAACATCACCTTCTATATCTATATTTGCATGTTTTTTTACAACATCAGTATAAACTGACTCAACAAAACAGATCTCTTGAGACTCATTTTTTTCAGTTATCTTTTTATATGCAACATCTAAATTTGCTCCAAGTTTTATGATGTCCTCTTTTTTATAGTTACTTAGTGGAAACATCATATAAGCAAGTGCATTTTTTGGAACTTGCGACAGAAAATAGCTTTGATCTTTTGATAAATCATCTGCAACATAGAAAAAGTTACCATCAGTTTTTACATAGTGACCAGTTGCAAGAAATGAAGCTCCTTGCTCTTTCGCAAAATCTAGCATTGCACCAAATTTTATCTGTTTATTACATTTTACGCATGGATTTGGAGTAGTTCCATCTATGTAAGAGTTTACAAAGTAGTCATAAACCTCTTTTTTAAATTTTTGCGATAAATCTAAAATATGGTATTTAATACCCAAAAATTTTGTAACTCCATCAATATAACTTAAATTTGATTCATGGTAACCATCTGTTCTATTATGAAGTTTTAGATAAACTCCTTCAACTTCATATCCCTCTTTTTGTAAGATATAAGCTGTAACTGATGAGTCAATTCCTCCACTCATTCCTACCATTACTTTTTGTTTACTCATCTTTTACCTTTTTATTTGTAAAAACTTATAAAGCCACCACCAAGACAATAATTACCAGAGTATAAAACTAGACTTTGACCTAGTGTTACAGCTCTTTGAGGATTATCAAACTCAACTACTACTGTTTCATTATTTGCCTCAACTACTGTACAAGCTTGTTTTTGTTGTCTATATCTAACTTGTGCCATTAGTCTATCCCCAACTTTTGGTGTCTCTTCTAATACCCAGTGCATCTTTTTTGCTTCAACTGTTTTACTCATTAAAAGAGGATGATTTGTATCTTGAACAATAGTTAGTGTATTATTTACTACATCTTTAGAAGCTACAAACCAAGGTTTGTGGGTGTTGTTTTCATTTTCATTGCCTTTAACTCCACCAAGACCTATACCTTTTCGCTGACCCAATGTGTAACATACTAAACCTTTGTGCTTTCCTAAAACCTTTCCATTTTCATCAATAATATCACCTGGAATTGCTTTAAGATGTTGAGTAATGAACTCATCAAATTTTTGATTTCCAATAAAACAAATTCCAGTGCTATCTTTTTTATCACTAACTGGTAAATTATGAGCTCTTGCTATCTCTCTAACCTCTTTTTTTGTTAAATCTCCAAGTGGAAACATAGCATGAGATAGTTGTTCACTTGATAGTGCATGTAAAAAATAGCTTTGATCTTTTGAACTATCTTTTGGAGTATCTAGTACAAAATGATCTTTGTATTTTGCAATTTTTGCATAGTGACCAGTTGCAATCATCTCTGCACCCATTTTTTTTGCTTCATTTAAAAATACATTAAATTTTATCTCTTTATTGCACAAGATATCTGGATTTGGGGTAAGACCTTGTTTTAAACCCTCTAAAAAAATATCAAAAACTCTATCTTTGTACTCTTTAACAAAATCTTTTCCTAATACTTCAATACCTATTAATGCACCAACTTTTTTTGCATCTTCAAACTCTATACGATTAGGACACTGGCTACCTTTTATTCCATATTCCCAGTTTCGCATAAATAGTCCAACAACATCATATCCTTGTTGTTTTAACAATAAGGCTGTAACAGATGAATCAACTCCACCTGACATTCCTACAACTACTTTTTTATTTTTGTTCATTTTTTACCTTTAAAAAGTTTTTTATATATATTTTAAAGGAATAATCACTGACTCTCTATTTGCCCAATTTTTGTGAGGTATAATTAAATTTTTTGAGTTTATCTTTTTTTTATCAAAAAATATAATATCTATATCTAAGGTTCTAGGCGCATCTTGAAAGGATCGCTTTCTTCCAAATTTTTTTTCATATCTTTGCATAGCTTGTAAAAACTCAAATGCACAAAGATCTGTTTGAAGACGAATTATACCATTTAAAAAATCACTTTGTTCTAAAAAACCAAATGGAGGATTTTTTAAAAGAGGAGAAGTTTTAAGTAAAGTAAATCTTGAATCTTTTTTTAAACATAAGATTAATTTATCAAATATTTTTTTTGTATCTCCAATATTCCCGCCAATTCCTATAGTTACAATATATTTTTTGTTTGAACTAATATTAAAAATTTTTGGAAAATTTGGTGTATAAAAAAGTGTTAAACTAGGCGATAATTTTTTTTTCAAATTTCTCTCTTTTTATCTTTATAAAATTTCAGCTTTGTTATTTTTTATATAAACTGTATCTTCAATTCTTACACCAAACTCATTTGGAATATAAATTCCAGGTTCTACTGTAAATACCATATTCTCTTCAATTATAAGCTCATTTTTGCTATTTATATTTGGAAACTCATGAATATCAAGTCCAACACCATGACCAGTGCTATGAACAAAATATTTTCCATAACCAGCTTGAGAGATAAAATCTCTAGCAATCTTATCAACTTCACATGCTTTCATTCCAGCTCTTGCCTCTTTTATAGATTTTTCTTGAGCCTTTAATATAATATCATATATTTTTTGATGCTTTTTATTCTTAAAAGTTTGCTTTCTTTCAAAATTAAAGTTATCAAAATTTGCAACACTTGTACAAGTTCTATCAGAACAATACCTTTTATATTTAACTCCTGCATCAACTAAAATTAGGTCATCTTTTTTTAATCTTTTATTGGTAGCAAGTGCGTGAGGTTTTGCTGCATTTTCATTTATTGCAACAATTGGATTAAAAGAGGTTTCAAGCTCTCCTTTTTGACTCATAAATTTGTAAGCATTAAAATATAGCTCTTTTTCACTCTTTTTAAATCCACTATTTTTGATATATTTTGCAAACTCTTTAAAACCATCTTTTCCTAAAGATGATGCTTTTTTTAGAAGTTTTATCTCATAATCACTCTTTATTAATCTTTTTGTTTTTGAAAAATTTATCTCTTCAACAAAATTTATATCTAAATCTTTTATAATATTTTTATACTCAAAAAAAGTAAAATCATTTGGATCAAAAGTTATAGATTTGATACTATTTTTTTTCAAAATCTCTTTAGCACTCTCAATTAGATTAGCACTTTCAATAACTTCACAATTTTTAGCATACTCTTTTGCTTCAATTGTATATCTAGCATCTGTAATAAAAAACTTCTCACTTCCTAAACTCAAAAAAATTACATTATCACAAGAAAAATTAACTTCATAATATATCGCATTCTCATTTTTTAAAATAAAATTCACAAATATCCCTTATAGTAAGCTTTAACAAAAATTTAAATATAATCTTACCCAAAATTAATAAAAGGAAAATAATATGAAAATAGCAGTAATTCAAGGACCAAATATAAATATGTTAGGAATTAGAGAGCAACATATTTATGGTGGAATGACAATGGATCAAATTCACGAACAACTAAATAATGCTGCAAAACAAAATGGAGTTGAGTTAGAGTTTTTTCAATCAAATTTAGAGGGTGAGATTGTAGATAGAATTCAAGAGTGTTTAGGGACTGTTGATGCAATTATGATTAATCCAGCAGCATATTCACACACTTCAATTGCAATAAAAGATGCTTTAAGTGCCGTTAATCTTCCTGTTGTTGAAGTTCATATTTCAAATATTTATAAAAGAGAAGAGTTTAGACAAAAATCAGTAACTGCAGGTGCAAGTACTGGAGTAATCACTGGATTTGGAGCTTTTGGTTACCACTTAGGAATGATATCTTTAGTTCAAATTGTAAATGAGATAAAAGCTGTAAATGAAGCAAGAGCAAAACAACAAGAGCAAAAATAGTTTATGAAAATTTTAAAAGCAAAATATCTTTTAACATTTGATGAGAATTTTAAAGTTATAAAAGATGGCGCTGTTGTATTTGATGATAAGATTTTAGAGGTAGCCACATATAGTTTTATAAAAAGAAAATATGCTCATCTTGAAGTTGTTGACTTAGGAGCAAACTCTGTATTGATGCCTGGACTCATAAATTCACATCTTCATTTGGAGTTTAGTGCAAATAAAACTACACTAAAATATGGAAATTTTTATGATTGGTTAAACTCTGTTATAAAATATAGAGAGCCTTTAATAAACAAAGCAAAAACATCTTTAATAAAAAAAGAGCTTGATAAGATTTTAAGAAGTGGAACAACTACTATTGGCGCAATCTCTTCATACTCTTTTGATCTGGAAGCTATTTTAAAAAGTCCAATAAATAAGATATTTTTTTGTGAAGTAATCGGATCAAAACCAGATATGATAGATGCACTTTTTGCTGATTTTAAAGCAAGATTGCGTGAAGCACAAAAGCACAATAGCAAAAATTTTAAAGCTGCAATTGCAATTCACTCACCATACTCAGTTCATCCGTTTTTAACAAGAGAGGTTTTAAATCTAGCAAAAATTGACAATCTTGTGGTTACTTCTCACTTTTTAGAGTCAATTGAGGAGAAGAAGTGGCTTAGAAAAGATAAAGGGAGCTTTTTAGAGTTTTTTACAAATTTTCTAAATCAATCAACAGCAACAAATAGACCAATGGAGTTTTTAAATCTATTTAATGGGGTAAAGAATCTATCTTTTACTCACTGTGTAGAGGCAAAAAAAGAGGAACTTGATAAAATAAGAGAGTTAAATGCATCTATAAACCACTGTGCTGTTTCAAATAGATTTTTAAATAATAGCAGGCTCAATTTAGATAAATTAGAAGATATAAATTTAAGTATTGGAACAGATGGACTTAGTTCAAATAGCTCTTTAAGTATGTTTGATGAGTTAAGAGCACTCTTAAATATTCATTATGAAAAAAATATAGTTAAATTTTCAAAAACTTTATTAAACGCTGCAACTGTTGGTGGAGCAAAAGCTTTAGGTTTTGAATATAGCAAAGGTAGATTAGAAAATGGTTATGATGCAGATATTATAGGTTTTTCTCTTCCTTCAAATATAGAGGATATAGAAGATATTTATATGCATATAATTTTACACACAAAAGAGATAAATAGAGTTATTATAGGAGGAGAGTTTGTTTGATTTTATAAAAAAACTTTTTTCACCAGTTATTTGGTTTTTAGATTTTGTTACAAAATATTTTAAAACTATTGTTTTTTTAACAATTGTATATTTTTTATTTTTTAGCTCAAATGATGAAGAACATATGAGTAACAGTTTCGCAAACTTGCAAAAAATAGATTTAATAGGTGAGATAGTTGATCCTACAAAAGTGTTAGAAAATATTGAAAAAGCTAAAAATGATACAAATATAAAAGGTGTTTTACTATTTGTAAATAGTCCAGGTGGTGCTGTTGCTCCATCTATTGAAATAGCACTTGCTATAAAAGAGTTGCAAGAGTTAAAACCAGTTGTTGTATATGCAAGTGGAACAGTTGCAAGTGGAAGTTACTATGCATCTATTTGGGCTAATAAAATTGTTGCAAATCCTGGAACAATTGTTGGTTCTATTGGAGTTATTATGCAAGGATTTGATGCAAGTGAACTTTTACAAAAAGTTGGAGTTCAAACTCAAACTGTAAAGGCTGGAAAGTATAAAGAGAGTGGAACAGTTACTAGAAAGTGGACTGATTTTGAGCAAAAAGAGCTTCAAGATTTAATAAATAGCACATATAATATGTTTGTTTTAGATGTTGCAACTGCTAGAAATTTGAATATAAAAAATCAACAAAATTTTGCTGATGCAAAAGTTTTTACAGCACAAATGGCAAAAGATGTTGGACTTGTAGATGAGGTTTCAAATATTACTTTTGCAAAAAATAGTTTAATAGAACTAAGCCAAGTTGAAAAAGCTGTTTGGAAAAAAGAGGATAAATTTGAGAAGTTTATGGATAAGTTTTTAACTGAAGCTATCTCTAAAATTGTTATGAGTTTTTCAAGTAGTTTAAAAGCGATTTAATATATGAAATAAAAAAGATAAAGAGAAAAATCTTTACCTTTTTTAAAGAAGAAAATAAAGACTATTTTCTTCTACTTCCACCAGAAACGATATTATAAGTATCATTTGCTATCACATACTCTTCTTGAGTTGGAATTACAAAAATTCTAGCAGGTGATGCGTTTGTAGAGATATCTCTAGCTTCACTTGATCTAACATTGTTTTTAGTTGGATCTATTACAAGTCCCATAGCATCAAGACCAGCACAAACTTTCTCTCTAATTAATGCTGCATTTTCACCAATTCCACCTGTAAAACAGAGTGCATCAACACCATTTAGTGCTGCAACATAAGCTCCAACATAAGATTTGATTTTATATGCAACCATATCAATAGCAAGTCTACATCTATCATCACCTTGAGCCATACCATCTAAAACTTCTCTTAAATCTGAAGATTTTCCAGAGATTCCTAAAATTCCCGATTTTTTATTCATAATATCAAGTGCTTGATCAATAGTAATATCTTCTTGTTTCATCATATATTGAATAGCTCCAGCTCCAATATCTCCAACTCTAGTTCCCATCATAAGACCTTGAACAGGAGTTAATCCCATAGATGTATCAATACATTTTCCATCAAATACAGCACTTACAGATGAACCATTTCCTAAGTGACAAACAATAATTCTAGTATTGTGTTTTTTCTCTAACATAGCTCTTGCTTCATTTGATACAAAGTAGTGGCTTGTTCCGTGGAAACCATATTTTCTAATACCATGTTTTGTATATTGATCATAAGGAAGTGCATACATATAAGCATAATCAGGCATTGTTTGGTGAAATGCTGTATCAAATACACCAACATTTGGTTTACCTGGCATTAACTCTTGACAAATTTCAATTCCCGTAATATTTGCAGGATTGTGTAAAGGAGCCAATGGAGATAATCTTTTCATAGCATCAATTACTTCAGGAGTAATTAAAACAGAACTTGCAAACTCTTCTCCACCATGAACAGTTCTATGACCGATTGCTTCAATATCATTAATTGAGTCAATAACTTTACCTTCACCACTTGTAAGAGTAGTTAAAACAGCATTAATAGCCTCTTTATGTGTTGGCATAGGAATATTTAAAACAAGTTTTTTCCCATCTTTATACTCATGTTTTAAAACACCATCTATACCAATTCTTTCACAAATTCCTGAAGCAAAAACTTTTTTAATAACTGGATTCATTAATTGATATTTAACCGATGAACTTCCTGCATTTAATACGAAAACTAACATATTTTTCCTTTTTTTGAAATTTAAATTTTTATTTAATTTGTGTTGCTGTAATAGCTACTAAATTTGAGATATCTTCAACTGAACAACCTCTTGAAAGGTCATTTACAGGTTTATTTAAACCTTGAATAATAGGTCCATGAGCCTCTGCATTTGCAAATCTTTGAACCAGTTTGTAACCTATATTTCCAGATTGTAAATCAGGGAATACTAAAATATTTGCACATCCAGCAACTTTTGAATTTGGAGCTTTTTTAGAACCAACACTTTCAACAATTGCAGCATCAGCTTGAAGCTCTCCATCAAATTCAAAATTTACACCTCTTTGTTTTAATATGTCACAAGCATTTGTTACTTTATCAACAAGTGGATGAGCAGCACTTCCTTTTGTAGAGAAGCTTAACATTGCAACTCTTGGTTCAAGTCCAACAACGCTAGCAGCAGTTGCAGCAGTTGCACTTGCAATATCTGCTAATTGTTCAGATGTTGGATCTGGAATAACAGCACAATCTGCAAATAAAATTAGACCATTGTCTCCAAATTTACCATCAGCTGTCTCCATTATAAATGTAGAAGAAACTGTATTTATTCCTGGAGCTGTTTTAATAACTTGAATAGCAGCTTTTAAAACATCAGCAGTTGGAGAGTTAGAACCTGCAACTAAACCGTCAGCATCACCAAGTCTTACCATCATACAACCAAAAAATCTTGGTTCGTTTAACATTAAATTTGTAGCTTCTTCTTTTGAAAGATTTTTACTTTTTCTAAGTTCAACAAGCTCATCAATATATCTATCTATATTTGCAAATTTTTTTGGATCTATGATTTTTGCACCTTCTATATTTACACCACACTTTGCAGAGTCTGCTTTTATAGTATCTTCATTTCCTATTAAAATGATATTTGCAGTCTTATCTTTTAAAACTTGCTCAGTAGCTTTTAAAACTCTCTCATCTTCACTTTCTGGAAGAACGATAGTTCTTAAATTTTGTTTTGCTTTTGCTTTAATATTTTCAATTAAACCCATCTTGCAATATCCTTTCTTTATTCAAATTTAGGAAAAATTATAGTTAAAAGAAATAGCATTAAAGTAGCACAAAAGTAGCTTTTTTTTGAGTGAATTTTTGTAAAAAAAAGAGCAAAAATGTGTAGATTTTACATTTTGCTCTAAAATATTTTATAAGATTTTTACTTTTTTAGTAGATTATAAGTATCAGTTGCTATAACTAATTCTTCATTTGTAGGAATTACAAATATTTTAGTTTTAGAATTTTTAGAATTGATCTCTCTGTTTCCTTTCTCTCTTTTAGAATTTTTCTCTTTATCAATTTCAATTCCCATAAACTCTAAACCTTCACAAACTTTCTCTCTAATTAAATCAGAGTTCTCTCCAATTCCAGCTGTAAAACAAATAGCATCAACACCGTGCATAAGTCCAGCATAAGAGCATAGGTATTTTTTGATTCTATCACATAACATTGTTATTGCAATTTTAGATCTTTTATCGCCATCATTAGCAGCTTTTATGACCTCTCTTAAATCAGAACTAACTCCAGAAACTCCAAGAATACCTGATTTTTTATTTAAGTAATCAAGAATTTGTGTGTGAGATAGACCTTTTCTCTCCATTAAATATGGAATAACTCCAGCATCAATATCACCACTTCTTGTACCCATTACTAAACCTTCAAGTGGAGTAAGACCCATAGATGTACTTATTGATTTTCCATCTTTAACGGCACAAACAGATGAACCATTTCCAAGATGGCAAACTATAACCTTGCTTTGTTGTTTATTTAAAAGTTTAATAGCCTCTTGTGAAACATAGTAGTGACTAGTTCCATGAAATCCATATTTTCTTAAGTGATGCTCTGTATAATCAGCATAAGGAACGGCATATAAGAAGTTTTCCATTGGCATTGTTTGATGAAATGCTGTATCAAAAGTTACTACATTTGGAACTTTTGGCATTAACTCTTGACAAATTTTTACACCCATAATATTTGCAGGATTGTGTAAAGGAGCAAGTGGAATTAACTCTTCGATTTTTCTAATAACTTCATCATCAACTAAAACGGACTCTTTAAAATGCTCTCCGCCATGAACAACTCTATGTCCAATAGCCTTTATCTCATCAATAGAGTTTATAACTTTTGTCTCATTGTTTGTTAGAATTCTAAGAACTAATTCAATTGCCTCTTTGTGTGTAGGAATTGGAAGTTCAAAAGTAAGTTTCTTATTCTCTCCAATTTCATGTTTTAAAATCCCATCAATTCCAATTCTCTCAACTAAACCACTAGCTTTTAACTCTTTTGATTTTATATCAATTAGTTGATATTTTAGTGAAGAAGAGCCTGCATTTAAAACGAAAACCAACATCTTTATCCTTTTTCTTAAATTTATATTAAAATTTATAATTAATTGTTTGAAATAATATCTAATTAAAACTTAAATATTTTCTTTACTCTGCCCATTCAAAATCAGTTGTAAAAACTATTGTAAGCCAAAGATTTGGATCCTCTTTTCCTAGATTTTTCTCTATCTCATCTCTTAGCATATCCCACTCTTCAAGTCTTTTAGCAGGCCAACTTTTTGGAACTATAAAATAAAGTTCAATCTGTCTTCCTCTTCCAACTCTTGCAACATAAGCTCTAAAAGAGTCAAATCCATATTTTTTTACAATATTTTTTGCAACAATATCAACATGATTTTTCAAAGAAGATGGAGTTACAAGTAAAATATCTGCAAGTGCTTGTTTAACAGTTTTAAAAGGCATTGGAATTACTAAAATTGATACTATTATTAAAATAAAAGGGTCAATAAAAGGTGTAATCCAAGATAGTTCACCATCTTTTACAAAATA
This sequence comes from Arcobacter sp. AHV-9/2010, assembly GCF_004116575.1. Lineage (NCBI taxonomy): Bacteria > Pseudomonadati > Campylobacterota > Epsilonproteobacteria > Campylobacterales > Arcobacteraceae > Arcobacter > Arcobacter sp. AHV-9/2010. The sequence continues at coordinate 59,153 of NZ_PDKH01000003.1, read as the reverse complement.
TCCAAAACTAAATGCAATAAGATAAGCAAAAGACATAGAAGCTGAGATTAACCAACTAATAGAGTCTAATTTTAAAAATTCAGAATTAATTTTTTTATTACTATTGTGAATAAAAATTCCCAAAGTAATCTCAACTACAATAGAAATAGCAGTTATAATAATTGCATATGAAAAGATTATCTCTCTTCCTCCAAGCAAAATACTATCAATCGCATTTACAAAAGCATAAATTGAAGCACCTATTAGAAGTATTCCATTTACACCTAAAACAATTGGTTCAAGGTGCCAAAATCCCATTGTAAAATGTTTTTCTAATCTATTTGAGATAGTATCTTTTGAAGTTGAAGCTGTAATTAATTTTGCAACAACAAGTGCTAAAATAGTCATTAAAGCATCTATCATGCCATAAATACTATCAAAAATGATAGTTGCAGAACTAGCTAGTAGACCAAAAAATAAACCAAGAATTGCTAAAAGAATTGTGCTAAATATAGAGAGTTTTAGTATCTCTTTTTCTGATTTAAGATTTAGTAAATTCATCTATTTTATTTTTACATTTGGATGATTTTTTAGTTTTAAAAATATCATTGCAGTCATTATTGCATCATTATAAGAGTCATGTGCTCCAAACTGTGGAATATCTAAATCATTTACAATAGATTTAAATTTTAAATCCACAAAGCTTTGAGGAATTAACTCAATTTTAAAATCGTGATAAATCTCTGATACCTCTATGCTTCTATTTGGTAGAGTTATTCCAAGCATTGGCTTTAAATATTTATTTATCATATTTTTATCAAAATCTAAAAAATATCCAACTAAAGTTCTATTTTCAATAAACTCTAAAAACTCTAAAATAACATCCTCTATCTCACAAGCATTTTCTAAATCACACTCTCTTATATGGTGTATTTTAATTGATTTTTCATCTAAAGAGCAGTTTTTAGGCTTAATATATCTTACAAACTTTTTACTTGAAACTATTGTATTGTTTTTTATAATCACAGCACCAATAGAGATAATATCATCAATTGTTGGATCTAATCCTGTTGTTTCACAATCAAAACAAACATACTCATTTTTTATATTTTTATCAAATAAAAAACTATATTTTTTATTCTTTAAATTTTTTTTATTAAAGTAGTTTGAGATTTTTTTAAACATAGTTAAGCTTAAAGTGATTTTCTAATCTTTTTTTAAGTTTATTTACTATTTTAAAAGAGTCTTTTAGTAAATCTTTTTCCATGATTGTTAATTTACTAGGATTTACAAAGTTGTCTATTTTCTCTTTTTTATCAAGTTTTTCTAAACTCGCTTTTAATTTTAGACTATTTAAAATATTAAATGCCATAATCAACTCTTTTGCACTCTCATCATCTAAAACTTTTAACTCTTTTAAGCTATTTATTCTTTTTATTGTATTTGTATTTAGAACTCTGTTTTGAATACTTAAAGATCTAATTCCTTGAACAATTATAAAAATACCACCCCTTTTTATATCAATCTCATCTTTATGTTTTTCATCTTTGCTATTAAATACAAAACCATCAAAAAATCCTAAAGGTACATCAAAACTATTTATAACTCTTGCAAAATTTGTATAAAAGCTTTGAGAGTTTGAAGATATTTTAAATAGATAATTTTTTAACTCTTTAATAATTTCAATATCTCCAGATACACAAAGAGCATCATAAAATATTGCAATATTCATAAAGTTATCACCGCTTGGACTATTTACCCACTCATAAATAAGCTCTTTAAAATCACTCTGCTTTCTGCACCAATATGGATTTGAAACCATTATATTTCCTTCGCATCTAGGAAATCCAAAATCAACTAAAGTCTCTGTAAAAAGATGTGTAAACTCTCTTAGTTTTTCCTCGCTAATAGAGCAATCATCTGAAATAATAAGTGCATTGTCTTGATCGGTTCTAAGTATTTGTTCTGCTCTTCCTTCGCTTCCCATCACAACTAAACAAGATTTTCCAATAAGCTCTTTTGGAGCTAAAAGTTTATATAGTTTATCAAGTAGTTTTTTGTTTAGTTGGTTTATCAACTTAGAGATAAACTCTATTTTTACACCTTTTGCATTTAGTGATTTAATGATTTTTATAAATGATAGTGAAGCCTCTTTTAGCTCATCTAAAGTTTCGGCATTAATAATTTGATTTGAAACAGCAAAAGTATTTGTTGCAAAAAATGATGAAAGAGATATTTGATCAAGTATTCCTACAATCTCATCATGGTCATTTTTTACAACTACTCTTTTTAATCCATGTTTTGCCATTTGAAGTTGAGCATTAAATAAAAAGTCATCTTCATTTATATAAACTAAACCTTTAGAAGCAATTTTTACAACCAAATCATCATAATCCATTCTATTTAAAATAACTTTTTGTCTAAAGTCTGAATCAGTTACAATATACATTTCACCATCTTCATCTTTTAATAATAGTGTTGGGATTTTCTCTTGTTTTATGATTTTTGCTGCTTCATAAATTGTTTTGTTTGTATCAATAATTACAGCTTTATGAACTTTTGCATCTTTTACTTTGGCAATCATTATATTTGCCATATCTTTATTTTTTTCATTTAAGATATTATTGTTTAACTTATCTGAAATGGATTGAAAAAAATAGTTTTCTAGTTGTTGGTTGCAACTTAGAAGTTCCATAAATTTCTCTTTTTTAAGAGCATAACAGATACTCTCTTCAATAGCCACAAAACTATTTTTACTATGATTTTTTATCAAAGATACAGAATCAAATATCTCACCTTTTGAGTATACGCTTAAAACTTCATCATCATTTATCTCTTGAATTAAACCTTTTAAAACAAAATATAAAAACTCTGGATTACTATTTTGTGCTTGAACTGTTGAATTTGCTTTAAAATAGATGATATCTAACTCTTCAACTAGATCATCCAACTCAAATGAGTTTAAATTATTAAATGGGTGAATATTTGAAATAAATTTTTTTTGCTCTTGCATACTCATCTCTCCTATATTTAAAGTAGTGCAAAATCAAAAAGAGAAAATCTCTTTTTGATATATTTTAGTGTGAAACTGCTCCAGATGAACCAATTCCTGTATTTGCTCTAACATTTTGAGCTCTAAACATAGCTCTCTCTGCTGTAGCTCTTTTTGAGTTATCAATTATAGAGAAAAACCAAATTGATATAAATGCAACTGTAACAGAGAATAGTGCAGGGTGCGCATAAGGGAAAATTGCTTTTTCATTTCCTAAAATTTGAACCCAAACATTTGGTCCTAAAATTACTAGAGAAACAGCTGTAATTAATCCCATAAATCCACCAATAAATGCACCTCTTGTTGTTAGTTTTGACCAATAAATTGATAAAAACAGAATTGGGAAGTTAGCACTTGCAGCAATTCCAAACGCAAGTCCAACCATATATGCAATATTTTGAGACTCAAATGCAATTCCAAGTGTAACTCCAACAATACCTACAATTATAACAGTTATTTTAGAAATTTTAACAACTTTCTCATCACTTGCATTTGGATTTATAACATTTGCATAAATATCATGAGAAATTGCACTAGCACCTGCAAGAGTAAGTCCTGAAACAACAGCCAAAATAGTAGCAAATGCAACAGCACTAATAAATCCTAAGAAAGCATTTCCACCAAGCATATGAGATAGGTGAACTGATGCCATATTTGAACCACCAAATAGTTTTCCATCAACAAAATATTGAGCACCTTCAGCACTATTTAAAAACGCAATTGCTCCAAGTCCAACAATAGAGATAATTACCCAAAAATATGCAACAAATCCAGTTGCATAAACAACAGATTTTCTAGCCTCTTTTGCATTTCCAACTGTAAAGAATCTCATTAAAACATGAGGTAAACCAGCAGTTCCTAGCATTAAAGCCATACCTAAAGATATAGCAGATATTGGATCACTTAAAAATCCACCTGGTTTTAAAATCTCTTCACCTTTTGCGTGATTATTTACAGCCGTTTGAGCCAATGACTCAAAGTTGAATCCAAAGTGCCATAAAACCATTATAGCCATAAAAGAAACTCCAGATAGAAGAAGAACAGCTTTTATAATTTGTACCCAAGTAGTTGCAAGCATTCCACCAAATGTTACATAAATAATCATCAACGCTCCAACCATAAACACAGCATACTCATACTCCATACCAAATAGAATTTGAATAAGTTTTCCAGCACCAACCATTTGAGCTATCAAATATAAAACAACAACAGATAAAGAACCAAATGCAGCTAAAGTTCTAATCTCTTTTTGTCCTAATCTATAAGCAGCAATATCAGCAAATGTAAATTTACCTAAGTTTCTTAATTTTTCAGCCATAAAAAACAAAATTACAGGCCAACCAACTAAAAATGAAACAGCATAAATAACTCCATCATAACCATTTAAATAAATAAGACCAGAAACACCTAAAAATGCTGCTGCACTCATATAATCACCTGCAATTGCAAGACCATTTTGAAATCCAGTAATTCCTCCACCTGCAGTGTAAAAATCATTTGCAGATCTTGTTTTTTTAGCTGCCCAATAAGTAATTCCTAATGTTCCAACAATAAAAACTAAAAACATTGCAATTGCTGCAACATTTAAATCTCTTTTACCCTCAAAAGTTGCATCACCTGCAGCAAAAAGAGCAAGTGAAGTTAAAAAAAGTAGAGTTATTATTCTAATCATAAAAACTCCCTTACATCTTTTTTAATTCCATTTGTAAGATCATCAAATTCCCCATTTGCTTTTCTTACATAAATTAGCGTTGTTATAAAGCTAATAACTAAAATAGCTAATGCAATAGGGAATGCAATAGTTGTTATATAACCTTCAGCAACTTTTATTGCAAATATATCCTTATTGAATGCAACTACTACTATATATGAGTAAAACATTACCAAAACAAAAATTCCTAATTTTAAAGCTAATGAGTTTCTTTTAGAAACTAACTCTTTATATTTAGGGTTTGACTCTATGAGATCAACTAATTTCTCATCCATACTATATCTTCTCCCGCGACTTTTTATTTTTGTCTATTGACAAAGTAATATGATTATACAAAGAAAATTTTATTTTTCAATTGTAAAGTAGTTTTATAGAGTATTTAAAATAAAAATAAATGTAGAAAAGTAACAAAAAGTGTATAAATAAATTATTAAAATTAATAGTATAAATTAAGCTATTATTAAGATACTAAAGAGAGGAGTCTCTCTTTAGAAATTTTATTAGTGTGATACAGCTCCATCAGCACCAATACCAGTTTCAGCTCTAATTTTTTGAGCTTCAAATCCAGCTTTATCCTCTTCTGCTCTAGCTGATTTATCAGTTATAGAGAAGAACCAAATTCCAATAAATGCTGCAATAATTGAGAATAGTGCAGGTTGAGTATATGGGAATATAGCTGTTTCAAATCCGAAGATACTTACCCATACAGTTTTACTTAATACAACTAATACAACAGCTGTAATAAGACCAATAAATCCACCAATAAATGCACCTCTAGTTGTTAGTTTTGACCAATAAATTGATAAAAACAGAATAGGGAAGTTAGCAGATGCTGCAATAGCAAATGCAAGACCAACCATGAATGCAATATTTTGATTTTCAAATGCAAATCCTAATAAAATTGCAACTATACCAATAACTAGAACTGTTCTTTTAGAAACTTTCATCTCTTCAGCATCAGTAGCTTGACCTTTTCTAATAACGATTGCATATAAATCATGTGCAATTGAGTTAGAAGCAGCAAGTGTAAGACCAGCAACAACTGCTAGAATTGTAGCAAATGAAACAGCAGCAATAAATCCTAAGAATACTGAACCACCAACAGCTTCAGATAAGTGAACTGCAGCCATATTGTTTCCACCTATTAATTTACCAGCTTCATCAAAGAATACAGCACCTTCAGGAGTATTTAGGAAAACAATCGCACCTAAACCAACAACCCCAATAATTAAGTAGAAGTAACCAATAAATCCAGTTGCATAAACAACAGATTTTCTAGCCTCTTTTGCATTTCCAACTGTAAAGAATCTCATAAGAATATGAGGAAGTCCTGCAGTTCCAAGCATTAAAGCAAGTCCTAAAGATATAGCAGAAACAGGATCAGATACGAATGGACCTGGTCTTAAAATAGCTTCACCTTTAGCATGTAAACTTACAGCTTCAGTTGCTAATGAAACAAATGAGAATCCATATTGGTATAAAACCATAATAGCGATAAATGTTACTCCAGATAGTAGTAATACAGCTTTAATAATTTGTACCCAAGTAGTTGCAAGCATACCACCAAAAGTTACATAAATAATCATTAAAGCTCCAACTAAAATAACAGACCAAGCGTAAGGAATATGGAATAATACTTCGATTAATTTTCCAGCTCCAACCATTTGAGCGATTAAATAGAAAGTTACAACTGATAAAGAACCAAATGCAGCTAAAACTCTTATTTTTTGCTCATCAAGTCTATATGCAGCGATATCTGTAAAGTTGAATTTACCTAAGTTTCTTAATTTCTCAGCCATTAAGAATAGAATAATTGGCCAACCAACTAAGAATCCAATAGCATAAATCATACCATCAAATCCATGTAAAAAAATCATTCCAGAAATACCAAGGAATGAAGCAGCTGACATATAATCTCCAGCAATAGCTAGACCATTTTGAAATCCAGTGATTCCTCCACCTGCTGTATAGAAATCTGAAGCAGATTTTGTTTTACTAGCAGCCCATTTTGTAATACCCATAGTAGCAATGATAAATACAAAAAACATAATAACAGCAGGAATATTTACTGCATTCTCTCCATCACCTGCAAATAGTGCTAATGATGATAACCCTAATAAAGATAATATTTTTAACATTACATAATATCCTTTACATCATTTTTAATTGACATTTCTAAGTCTTCAAACTCACCATTTGCTCTTACAACATAAATAACTGTTGTAATAAATGCAATTATAATAATTGTAACTGCAATAGGCCAAGCTACAGTCATAACACTTTCAGCTGAAAGCTTTGTTGCAAAAAACTCTTTGTTGAATGCTATAGTTAAAACGAAACCGTAATAAACAACTAACATAAAAATAGCTAATTTAATAGCAAAAGAACTTCTTTTTGAAATAAGTTCATGGTATTTAGGATTAGCTTTAATCCTTTCTACTAATTTGTTATCCATTTTTTCTCCTAAAATAAGATTAACTGAAATATTAAAGTATTTTAGTTGCAAAAGCATAGCATTTGAAAAAAGATTTGAAATAAATCATATAGCTTTAGCAAAAGTCTATAAAATAGGCTTTTGCTAATAAAAAGAATTTAGTTTTTTAAGTATTTTTTTAGTTTTAAGAAGATCATAGCAGTCATAATAGCATCATTTAATGCATCATGTTTACCCAAAGTTGGAATATTAAGATTTTTCATAATAGTATCAAATTTCAAATCTATAAAACCGTAGTTATCTTTTGATTTTTTTGTATCATAATAGATTGATGATACCTCTATTTTTTCATTTGGTAGTTTTATTCCAAGTAGATTTTTTGTATATTTTGAGATAATTGTTGCGTCAAAATCTATATAGTAACCAACTATTGGACGAGAACCTATAAATTCAAGTAGTTTATATATAGCCTCATTTGGTTCAATTGCATTTTTTAAATCAATCTCTCTTAGGTGGTGAACTTTAATTGATTCTATATTTATACTTTTTGATGGTTTTAAATATATATTAAATGTATCTCTCATAAGAACTTTATTCTCTTTAATTAAAACAGCACCAATAGATAAAATCTCATCTTTTTTTGGATTTAATCCTGTAGTTTCACAATCTAAACTAACATACTCTTCAAGTGGTGGCTCATCAAATAAAAAATCAAATTTTTTATCTAATAATTTTTTTCTATTCCATGATTTTAAAATTTTTTTAAACATTTTAATATATCTTATCTAGTTTAAATACATAACTTACAAAGCTTTTAAACTCATTTGCAATTTTAAGACTCTCTTTTAGTAAATCTCTCTCTATTTTTCCAATCTCATTTGCATTTATGTTGTTATTTAACTCTTGATTTTGTTGAATAAGCTCTAGTTGATGTCTTAATCTTATTGTATTTGCTATTTCAAGTGCTTCAAGAATCTCTGCACTCATTTTTTTATCCAAAATATTTTTTTGCTCTAAAATTTGAATTCTTTTTACAGTTGTTGTCTCTTTAATCCCCTCTCTTAAAGAGAAACTTCGAATTCCATGAATAATTGGGAATATAACTGCTTTTTTAATATTTATTAAATCATTTTTACCCATAAAATTTGATACAGTTGTTGGAGTATCAAATGCCGTTGTTGATTTTGCAAAATATGCCAAAAATATTGCACTATGTTTTTTTGAATATAGAATATTTTTTAGATCAATTAAAAGATTTTTGTCTCCAGCAACTGCATAAGAGTCTATAAATATTGCTAAATCTAAAAAATCTTTCATATTTGAGCTATTATTTAGCCATCTATTTAAATCACTTTTAAAATCACTATAGTTTTTGCACCATTGTGGATTTGATACCATAATATTTCCTTTGCAAGGTGGATAACCTAAGAAAATAAGTGCATCAGTAATTTTTTGCATATAAGGTCTGTACTGCTCTACATCAATACCATCTTTTACTATTAAAGCATTATCTTGATCATTTTTTATAATCTGTTCATTTCTTCCTTCACTTCCCATTACAAAAATACAAGAGCTATTTTGTAAATGTTCTGGAACTATAAGTGAGTAAACTTTTTGATATAGTTTTGTATTTAATTGACCAATTAAATTGGAGATATGATGTATTTTTACACCTTTTGCTTGTAAAGATGTGATAATATCCATAAAATCTTTTGTTGCTTCTTTTAAGTTTTCAATATTTTTTGCGCTATTGATTTTTGATTCAATTACATAAGTATGATTTGCAAAGTGAGATAATATATCTATTTGCTCTAAAACTCCAACCATGTCTCCACTATCATCAACAACGCCAACTCTTTTTATATTCTTTTTAACTAAAATTGTAAGTGCATCAAACAAATAATCATTTTTATTAATTGTCAAAAGTGGAAAAATAGCGATATCTTTTACAGGTATTGTTAAATCTCTTCCTTGAAGTAAAACCTTTACTTTCAAAAGAGAATCTGTAATTATTCCATACTCTTTATTCTCACCTTCAACTATAATTGTTGAAGTTTTAAACTGCATCGATTTTTCAATTGCATCTATTAGTTTTGTATCTTTTTTTACAATACAAGCTTCATGAATTAAAGTATCTTGAACTTTTGCAATCATAAAAGATGACAACTGAGAGGTATTCTCTTTCTCTTTTAAAGTTCTTAATTTATTTACTAAATCTTTTAAGAAGAAATCTTTAAACTCCTGATTTACATCTATTAAATTTAAAAACATTTTTTTATCTAGTTCATAACAAATTAGCTCCTCATTTACTTTAAATGTATTTGCACATTTATTATAAATAAGTGAGTTTGAATCAAAAGTATCTTCGCTTTGATAATCCATAACTACTACATTATCACTGTTGTATTCAAAAACAGAACCTTTTATAATTAAAAAAAGTGATTAGGAATATTGTTTGGGCTTATTAAAACAGTTCCTTTTGGATAATAAGCTATATCCATATGCTCAAGACATTTTGCCATTTGGCTTGGACTTAAAACTTCAAAAGGGTGGATTTTTGATAAAAAAACCTCTTGATCTTGAATACTCATCTTATCTCCTTGGATTCTTTATTTTTTGAAAATATAAATTTTGATGCAATTATTGCTATAAAAAAGTTTAAAAATGCTCCAACTATTCCAATTGATTCTGGTATTAGATATAAAAAATAGTTACTTTGCTCAACTTTAAAATTATAGATAATTGTGTAAAAAACTACAAATAAAAAAGATATTAAAAGAGCAAAAAATATTGACTTTTTATCTATATTTTTAAAAATAGTTAAAATAATTGTTGGAAACAAAGTGGCTGCACTAATACTAAAAGTCAAAAGAACTATTTGTAAAATAGTGTAACTATTGTTTATTTGAAACAAAGTTGCAACCACAATTAAAATAGCTAAAATAGAGTTTAATTTAAATTTTGATATTTTCTCATTGTTTGGTAAAAATTCATTTACTAAAGTTGCTTTTATTAATAGTAAAAGTCCTGTAATTGTTGATAAAGTTGCAGCAAGTGCACCTGAAATTACTAAAGCAATTACCCAATTTGGCATATTATTAACTTCACTATTTAGTAAAAATACTGTATCTGGGTCTATTTTTAACTCATTTAAAGTTACAAGATTATCACTATTTTCATCACTATATTTTACTAAATTTGTATCCTGCCAAGTTTTAAGCCACTTACCATATATTTGCTCATTTTTATCATTTATAAACTCATCTTTTATAAATGATTTATACTCTACATTTGAGATATTTTTTGAAAAATTCATATATGAAAGTGCTGGTAATGAGATTAAAAAAGAGTATATTAAAGCTATAAAAACAGTTGCCCAAATTGCACTTTTTTTGCTATTTTCAACGCTACTTGTATGAAAAAACTTTGTTAAAATATGTGGTAAAGTAGCAACTCCAAGTGCTAAAGAGATAGTTAAAAAAGTAGTAGTTAAGAAATTACTCTCTATTAAAGATATATTAAAACTATTTTGAATTTCAACTATTAGATTTTCTCTATTTTGTATATCTGAAAAGATTGCAAGTTGAGGTATAAAACTCTCAGTTAAAGAGATAGTTAAAAATATAATTGGAGTTGCAAAAGAGAAAAGGATAATAATATATTGAAGAATATAAGAGTAAGAGAACTCTTTTTTACCAAATATAGTTGCATAAAAAAAAGTTAAAATAGATGCAAAAAGCAAAGCAAATGTAAACTCTATTTGAAAAATTCTTGAAAAGATTATTCCAGTTGCTTTTATTTGAGCGCAAAGATATAAAAAAGAGATAGTTAAAATTATAAAAGCAGATAGTTTTTTAATCTCTAAACTACTATATTTTATATCAAAAAATGATGGAATAGATAGTTCAGCTTTCTCTCTTATTTTTGGAGCAATTAAAAATATAAGTATAAAAAATCCTGAAATAATTCCCAAAATAATGTAGTTTGTAAGTGAATAAGAGTATAAAAAAATACCAGCAAAAGAGATAAATGTAGCTGCACTAATAAAATCAACAGCTATAGAGATACCATTTGAAATAGTTTTATTATTGGCTTTTTTTACAATATAAAAATCTTTTGTAGATGTAGATTTTGTCCACATAGCTATACCAAAATAGATTGTAAATGATATTCCTACAAAAAGATAGATTAAAGATTGAAGTTCCATTAAAAAGAGTTCCTAAAAAATATATAAAATTTAATATTAAATTTCTTAAAAATTAAACTTTATTGTATTTAAAATATATAGCAAAAGCGTAGCAAAATAGGAAACTTATTAAATAGAGTAGTATCTATCTATCTTGTATCCCAAACCTCTTATATTTTTTATAAAATCCTCTTTTAAACTCTTTTTTAATCTTGAAATTTCAGCTCTTATTGTTGGATTATCAATATTTTCACTATCCCAAACATCAATTCTAAAGTGTTCAAAATCTACAATCATATTTATATTTAATGCTAAAATATGGATTATCTCTAACTGTTTTTTTGTAAGATTTTGAGGTTCACCATTAAAATAAAGAGTTTGCTTATCTTTTGAGTAAGAGTAGTTCTCTGAAAATTTGATATGGCTTGTATCTATTTGCTCTTTTTTTAAAATTAGGTTTATCTTAATTCCTAACTCTTCAAGATGAAAAGGTTTTTTAAGATACTCTCTAGCTCCTAAACTATAAGCTTTTGTGATATCTTCTATATCAATTTGAGCTGAAATGAAAATTGTTGGAATATGGATCTTTTTACTATTTAACTCATCTAAAATCATAAATCCATCTTTTGTAGGAACATTTACATCAAGGATTAGTAAATCATACCTATTTTCAATATTATCCAAAACATCTTGTCCATCAAAATAGCTATCAACCATATGACCAATATTTTTTAGATATTCAGTTATTGTGTTGTTTAGCATCAATTCATCTTCAAGTAGTAGTATTTTCATTTAGTTTAAACCTATATATAAATTTTGTATCTTTTGTATCTGATAGAACTTTGATTATAACTAAATTCTTATCACAAATCTCTTTTACTATTTTTAAGCCAAGCCCAAAGCCACCTCTTGCTTGGTTCTCTCTATAAAAGTCTTCAAAAATCCTATCAATATAATCTATTTTTTTAGAAGATGTTGCAATTGAAAATTCAACCTCTTCATCATCTACATAAAATAACTTAATATATATTGGAGATCTTGCAAAAGAGTATTTAACAGCATTTGATAAATTATTATCAATCACTCTTTGAAGCTCAATAGAGTTAAATTTTATGTAAACATCCTCTTCAATGTTTTTTATAAAATATAAGCTATTTGATTTTACAATCTCTTCAAAAAAAGTTAATCTATTCTCTAAAATTTCACTAAAATTAAGGTACTCTTTTTCATAAATAACTCTATCTTTTTTAATTAAATATGATAAATCATCATAAATATATTGAATTATTTTACTTCCAGCTTCAATATTTGTAATATAGCTATTATTTTCAACTTTCATCTTAAGAAGATCTATATTTGTTCTAATAATTGATAAAGGTGTATTTATCTCATGAACAGAGTTTTTTATAAATTTCTTTTGACTCTCAACAAGTTCTGATAGCTCTTTTGTTTTTTCTTCAACTTTTTCTTCTAGGTTTTTATTTAAGCCTTCTAGGATATTTGTTTTTAGTTTTATATTGCTTATTGCATCAAATGCAAAATTAGCAATAACTTTAAACTCCCCAAATATGAATCTACTTTGATTTATAGGTTCATTTTTTTCCTGAGCCTCTTTAAAATATTTTCCTATTTCAGTAACATCTTTTACAATTAAAATAGTTGCATTTTTATATATAAATATTGAGTATAAAATTAATAAAATTGTTAGAGATACAATCTGTAAAGTATAGTTTGAGATTTTTTTGTTGTACTCTTGCTCTTTTTGCTTAATTAGCTTATCAATCTCATCAAGATAGACACCCTTTCCAATACTCCAAGAAAATGGTTCATAAGATATAACATAAGATATTTTATTTCTCTCTTTGGTAATTTCAGGTTTTGTCCAAAAGTAGTTTACAAATCCACCATCTCTATTTTTAGATGTTTCTATTAGATCTTTGACTACCTCTTTTTTATTACTATCTGTAAAATTTAAGAAATTTTTACCAATATTTGATTTATCTGTTGAGTTATCTACTAAAACACCATTAAAATCATAAATAAATATATACTCATTTGGATTTTCATTTAAATTAATTCTATTTAAAATATATATAATCTCTTTTTTAATCTCATCTTTTGATTTTAACTTTTTATTCTCTTCATAGTAAAACTCTATAAATTTTAAACTGTTTTTTATATGACTTTTTAAAATCTCTTTTTGACTATTTGAATAGTCCTCCTTTAGAGTGCTAATTTTTTCTTGAAGTTCATCATGTGCATTATTTATTATAATAAAAGTAAAAAATGCAATAAGTAAAACAATAAAAAAAATACTGTAAACAATTAGATGATAAAGAGATTTTGCTTTTAACATTTGCTACCTTTAAAAATAAGTTGTAATAGTAGCTATATTTTATTGATAAAAAGATAAATTAAAATGGCGCGGCCAACGAGACTCGAACTCGCGACCTCCTGCGTGACAGGCAGGCATTCTAACCAACTAAACTATGGCCGCACCTTTTAAGAAATGGTGGTCGATATAAGACTCGAACTTATGACATCTACCTTGTAAGGGTAGCGCTCTACCAACTGAGCTAATCGACCAAAGAGGGGGATTTGTATATTTGACCTTGGTGACCCCTAGGGGATTCGAACCCCTGTGGCATGGATGAAAACCATGAATCCTAACCGTTAGATGAAGGGGCCAAGATATACAAAATAAAAATGGTGACCTGTGATGGATTCGAACCATCGGCCTCCTCATTAAAAGTGAGATGCTCTACCTGCTGAGCTAACAAGTCATAAAATAAGAAAAATGGCGCGGCCAACGAGACTCGAACTCGCGACCTCCTGCGTGACAGGCAGGCATTCTAACCAACTAAACTATGGCCGCACCTTTTAAGAAATGGTGGTCGATATAAGACTCGAACTTATGACATCTACCTTGTAAGGGTAGCGCTCTACCAACTGAGCTAATCGACCTTTTGTATATTTGACCTTGGTGACCCCTAGGGGATTCGAACCCCTGTGGCATGGATGAAAACCATGAATCCTAACCGTTAGATGAAGGGGCCAAGATATACAAAATAAAAATGGTGACCTGTGATGGATTCGAACCATCGGCCTCCTCATTAAAAGTGAGATGCTCTACCTGCTGAGCTAACAAGTCATTTTTATAATTTTAAGTTCCTAAACTCAAAATGGACTGGAATTATAGTGCAAATTAAATTAATTGTCAAGAGTTTTTTTAATAAATTTTAAAATTTCTTTTAAAGAAGTAATTGCTGCTTTTTTTTGAATCTCTTCTCTATCGCCTTTAAAGTTAAAAATCTTAATTTTTTTAACTCCAAAACTATTTGAAATTCCAACTACTACCATTCCAACAGGTTTGTTTTTTGTTCCACCAGTTGGTCCTGCAACTCCAGATATTGCAATAGCATAAGATGCATCAAATTTTTTTATAACTCCAGTTAGCATTTCAGATACTACCTCTTTGCTAACTGCTCCAAACTCTTCTAGTGTTGAATTTAAAACTCCAAGTTCTTGATTTTTTATCTTATTTGAGTATGTAACAATGCTTCCATTAAAAATATCACTTGATCCAGAAATTTTAGTAATCATACTAGCAACTAATCCACCAGTACAAGACTCTGCAGTTGTAATTGTAAGATGATTTTCTCTTAGTAGATTTTGTAGAGTTATCATATCTTTTTTAGAGAATTTTTTTGACATAAAAATCCTTTATAAAGAAAAAGGCAAAAGCCTTTTTCTAATTATTATTTATCATCTGTAAAATCAGCTAGGAATTTATCTTCGTAGAATGTTTTTCCAAGATGTTTTGTAACAATTTTAATATCTCTTTCTGCATTTCCAAAACAAGAAGTTGCACCTGGAGATGGTGTCATATTAAATATAATTCCTTCTTCTTCAGTAATAGAAGCTTCTCCTAGCATAAGTTTTTTCTCTGTTTTATTTAAAACTTGTGGTCTAACTCCTCCAAAACCTTTTGCATATTCGATATCATCTACACTTAAAGATGGAACAATTTTTTGTGCATCTTTCACGAAAAGTTTTTTATTTATTCCTGGAATTTCAAATAAGAAGTTTTTAAATACATAGTTTCTAATATCTGAATCTTTTAATAGATCCCAGAATATTTTCATAATACTTCCATCAAAGTTTAAAGTTTTTAAACATTGGAAGAATGATTTTCCACCTTTATATCTTTCTAAAACTAAAAGTGCAAGAGCTGTTGGTCCAAATCTTGTTTTACCTTCACATAAAATATCAGGATCTCCATGAAGTGCAGCAAATGGAAGTTTGTCATTTTGTACCATATAAACTTTACCATTTAAATATGTTCCATTTGTAATATAAAATGAACCAGCCATAGATAGTGATCCCATATGTTTCCCATGTCCCATTTTATGAGCTAGATAAAGTGAATGTGCTCCAGCATTTACAACAACGAAATCAGCAGTGTAAACATCACCTTTAGTAGTTGTTACTTTAAACATTTTGTCAATTTTTTCTATCTCATCAACTTCTGAGTTAAAGAATACATCAGTAATTTTTGAACTATCAGCCTCTTTTGCAGCTTTAACTAACTCTTTAGTCATCTCACCATAATCAACAGTTGTGTATTGATCATTTGTACCCATAGCAATAATAGGTTCAGGTCTATCTTTAGTTCTCTCTTTATCCGCATAAACAAGTAATGGCTCTTTTTCTCTTAAAACCTCTTTATCCCATAACTCTAAATAAGGGAAAATCTCTTTAAATTGGTTATATCTATCAGTTATGAATTTAACCTCTTTTTCACCAACTCCTAAAGCCATTTTTTGATGTTTAAACATAATTTTATCTTGTAAATTATATGCCAAACAGAACTTTTCAATCATTTTTGCAGTTCTTTTTGTAATTTTTGCTTTTTCAAATGTATAGTTTGTTTCAATATCACCAACATGTATTGTTTGAGAATTACTTGTACCTTTTGAATTTAAAGTTGCTAAATCTTCATATTTCTCTAAAAGACAGATATTTTTTACATCTGAATATTTAGCAAGTTCAAAGAACATAGCAGCTCCTGAAATTCCACCACCAACAACGATTACTTCATAATGTTTTGCACTCATTTTATATCCTATATTTTTAATGTCAAAATTTGGCAAAGATTTTATCATATAAAGTTTTGATTTTAGATAAATGAAATATTTAAAATTTGAAAATTAACTATTTTGTTAATTAAAGTAAATTAAAACTCTTTTAGATATAATCAGCGATTTAAATAATAAGCTAAACAGATAAATATAAGGTGTTATGATGGATTATAAAGAGAGTTTACTACTACCAAAAACAGATTTTCCAATGAGAGGGAATCTTCCTTTAAATGAACCTATTAAATATAAACAATGGGATGATAAAAAAGTTTATGAAAGAATGAAACAAAATAGAGTGGGGTGTCCATCATTTACACTTCACGATGGACCTCCTTATGCAAACGGAAATATTCATATAGGACATGCCTTAAATAAAATTCTAAAAGATATTATAAATAAGTTTCACTATTTTGATGGAAAATCTATACGATATACTCCAGGTTGGGATTGTCATGGATTGCCGATTGAGCAAAAAGTTGAAGAAAAAATTGGAAGTGAGAAGAAAAAAATACTTCCAAAATCAAAACTAAGACAACTTTGTAGAGATCATGCAACAAAATTTGTTGATATTCAAAAAGATGAGTTTAAAGCTTTGGGAGTTATTGCTGATTGGGAAAATCCATATTTAACAATGGATTTTAAATTTGAAGCAAATATTTATAGAGAGTTATGTGCTATTGCAAAACAAGGATTACTAGTTCAAAGAAGTAAACCTGTCTATTGGTCTTGGGCTGCTCAAACAGCTTTAGCTGAAGCTGAAGTTGAGTATGAAGATAAAACATCTCCTTCAATTTATGTGGCATTTAAACATCAAGATTTAGATGCTAGTATTATTATTTGGACAACAACACCTTGGACACTTCCTGCAAATCAAGCAATTGCTTTAAATAAAGATGAAGAGTATGTGCTTACAAGTGATAAATTTGTAGTGGCAAAAAAACTATATAACTCTTTAATTGAGCAAGAGGTTATAAAAGGAGCTATTGTTGAAACAATAGATGTATTAAAATTAGAGAATACAAAAGCTATAAATCCATTAAATGGTAGAGACTCAAGAATTATTTTTGGAGAGCATGTTGAAATGAGTGCTGGAACTGGAGCTGTTCATACAGCACCAGGACATGGTGAGGATGACTATAAAGTATCACTTAAATACGGTATTGAAGTAATTATGCCAGTTGATGCTTATGGAAAATATGATGAAACAATTGTAAGAGAAAAGCTTTTTAGAAATGCTGAAAAATATTTAGGATTAAATGTATTTAAAGCAAATGATTTAATACTTGAAGAGTTAGGAAGTGCATTACTAAAAAGAGTTGATATAAGACACTCATATCCACACTGTTGGAGAACACATACTCCAATTATTTTTAGAGCTACAAAACAGTGGTTTATCTCTATTGATGATGAATATGGGCAAAAGAATAAAACTCTAAGACAAAATGCTATGGAAGTTGTAGAAAATCTAAAATTCTATCCAGATTGGGGAAGAAATAGATTAAAAGCGATGCTTGATGGAAGACCTGATTGGTGTATTAGTAGACAAAGAGATTGGGGAGTTCCAATAGCATTTTTTAGGAATAAAAAAACTGATGAGATAATCTTTGATGAGAAGGTTTTAAACTTTACAGCTATGATTTTTGAAATACATGGCTGTGATGCTTGGTATGATATGGAGATTTCTCAACTTCTATATCCAGGAAGTGGACTAAATCCCGATGATTTAGAAAAAACTTTAGATATTTTAGATGTTTGGTTTGATAGTGGAAGTACACAAAATGCTGTTTTAAGAAGTGGAAACTACGATGCTGGAACATTCCCAGCTGATATGTATCTTGAAGGAAGCGACCAACACAGAGGTTGGTTCCAATCATCACTTCTTACAACACTTGCAAGTAGTGAAGTTGCACCATATAAATCAATATTAACTCATGGATTTACTGTTGATGAAAAAGGTGAAAAAATGAGTAAATCAAAAGGAAATGTTGTAGCTCCTGATAAAGTTTTAAAAGAGTATGGAAGTGAAATTTTAAGACTTTGGGTTGCTATGAGTGATTATCAAAGTGATTTAAAAATCTCTGATAATATTTTAAAACAAAATGGTGAGCTTTATAGAAAAATTAGAAATACAGCAAGATTTTTACTAGCAAATATAGATGGGCTTGAGAGTTTAGTTGAAGTTGAACAACTAGGAGAGCTTGATAAATGGATTTTGGAAAAAGCAAAAAGAGTTTTTGATGAGATAGAGTCTAGTTTTAAAATCTATGAGTTTTCAAAAGGCTTAAACAAGCTAAATAACTTTTTAGTTGTAGATTTATCAGGAATTTATCTTGATGTTTGTAAAGATAGATTGTATTGTGATGATAAAAATGATATTCATAGAAGTGCATCTCAAACAGCTATGGCTATGATTACTAAAAAATTAATAGGAACTTTGGCTTGTATCTTAACTTATACTATGGATGAGTTACTAGAATTTGCACCAAAAATTATAAAAGGTGATGCAAAAGATATTTTTGATTTTGAAAAATATAATCTTCCAGATGTAAAATCTTCTATAAAAGATGAGTTGTTTGTAGAAGCAAAAGAGAAGTTCTCTGAAATAAAAGATGCTTTAAGTAAAGAGAAAATTATAAAATCTACTTTAGAGTTAGAGATAGTTACAGATAATAAAGAGTTTTTATCTTTAGACAAAGTTGAATCAAGTGATTGGTTTTTGGTAAGTGGCTTATCAAATGAGACTTCAAGCAGTGAGCTATTAGGAAGTTTCAAAGTTGAAGATAGCCAGTTTAAACTATATAAAGCAAGTGGACACAAGTGTCCTAGATGTTGGAAATTTACTTCAACAAAAGAAGATGAGTTATGTTCTAGATGTGAAGAAGTGATTAAATAATGTTTGAAAATGAAGTTACTCTTACATTTATATTTCAAACAATAGCAGTTATATTAGTAGTAACTGCTGTTGGAGTATTTTTTGTAAAAAAATATGAAAAAAAAGGTAAATAAATATGTTTCCATTTAGTGATGAGGATTTACTTGATCCTGTAGAAAATATAATAAGTAAAAAAATATCTCCTATGTTAGCGCGAGATGGTGGTGCAATTGAACTTTTAGCAATAAAAAATGCAAAAGTTTATATTCAGTTGCAAGGTGCTTGTGTTGGATGTAGTGCAAGTGGAAGTACACTAAAATATGTTGTTGAAAAAGAGCTTAAAAGTGCAATACATCCAGATTTAAAAATAATTAATGTTCCAATAGGAAAAACTGACTATTTAGAGGATTAAAAACTACATGATAAACGAAAATAGAGTATTAAATGATGCGCATTCGCTTTTTGCTCAAAGAAGGTTTGAAAAAGCACTTTTTTTGTACTCTTTATTGGTAGATAATTTTCCACAAAAAGATGAATACAAAATATATGCACTTTTTTGTGATATTGCTTTGGAAGACGCTTCAAAAGCAATAGCTTTGTTTGACTATTTTTCAATATTAAAAGATGATGATTTACAAGAAGCAATAGATTATGTAAAAGGCGTTATAAAAGCTTATGATGGAGATGTTGATAAGATGATGATGCTTTTAAAAGAGCTAAATTTGACAACTGTAAATCAGCTTGATGCTATAAATTATAGCGATTTTAAAAAGTTAATTGAACAAAGAGGTTCATTTAAAGTTGCTTTTGAAGATATTATGTTCTCTACAAAAGTAGCAATTGAATCAAAAGATGATTTTTATGATTTTGTTACAAAACTTATAGATAATGGTTTTAGCAATATGGCATATAACTATCTTGAGGGTTTTAATGAATATTTTATTCACGATAAAGAGATAGTAAAACTTTATAAAAGATTGGAAGAGAAGAGTAATGAAGCTAATCATAAACAATAAAATCTTTACGGATAATACAAATGAACTAGAAAAAGATTCAATTTTTGTATTATCAAAAAATAATGAAAAATTTAAAGATATTGCCATAAATGGTGGTTTTGAAATAATAGAGTCAAAAGATTTAAAAAACTATTTAGATATGAGTTCTATTAAAATAGTTGGAATTACTGGGACAAATGGAAAGACAACAACAGCTACTTTAATATATAAAACTCTTTTAAATTTGGGTTATAAAGTGGCTCTTCAAGGAACTAGAGGATTTTTTATAAACGAAAATCAAGTTGAAGATTATTCACTTACAACTCCAGTTCAGCTTGGAAATTTTGTAAATATTCAAAAAGCAATACAATCTTCGTGTCAATTTTTTGTAATGGAAGTAAGCTCTCATGCAATCTCTCAAAATAGAGTCGAAGGTTTAGATTTTGCTTTAAAAATCCATACAAATATAACTAGAGATCATCTTGATTATCACAAAACTATTGAAGAGTATATAGATGTAAAAAACTCTTTTTTAAGTGATGAGAGTCAAAAATTAGTAAATGTAGATGATAAAGTTTTGAAATATAACTCAAAAAATGCTTATACTTACTCTTTAAAAAATAGTTCTAATTTTCAAGTTGTAAATAAAACTATTGAAAATAAAATGAGTGTTGAATTTATAAATGAAGATAAAAAATATAGTTTTAATACAAAAATGATGGGTATTTTTAATATCTATAATCTAATGGCTTCAATAGCTGCTGTTTTTATAACTACAAAAAAGCCTTTAGTTGATATTTGTAAGGCAGTTGAAAATTTCCAAAGTGTTAGTGGAAGAATGGAGATAGTATCTCAAAAACCATTTATAATTGTAGATTTTGCTCACACTCCAGATGGTATGGATGAAGTTTTAAAGAGTTTTCCAAATAAAGAGATAATTTGTCTATTTGGAGCAGGTGGAAATAGAGATGCTTTAAAAAGACCACTTATGGGAGAAGTTGCTTCTAAATACTCTAAATACATTATTGTAACAAGTGATAATCCAAGATTTGAAGATCCTAAAAAAATAGTAGAAGATATTTTAGTTGGAATAGATGATAAATCAAATGTTATTGTAGAAGAGAATAGAAAAGAGGCTTTGAAAAAAGCAATTAAACTTATAAATGAAAATAGCGTTTTATTGGTTCTTGGCAAAGGTGATGAAGCAACACAGATAATAAAAGATGAGAAATCTGTTTTTTCTGATAAAGAAGAGATTTTAAAGATTTTAGAAGCTAGACTCTAATTCCAAATTTATCTCAAACTCTCTCTTTTAAAAATTAAACAAATCTTAATAAACTTTAGGTATAATCGCATTTCTATTTTTTAAATCAAATGATTTGAAAATTAGTACCTCACATGTATCAATCCTTGCTCGGGTTGTGTTGGCTTAAAAACTAGCATTAAGGGATACAGAGGCTAAACCCTAGAAAAAAATAAAAACAGACATAATTCAAGGAGAATTAACATGGTTACAATGAAAGACCTATTAGAGTGTGGTGTACACTTCGGACACCAAACAAGAAGATGGAATCCAAAAATGAAAAAGTTTATTTTTGGTGTTAGAAAAAATATCTATATTATAGATTTACAAAAAACATTAAGATACTTCAGATATACATATAATGTTGTAAGAGATAGAGCTGCTGAAGGTCAAACAATGATCTTTGTTGGTACTAAAAAACAAGCTAGTGAAACTATTAAAAAAGCTGCTGAATCTTGTGGAATGCCATATGTAAACCACAGATGGTTAGGTGGAATGCTTACAAACTTTGGAACAATTAAAAAATCAATTAGAAAATTAGAAATTATTAAAAAAATGAGAGAAGAGGGACAACTTGACCTTTTAACTAAAAAAGAAGCTTTAATGCTTTCAAGAAAAGAGGAGAAATTAGAGCTTTATCTTGGTGGAATTAAAGAGATGCACAAACTTCCAGATATGATGTTTGTTCTTGATGCTGTTAAAGAGAAAATTGCAATTGCTGAAGCTAGAAGATTAGGAATTACTGTTATTGCACCACTTGACACAAACTGTGATCCAGATGTTGTTGATTTACCAATTCCAGGAAATGATGATGCTATTAGATCAATTCATTTATTCTGTAACGAAATGGCAGCAGCTATGAATGAAGGAAAAGCTGTTTTAGCTGAAAATGGTGCAGATGTTATTGAACCAATTTCAAAAGAAGAGCAAGATGAAGTATTAGCTGAAGCAATAGCAGAAGGTGAAAATGAAATTACAGAAGGTGAGGAAGCATAATGGCAGCAGTTACACCACAATTAATTAAAGAGTTAAGAGAGCTAACTGGTGCTGGTATGATGGATTGCAAAAATGCTTTAAATGAGACTGGTGGAGATTTAGATAAAGCTGTTCAAGCTTTAAGAGAAGCTGGTCTTGGAAAAGCTGCTAAAAAAGCTGGAAATGTTGCTGCTGAAGGTTTAGTTGCTATTGAAATTAATAGTGACAATACAAAAGCTGTAATTTTAGAGCTTAATGCACAAACAGACTTCGTTGCAAAAAATGAGAACTTTGTAAATCTTACAAAAGAGATTACATCTCATGCATTAAATAACGGAATTAAAGATGCGCAAACTTTAAATAGCTCAACAATAAATGGACAAGAGTTTTCAACATTTTTAGCTGAAAAAATTGCAACAATTGGTGAAAACTTAGTTGCTAGAAAATTAGAGAGTGTTGAAGGACAAGTTGTAAATGGTTATGTTCATGTAACAGGAAGAACAGGTGTTGTTTTAGCTGCTTCTTGTGATGCTGGTGTTAAAGATAAAGCAACAGCACTATTAAGAAATATTGCAATGCATGCAAGTGCTATGAAACCAACTGTTATTTCATACAAAGATTTAGACAAAGCTTTTGTTGAGTCTGAAAATAGAGCTATTAGAGCTGAGATTGAAGCTGAAAACGAAGAGTTAGTAAGATTAGGAAAACCATTAAAAAATATTCCTGATTTTGTTTCAAGATCTCAATTAACAGATGAAGCAATTGCAAATGCAAAAGCTGCTTTTGAAGCTGAATTAAAAGAACAAGGAAAACCTGAAAAAATTTGGGCAAATATTATCCCTGGAAAAATTGAGAGATATATCACTGATAATACTCAATTAGATGGAAGATTTGCACTTTTATCTCAAGCTTATGTAATGAATGATAAACAAACAGTTGAACAAGCAATTGCAGAAGTTGATCCATCAATTAAAATTACAGCTTATGTAAGATTTGAACTTGGTGAAGGAATCGAGAAAAAAGAAGAAGATTTCGCAGCTGAAGTTGCAAAACAAATGGGAAAATAGTAAGTAGTTTTTAACTATTTAAAATAAAGGAGAGAGTTGTGAGTGAAAAAAAATCTAATAAAACACTCCACTCCTCTTTACTTCTAAAAGCTTCAAATATTGAACACAATTTTGATTACCCACTTTTTAAAAATATTAGTTTAGAGATAAAAGAGAAAGAGTCAATAGCAATTATTGGAAGTAGTGGTAGTGGAAAATCAACTCTTTTAAATATATTATCTTCACTTTTAAAGCCAACATCTGGAACTGTTGTTTTTAAAAATAAAGATATATACTCTTTAAAGCAAGATAAGCTTTTAAAAATAAGAAGAGAGGATTTTGGAATAGTTTTTCAAGCACACTATTTATTTAGAGGCTTTAGTGCAATTGAAAATCTACAAATAGCAACACTATTAAGTAAAGAGAAGATTGATAATAGACTCTTAGAGCAGTTAGAGATAACTCATGTTTTAAACCAAGGCGTTGGAGAGCTGAGTGGTGGACAACAACAAAGATTGTCGATTGCTAGAATTCTAATGAAAAAACCAAAGATTATTTTTGCAGATGAACCAACAGGAAATTTAGATAAAAAAACTGCAAATATAGTTATGAATACACTTTTTGAATATATAAAAAATAATAATGCAGCACTTGTTTTGGTTACTCATGAAGATGATTTAGCTTTCAAGTGTGATAGAGTTTTTAAGTTGGAGGATTTAAGCTTGAAGGAGATTTTAAAATGAAATTGCTTCTAATTTGTAATACAGCAATAATAGAGCATATATTTAACTTAGTTTGTAAAAGATTAGGGATTGATTTAAATATTGAAAAAAACACAAAAGTTCAAGGTAGATTTGACTTTATTGTTGTAGATCAACCCTTTATTGGAAGTGATTTTTTAAAGTTAAAAAAATTTACAAAAAAACTTGCAGCTATTAACTCTGAAGAGCTAAGTTATGATCTTCCAAGCGACTTTGTAGTTCCTAGACCTTTTTTACCAACAAAACTTGAAGCTATATTAAAAGAGCAGATAAAGATTTTAAAAGATGAGATTGAAAATGGTCACAATTTTGATACATTTAAAGATAGTTTAGTTAAAGACAACTATATTGAAGATTCTCAAAGTTTTAATGAGATACAAGAAAAAGAGAGTGATTTAGCTGAAGATTTTTTTGAAACTTTAATAGAAGATGATTTTGATGATGGTTTTTTTAGAAAAAATGATTTAGATGATGAGAGTATTGTATCTTTAAACTCTATTAGACAAGGTGGAGTTTTAGATAAAAATGAGTTAAAAAAGATAAATAGTTTTTTAGATGATAAAAGTGAGAATATACAAACATTAGAAGAGAGAGATTGGAAAGATATCACTGATATTATTGATGATGCACTTGATGAAGTAAAAGATTATGAATTTGATTTAGAAAAAGAGGATTATACTTTAGTTTTAAATAGATTTAAAATGGATGAATTAAAACCACTTTTACTTAAATTAAATCAAAATATAATAGATAGATTAGCTAGAAATGAAGTTATAAATCTTAAAATTTCGCTAAAAGGAGAGTAATTTATGAATGAACTAAGAGGTGCGATATTAATTGTTTCAGGACCTAGTGGTTGTGGAAAATCTACTCTTTTAAAAGAAGTTATAAAAAATATTCCAAATCTATATTTTTCTATCTCTACAACAACAAGAGAGCCAAGAGAAGCAGAAGTGGATGGAATTGATTACTTTTTTGTAAGTAAAGATAAATTTGAAAAAGATATAAAAGATGCAAACTTTTTAGAGTATGCAAAAGTTCATGATAACTATTATGGAACATCACTTAAACCAGTAATTGAAGCCTTAAATGCTGGAAAATTAGTTATATTTGATATTGATGTTCAAGGACACAAAATTATAAGAAAAAAACTTCAAAATCTAATCACTTCTGTATTTATTACAACTCCAACAAAAAAGATATTAGAGCAAAGATTAATCGCAAGAGCAACTGATAGTGAAGATAGTATTAAAAAAAGAGTTGAAAATGCAAGAGTTGAGATGGAGGAGTTTTTAGATTATGATTACTTAATTATAAATGAAAACTTAAATGAGGCAAAAAAACAGATTCTGGCTATTGCAACAGCTGCAAGAGTAAAATCAAAACTATATTCAAAAGATGAGATAGTAAATAGTTGGCTAGAAGCCTAAACTATCTCTTCAAATGTTAAAGGCTTGTCAAAATAGTAACCTTGAGAGTAGTCTATATTTAGAGCTTTAACTTTTTCATAAATATTTTCAGTTGCTACAAACTCAGCAATTGTTTTTATATGGAAATCCTTTGCAATACTTGCAATTGTTCTTACAATTATCTCAAGCTCTTTTGAGTTGTGAATATCTTTTATTAATGAGCCATCAATTTTTACAAAACTAATATCTAATTTTGATAAAATATGAAAGTTTGAGTAACCAGCACCAAAATCATCAATCCCAACTTTACAACTATATTTAGATACATTTGTAATAAAATCTTTTATGATATTAAAATCTATAATCTCTTCACTCTCCAATAGTTCAAACTCAAGATTGTTTACAAACTCTTTGTTTTTTTCTAAAAAGTCATATATATATTTTTTTGTTTTATCATCTATTAAATCTACATAAGAGATATTTATAGATACTTTTTTCTTTTTCTCTTTTATTAGTTTTAAAGAGTCATCTAAAATAACTTTTACAATATTTTGATAAAGTCTAGTTTTCTTTGCAACTTCTAAGAATTCATAAGGACCGTGAACTTTTCCATCAAGACTTATGTATCTAATAAGTGCTTCATATTTTAAAACTTCTTTAGTTTTTGTATCAACAATAGGTTGAAAAAATGCTTTTAATAAGTTCTCTTTAAAACCTTGTTTTAAAAGTTTTATCCACATAATATTTTGTTCAAAAGATTTATGAATATTATATGAATCCTCATAAATCATAATTTTTTGGAATTTTTTTCTAGCATAGTTTATGATTCTTTTTGTATATTTATAAGCTTGTTCTCCATCACCTTTTGCAATACCAATTGTAACATTTACATCAATCTCATTATCATCTATTAAAAAAGCATTACTTTCAATCTTATCTAAAAAATCTCTACAGATTACAAAAAAAGTATCTATATCAATACTATTTTTAGGACTTACTGCAAACTTATCTGACTCTATTCTATAAAGAGAAAAATCTTTTGAATTAAAATAATTTCTCATTTTTGATGCAAATTCAATTAAAATTTTATCTCCAATTTTTTCACCAAATAGATCATTTGTTGCTAAAAACTCATCAATATCTAAAAGGGCTAATAGATCATTATTTGAGTATTTTAAATCTTTTTGAAGTCTATTTTTATTTGCAAGTTTTGTAAGATTATCTGTATATAAATCTTTTAACTCATGATAGTTTAGTGATTGAAGCATTGCTTGAAGAAGTTTTGATATATCAATTGGTTTAAGAACATATTTATCAACACCAATATTTATGGCTTCAAGTAAATACTCTTTGTTTGAAAATGCAGTTGCTATAATAATTGGAATTTTAGGATTTATCTCTTTAATCTTTTTAATCATATCCATACCTGATAAAATAGGCATATTTATATCGGTTATTATTAAATCAATACTATCTTGATGCTCTAAAAATAGATTAAATCCCTCTTCTCCATTTGAAGCAACATATTGTGTTTTTGTAAATGATTTTAAGAATTCAGATGTAATATCTCTTAACTCTTTCTCATCTTCAGCATAAAGTACATTTACATTTTTTAGCCTATCTATCTCTTTGTTCATTAAACCACTCTTTGAAAATAAATAAGATATAATACTTAAATTTTTTTATATATAGTTTAATATTAAGCGGTTAGGAGACTCTTTTTGTCAAAAATAGTATGTAATCATTGTCATTTATCATTTGATAGTAGTGTAATGATAAAAGAGAATGATTTAAATTTCTGTTGCGGTGGTTGCCAAAGTGTTTATCATATTTTAAAAGATGAAAATCTTGACTCTTTTTATGAAAAGCTTGGAAATAAGAGTATAAAAGCTCCTCTTCAAATCTCTAATGATGATTTATCAAAATTTGATTCCCAAAATTTTTTAGATAACTACACATCAAAAACAAAAGATGGTTTTACTCAAATAGATTTAATACTTGAAGGAATTCACTGTGCTGCTTGTATTTGGTTAAATGAGAAGATTTTATATGATACAAAAGGTATTATTGAAGCAAATATCAATTTTACAACAAATAAAGCTAGAGTTGTTTTTAATAGTGATATTTTAAAGTTATCAGATATTATAAAAAAGATTAGAAGTATTGGTTACAATGCTTATGCTTATGATTCAAGTGTGGCTGATGTTCAGGCAAAAAAAGCGAAGCAAGACTATTTTGTAAGAATGATGGTAGCTGTTGTTTGTACAATGAATATAATGATGCTAAGTGTTGCAAAATATACAGGTTTTTTTACAGGAATGAGCAATGAAGTAAAGGATATGATTCATTTTGCTGAGTTTATTCTTACAACTCCAGTTCTGTTTTATAGTGGATTTGTTTTTTATAAAGGTGCTTATTATGGAGTGAAAAACCGTATGGTAAATATGGATTTGCTTGTAAGTACGGGTGCATCTTTAACATACTTTTACTCTTTAAGCGTGATGCTTGGAGCAAAAGGTGAGAGCTATTTTGATTCAGTTGCTATGATTATAACTTTTGTTTTGGTTGGAAAATATCTTGAAGTTATTGGAAAAAAATCAGCGGTTGATACACTTGATAAGATAAAATCAACTCTACCTTTAGAAGCTGTTGTAATAGAGAATGGAAAAAAAGAGATAAGAGCTTTAAACTCTATAAAAGTTGGAGATATTATTGAGCTTAAAATTGGAGAGAAAGTTCCAGTTGATGGGAAAATTGTATTTGGAAACGCATCTTTTGATGAGTCGAGCTTAACAGGAGAATCAACTCCTGTTTATAAAAAACAAGATGATATTATATATAGTGGAACTGCTATTTTGGACTCTTTAATTCATTTTGAGGTTACAAAAGATTTTAAAAACTCTACTTTTTCATCAATTGTAACTTTACTTGAAGATTCACTAAATTCAAAACCAAAAATTCAAACCTTAGCAAATAAGCTATCAAGAGGGTTTAGTTTAACAATTCTAAGTATTGCTTTTGCTACTTTTTTGGTTTGGTACTATTTTGGTCTTGATTTAGGTTTTTACTTTGAAAATACAAATCAGTTTGAAAGATCATTTATAACAGCTGTTTCAGTTGTTGTAATTGCTTGTCCTTGTGCTTTAGCACTTGCAACTCCAATGGCAAGTTTGGTTGGAATTTCACAATTAGCAAAAAAATCTTTGCTTCTAAAAGAGGCTAAATATATTGAGACAATTGCAAATGCGAATATTGTTGTTTTTGATAAAACAGGAACACTTACAAAAGGTGAACTAAAAGTAGAAAATTCACAAATTTTTAGTGAAGATAAAAATATCTTAAATCTTTTATATTCACTTTTAGATAGCTCAAACCATCCAGTAAGCCTTGCTGTTAAAAAATATTTAGAAAAAAATCACTCTTTAGAAAAATTAATTTTGGAAGATGTAAAAAATATTGAAGCAAAAGGTTTAAGTGCAAAATATAAAGATTTATCTCTTTTGGGTGGAAATATAGAGCTTCAAAAAGAGTTTGGAATTGATATTGATTTTACAACTTTTAAAACTATATACTCTTTTTCAGTAGATAAAAAAATAGTTGCTATTTTTGAGTTAAGTGATGAGATAAAAGATGATGCAAAAGAGTTAATAGATTATTTAAAGAGTAAAAATATAAAAAGTGTAATGCTAACTGGAGATAATGGTTTTGTTGCAAAAGAGGTTGCAAATGAGCTTAAAATAGATGAGTTCTATTTTAGTCAAACTCCACAAAGCAAAGCCAATTTTATTAAAAAACTAAAAGAAGATGGAAAAATTGTTGTAATGGTTGGAGATGGAGTTAATGATAGTGTTGCTTTAGCTTCAAGTGATGTTGCAATTGCTATGGGAAATTCAGCTGATGTTTCAATGCTTGTATCTGATGTTGTGATTTTAAATTCAAAATTAAAAGCATTAGAAGATACTTTTAAAATATCAAAAAAGACATATAAACATATTAAACAAAATTTGGCTTTTTCACTTATTTATAACTCCGTAACAATCCCTTTAGCAATGGCTGGATATGTTATTCCTCTTGTAGCAGCTCTTTCAATGAGTTTAAGCTCACTTGTAGTTATTTTTAACTCACTAAGAATTAAATTAAAGGATAAAAATGATTGATGATACACTATTTTTTATGTTAATTGTGGGACTTATAATCTCAGCTGGAATGTTACTTTTGTTTATTTGGGCAGCAAAAGCTGGTCAATTTGATGATGCAAATAAAATTACAAGTGGTTTACTTTTTGATAGTGTTGATGATTTAAATGATGCTATAAAAAAAGAGCAAGCTATTAAAGATGCAAAAAAAGATGCTTTAGAAAAAGAGAATAAGCAAAAAAAAGAGGATAAGTAAAACTTATCCTCTTTGATTTAGCAAAATAATTTAAGATTATTTTCCTATATATTCAGCTAACTCTTTAATATCAGCATCACTTAATCTTGATGCATAACCTTTCATAAGTGCTTTCATAGGACCACCATAAGTTCCATCTTTATAACCATTTAAAGCTTTTACTATATTTTCTTTAGTTTGGTTAGCTGGAACAAATGATTTACTTTGAGTAGTTACATTTATTTCACCTTTAACCCCATGACATGCTTTACATGTAGCATAAGATGCTGGTGCAGCTGCAAAAGCAAATGCTGATAAAGCAACAGTTGTTAGAATGATTTTTTTCATCTTTTCTCCTTTAAAATTTTAAGCTGTATTCTAACTATATTTTCTTTGTAATTCTCTTAATAAAAAAGGTTAATAAATTATTACAATTAAAAATATATTAAATATAAATATATATTAAAGCCTATTTTGAATATATTACAAACTAAAAAAGGAAATAGCTTTTGGATAGTTTTGTGTTAGAGATAAAAAATCTAAAATTTGCTTACAAAAAAGGTAACTATATATTTTCAAACTTTAATTTAAATCTAAAAAAAGGTGAACTTGTAACAATAATTGGAAAGAGTGGTAGTGGAAAATCAACACTTTTTGAGCTGATTTTAGGAAATTTAAAACAGGAGTTTGGAGAGATAAAAAAGAGCAAAACAGCTATAATATTTCAAGATCCTTTTTCATCTTTTCATCCAACATACACAGTTTATGAGCAGATAAAAGATGTTTTAAATAGAGATTTTAAAGATGAACTTGATAAGATTTTGCCAAAATTAAGTTTAGATATTGAGTTTTTATATAAAAAACCGCATGAGTTAAGTGGTGGTCAACTTCAAAGATGCTCTATTTTAAGAGCAATTCTTTTAAAGCCAGAGCTTCTTTTAGTTGATGAGCCAACATCAGCACTTGATAATATAATAGCTTATGAGACAATGAAGTTAATAGTTGAACTTCTTGATTCTTGTGCTGTTTTATTGGTGACTCATGATTTAGATATGGCAAAATGGTGTAGTAATAAAATTATAAGGTTGGAAGATGAAAAATAGTAACAAAGCTTTAGTTTTACTAAATATGGGTGGAGCTAGAAGTAAAGATGAATTAAAAATGTTTTTAACAAATATGTTTAATGATGAGAATATTTTAACAGTTAAAAGTGCACTTCTTAGAAAAATGATAGCTTTTTTTATAGTAACAAAGAGATTAAATAGTGCTTGGAAAAACTATGAAGAGATTGGAAATGCATCTCCTATTAATCCTTTAACAGAAAAGTTAGTAGAAAAGTGCAATGACAAAATAGATGGATATACAACATATCAAGTTATGAGATATACTCCACCTTTTGCAAAAGATGTTGTTGAGAAGTTAAAAGAGGATGGAATAAGTGAAGTTTTTTTACTTCCACTTTATCCGCAATACTCTACAACAACTACAAAATCTTCTATGGAGGATTTTTTAAAATATGCAAAAAATAGTTTTAAAATAAAATCTATAAATGATTTTTATAAAAATGATAAATTTAACAACTGTATTGTAAATGAGGTAGAGAGAAATATGCAAGAGGGTGTTAAATATAATCTTATTTTCTCAGCTCATGGACTTCCACAAAAAATTGTTGACAATGGTGACCCATACCAAAAACAGATGATTGAACATGTTGAGATTTTAAGTAAAAAATTAAAAGAAAAAAATATAGATTTTAAATCTATAAATCTTGCTTATCAATCAAAAGTAGGTCCACTAAAGTGGCTTGAACCTTCACTTGAAGATATGTTAAAAAACTTCGAAAATGATAATGTAATTATCTATCCACTATCATTTATTGTTGATAACTCTGAAACAGATTTTGAACTTGATATTGAATATAGAGAAGTTGCCGATGAGATTGGAGTGCTTGATTATAAAGTTTGTAAGTGTGTAAATGATGGAGATGATTTTATAGAGGCTATAAAAGATATTATAAGCTAGGATTTCCTAGCTTATATTAAAGAGTTTTAAAAGCCTCTTCTAAATCTAAAGTTCCTTCATAAAATGCTTTTCCAACAATTACTCCACCAATATTTCCATTTGCTTTACAGTTTTTAATATCTTCAATATCTTTAACTCCTCCACTTGCAATTGTGTAAACCCTGCTAGCAAGTGCAATATCTTGTGTAAATTCAACATTTACTCCACAAAGCATACCATCTTTGCTTATATCTGTACAAATAATTGCTTCAACTCCTGCGTTTGCAAACTCTTTTGCTAAAGAGGTTGCCTTCATAGTTGAAACTTCTGCCCAACCCTCAACTGCAACCATTCCATTTATTGCATCAATTCCAACAGCTATTGGATATTTTTTTGCCATATCTTTTACAAATTGTGGATCTTTAACTGCAATTGAACCCAAAATTAATCTATCAACTCCAAGTTCTAAATACATCTTAATAGTTTTTTCATCTCTAATACCACCACCAAGCTCAATTTTTAAATTACAGTTTTCTCTAATTTTTTTAATCTGCTCTAAGTTTGCTGGTTTTCCTTCAAATGCTCCATTTAAATCAACAATATGAACCCACTTACTTCCTAACTCTTCAAATCTTTTTGCAACCATCCATGGCTCATCTGAGTAGATTTTTGCACTATCCATAAGCCCTTTGCTAAGTCTTACAGCCTTTCCATCTTTTAAATCAATCGCTGGTAATATATCCATAATTTCTCCTTTTTAAATAGTTCCTATTTAAAAAGGAACCTTTTTCTCAATTACTACTTTTTATAGCGGGGATTGAAAATCCCCTAAAAAGTAGCAAAAACCTAAAGGGCTTTGAGAACAAAGCCTTTTTTATTGTAAATTAATAAAATTTTCTAAAATTTTAAGTCCGTTATTGTGTGATTTCTCAGGATGTGGCTGAAATCCAAAAATATTATCTTTGTTTACAGCACTTACAAAATCATATCCATAGTTTGTTGTTGCTATTGTATATTTATCATCTGTAACGACATGATAAGAGTGTACAAAATATAAATATGGGTTTTGTAGATTTTTAAAAAGTGGATTGTTTTTATTTACTGTTTTATTCCAGCCCATATGTGGAATTTTTAAATCACTACTCATCTTTGATTTATCAAATTTCACAACTTTTCCTTCAATTAATCCTAAACCTTTTGTATATCCAAACTCTTCACTACTTTCAAACAAAAGTTGCATTCCAAGGCAAATTCCAAGAAGTGGTTTTTTACTATTTGCAAAATCCAAAATAGCATCTTTTAAGCCACTTTTTTCTAAATGTTGCATAGCATCTTTATATGCTCCAACTCCTGGTAGTATTATTTTGTCTAAATTTTTTAAATCATCTGCATTTTTTACAATTTTTAAATCTTTTGTAAATTTTGAACAAGCGTTATAAACACTTGCTAGATTTCCCATATTGTAGTCTATTATTCCTAGCATCTAAATCCTTTTAAAGCGTAGATTATATCTTTTATTAATTTAAAAATGAGCATAGAGTAAGAGCAAACAAAACATTTACACCCTCTTTTTTTAAAGCTTTTTTAGCCTCTAAAATAGTTGTTCCAGTTGTAAGTACATCATCAACTAAAATTACATCACAATTTTTTACTCCACTATAGATAAATTTTCTTGGATTTTTTTGTCTAAATTCTAGATTTTTTCCAGCATATTTGACTATATTTTTAGCTTTTAAAGTGTTAAAAACTGGTTTTATAAAAGTACTTTTTAAATGCTTTGCCAAAATAGCAGTTTGAGAGAAATCGTGTCTTGTGTGATCATCTATAGGAAGAGCTAAAATAGGGTGGGTGAACTCAAAATTTAAAGCAAATTTAGCAAAACTAAGTTTTGCTAAAATATTAAAAACTCTATCTCCATAGAAGTGATATTTGCTTTGGATTAAATCTTCTAAATCTTTGTAATCATAAAAAGAGTAGATAAAAAAATCTTTCTCTAGCTCTTTTTTATAAAAGTTTGGAGCTAGAAGTGTGGTTTGACAAGTTTTACAAATAATATAAAAAGATAGTTTATCACAAGAGGTGCATTTCATTTTCTACTCCTTTTGAATAATATGATAAGCTAACTATTTCATATACTGATTTAAAATATTTTTAGTTTCGTTGTACTCTTTTGTATTTTTTTTGAAATTTTCTATCAAAATATCATGAGCATTTTTAAGTTTATCTATACTTTCATTTGAATATTTTATGTAGTTCTCTTCATTGTTTATAAAAGAGTTTACTCTATCTTTAAAAAAACCTATCAAAGTATCAAAAATAAAATTTTGATACTCTAAAGACATTTTGTCATTGATATTTATATCACCTGTAAAAGTAAATTTACTTTGTTCTTCTTCTGGTTGATTTTGTTTTAAAT
Organism: Arcobacter sp. AHV-9/2010; assembly: GCF_004116575.1. Taxonomy (NCBI): domain Bacteria; kingdom Pseudomonadati; phylum Campylobacterota; class Epsilonproteobacteria; order Campylobacterales; family Arcobacteraceae; genus Arcobacter; species Arcobacter sp. AHV-9/2010. Next base: position 24,501 of record NZ_PDKH01000003.1, on the reverse strand, counting down.
TTTCTAGCTTAACTCCATACTCTTTTAATAATTCTTTAAAAGAAGATGAATTTTCACCGTTTGGAAACATATTAAACACCAAAAGAGATACAGAAACTAAATCTAAACTATCCAAAGTTTCCAAAAAAGCTTTTTTAAGTGGTGGATTATCTATTTGGTGAAAGCCGTGCTGTTTTTTATCATCATAATCCAAATTTGGAATATCAACAATTTTTTGTTTCCCATAATCAAGCAATCCAGCAGCTGCATAAGCTCTAGCTCTGAATATTGCATCATGTTCTGACTCTCCTTTTTCTACCCATTTGGCTACAAAGTCTTCAAAATCTTTTGCATCTTCATATACATTTCCATAAGTTGCATGAGTTTGTTGATAAGTCCACATATATTGCCTTGGGTCAGAAGTATTCCAATACTGTTGATTTCTAAAGTCATAATTAGACATCAAGAAAGTATTTTTATCTATCCCCTTTTTGATGTTTTCATATATAGTTCCTATATATACATATTCTTGCTCTTCTTTTTCATCATTTTGAATAAATTTATTTGGATTTTCTACTATATTATTTTTATCTATTTTAAAAACTTCTATTGGTAAAACACTATCTTCTTTTTTTGTTTTTTGATAGTTTGTATATATGTTTTGGTTATTTGATATTTCCATAGTTTACTCCTTTAAAAGATAATAAAATTATTTTTTGATATATCTAACATTAAATCCAGTTGCTCTATCACTGTATGAGGTACTATCTCCAGTACCTATATAGCTATCAGAAAAATAAAATGCTTTTGCTCCAGCTACTCCATATTGAATATAAGGTGTTACACTCCAAAGTTGTATAAAATTTCCTCTATAAAGAAGATTTCCATAAGAACTTGAACGATAACCACTATAAGGAAGTTTGAAAACATCTGCTAAGGCATTATATAAATTTGGTATTTCAGCTTCCCAATCACTAGCTGTTGGAACTCTAAATCCACTAGGACAAACAGCAGTACCAACTCCATAGGAATTTTTCCAATAATTTTCTCTAATACTACCACTTGTATCATCTTCAACCCAATCTAGCCCATTCATATTTGTTGAAAATTGGCTATTTGTGTTTGTTATACTTGTTTGAAAATTTGTTGTTACAATGCTTGTAGCTAATTGATGTCCATCAGTCTTTCTTCCCCATTGATAATAGTTTCCAAAACAACTCTCTTGAGAATTTATATAGTCTGTGGCATTATTAAATTCACTTCTTTTCTTATCGCATACTTTTGTAGCACCTAAATTTCTATCTAGCCAAATTTTATTTGTAGTAGGAGATTGTATAGTTTTATATGTAAGCCCTTGAAATATTATCTCTTCTTGAGCATTCGTAGTTACACTACAACTTCCACTTGCATTTAAAATAAATCCTTGCCCTTTGTTTAGTTGAGTTAAAAGTGGATAACCTGAAACAACAGCATTTATATTACGAACATAGTATTGTTCGCCATTTACAATATTATATGTAAAGGCATTTAGATTAATTCCTAAAAATAAGAATAAGCCTTGCAATAAAGATAAAAATCTTTTTTTCATTTTGTTTCCTTTGTGTAAAGTTTGCATAAATATTCTATCAAATAAAGATTATTTTTAGATAAATGCACTTATAATCAGAATATATGACAAATTTTAGGGGAAAATATGCAAATACAAAATAACCAAACTACATATTATTGCTATAATCAAAATTCAAATAGTGTAAATAAAAATAGTAGCTCAAACTCTTTTGATATAAATCTTGAAAATGAAGAAAATACAAAAAAACCTACTTCAAAAATGATAGAGTATTTAGAGAGAAAAGGTAAATTTTCATCTTTATCAGAAGAAGATGAAGCACTTTTTAAAAATATTTTAGAAGATGGAGTATTTTCTGCGAATGAGATGAAAAGATTAAGCTATGAGCAAATTCAAGTTTTTTCAGATATGGTAAATTTTGCTAAAAACTACAATGAAGACAATCCAATTTCAAAAGATGATTTCCCACCTTATTTGCTTTCTAGCATTGGTACTTATTTGTCATCTGAAAAAACAAATAATCATAGTTTTAATAAAGCACTATATGAAACAGTTAAAAATATTCAAAATGATAAAGATAGAATGGCATATTTAGATGCAATAAATAGTGCTTTAGGTTTCAATGATAATCAAGGCTATGGACAACTTCCTAAGCATATAATTGACAATATGATAAAAGAGTTAAATAAACTAGAAAAAGAGAAATATAAAGATTTTGAAAATCCAGAAAATCTTATAAAAGATTATAATAATTGGGAGATAAAGGATTATAAAAATTTTATTGATAATTTAAAGAATAGTTATAAAACTGCTTGTGTAAACTCTGCTTTATCTATTGAAACAAGAGCTATGTATCAAATGTTTTATCAAAATACACTTACTTTAGAAGAAAATTACAATCAAATACAAAAGGAGACAAAATATGCTTAATTTATTCAAAGAAAACAGAAGTTCTTTAACTTTTAAAATCGTTATTTTACTAGGTTTAGGGTTTATTTATCCTATATTAGCAAATTCTACAAAAGATAGTTTTGTAGAAGTTTTTTCAAATATATCTGAAAATAGCAACTATTACACAAAAATAGTAAGTAAAAAAGAGATAAAAGATAAAAAATCTACAATAAATTATGTAGTAATAACAGGAGATATATCTTCAAAAAATAATATTTTGGATAGATTTTCTATATCTTTAGATGAAAGATATATTACTAGCTTAAGTGATTTGAGTATAAAAATAGAGAATCTTAAAACAAAAAGAATATACAGTTGTGAAGCAACTTTTTTAGATAAAGTTTCTCCAGCTTACTCTTATCATATTCAAGTTGATATAAGCAATAAATCTGCTAATTGTTACTTGAAATCTAAAAATAAACTAAATAGTTCAACAAAACTTGACAGTAAAGGTTTAAATAAAATAGATGATAAAAGTATTAAGATTAAAGATAAATCACTAATAGATGAAAAAGAGTTAAAAAAATTTAAAAAGATAGAAAATCCAAATAAAGAGTAGTTTTTTAAACTACTCTTTTATATTTTTAAAACAGCCATAAAAGCTTCTTGTGGAACATTTACTTTTCCAATGGCTTTCATTCTTTTTTTACCCTCTTTTTGTTTCTCAAGAAGTTTTCTTTTTCTTGTAATATCCCCACCATAACACTTAGCAGTTACATTTTTCCCCATAGATTTTACAGTCTCTCTTGCAATTATTGTGCTTCCAATACTAGCTTGTACTGCAACTTCAAAAAGTTGTCTAGGGATTAACTCTTTTAGAGCTTTTACAAACTCTCTTCCTCTTGAAACAGCTTTATCTTCAGGAACTATAATAGATAGTGCATCAACTATATCTCCAGCAACTCTAACATCAAGTTTTTTCAAGTTTCCTGGTCTAAATCCAACTGGCTCATAATCAAAAGATGCATAACCTTTTGTTGTAGATTTTAACTTATCATAAAAATCCATTACAATCTCATTCATAGGTAAATCATACTCAAGAAGAACTCTTTTTCCTATGTAATCCATTTTTAATTGAATTCCTCTTTTATCATTTAAAAGTTTTATAACATTTCCCAAAAACTCATCAGGAACTAAAATTGTAGATTTTACATAGGGTTCAAAAATTGTCTCTATATAGTTTGGCTCAGGAAGTTCACTTGGATTTTGAATTATAATTTTTTCTCCATCTTTTTTTAAAACTTCATAAATAACAGTTGGTGCAGTTGCTATTAAATCTAAATCAAACTCTCGCTCTAACCTCTCTTTTATAACTTCCATATGAAGCATTCCTAAAAATCCTGTTCTAAATCCACTTCCAAGTGCCATAGAACTTTCAGGTTCAAAAGAGATTGAAGAGTCATTTAATTTTAGTTTGTTTAAAGCCTCTCTTAAATCCTCAAATTTATCAGTCTCAATTGGATAAAGCCCTGCAAATACAAATGGTTTTGCAGGTTCAAAACCATCAATAGCCTGTGCAGTTGGATTTTTTGCATCAGTCATTGTATCACCAACTGCAATTCCATCCAAAGTTTTAAGACCAAGTACAACAATACCTATTTCACCTGTTTTTATCTCTAAAGTATCTTCTCTTTTTAGTGGATGAGGATACATCAAACTTAAAACTTGGTGTTCAACTTTTGTATTCATCATTCTTAAAGTTTGACCTTTTTTAATACTTCCATCATAAACTCGCACTAGCGCCAAAGCTCCTAAATAGTTATCAAACCAAGAGTCATAGATTAAAGCTTTTGTAGGTGCATTCTCATCGCCATTTGGAGAAGGTACTCTTTTGATAATTGACTCTATTAAATCTTTAACTCCAAGACCTGTTTTTGCAGATATTAGGTTGTGTTCTGTACAATCAAGCCCAATAGCCTCTTCAACTTCAGCTAAAACTCTCATTGGATCAGCGCTTGGTAGATCTATTTTATTAACAACAGGAAGAAGTTCTAAGTCATTATCCATTGCAATATATACATTTGCTATTGTTTGAGCTTCAACACCTTGAGTTGAATCAACAATAAGTAAAGCACCTTCAGATGATGCTAAAGAACGGCTTACTTCATAAGAGAAATCGACATGTCCTGGAGTATCTATAAGATTTAGAATATATTTTTCACCATTTAAAGTGTAGTTTAATCTAACACTTTGAGCCTTTATTGTAATTCCTCTTTCCTTTTCTATATCCATATTGTCCATTACTTGAGAAGTCATCTCTCTGTCACTTATTCCTCCACACTCTTGAATAATTCTATCAGCAAGTGTTGATTTACCGTGGTCAATATGAGCTATGATACTAAAGTTTCTAATATTTTTTTGCAATTTTTTTCCTATAATTTTAAAAGATTATTTTCAAAGTGGCAAGATTATATCTAAAAAGTAGTAAGTTTTTGTTAAAGATAAAACTCTTCATTCGCATTTAAAAGGAACTTGGTTATTATCCAATACAAAATTTATCAAGGATTTTTATGATAACTAGAAAATTTGATATTAAAGGTATGACATGCTCTGCTTGTTCAAATGCAGTTGATAGAAGTGTTAAAAAACTTCAAGGTGTTATTGAGTTAAATGTCAATTTATTAAATAATAGTATGGTTGTAAAATATGAAGAGAGTTTATTGGATGATGAAAAAATTATAAAATCTGTTGAAAATGCTGGATATGAAGCAACTTTAAAAATAGATAATATTAAAAATAAAGAAAAAGATAAAAATATATCTTCAAATGAGATAGTAGAGTTAAAAAATAGATTAATAATCTCTTTAATTTTTGCAGTCCCACTATTTTATATCTCTATGGGACATATGTTAAATTGGTATTTCTTATCATTTTTTCACGGAACACAAAATGCTATAACATTCTCATTTACTCAATTTTTATTATCACTTCCAATAGTTTTAATAAACAAAAAATATTATAAAGTAGGGTTTAAAACACTATTTAAAGGCTCTCCAAATATGGACTCTTTAGTAGCAATTGGAACAGGTGCTGCAATTGTTTATGGAGTTTTCTCTATATATAAAATTGCTTATGCTTTAGGAGTAAATGATTTAGATATTGTAAAAGAGTACTCTATGAATCTTTATTTTGAGAGTGCTGCTGTTGTTTTAACTTTGATTACATTTGGAAAATATCTTGAAGCAAGAGCAAAATCAAATACATCTGAAGCAATTAAAAAATTAATAGATTTAAATGTAAAAAAAGCAACTATTTTAAAGGATGATAAAGAGGTAGAGGTTTTAGTTGAGAATTTAGCTCTTGAAGATATAGTTATTGTAAAACCTGGTCAAATTATCCCTACAGATGGAGTAATTATTTTTGGAAATACATCAGTTGATGAGTCTATGCTAACAGGTGAGAGCAAAGCTATCTCAAAAAAAGTTGGAGATAGTGTATTTGGAGCTAGTATAAACAGATATGGAGTTATAAAATTTAAGGTTACAAAAACAAAAGATGACACTTTTTTATCTCAAATTATAAAACTAGTAGAAGAGGCTAGTTCATCAAAAGCACCTATTTCAAAACTAGCTGATAAGATAAGTGGAGTATTTGTACCAACAGTTATTATAATCTCTATAATAACTTTTATATCATGGTACTCTTTGGGTTACTCATTTGAGTTTTCACTCTCTATTGCAATTTCTGTTTTAATTATCTCTTGTCCTTGTGCGCTAGGACTTGCAACTCCAACTGCAATTATGGTAGCAACTGGAAAAGGTGCTCAAAATGGAATTTTAATAAAAGATGCACAATCACTAGAACTAGCTTCTAAAATAGATACCATAGTTTTAGATAAAACAGGAACAATAACAAAAGCAAAACCAACAGTAACAAATATTTTTACAAATAAAAATATTAACAAAGATGATTTAATTCAAATTGCTTACACTATTGAAAAAAATTCAGAACATCCACTAGCAAAAGCTATTGTAGATTTTGCTAAGAGTAAAAAAATAGACTCTTTAAATTTTGTTGATTTTAAAGCAACAAATGGTTTGGGAGTTGAAGCAAAAATTGATAACAGTTTTTACTATATTGGAAATGAGAAGTTTATTTTAAGCAAAAATATTGAGTCTAAAGAGTTTTTCTCTATTAGTGAAAATTTGTCAAAAGATGGAAAAACTACTATCTTTGTAGCAAATAGTAGTGAAGTTTTAGGACTCATAGAGATTTTTGATGCTATTAAAGATACAAGTAAAGATGCTATAGATGAGTTTAAAAGAATGAATCTTGAAGTTATTATGCTTACAGGAGATAATCAAAAAACAGCCAAAAATGTTGCGAAAACTTTAGGAATTACAAATTTTATAGCTGAGGTTTTACCGCAAGATAAAGATAAAAAGATACAAGAGCTTCAAAGTTTAGGTAAAAAAGTTTTAATGGTAGGAGATGGAATAAATGATGCACCAGCTTTAACTAGAGCCGATGTATCAGTTGCTATTGGTGCTGGAAGTGATATTGCAATTGAATCTGCAAATATTATTTTAGTAAGAAGTGATTTATTAGATGTTGTAAAAGCTATACAGTTAAGTAGTGCAACAATTAAAAATATAAAACAAAATCTTTTTTGGGCATTTTTTTATAATATAATTGGTATTCCTTTAGCTGCAGGAGTTTTTTATACAACTTTAGGGTGGAAATTAACTCCTATGTATGCAGGTGCTGCTATGAGTTTAAGTAGTGTAATGGTAGTATTCAACGCTTTAAGATTAAAACTTTTTAAACCAAAAATATATAGTAATTTAAAATTAGATATAAAGGATGAATTTATGGAAATAGTATTAAAAGTAGATGGAATGACTTGTGGACACTGTAAAGCTAGAGTAGAAAAAGTTCTAAATGCAATTGAAGAGGTTAGTAGTGTTGAGGTTGATTTATCAAGTAAAAATGTAAAAATAACTCTAAGCAAAGATATAGATAGTAAAATTTTAGAAGATGCTATTGTTGATGCTGGATATGAGATTATAAAATAGATATTTTAGAGTCAATTGACTCTAAAATATTAACTATTAAAAATTGAGTTTACAGATTCGTTATTATGTATTCTTCTAATAGCCTCTCCAATAATTGTTGAAGCTGTTAAAACTGTAATTTTTTTAGAGTCTGCTTTTGTTGGAATTGTATCAGATATTACAAGCTCATCTAAAATTCCATTTTCAATATTTTCATAAGCTTTTCCACTTAAAACTCCATGAGTACAACATGCCATTACAGATGTTGCCCCTTTTTGTTTTAAAACTTCAGCAGCTTTTACAAGCGTTCCAGCAGTATCAACCATATCATCTACTAAAATAACATCTTTACCTGTTACATCTCCAATTATATTCATAACTTGAGACTCATTTGCTCTCTCTCTTTTTTTATCAACTATTACTAAATCATATCCTAACTTATCAGCATATTGTCTAGCTCTTGCAACCCCACCTATATCTGGACTTGCAATAATTGGGTTTTTTAAATTTTTACTTTTTATATAGTTTACAAACATAATTGAACCAAAAAGGTTATCAGCAGGAACATTGAAAAAACCTTGGATTTGAGCAGCGTGTAAATCTATTGTTACAACTCTATTAATTCCAGCTTTTTCTAGTAAATCAGCAACTAATTTTGCACTAATTGGAACTCTAGGAGCTGCTTTTCTATCTTGTCTTGCATAACCATAGTATGGTATTACAGCACTAATTGATTTTGCACTTGATCTTTTTAGGGCATCAATCATTATTAAAAGTTCCATTAAATTGTCATTTGCAGGAGAGCATGTTGGTTGAATAATAAAAACATCTTGTCCTCTTACACTTTGAGTAATTTGAACAGATATTTCACCATCACTAAATTTATTTAAAGTAGCATCAGAGACTTTCATTCCTAAATAGTCTGCCACTTTTTTTGCGAAAGCTGGATTTGCACTTCCACTAAAGAGCTTAAAAGTTGACATAAATTTTCCTTAATTCTTTTAAATTTAATCGCAAATCATAACAAAAAAGCGCTTTAATAATAATTGTGTAGTAAGCAATTATTAATAAAAATAATAATAAAGTTAGCACTTAAAAAATCATAAGGAGAAAATTTATGAAAAAAATAGCAATGTCTTTGGGGGTTGCAACACTTCTTACAACAACACTTAGTGCAAATAGTGTTTCAGATGCTATAACAAATGGACTTTTTGAGGGAAGTGCGGCTTTATACGCACAAACTCAACAAAATAAAGGTGCAATAAAAGATAACTCATTTGGAAATGCTCATTTAAAATTAAAATACAACACAGATAATTTTTATAATTTCAGTCTTGGGCTTGAGGGGAAAGGAAATTTAAAAATTGCTGAGAAATATAGCAAAGATTGGGAAAATGGTGCTCAACCAGCTCATGATGGATACAAAAACAATGGCTTATTAACTCAAGCATATTTAAAGTATGAGTTAGAGCAAGGATTTATTTTTAAAGCTGGAAGATATGAGAGTGAATTAGCTTGGCTTACTGATTATCAACAAGGTGCAATAGTAGAGATTGATGCGATACCAGCTGTTTTATTTACATTAGCGTACTCAGAAAAGACTGCAACATCTGATATTGATGAAAGTTCTCATTTTGATAGACCTTTAGAGGATTATACAAAAAAAGGAGTATTTGCAATAGAGATTAAAGATGAGGTTATTGAAGGTTTTGTATTTAATCCATACTTTTATCAAATTCCAGATGCTGTTAAATTTTATGGTTTAAAAGTAGCTTATGAGCATGAATTTGGTGGAGCAAATCTTGAGTATGCAAGAAGTAATCTTACAAGTAAGTATAGAAATTTCTCTGGTGATGATAATGGATATATTGCTCATGCAGAAGTTTTTGGAAAAGCTGATATTTTTAAATTAACTGGTGGAGCTATAGTTACAAGTGATAAAGGTGGAGCTGATATTATGACAACATATGGTGACACTATTTCTCCATTTAAAGATGGAAATCAAAACTACTCAAAAGATGCAAGAACTATTTATGCCTCTATTAATGCAAATATTGAAGAGAGATTTGATTTTACAGCACTATATGGATACACAAGATATGATTCTGAGGTATCTGGAATGGACGAAAGAGAGTTAAATTTAATTTTTGAATATAACTTTAGTGAAGAGTTGGCTTTAGGACTTGCTTATGTAAAAGTAAAAGCAGATTCACAAAATAGCGAATATAATGGTTATGATAAATATTTAGCAAGTATTGAGTATAAATTTTAGATAAAAGTGGTTTAACACTTTTATCTATTTTACTACTTGATGAAGCTTTGAGCACTGTCCAAGGTATGTATCCATTCCACACATATCATTCATAATATCTTGAAAACTGTGTGCGTGTGCGTTATAAACATATACAAATATCTCATCACCTTTTTTCAAAAAGTTCTTTTTACCAAAATCTGTATAAGCTGTAGCACCTGCTGCTATTACAATACCTTTTGCATCTTTTGCAGCAAATTTCATAAACTGTGTAAGCTCTTCAAGTGGTCCACAATCCTCTTGAGTATTTAAAATATCAATCATCCAATTTTTTAATTTCTCAAAAAAGTAACTATATGATTTTACTGAACTAGTTGTTCCATAATCATATACAATTCCATCTCTTTTTATAAAAGAAGAGATGTGATATTTGCTTAAAATTCCTTTTTCTGTGAAGTTATCAATAGGAATTATATCTTGAGATATCCCTTTAGTCTTCTCTCCCCAATTTTTTTTAGTGCTAAGTTTGCTTCCATCTTGAAATCTTAATGAGCAATCATTAAAAGCACTAAAATATTTAGGAACAATATCAACGACCTTTTCATTTTCATATACAAAATCACAAATAAGGGCAACTTCAGCCTCAACTTGCAGTTTATCATCTTCTCTTCCATGAGTTAAGACAACTTCATCGCAAATAGGATAAGTTCCTAAAAAACTATCATGACCTTTTATATAAAAAGGAAACATCCCTTTTGGAGCATCTTTTTCTGTTGTTTTTATAACAGAAAACTCATCAGCTTCTCCAGCTTCACCCAAGTGGTTTGCAAAGTTTCCAGCAACTGCAAAACCTAAGTAATCTTTTAAATCTTCTAATAAATCCATAATTATAAAATCCTAAAATATTTTGAAGTGCAATAGTATCGAAAAAAAGTGTTTTAAAAGTCAAAAACGAAATATAATTTGTTAATTTAAGTAAAATTTAAGATAAAAATTTACAAAGAGCTCTTAGTAATTTAAGGCTCTTTGTATAACAGAAACTATTTATTAATAGTTCTCCATTTAGCAGGTCCTGTTGTATGAATAGAGTTACCTTCTGTATCAACTGCAACAGTTACAGGCATATCTTTTACCTCAAACTCATAAATAGCTTCCATTCCAAGCTCTTCAAATGCTAAAGTTTTTGCACCTTTGATTGATTGAGCAATTAAATAAGCAGCTCCTCCAGTTGCGATTAGATAGATAGATTTGTACTCTTTTATTAAATCGATTGTTGGTTGTTTTCTCTCACCTTTTCCAATCATTCCCATAATTCCAATTTCCATCATATCTTTTGTAAATTTATCCATTCTTGTAGATGTTGTTGGTCCTGCAGGTCCTACAACTTCATCTCTTACTGGATCAACTGGTCCAACATAATAGATGAATCTATTCTTTAAATCAACACCATTTGGAAGAGGAATTCCTGCATTTTTGTACTCAACTATTTTTTTATGAGCAGCATCTCGTGCTGTTAAAATTTTTCCAGATAGTAGTAGAGTATCTCCAGATTTAAATTGAGATAAGTTCTCTTTTGTTAAATCTTCAATATTTACTCTTTTAATAGTATCCATTGGAAGTTTTACATCTGGCCAAAGATCTAAAGAGGGTTTTTCAAATTTAGCAGGACCATTTCCATCTAATTCAAAGTGAATGTGTCTTGTTGCTGCACAGTTAGGAATCATAGCAACAGGTAGTGATGCAGCGTGACATGGATAATCTAAAATTTTAACATCTAAAACAGTTGTTAATCCACCAAGACCTTGAGCTCCAATTCCTAGTTTATTGATATCTTCATAAAGTTTAAGTCTTAACTCTTCAAGTGGAGTTTGAGCTCCTCGCTGCTTTAATTCATGAATATCAACATGACCCATTAAAGACTCTTTTGCTAACAACATTGCTTTTTCAGGATTTCCACCAATTCCAATTCCTAAAATACCAGGAGGACACCATCCAGCTCCCATATCTTTTACATTTGCCATAACCCAATCATAAATACTATCACTTGGATTTAAAACAGCAAATTTAGATTTATTTTCACTTCCTCCACCTTTTGCTGCAACTGTTATATCAAGTTTATCAGAGTTATCAACGCTTACATGAATTACAGCTGGAGTATTGTTTTTTGTATTTGTTCTTTTTCCAGCTGGATCACTTACAACTGAAAATCTTAAAGTATTATCGGGGTCTGTATAACCTTTTGCAACACCTTCATTTAATAAATCTTCTAAATTTTTTGTAATATCTAAATTGGCTTTTAAACCAACTTTCACAAAAATATTAACACTTCCTGTATCTTGACATAGAGGTCTGTGTCCCATCGCACACATTTTTGAGTTGATTAGAATTTGACCAATTGCATTTTTTGCAGAGTCACTTTGCTCTTTTTCATAAGCTTCAACCATACCTTTTACAAAATCTTCTGGATGGTAAAAAGATATAAATTGACATGCCGATGCAACTGAATCTATAATATCTTGTTCTGTTATTTTTTTGCTCATAAATTTTCCTTTTTATTTTAGAAATTTGATAATTATATCAATGCAGTTTATAAACTTCCCTTTTTTAAAAGATTTTTTTTAAAAAAAAGAGAAAAGTGTATAATTTTGGAATTAAAAAAAGCTACCCTTAAAAAAGAGTAGCTTTTTATATCATTTCAAATTAAGCAAAAAATCTTTTTTCTGCTTCTTCCATTAATTTAACACCAGAGAATTTAGCTCTTTGAACTAACTCCCAGAAGTATCTATAAGTTGCTCTATCGTGTAACTCACCATCATATTGAATTGGTCCCCACTCAGCATCTTGAGCTTTAATTAAAATATTTTGTGCAGCTTCAAGCTCTGTAAAATCAGGTTTCATTGCATCAACAATAGCTTGAACTTGTGTTGGGTAAATTGACCACATTCTCATAAATCCAAACTCATTTCTAGCTCTTTCTGCATCTTTGTATGTTTGGTATGGATTTTTTAAATCTAAAGTAACATTATGACAAGGAATTACGCAGTTTTGAATAGCAGCTTGTGCAACTCTTGCTTTTGCAGCTCCAATTAATCTGTGATCAAATTGACCTGGACTTCTCATATTAATTGCTGGAATTGCTCCTTGATATCCACTTACAAAATCCATTAGACCAAAATCTAAAACTTGTAACCATGGTAAAGTTGCAATTTTTTCAACATCTTGTAAAGCTCCATGAGTCTCAATTAGAATATGAATTGGAATCTCTCTTTTAATTCCAGCTTTTTTTGCAACAGCTTGAATATACTCAATTTGAGTCTTTGCATCTTCATAACAAGTTGATTTTGGTAAAGTAATATATGCTAATTTTTCACCAGCACCAGGTACTAAAATATCAACATCTTGTCTCCAATCTGGATGTGAATGGTCATGAATTCTTGTTCCTGCCATACCATAAGGGTTTGCATCAGAGTTTACAACTCTAACAATCATTTGAGCGTGTTCAACTTCTTTTCCAGTCTCTGCACCATCTTCACAATCGCAAGTAATATCAAAAACAGGTCCAAGTTTTTTTTGCATTTCAAAACCTTTTAGGATTAGCTTTTCGCTTCCTGCAAAGTGTTCACAAGTTGGAATAATTGGTAAAGATTTACCAGATTCAAATAAAGCTTCTTTTGGGTGTGTCATATTTTTTCCTTTTTATTAAATTTGATTTTTTATTTTTTTGTTGATTTTTTAGGGATTACAACTGTGTAATCTAAATCTAAAACTACATTTGGAAGATATTTTCCATCTTCACCTTTTGCATTTTCAATCTCTTTTGGATTTTGGTTTTTAAGAGCAATTGTTCTTAATCTTAAAAGTCCAATATCATCTCTTTTATGATCAATTTTTTCCAAAATTTCTGTGTAAGCATAGATTGTATCTGTTGCATATGTTGGATTACAGTGGCTTCCACTATTTATTGCATATACCCATTGGGCATTTTGTAGCCCATTAAATGAGATTGCTCTTGCCATTGAGATAACAATTCCACCATACATAAGTCTTTGACCCATTGGTGTACTTTTCATCATATGGTCGTTGAAATGTACTTTTGCATTGTTTTGATATAACTTTGTTGCAAGAGTATGGTCACTATTATCAATAGTTATTCCTTCAGGATGATTAAGTCTTTCACCAACTTCATAATCTTCAAAGAAATACTCTCCACCAGTTGCGTTGACATCAACACATTTAATTGTTGGAATATTAATAGTCTCTAAAATTGGAGTTGCACTAGCGAAAGTTGGAACTTCATTTATTTCACTTTTTGTATTATGGTCTTTTTTATGAACCATTACCCATCTTTTGAAGTTTAGAACTTCATTTCCATCTTGATTTACTCCAATAGAGTGAACATAAACAACTCCACTTTTTCCATTTGAGTTCTCTTTTAATCCAATTACAGTTGAAGTCATACTAACTGTATCTTTAATGTAAACTGGATTTGGAAAAGATATCTCAGCATAACCTAAATTTGCAATTGCATTTAAAGATATATCTTGAACAGATTTTCCAAATGTCAAATGAAACATTAAAATATCATCGATAGGTCTTTTTGAATAACCCATCTCTTGTGCTACTACATCAGAAGAGTGTAGTGCAAATCTAGAACCTGTAAAAGCGATGTATAAAGATACATCACCTTCACTTATAGTTCTAGGTAGTGGATGAATGATTTTTTGACCAATGCTAAAATCTTCAAAATAGTTACCAAAGTTTATTTTGTTACTAATTTTTGACAAATTTATCTCCTTATTTTCCAAATAGATTTTGACCTAAAGCTTTATAAGTCTCATAAAGTTTAATCATTTTTCTAGCCCAAGTTATTTTTGAAGAGTCAACTAATCTATTGTTATGTAAGATTACCTCTTTACCTTGTTTATTTGCCTCTTCATACTTTTTAATCATCTCTTCATAATCTGCAACTTCACTTTGTTTTGGAGTGAAGATGTCGTTAATATACTCAATTTGAACTGGATGTACAAGTGATTTTCCATCAAATCCAAGATTAAATGCATCTTTTGTTGAATCTTCACAAGCAAACTCATCCATAACATCAAAGTGTGGACCATCTATTACTATTTTTCCATAAGCTTTTGCTGCAAGTGCAATTTGAGCTAAATATGTAACAATAGCTTTTGAACCTCTTTTTATATCTATTTGAAGTCTATTTGCTAGTTTATTTGAACCAACTACAACAACTTCAACTCTAGGACTTGCTGCACAAATTTCATGAATATTTAGCACTGCAAGTGGAGTTTCAATCATAATCATAAGAGTTAAATTTGGATTCACCTCTTCTATTAACTTAACAGCCTCTAAAACATCCTCTTTTGTATCAATTTTTGAAAATAGTATTGCATCAAGTTCAATCTCTTTTGCTAAAGCTAAATCTTTTTTTAAATCTTCACTTCCAAGATTGTTTACTCTAATAACTCTCTCACTATCTCCAAATTTAGGACCTTGTTCTTTATAAACCTCTTTTACAACAGATCTTCCAGTTTCTCTTTGTTCAGATAAAATAGCTTCAAAATCAAAAATAACAGAATCTGCTAAAACAGTTTTTGCTTTTTCAACATTGTGTTTATTGTATGAAGGCACTAGTAGCATAGATCTTCTAGCTTTATACTCAACTATCTCTTCACCTTTTGTTATTGCGAAATATTGTTCGTGTAGATCTTTTACTAATTGTTTTCTTAAAACCTTTCCATTTTTTGTTCTTGGATAATCAGACAATATAAAAATCTCTTTAGGAGCTTTATATTTTGCAAGATTATTTTGAGCAAATTTTAAAATCTCTTTCTCTTTCTCTTTACTTATAGTTGAGTGTCCAACAACAGCAATAGCAACAAGAGTTTTATCTTTTTCAATATCAAGACCAAAAGCAACACAATCAGCAACATCAGCGTGAGTTTTTACAACTCTTTCAATCTCATGTGGACTTACTCTAAATCCAAAAGTGTTTATAATATCATCTTTTCTTCCAATAAACCAGATATATCCATCTTTGTCTTTTCTTGCATAATCTCCTGTAAAGAAGTAACCATCGTGTCTTGATTTTAATGTCTCTTCTTCAAGTTGCCAATACTCTAAAAACAGACCTGGATCATCTTCGCCAATACAAATCATTCCCTCTTCTTCAACTCCAACTTCTTCTAAAGTTTCAGGATTTAGAAGTTTTACAATATGTCCTGGTTGTGGGAATCCTGCACTTCCTGGTCTTATTGGATTATATTTAGAGTGTGAAATATAATATGAACACTCACTCATACCAATTGCTTCATAAATATCTTGTTTAAATCTCTCTCTCCAAAGTCCAAGCATCTCATCACTTAAATGCTCTCCAGCACTCATACAGTATCTTAAGCTTGGACAATCATCAAGTTTAAAATCTGTTTTTTGAATAATTTGTCTATAAATTGTTGGAACACCAATAAAAATTGTACAGTTGTGTTTTTTGATTAGATTAATCCATGTTGATGCATCATTTGCGCCCTCATAAGCAATAACTGTATGACCATTATAAAGTGGATCCATAAGTGCAGAACCTAAAACATATGTCCAGTTGAATTTTCCAGAGTGCATGATTCTATCATTTTCTTTAAAATCAAACCAATAATCAGTTGCTGGTTTTCTTCCAACAAGTGATCTGTGAGAGTGAAGTACCCCTTTTGGATAACCAGTTGTTCCAGATGTATAAACTAAATATGCAGGTTCTCCTGATCTTGAGTTATAGTGATTTGCTGTTTTATCACACTCTTGAAAAATTTTACTTAATGCATAAACATTTATATCTTTTGGTTTTTTGAAATCATCAACACTATCAACTCCAGCAACAACTATTGTTTTTAAGTTGTCAAGATTTTCTAAATAAGGTACTAGATTTTCATACATAGAAGCTGATAAAACTATAGCTTTTGCTTGAGAATCTTCAGCTAAGTATTTAACCTCACTACCACTTAACAAAGTTGAAGTTGGAACTGCAATCATTCCACCTTTCATAACACCAAAGAAAGATATTGGATATGCTAAAGAGTTTTTAAGACAAACTAAAACTCTATCTCTTGGTTTTAATCCAATATTTTGTGTAAAGAAGTTTGCTACTTGATCCGATTTTACACTTAAATCTTTATAAGTAACTTCATCAGTTCCAAGTTTATCATCTTCAATTATCATTGCAACATTATTCTCTTTTGCACTTCCCAACCAAGCTGAAGTACACGCAACACCAATATTTAAAAATTCAGGTATATCTATTTTAACTGTTTGACTCATTTTAATCTCCTTGAATTACAGTTGACCGTATGGCCAGTTTTCTTTAAATGTATTTAAAGGCATTCTATTTAACACAGAAAGTGCAAATAGTTTATCCTCTTTTGAAAGGCTATTTAGTGCATAAGCTCTTAAAATATTTTGTAAAGATTTACCAAACATTGGAGGATCTAGCATCTCACCTTCATATCTAATAGCACCACTTAAAAGTGCATCTGCTTCAATAGCAGCTTTTAAAATAGAGACATCTTTTGCAATCTCATTTGGACTTGGAGTAAATGCAACTTTACATATATTTATATGGTTTGGAGTAATAACTTGTTTACCAGTTAATCCCATAGAGCTCTCTCTTAAAGCATGTGAATAAACATATTTACTAGCTTCATCACCATGTAAATCTAGCCATCTTCTAATATCTTTTTTCTCAACACAGTTGCTTGGTAGTGAGTGAGGAGTTAACAATACTTCAACTCCACCAATTACACCTTTACCTTTTATTCTAGCTTCTAAAGTTAGCATATCAAAATATGTTTCAAGCTCATCAATCCAACCTTTTGGAGTGATTTTATATGCCATAGCTTTTGAAAAATCGTGAATTCCAAATACTATATGTTTTACAGTTGAGTACTCCATTAATCTATCAGCAATTCTTAAAGATTTTGGGTGCTCAACAATTGGTTGAATTGTAAGATTGCTTCCAATAGAGATTAGCCAAGAAGATAAATCTCTAATTTCAGCACTTCCATAAACTTCTCCAGCTTTTGCCAATACAATCACATCAACATATTGATGAATTTGTTTAAGCATTTTTAAATCCTCTTCATACTCTTCAGTTCTAAATGGATTTATTCTAATAGCTATTTGAAATTCTCTTTGTGGAAATTTTGGTAACTCTTGAATTAAAAGCTCTCTACTCATAGCTTTTTGTCTACAACCATCCTCTAAGTCAAATAAAACTGTATGAGCTCTTGTATTGTAAGCGTGTTTTTGAAGTCTAAGCTTAGCTTGTTCCATACTCTCATAAGAACCATCTAGTGGATTATATTTTATTGGTGGATAGTAGATTTGAATCCCTGGCCAATAACCTCCAAGAACTGGAGTCAAATCATCTTTTGCTGTTAATTTAGATAAATCTATTGCAGAAGTCATCATGTGTTCAACCTTTCTTTGAAATTTCTTTTTTATTTTTATGAATGAAATTTTATTATACATAAAAATCAATAGTGAAGTTATACACAATTTAAAATGAAATCAATTTATATCTTTTAAAATACGAAATATTTTTAAGCTTATTATAATAATTGAGGTTTTATGAAAATAATAAACTCTTTGGTAGAATGTTTGGAAATATTAAAATGCACAAGAGAGATTAAAAAAATGTTTTTAAATAAAGATATTGAAATTATGGAAACTAAGATTGTAATTTATGAAGATGCAAATGGTGAGATAAAGCTAGATGTTTCACTTGAAAATGATACCTTGTGGCTTAATCAAAAACAGTTAGAAGTTCTTTTTGATAGGGATAAATCAGTTATTTCAAGACATATAAAAAATATTTTTAAAGAAGAAGAACTTGATAAAAATTTAACTGTTGCAAAAAATGCAACAGTTCAAAAAGAGGGAGGTAGAGAGGTTACAAGAGAGATAGATTATTATAACCTTGATATGATTATCTCTTTGGGTTATCGTGTAAACTCAAAAAGAGCTACAAGTTTTAGAGTTTGGGCAACAAAAATTTTAAAAGATTATATTATAAATGGATATTCTATAAATAATAAAAGATTGCAACAAAAAGGATTAAAAGAGTTAAATGAAACAATATCTTTATTAAAAGATACTATTTCAAATGCACAAATAGAGCTAAATGAGGCAAAAGGTTTACTTGATGTGATACTAAACTACTCAAGAACTTGGACACTTTTACAAGGATATGATGAAGACTCTTTAAAAATAGATTTTATTCCACAAAAAGCAAAGTTTATACTAGATAGCGATGAAGCAAAAAATTATATAGCACAACTAAAAGATGAATTAATCAAAAAAGGTGAAGCAACAGAGCTTTTTGGTAGAGAAAAAGCAGGAGAGTTTGAAGGAATTTTAAGAAATATTTATCAAACTTTTGGTGGGGTTGATTTACTAGAAAGTGTTGAAGAAAAGGCTGCTAATTTGCTTTATTATATTATAAAAGGACACCCTTTTAATGATGGAAATAAAAGAATAGGTGCTTTTATGTTTATTCTCTTTTTGAGTAAAAATAATATGTTATATAAATCAAATGGAGAACTTAAAATAAACGATAATGCCTTGGTTGCATTGTCACTTATGACTGCAAAAAGTGATCCAAAACAAAAAGATACTATTATAAACTTAATAGTGAATATTTTGCAATAAGGACAGAATAGTGGAAGATATAGATTAATGAGGGATATTTAAGATATTTTCGAGCTTTGGAGAAAAACAAAAGAACTATAAAATTATAGTTCTTTTAACACACCTTCAGATTAGATAGTGAACTTAAAATTTTGATAGGATTTCTCCTATCAAAATTATTTTGACACTGAATATTTAACGGTCTCAAAATAACTTAATCTAAGATATATTTTTTAATTTCATTTGCCCATAAAATATGTGCTTTAGGATTTAAATGTATTCCATCATCTGTATATATGATTTCTAAATAGTTGTTAGGAGCCAATACAGAATTTAAATCAATAAAAGTTAATTCCTTATGTTTAGCTAATTTTTTCAGTTTATTATTCAATTTAAATACTTCTTCATTTGCATACTTAGATTTTAAATAGTTTTTTTCTACATATAAAACTGATTGAATATAAACTTTTATACCCTTTTTTTCTAAATTATCTATAATTTTCAAATAATTTTCATAAATTTCATCAGTTGTTTCGTAACTATATATATATCATTTATTCCTATCATAACAAATGCTTTTTTAATAGATTTATTAACAGTGTACAATCTATCTAAAACTCCTTTTGAAATATCTCCACTAATTCCTCGATTTTGTACTTCACAATTTTGTAATAATTCATTCCAATTTGATACACCATCTGTGATTGAATCACCTATCATAACAATAGAAAATTTTTCACTATCTTTTAGCTCATTAAATTGTGAAACTTTACTTAAATAATAAGGGCTATAATTTATAAGATTTGTATTCTCTTTAAAATAATTTCTTATTTTAACTATTTCACTAAATGGAAATAATTTATATTGAACAGTAACTGCTCCAAAAAAATAAAAAACTCCCCCAATAAATATAAGTATAAAAGCTTTTTTTAACATAGATGTTAAAACTTTAAGAAATTGGAGAAAAAATAAACCAAATTTATATAAAATAATTATTCAAGGATTTGCTATTGAAGAAGCAATAAAAAAAGCTGAGGAGAATGCAACTGAGCTTAAAAAGGTATTTGAAGAACTAAATGATAAAAAATAATAGCAAATCTATCTGCAAATAAATTAAGATATAGAGCTTTAAACTCTATATTTTATAAATCTTGCAAAAACTTCAACTCTTTAAAATAGTCTTCTAAAAATGGTTTTGAGACTTTATCAAAACTATCTATATCTAAATACAAATTTATAAAAAAATCAAAATCTATATCTCTATTTTTTAAAGCTTCAATTGAAAGTAGGGTGTCATTTATAGATCCTAATTTTGATGGAGTTATTAAAAAAGCTTTTGTATTAAACTCTTTTATTAAATCAATCATAAAAAAATCTTTTTCTATAGGAACCATCAAACCACCAGCTCCTTCAATTATCAAAACATCACAAAATTTTTGCAAATACTCTTTTGTCTTTTTTAAAAGCTCTATATCTATTTTTGAGTTCTCTTTTGCAACATAAGGTGATGAGGGAAGAGTAAATTGATATGGTACACAATCATTTATAGATATATGTTCAAAATCTTTGTTTAGTTTTTTTGCTAAATTTAACATTTTATTTCCATCAAGTGGAGCACTATTTTGTACACCTGTTTCAATAGGTTTAAAGTAACCAACTCTTAAATTAGCATTTGCAAAAAAGTTTAAAAACTTTTCACACGCATAAGTTTTACCAACATCTGTGTTAGTTGCAGTTATAAAAATAGCTTTGTTTATATAATCTTTTGGATCAATTTTCATAATAATCTCTTTTTTGTTATAATTTGTATCTTTTGAAAAAAAGATTTTAACATAGTAAAAATAATAAGGGTTTAATGTGAGTAATGAGATTGAAATAGAGTTAAATGAAGATTTAGAAGTAGAAGAGCCAAAGAAGTACAATGTTTTTTTATTAAATGATGACTATTCAACAATGGATTTTGTAATTGATGTTTTAGTAAAAGTATTTAGAAAAACAAATAGTGAGGCTGAAACTATAATGTTAAATATTCACAACAATGGGAAAGGACTTTGTGGAGTTTATAGTTTTGAAATAGCTACTACAAAAGTAGCTCAGGTAAAAACTATGGCAAGAGAGAAGGGCTTTCCTCTAAAAGCTATTATGGAAGAAGAGTAAAATGATAAGTAAAGAGTTAAGAGAGATTTTTGCAAAATCTATAAACTATGCAAAAATAAATAGACATGAGTACCTAACTTTAGAGCATATTTTTTTAATGTTAATAAATAGTCAAACAATAAAAGATTTATTTGAAGATTTAAATGTAGATAGTATAAAACTATTTGAAGATTTAAAAAAATTTATAGATGAGACAACACCAAAGTTACCTGAAAATATTATTGATGAACCAATTGAGACTTTGGCTTTGTCTTCAACTATTGAATATATGGTTGCTCATACTCAAAGTAGTGGAAAAGTAAAAGCAAATGTTGAAGATATGTTTGTGGCAATTTTAAAAGATGAAAATGCTTATGCTACATATTTATTAAAAAAACTTGGAATTCAAAGAGTTGATATTCTTGAAGAGATTTCTCATAAAGATGATACAGGTGTTGAAAATAGAGATGAACAAAATGATAAAGTGCTTGATCAAAACTCAAGTGAACTTGTAGCAATTGCTAAAAAAAATCAAATTGATCCAGTAATTGGAAGAGATAAAGAGTTACAAAGAGTAATTGAGATTTTAGGAAGAAGAAAGAAAAACAATCCACTTTTAGTGGGAGAACCAGGAGTTGGAAAAACAGCAATTGCAGAAGGCTTAGCTTTAAAAATTGCTTCAGGTGAAGTTCCACCATTTTTAGAAGATGCAAAAGTTTTTTCACTAGATATGGGTTCAATGTTAGCTGGAACAAAATATAGAGGAGATTTTGAAAAAAAACTAAAATCTCTTCTAAAAGAGATAAGCAAAATACCAAATGCAATTTTATTTATAGATGAGATTCATACAATTGTTGGTGCTGGAAGTGTTGGTGGGAGTGCCATGGATGCTTCAAATATTTTAAAACCACTTTTAGCAAATGGAAAATTAAGATGTATAGGAGCAACTACATTTGCAGAGTATAGAAATGATTTTGCAAAAGATAAGGCTTTGATTAGAAGATTTGCAAAAGTTGATATAAACGAACCTAGTATTGAAGACTCAATTACAATTATAGAAGGTTTGAAATCTAAATATGAAGAGTTTCATAAAGTAAAATATTCAAAAAGTGCAATTATAAGTGCAGTTGAACTTAGTAAAAAATATATTCAAGATAGATTTTTACCAGATTGTGCAATAGATGTAATAGATGAAGTAGGTGCTAGCAAAAAGATTGAACTATCAAAAACATTAAAAACAAAAAGTGATTTAAATATAACAATAACTTCAAAAGATGTTGAAGATGTAGTTTCAAAAATGGCTCATATTCCTTCAAGAAGTGCAACAAAATCAGATTTGACACTATTAAAGAATCTAGAAAAAAATATGCAAAAAAGAGTTTTTGGACAAGATAAAGCAATAGTATCAATAGTTCAAGCAATAAAAAGAAATAAAGCAGGATTAGGAGTTGATAAAAAACCAATTGGAAGTTTTTTATTTACAGGACCAACAGGAGTTGGGAAAACAGAAGTAGCACGCGAATTATCGCTTCAAATGGGAATTCATTTTGAAAGATTTGATATGAGTGAATATATGGAAGCTCATGCCGTATCAAGACTTATTGGAGCTCCTGCTGGATATGTTGGATTTGAACAAGGTGGACTTTTAACTGAAAGCATAAGAAAACATCCGCATACGGTTTTACTACTTGATGAGATAGAAAAAGCTCATCCAGATTTAATGTCAATTTTGCTTCAAGTTATGGATAATGCCGAACTAACAGATAATAGTGGAAATAAAGCTGATTTTCAAAATGTTATATTAATAATGACTTCAAATCTAGGAGTTGCTGAAGCAAATGTTATGGGATTTGCGAAAAATGAAAAACTAAATGAAGGAAAAGCTATAAACAAATTTTTTGCACCAGAGTTTAGAAATAGACTTGATGCAGTTGTAAGTTTTGATAGCCTAAGTTTAGATATTGTCTCAAAAGTTGTTGGTAAGTTTATTGAAGATTTAGAAAAACAGTTAGATAGTAAAAAAATAAAAATAGAGATTAGTAAAAAAGCAAAAGATGAGTTGGCAAATTTGGGTTATGATAAAGCTATGGGTGCAAGACCTCTAAATAGAGTAATATCAGATAAAATAAAAAATCCATTGACAGATGAGATTTTATTTGGGAAGTTAAAAAAAGGTGGAGTTGTAAAGATAGATTATAAAGATGATTTTATTTTTACCTATATAAATTAAAAAAGGAGTTTAGTATGAGACTGTTTATTTTAACTTTTGTGTCAATGTTTTTATTTGTAGCTTGTTCAAGTGAAGATAAAAAAGATGTTAAAGAAGTAGTAGTAAAAGAAGAGGTTGTTGCTCAAGAGGAGTTTGTTGATGAAAATATAGAAGAAACAATATCTGAAGATGTAATTGTAGTAGTAAAAGATGGTAAAACTTTATATAAATCTTGTAGTTCGTGTCATGGTCAAAAAGGTGATGCAAAAGCATTAGGTGTATCTAAACTAATTAATGATTATTCAAAAGAAGAGTTATTAACTATCTTTAAAGGGTATAAAGATGGAACATATGGTGGAGAGTTTAAAACAATAATGAAAGCTCATATAGATGCAAGAAGTGAACAAGAGTTAGAACTTTTAGCTGATTATATATCAACAATAAAAGAAGTTCAATAAAAAAACAAGAAAAAATGTCCTATAAATGGGCATTTTTCAACAAAATAGAAAGAATTTCCAAATTTAAGCAAAATTTAAGCGCAAACCTCTTGACAAAGTAAAATTTTCCTATTATAATTCCCGTCCAATTTGACCAGTACGGTTTAAAATTAAGATCTTTAAAAGTATGATTAGACGGTTTAAGAAGAATGTAATCTTTATAAACTGAATATGAGAAATGTTAAAAAAATATTATGAAGAAACAAGTATAAGTAAAATTATAACTTGTCTAT